>CAZMGT010000037.1:0-38491 GCA_964565895.1 uncultured Armatimonadia bacterium
CATGCCCTGCGCTTGTTTGGCCAGAGCAGCGCCCGAAAAATTGCTTCTGCCGCGCCTGGCGCGGACCTTCCCCCAGCGCGCGCGGCTTCTTCCCACGCGTGTGTGAAGGACGGCCGCCCATGGCGCCTGAATACCTCAGCAAGGAAGGCGAATTTTCCGCGCAGGAGGGATTTTTTCCCTTGGCGCGCCCTCCGGTGGTTGGGATAACCGCGCGGCAGGCCGAGCGCAGCGGCGCGAAAACGCAGTTTGCTTTTGAGTGGTATGTCCGCGCCGTCTTCCGCGCTGGCGGTCTTCCGATAATCGTCCCCATCTACGGCCACCTTGGCGAGGGCGAGGTTGAGCAAATAAGCGCGCAGGTGCTGGACATCGTCCAGGCGCTGATCTTCACCGGCGGCCAAGACCTCGACCCTGCGCGCTACGGCGCGCCGCGGCACCCCATGACGCAGGATCCCAACCCGGAAAAGGAGCGCTCGGAGTTTTCGCTGATGCGCGCGGCGCTCGAGCGCGACTTGCCCCTGCTTGCCATTTGCGCGGGCTTTCAGAAGCTAAACGTCCATTACGGCGGCACGCTGCACCAGCACCTGCCCGAAGCCCTGGGCGGGAAAGTTAGCCACTCCGTCTCCGACAGGCGCGGCGAGCCGGCGCACTCCGTCTCCGTGGTCGAGGGAACACTTTTGCATCGCGTCTACGGCGCGGCGGAGCTTGGCGTAAACAGTACCCACCACCAGGGCGTAAAGGACGTCGGTCGCGGGCTTAAGGTATGCGCCACGGCCGCGGATGGCCTGGTTGAGGCTCTGTGCGACCCGAAAAAGCGATTTGTTTTGGGCATGCAGTGGCACCCCGAGGCGTTGTTTGACTCGCACGAGGAACACCTGCGGCCGTTTCTCGCCCTGGTCGCCGCGGCGCGTGAACGGGCTGCGGGCTGAGGGGAGCGGCAGGCCCGCCGCCTAAGCGCCGCCCCGCGCCTTTGGCTGCACGCGGCCCGCAAGCCCTGCGCGGGAGACGAGCCAAAGGCCGTTTGGAGGGGATGCTGTTGGCGCCTTGTGGCAACGACATCAAGCGGCAAACGAAAGCACAAAGGAGGCCCATACAAATGCTCATTCCCACGCTGGTTATGGCCGCGCTTGCCTGCGCTCTTCTTGGCCTGGCATATAGCAAGGGGCAGCACGAAGCGGGCCTGCGCCGCACGGCAGCGATAACGGCGGAAATCCTGCCCCTGCTCTTCTTCTCGCTTCTCGCCGCGGGCCTGGTGCAGGTGCTCTTGCCCACGGAGGTACTTTCGCGCTGGGTTGGTGCGGAATCGGGCCTGCGCGGGATCTTTATCGGGGCAGTTGCCGGCAGCCTGGTCACGGGCGGGCCATATGTGTGCCTTCCCCTCGCTGCGGCTTTGTTTCGCGCGGGGGCGAGCGTTGCTACGGTGGTCGCGTTCCTCGCCGGCTGGTCGGTGTGGGGGCTAAGCCGGCTTCCCCTCGAGGTGGGGGTTATCGGGTGGAAGTTTACCCTAATGCGCCTGGCCAGCACACTAATACTTCCGCCCCTCGCGGGGATTTTAGCACAGCTTTTCTTTTCCAGCGCAGGCTAACAGGCCCTCCTACCACAACACTTCTTTCGCTTGCACTACGATACTTTCCAGAAAAGACCGCCGCCTTGCCCCGCGATACCACAATACTTTCCTGAAATGTTTAGTTTCCGCGGCCCTTAGAGCAACTTCAGGACAATTGCGCGCACATCCATTACCTGCTTCCGTGCAACTTTCACCGCTCTAAGCGTAAGCGTTCCCCGCCCCTTTTCCAGCCTTAGCACGCCTAATCTCAGCGGGCGGAAGTCCTTTACATATGACTCCGAACCGCGCGGCACGCGGTCGTACTCCGCACCGATCAACGGTGGATCATGGGCCTCGGAAACAGTGGCGCGCACGCGATTTCCCCGAAAGCTCAGCTCGACGATCGACCCCACGTCGTCTCTCGGGCAAGTGTAGTAGACAAATGCCTCGTAGTCGCCCGGCGTGGCCACCTCGATATCCCAGGTCATCTTGTCCGCGGCGCTAATCCAGTTTGTGAAGAACGAGCAGTTTGGCGCCTTTGCGCTGCGTTTGACGTTGCCAAAGGGCACGCCGTCGCGCGCGGGGAGAAATGTCGTAGGAAATTCCCGGTATCCCACAGGAAATGGGCGCGTATCCGGCCCCTTGGGGAGAACCTCCTCCCGCCAGCGCTGAACAGCGTCGCGCAGCTTCTTGGCGACCTCGGGATACTTGCCCGAGACGTCGCGGTATTGGCCGGTGTCGGCGACCATGTCGTAAAGCCGGCCTGCGTTGTCTAGCCTAAACCGCTGGGTGCGCACGCTAACGCGGTTGCCTTGGTTGACGAAGATCATCCTGTCCGGCCACTCCGCGGCTGTCCCGAGAAGCAAGGGGGCAACGCTCTTTCCATCCAGCGGCTTGTCGCCGATGATTGGGATGCCGGCCATCTCCGCGAGGGTGGGAAGCAAGTCGATGTCGCCGGCAATTTCGCTAATTATCGTCCCCGGTTTAATATGCCCCGTCCAGCGAACCAGGCAAGGCACGCGCACGCCGCCCTCGTCTACCGATCCCTTTCTCCCCCTCATTCCTCCATTCCAGCGCCAACTGTTGGGGCCGTTGTCGCTGAAGTACACCACAATAGTGTTGTCGGCTAACTGCAACTCGTCGAGTTTGCGCAACAGACGCCCTACGTTCCAATCCAGGTTTTCGCACATGGCAAGGACGCAGCGGGTGACATCTAACCGCTCTTTTTGCGGTTCGCGGCAGCGCAGCCTTATCGGTTTGTCCTCGAACCGATTCCAGTATTCGTCCGGCACTTGAAATGGCGAGTGGGGTGTGTTGTAGGGGAGATAGCAGAAAAACGGCTCGCTCTTGTGCTCCTCGATAAAGGCAAGGGCGTGATCGGTCAGGTCGTCCGCGATGTACCCGCGCCCGCGAACGATCTTTCCGTTGTGCTCGAGCACGGGGTCGAAGTACTGCCCCCAGTGGCCGGAGCAAAAGCCGTAAAACTCGTCGAAACCCCGCGCATTGGGGTGGTAGGGATATTGCGTGCCGTTGTGCCACTTGCCAAATGCCGCGGTGGCATAACCCGCGGCTTTAAATGTTTCGGCAATCGTCTTCTCATCCAGGTTAAGCCTTTCCGCGCCTCTCGTTACCCCGCGCACACCGCCACGCGGATGATAGCGCGCGGTGAGAAATTGGGCGCGCGTGGGCGCACACAACGGGCAGACGAAAAATCTCTCAAACAGCGCCCCATCGCGGGCCAGCGAGTCGATGTTCGGCGTATGCAGGTTAGAGTTGCCATGCACGCTAAGGTCGCCCCAGCCCTGGTCGTCGGTGAGGATAACGAGGACGTTCGGCGGGGCATCCGCGGCGCGCGCGGTCTCCGCCAACCACGCGCCACTAAGCGCCGCTGCGCCGATTTGCTTCAAAAACTCTCGCCGTCGAAGGCTCTTGCGCTGCATTTGCTTGCCCTCCACCGCCTTTGTTTTGCCGATAGCAACTGCTCTTTTCCTCGCCTCCCCCGCGCTCTCCTTGCTCCGAGCGCAAGAGAGCCCGCAGCCGCGCGGAGCACAAGCAAAGGAGTTTTCCCCAACGCCGACGAATAGCAAATGTTGCCGGCGGACGATGGTGTTTTGGCCATTCCCTGCCGCGCGCCCGGGGAGGGAGCGAGATGAAAGCAAAGCTTGCCGTGGCATGCGTGCTTGTTGCACTGTTCCTGGCTGCCTTCGCCGCCCAGGCGCTGTTGGGCGGGGCAGACACCAGCCAAGCCCTGGCCCGCGAGATCCTGCGCGAAACGGGCGTCACGGGCGGCCTTATCGTCCACCTCGGCTGCGGCGACGGTAAGCTGACCGCGGCGCTGCGCGCCAGCGACAGCTACCTCGTCCACGGCCTCGACGCCGACCCGCGCAATGTGCAAAAGGCGCGCGAGTACATTCTCTCGCGTGGGCTCTATGGCCCGGTCGCTGTGGACCGGCTTGCGGGCAGGCGCCTGCCATATGTGGACAACCTGGTTAACCTCGTCGTCGCCGAGGACCTGGGGCAGGTGTCCATGAGCGAGGTGCTGCGCGTGCTTGCCCCCAACGGCGTGGCCTACGTGCGCAGGGGCCGCGCGTGGAGCAAAACGGTAAAGCCGCGCCCGGCGGAGATCGACGAGTGGACGCACTACCTGCACGACGCGACAAACAACGCCGTCGCGCAAGACACCGTGATCGGTCCCCCGCGGCATTTGCAGTGGATCGGCGGCCCACGCTATTCGCGCCACCACGACCACATGTCGTCGATCAGCGCCATGGTTTCCGCAGGCGGACGAGTGTTTTACATCTTCGACCACGCCTCGCCGCTGTCCATCGAGCTCCCCTCGAAGTGGTTCCTCGTAGCGCGCGACGCGTTTAACGGGACGATCCTTTGGAAGCGGCCGATCGCCAAGTGGCATACGCAAATGTTTCGGCTAAAAAGCGGGCCGGCGCAGCTCACGCGGCGGCTCGTCGCGGTGGGCGATCGCGTATATGTCACCCTCGGGCTAAACGCGCCGGTGTCCGCGCTCGACGCCGCCACGGGCAAGACGGTGCGCGTCTACCCGCGGTCTGAGAATACCGAGGAGATTATCTTTTCCGACGGCGTGCTCTTTCTCGTAGTTAATGACAACCCGTTTGAGCAGCCAGCAAACCCCGCAGAATACCGCTATACCTTCGTCGAGGGTCCGCGCCGCGTGATGGCTGTGGAAGCGGACACGGGAAAAATTCTCTGGGACAAGCCCATGCCCGACGTCTTGCCCATGAGCCTCGCCGCAGACAGCAAGCACGTTTACTTCGATGACGGGCAGAAGATCGTTTGCCTCGACCGCACCACGGGCGCCGAGATCTGGCATACCCCGCCTGTAGAGCGGCGCAAGGAGATCCCCACGTTCTTCGGCCCTACGCTTGTCGTCTACGACGGCGTTGTTCTCTACTCCGGGGGCAGCGTCGAGCCCGACACGCGCAACGCGGGCGGCGGAACTAATACAATGTATGCCTTCGACGCGCAGACGGGGAAGCTGCTGTGGACTGCGGAGCACCCGCCCTCGGGCTATAAGTCGCCCGAGGATATCCTTGTCCTGCAAGGCCTAGTATGGACGCCGGCGACGACGTTCGGGACGCACTCCGGCGAGATGATCGGCCGCGATCCGCACACCGGCGAGATTAAAAAGCGGTTTCTGCCCGACGTAGAGACGCATTGGTTCCACCATCGCTGCTATCGCGCGAAGGCCACCGAGCGCTACATTCTTACCTCGCGCACGGGCATCGAGTTCGTCGACCCCAAGGCGGAGCACTGGATTTGCCACCACTGGGTGCGCGGCGGGTGCCTATATGGGATAATGCCGGCAAACGGCATGGTCTACAATCCGCCGCATCCTTGCGCGTGCTACATCGAGGCCAAGCTCTATGGGTTTAACGCGCTTGCCCCCGCTTCGCCCTCGCGCAGGCGGCTCGTGCGCGCGGGGCTGGCCGAGGAGCGGCTTGAGCGCGGGCCGGCATATGGCGCGCAGCTTGCCGCGCAGGAGGGGCCCGAGGACTGGCCCACCTACCGCTGCGACGAGCAGCGCAGCGGCTGCGCGCGGACTGCGCTTGCTCCGCAAATTCGCCTTGCTTGGGAGAGGAAGCTCGGCGGGAAGCTGTCCAGCGTCGTCGTCGCCGAGGGCAAGGTTTTCCTCGCCTCGGTGGATACGCACACCGTCTACGCCTTTGCCGCAGACAGCGGCCGCGAGCTGTGGCGGTTTGTCGCGGGCGGGAGGGTCGATTCGCCGCCGACCATCTGGCGGGGGCGCGTGCTGTTTGGCTCGGCCGATGGCTATGTCTACTGCCTGCGGGCAAGCGACGGCCAGCTTGTCTGGCGCTTCCGTGCTGCGCCGGCGGACCTGCGCCTGGTCTCGTTTCAGCAGGTAGAGTCCGTGTGGCCGGTGCACGGGAGCGTGCTTGTCCACGATGGCGTGGTGTATTGCGTTGCCGGGCGCTCGGCGTTCCTCGATGGCGGGATGCGCCTTTTGCGCATTAACGCTAACACGGGGGAGCTGGTGGGCGAGAAGGTCATTGACGAGCGCGTTCCCGGCACGCGCGACAACCTGCAGGTGATGATCAAGGGCTTGAACATGCCCGTGGCCCTGCCGGACATTCTCTCTTGCGACGGCGAGTTTGTTTACATGCGCTCCCAACGATTTGACCTCGCCGGCGAGCGGCAGGAGCTCGAGCTTCCCACGCTCGACGTCAAAGCGCAAAAAGGCCCCGGGGTGCACCTGTTCAGCCCCACGGGCTTCCTCGACGACATCTGGTGGCATCGCTCGTATTGGATCTACGGCCGGGTGTTTAAGTCCGGCGCGGGCGGCTATTACCAGGCGGGGCGGTTCGTGCCTGCGGGGCGGCCGCTTGTCTTTGACGACACGCACGTCTACGGCTACGGCCGCAAGCCGCAGTACTACCGCTGGACGACGCCCATGGAATATCAGCTTTTCGCCACAACAAAGCAGCCGGAGCTCGTGCCCTTGGGCACGAGCCCGTTCCCGCGCAAGCGCCGCCGCGGAGGCGTGGGCCAGCAGCCGGCGCAGCGCATCGCCACAGAGTGGACGCTCGAGGTACCTGTGCTCGTGCGCGCCATGGTCCTCGCCGGCGACGCACTGTTCCTCGCCGGTCCCCCCGATGTCGTGGACGAGGTGCAGGCGGCGAAAACGTTCGGCGACCCCAAGACGCAGCAGCAGCTCGCCCGGCAGGCGGCGGCGTTTGAGGGTAGCGAGGGCGCGCTGCTCTGGGTCGTGTCCACGAAGGGCGAAAAGCTCGCGGAGTACAAGCTAAAGAGCGTGCCTGCGTTCGACAGCATGGCCGCAGCCCAGGGCCGGCTCTATTTCTCGACGATCGACGGGAAGCTCGTGTGCTACGCCAGCGCGCGCTAGCGTGGCTTGAAACTGCAACTGGTCGCCTCGCGTTGCGAACGTCTGCTTTTTGGGGCAGCCGTGGGCGAGGGTCTCGCCGTTGCTTCTTTGCGGCTCGCACCGCCGAAGCGCTGTGCCTGCGGAAAAAGACCTTGCGCTAAACCGAGCGCAGCGGGGACAAAGCGATCCGCGAATTGCTGCGCCGCTGCAACGCGTTGACACCGTTTTCGCTCCGTGCTATCCTGTGTTTGTCAACGAGGTTGACAGCGTAGTTTGCGCGGCTAAAACGACTGTGAACGGGACGAGTAGGCGAGGCTAAGCGGCCTCAGCGAGCCGGGGATGGTGCGAGCCCGGCGCTTGCTTCTCGCCGAAAATCACCCGGGAGTCGCAGCCCGAACGGCCCGAGGCCCAGTAGGCGCTGACGGATGCTCCACCGTTAGCGGGAGCGCGCCATCGGAGCGAGAACCCTCGCTCCCGTGGCGACTGAGTGAGCCGCGGCCCAAAGGCCCGGCTAAGCGGAGTGGTACCGCGGGATCGCCAAGCCCCGTCTCCGATGGAGGCGGGGCTTTTTTCGTGTAACCATCGCCGCGCCTGCGCCGTTTTCCATGTGGCGAGAGGAGAGCAGAGCAATGCGCCAGGTTGAAGTATATGACACGACCCTGCGCGACGGCTGCCAGGCCGAACGCGTTACCTTCTCCCTCGAGGACAAACTGCGCATCGCCGAGCGCTTGGATGACCTGGGCATTCACTATATCGAGGGCGGTTGGCCCAACCCGACAAACCCCAAAGACGTCGAGTTCTTCCAGCGCGCGCGCAAGCTAAACCTTAAAACGGCGAAAATCTCCGCCTTTGGCAGCACTCGGCGCGGCGGCGGCAAAGCCGCCGAGGACGAGATGCTCCGCGCGCTGCTTGAGGCGGAAACCGAGGTCGTGGCCATTTTCGGCAAAAGCTGGGACCTTCACGTGGAGCAGGTCCTGCGCGTCTCGCTCGACGAGAACCTTAAGATGATCGAGGACTCCGTCTCCTACCTCGTCGCTCGGGGGCGCACCGTTATTTACGACGCGGAGCATTTTTACGACGGCTTTTTGGCGAACAAAGACTACGCCTTAAAGACGATCGAGGTCGCGCAGG
This sequence comes from uncultured Armatimonadia bacterium, assembly GCA_964565895.1. Classification (GTDB taxonomy): domain Bacteria; phylum Armatimonadota; class Zipacnadia; order UBA1398; family CAZMGT01; genus CAZMGT01. Next base: position 8,052 of record CAZMGT010000037.1, read on the forward strand.
AGGCGGGGGCAAGCTGCGTTGTCCTATGCGACACAAACGGGGGAATGCTCCCCCACCAGATCCACGAGATCACCAGCGAGGCCCGCGCTGTGCTGCGCTGCCCGTGGGGGATTCACGCGCACAACGATTCCGGCTGCGCCGCGGCGAATACCGCGGCGGCTGTGGAGCTTGGCGCGACGCACGTCCAGGGCACGATAAACGGCTATGGCGAGCGCTGCGGCAACGCCAACCTGTGCACCGTTATCCCGAACATGATGCTCAAGCAGGGCGTGGCCGCCATTCCCCAGGAGAAGCTCGCCCAGCTGACCGCGCTGTCGCGCTTTGTCAGCGAGCTGGCCAACCTCCCCCATGACCATCGCCAGCCATATGTCGGGGCAAGCGCCTTTGCCCACAAGGGCGGGGCGCATGCCGATGGCGTGGCCAAAGTCACCCGCTCGTTCGAGCATATCGAGCCCGCGCTCGTGGGCAACGTGCGCCGGTTTTTGCTTTCCGAGCAAGCGGGAAGCAGCACGATCGTCCAAAAGCTGCAGCGGCTAAAGCCCTCGCTGAACAAAAAGGACCCCGTCGTGCGGCGTATTTTGGGCAGGCTGAAAGAGCTTGAGCACGAGGGCTATGAGTTCGAGGCCGCCGAGGCGAGCTTCGAGCTCCTCGCCCGCAAAGAGCTCGGCGAATACGAGGAGATGTTTACCCTGCAGGAGTATCGCATTATCGACCACAAGCGCGACGGAGGCACGGACGTCGAGGCCACCATTCGCGTGCGTGTGGGCGACGAGGTGATGCACACCGTGGCCACCGGCGTGGGCCCCGTGCACGCGCTCGACCGCGCCCTGCGCAAGGCGCTCCAGCCCCACTATCCGGAGATCGCCGAAATCGAGCTCGTGGACTATAAGGTGCGCGTCCTCGCGGAGACCGAGGGCACGGAGACGAAGGTGCGCGTGCTCATTACCACCTCGGACGGCCAAACGCAGTGGGGCACGGTGGGCGCCTCGCGCGACGTGGTGGAGGCAAGCTGGGAAGCGCTCGCGGACAGCCTGGCCTATGGCCTGCTAAAACGGCGCGGGCGCGTAGGCGACGCGGAAAACCCTAAAACCGACGCTTCATGAGCCGGCTATAGTCAATATGCTCTTCTTGCGGTTCGAACTCATCGACAAAGCGAATGGACTCGCCGATGGCCTGCGCCTGTTGCACAAGGTAGGCGGCGACATCATGCTCGTCCATATCCGAAAAATAGCCGATTACGCGACGAGGGGTCTCCGCCTTGATCCGTCCGTCTTCGGTGCGCGTCAGCTTAACGAGCAACACGGAAAAAACACTCCCGCGGCAGATCGTTCTGCCAGGGGAGTAATTCGCGCTAAGCGGCGATTTTCCTTTGCCCGCCTAGCCGCCAAACCCCAGCCCCAGGCCGTAGGACGAGCCCAGCGCCCGATAGCCATACCACCCGCCGAACAACCCATAGCTCGGCCGGCCAAAGCGCCGGAAGTAGGGGTCCGGCGGCGGGGTGTAAAACCCGCGGCCATAGGGCATGGGGCCGTAGTAGGCCGGCGGGAAGGGCGGCCGGGCGAGGTTAACGTAGCCCAGCGGCCGGCCCTCGATGCTTATCCCGATGCCCCCGAGAATCTGCGCCAGCGTCGCCGCGTCGAGATACTTCAGCTCGATTACCTCATAGACGACATTGCCGCTTTCCGGCCGGCCGTTTTCGGCAATGACATAGCCCGGCCCGGGATACGCCCGCACCTGCCCTGCCGCGGGCAGGGCGGCGAGCGCAACTATCGCCAGCGCAGCAAAAACGAAAGCGCGCTTCATTTCCATCACTTCCCTCGTCCTGCCCGTCGTGTGTTCCGCTTCCATTTTATATTGACGAACTGCGTTCGGGCGAGTTCCCGTTGCCACGGTTGCCGGTAAAGGGAGCGTGAGCAAAAGGTGGACTACTCCAAGACGCTAAACCTGCCGCACACCGAGTTTCCCATGCGCGCCGGCCTGCCCCAGCTCGAGCCGCGCCTCCTTGCCCTGTGGGAGAAGCTGGACATCTATCGCCTGGTGCGCGAGCGGCGCAGGGGCCGGCCGAAGTTCGTCCTCCACGACGGCCCGCCCTATGCCAACGGCGACATTCACCTGGGCACCGCGCAGAACAAGATCCTCAAGGACATTACCGTGAAATACAAGACAATGCGCGGGTTTGACTGCCCGTTTGTCCCGGGGTGGGACACCCACGGCCTGCCCCTGGAGCATCAGGTAATGGTGAGCACGGGCCAAAACCGCCACGATATGGGCGTGATGGAGTGGCGCAAGAAGTGCGAGGAGTTTGCCCTGAAGTTCGTTGATGTGCAGCGCGAGCAGTTTAAGCGGCTGGGCGTGCGCGGCGACTGGGAGCATCCTTATCTCACGCTTGAACCGGAGTATGAGGCGCGGCAGATCGAAGTTTTCGGGAAAATCTTTCTCAAGGGCTACATCTACCGCGGCCTGCGTCCCGTGTTCTGGTGTGGGCACTGCGAGACGGCCCTCGCCGACGCGGAGATCGAATACGCCGCCCACACCTCGCCCTCGATCTACGTCAAGTTCCCCTATGTCGACGAGGTAAAGCGCCTTTCCCCGAAGCTTCCCGCAGACGCGCGCGTCTATGTCGTCATCTGGACGACGACGCCGTGGACGCTGCCCGCAAACATGGCCATTGCCTTTCACCCCGAGGCGACGTATGTCATCGGCCGCGTGGGGGACGAGTATTGGGTCATGGCGGAGCGGCTGTGGCATGTCGTCCTCGAGGAGCTTGGGGTTGAGGCGGAGGAGATCGTGGACACGTTTGTCGGGCGGCAGGTAGAGGGCCTGCGCTGCCGCCACCCGTTTGCCGAGCGCGACTCGCTGCTTGTCCTCGCCGACTACGTGACCATGGACGAGGGGACGGGCTGCGTGCACACCGCCCCGGGTCACGGCGAGGAGGACTTTTGGACGGGGCGCAAGTACGGCCTGGAGATCCTCAGCCCGCTTAACGACCGCGGCGAGCTTACCGAGCAAGCCGCGCCGTTTGCCGGAAAGTACGCCGAGGAGGCCAACGCAGACATCGTCGCCTGGCTCCGCGAGCATGGCTTTCTGCTCAAAGCCGCAGACTATGTCCACCAATACCCCCACTGCTGGCGCTGCAAGAACCCCGTGCTCTACCGCGCGACGGAGCAGTGGTTCATTAACATGGAGCGCCTGCGCGAGCCGGCGATCGCCGCGGTGGGCAAGGTGCGCTGGTTCCCGCCCGAGTCCGCCCAGCGGATAACGGCGATGATGGAGCAGCGGCCGGACTGGTGCATCTCGCGCCAGCGCACGTGGGGCGTGCCCCTGCCCATTTTCTACTGCGAGCAGTGCGCCAACGCCGTGGTCACCGAGGAGACGATCCGCGCCGTGGCCGAGCTGTTCCGGCGGAGGGGCTCTGGGGCGTGGTTTGTCAGCGAGCCGGAGGAAATTCTCCCCCCTGGGTTTGCCTGCCCCCAGTGCGGGGCGCCGGCGGCCAAGCTGCGCAAGGAAAAGGACATTATGGACGTTTGGTTTGACTCGGGGACGAGCCACGCTGGCGTGCTCGCGGCAAACGACGACCTGGGCTTCCCCTGCGACCTCTATCTCGAGGGGAGCGACCAGCACCGCGGGTGGTTCCAGAGCTCGCTGCTCACCGCGGTGGCCACCACGGGCGAGCCGCCCTATCGCGCGGTGCTTACCCACGGGTTCGTCGTAGACATGGAAGGGCGGAAGATGTCCAAGTCGCTGGGCAACGTCATTGACCCGTTGGACATCGTCGAGCGCTACGGGGCGGACATTTTGCGCCTGTGGGTGTCGTATGTGGACTGCAAGCGCGACATGCACGTTTCCGAGGAGATTTTCGGGCAAGTGGCCGAGGCCTATCGCCGGATTCGCAATACCTGCCGCTTTCTTTTGGGCAACCTCTACGACTTCGACCCCAACGCGCACGAGGTCCCGCTGGAGAAGATGCGCGAGCTCGACCGCTGGGCGTTGGGGCGCGTGGCGCGGCTCGCCCAGCGCGTCACGGAGCACTACGAGGTGTGGGACCTGCACCTGGGGTTTCAGGCGATCCACACGTTCTGCGCGACGGAGATGAGCGCGCTATATCTCGATGTGCTCAAGGATCGCTTATACACCGAGCTGGCGGACTCTCCCGCGCGCCGCTCGGCGCAAACGGCCCTGTGGCATATCCTGCACACGCTTTGTCGGCTAATCGCCCCCGTGCTTACGTTTACCTCGGAGGAGATTTGGCAGCTGCGCTTTAAGAGCGAGGAGCTGCCTAGCGTGCAGCTTGCGGATTGGCCGGAGCCTCCCGCGGAGTGGCTCGACGAGGCGCTTGAGGAGAAATACAATCAAATCCTGCGCCTGCGCCAGGAGATTTACCGGCCTATCGAGCAAGCGCGCGACAAAAACCTGTTTAAGCGGCCACTGGACGGCGAGGTCATCCTTTACGCGCCCGACGAGGTGGCGCAGATCGTCCGCTCGCTCGAGGGCGGCGTGGAGGGGTTTGCCGAGCTGTTGCTCGTCTCCCGCGTCGTGCTTCGCGGCGCTGGCGAGGCGCCGGCGGAGGCCTGGGAGAGCGCGAAGTTTGCTGGGCTAAAGGTTGTTGTCCAGCGCGCCGCTGGCGAAAAGTGCCCCCGGTGCTGGCTTGTGCGCGAGGATATTGGCGCGGACGAGTCCTATCCCGAGGTCTGTGCGCGCTGCGCCGGGGTGTTGCGCGAGCTCGGCGTAGAACATCAGGCGGGGCGTGAGTAGCAGGTGAGAGGAGGCACAAAGCGGCAGCGCGCGCTGTTTGCCGCGGTGGCCCTGGCTGTCCTTCTCGCGGACCAGTTGGCCAAGCTCTGGGTCGAGCAGGCGCTCGCTGGCGGGGAGACCATTTCCCTGCTCGGCGGCCGGCTAACCCTGCGCTACGTAACGAACACCGGCGCAGCGTTTGGCGTAATGCGCCACCGGCCGGACTTGCTCGTGTTCGTCGCCGGCGCGGCGATTGTCTTTCTGCTGTGGATCGGCCTGGCCATGGGGACGCGCGCGCGGCTTGCTGCGCTGGGCCTGGGGATGATCCTCGGCGGCGCGGCGGGCAATCTTGTCGACCGCCTGCTCCGCGGATACGTGGTAGACTTTATCGATGTCCATTTCTGGCCGCAGTTTAACGTGGCCGACATCGCGGTGACCGTGGGCGCGGTGCTCGTTGGGCTATACGTCGCCCTGGTGCTTCCCGCGCCAGAGCGCGGCGAGGAGCCCCTGCCCCGCGTCGCGCGCGGGGGGCGCATCCGCGTGCGCGGAGGCGTGGGCGTGCTGCGCCGGCCCGCTTCTGCGGCGAACGACGGCGACGCCCCGCGCAGGGCCCAACGGCCGTTTCTCGCCCTGCGTCGGCGCCGCTGAGCGGTGGCGATTGGTCATGCATCCCGTGCTCTTGCAAATCGGCAGGTTTAAGGTCCATAGCTACGGCACGATGCTTGCCCTGGCGTTTGTTGTGGGCATTTTGCTCACCTACGCCCGGCTTAAGCGCACGCGCGAGATCGAGCCGGACAAGGTCGTAGACCTCGCCCTGTTCGTGCTCATCGGCGGGATAATCGGCGCGCGCCTGCTTTATGTGCTGCTTAATCTGCGCGACTACCACAGCGTGGCCGACGTGGTCATGGTCAACCGCGGCGGGCTTTCGTTTCACGGCGGGCTGCTCGGGGCGATGCTCGGGGGCTGGGTGTTCGCGCGGATAAACCATGTTCCGTTTTTGCAAATCTGCGACCTTTCCTCGCCCGCCGGCGCTTTGGGCTACGCGATTACCAAAGTGGGCTGTTTTCTCAACGGCTGCTGCTACGGCACGCCCACGGACCTCCCCTGGGCCTGCCAGTTCCCCGCGTTTCCCGGGGCGCTGCTTGAGAAAACCCCGCCCTCGCACCCCGTGCAAATCTACGACGCGCTAATTAACCTTCCCGTGTTCTTTATTCTCCTCGCCCTCCTCCGCAGAAAGCGCTACCACGGCCAGGTGTTTTTCTCGTGGATCGTGCTTTATTCGCTTACGCGGATATTTACCGAATACTTCCGCCAGGGGGTAACGGCAAAATATTTTCTGCCCCAGCTCTGGGGGCGCTGGATAACCGAGGCGCAGTTTGCCTCGGCGTTGCTTGTTTTGCTCTTCGGCGTGGTGCTCGCGATCAATCGGCGGCGCCGCGATCTTTTGCCCGAGCAAGCGGAGCGCGCACACGGTTTGCCTTCTCCCAAGGAGGGCAACGATGAGGCTGGAGCTGAGCGTTAACGAGGCCGCCGGGATGCGCCTGGACCGCTTCGTGGTCCAGGTTGTTCCGGAACTCTCGCGAACGCGCATCCAGCGCGCGATTAAAGAGGGGGAGATCCGCGTCTTCGGGAGCATCGAGCGCCCCTCGTATCGCCTGCGCAAGGGCGATGTCGTGACCATCGAGATTAACGCGGCCGAGCCCGAAGAGGACGAGGTTAAGCCGGAGAACATCCCGCTGGACATCCTCTACGAGGACAAGGACATCGTCGTGATTAACAAGCCCGCGGACCTCGTCGTCCACCCCGCGCCCGGCTGCTCCTCGGGCACGTTGGTAAACGCCCTGCTCTACCGCTACCCGGGGATCACCATCGCCGACGGCACGCGTCGCGCGGGCATCGTCCACCGCCTGGACAAGGACACCACGGGGGCGATGGTCATCGCGAAAACCGACGAGGCGTTCGACGAGCTTAAGCGGCAGATTAAGCAGCGCGAGGTAGACAAGCACTATCTCACCGTAGTCTACGGCGAGATGGAGGACGACCACGGCGTGGTCGTTGCCCCGATCGGCAGGCACCCGATAAATCGCACGAAAATGACCATCGTCGACGTTGACCGCCGGGGGCGGACGGCGATTACCCGCTGGCGGCTGCTCGAGACTTTTCCCGGCTTCTCTTACCTTTCCGTAAAAATCGAAACCGGGCGCACGCATCAGATTCGCGTGCACATGCACCACATCGGGCACTCCGTGCTCGGCGACCCGCTGTATGGCTCGGGGCGGCGCCGGCCGCGGCAGATTCCCGAGAAGCTGTGGGAGGAGCACATCGCGCCCGTGCTCGAGGAGATCCCGGGGCAGGTGCTCCATGCGCGGCGCTTGGTGTTCTCCCACCCGACGACGGGCGAGGAGATGGAGATCGAGGCCCCTCTGCCCCAAGCGATGGTCCGGCTGCTTGAGGCACTGCGCCGCGTTGCCGAGGAGGTGCGTGGAAAGTAACGTTCCACGTGCTGAGCAGCGACGGCAAAACACGCGCCCGCCGCGGGCGCCTCTCCCTCCCCCACGGCACGGTGGACACCCCCGCCTTCATGCCCGTGGGAACCCAAGGCACGGTAAAGGCGATGACCGTGGGCGAGCTGGAGGAGATCGGCGCGCAGATTATCCTGTGCAACGCCTACCACCTGCACCTTCGCCCGGGGGAGGAGATCGTCGCCCTCGCCGGCGGGTTGCACCGGTTTATCAACTGGCAGAGGCCGATCCTCACCGACTCCGGCGGGTTTCAGGTGTTCTCGCTCGAGGCCCTCTGCCGCGTGGACGACGGCGGGGTTACCTTTCGCTCGCATCTCGACGGCCAAGAGCGCCGGCTCACGCCGGAGAAGGTGATAGACATTCAGCGCACGCTCGGCTCAGACATCGTCATGCCGCTAGATCAGCCCGTGCCCTTTGGCTGCCCCGAGGCCGCGGCAGAGGAGGCATGCGAGCGCTCCGACGCCTGGGCGGAACGCGCCCTGCGCTATTGGCGCTCCTCGGGCGCGGGGAAGGGCGGGGCGGCGCTGTTTGGCATTGCCCAGGGGGCGTTTAACGAGGCCCTGCGCCGGCGCAGCGCGCGGCGCTTGGCCGGCATGGGGTTCGACGGCTACGCGATCGGCGGGCTGAGCGTGGGCGAGCCGCCGGAGCTCACTTGGCGTTTGTTGGAGATAACCCTCGCCGAGCTGCCCGCGGACCGCCCGCGCTATCTCATGGGCTTGGGCACGCCCGCGGACCTCGTGCGCGCCATCGCCCTGGGCTGCGACATGTTCGACTGCGTGCTCCCCACGCGGCTGGGGCGCAACGCCATGGCCTATACGAGCGAGGGACGGCTTAACATGCGCAACGCGCGGCACGCGCGCAGCGTGGAGCCGCTCGATCCGCGCTGCTCGTGCGAGGTATGCGCGAACTACACCCGCGCCTATCTGCGCCACTTGGCGGTGAGCAAAGAGATCCTTGGCTGCCGCCTGCTCACCTATCACAACCTCCACTACTACCTGCGGCTGATGGAGCGCGCGCGCCAGGCGATTGACCAAGGCCGCTTTGCCGAGTTTGCCGAAGAAATACAGCGCGTGCACCAGCGGCCTGCGGAGGATGCTGACGATGACCGTTGACGAGCTGCTGCAAAACGAAGAGGTGCGCATTTATCTGCGCAAGGCGGACGAGGTAATGGAGGCCATCGGCTACACGGAGCACGGCCTGCGCCACGCCACGCTCGTCTCCCAGCGCGCCCGCGACATTCTCGCGCAACTCGGCTATCCCGAGGAGCGGCAGGAGCTGGCGGCCATCGCCGGCTTGCTCCACGACGTGGGAAACATCCTCGGCCGGCACGACCACGAGCAGTCCGGCGCGGCGATTGCCCTGGAGCTTTTGCGCAAGCTGGGTATGCCTCCGGCGAAGGCCTGCGATGTCGCCGCGGCCATCGGCAACCACGAGGCCGACCTTATGCCTGCCATGGACGTTACCGCGGCCGTGGTTATCGCCGACAAGTCCGACGTCCACAAGACGCGCGTGCGCACGCTAAACCAAATCCCCGACGACATTCACGATCGCATAAACGATGCCGCGGAAAGCTCGACCCTGCGCGTAGACCCCGAGAAGAAGATCATTTCCCTGGAGATCGTCATCGACACGAGCAAGGGAAGCGTTATGGAGTATTTCGAGATCTTCCTCGACCGCATGGTCATGTGCCGCAAGGCGGCTTCCGTGCTCGGCTGCGACTTCCACCTGTACATCAACGACACGCAGTTGGAGTAGCGCCCGTGCCGGGGCAAGGTAACGTCGAGCGGGGAGAGTGGCAGTTCGTCGCTGGGGTAGGCCTGGCCGTGGTCGTGCTCAGCAGCCTCCCCCTGCTTTATTGCCAGCTCGCACCGCCCCGGGGAATGGTCTTCTCTGGGTTTAACTGCTACATCCACGACCAAAACACCTACCTCATGTGGACGGAGCAGGCGCGCGAGGGCCGCTGGCTATTTGAGGACCGCTATACGACAGAGCCCCAGCGCGCTGTTTACGCTAACCTGCTCTGGCTGGCCACGGGGCGCTTGGCGCGCGCGCTCGGCGTGTCCTCGATGTTCGCCTATCAGCTTGCCCGCGTGGTGCTCGCCGGGGCAATGGTGTTCGCGTTTTACTTCGCCCTCGCCCAGTTTCTCGCGCAGCGCGAGAGAAGGCGCCTGTGCCTGCTCGTCCTAGCGTTTGGCTCGGGGCTGGGATGGGTCGCCCAGGGGCTGGGGCTGAGCGCGGTGCGCGGCGTCGACCTATGGATGCCGGAGGCCTACCCGTTTTCCTCCGCGCTCGCCTTCCCCCACTTTTGCCTTTCCTGGGCGCTAATTGCTTTGCTGTTCGCCTGCGCCGCGGCCGCGGCGATGGGCAATAGCTGGCCCCACGCGCTTTGCGCCGCGCTGGCTATGCTTGCGCTGGGCTTTTCCCACACCTATCACATCGTCTCCTGCGCGGCGGCGCTTGTGCTTTGGGGCGGGTATCTTTTAGCGCGCAACAAGGAGGCGCGGCGCGCGGTTAAGCTGCTCCCCGCCGTGCTCGCGGCGCTGCCTCCGGCCGCCTACTTCCGCTGGGCCACGGCAAGCGAGCCTTGGATGCGCTACTGGAACATCTCCATTACCAGCACAACCTCCGGGCCGGTGTGGGAGTATGCGATCGGTTTTGGCCCGCTGCTTTTCCTCTCCGCGCTCGCGCTTGGCAGCCGCGAGCGCCTGCGCCGCCGGCGCGAGGTTTACTTGCTTCTCGGGGCCTGGGTCGGCGTGTGCGCCGTGCTGCTTTATTGGCCGTGGGTAGTCGTCTTTCAGAGGCGGTTTTCGCAGGGTCTGGCCATTCCGCTTTCCGTCGTCGCTACGGACGGCTTTTATGAGTGCCTGCTGCCCGCGGCGCGCAGGCGCTGGGCCTCGGCCAGGGCCCAGGCCGTGCTCCGTGCCGCGCTCGTCTGCTTCCTCGCCCTGGGACAGCTGGTGTGGCTCGCCGCGCTGTCTACGGGAACAAGGGGCGCCTCGCAGAGCTTTTACCACGAGCGCGACATGGTTGCCGCACTGCGCTTTCTCGCAGCACACGCCGCCGATGGCGAACGCGTAATGTCGCTTGAGCGCGCGGGGCTTTGGTTGCCCGGGGCGTGCGGGGTGAGCGTGTTTGTGGGCAGCCACGACTTAACCGTTGCGCACCGCTCAAAGCTCGTTCAGGCGGCGCGGTTTTTTAGCTCCGGGGCTGCCGACCAATTCCGGCGCAAGCTTTTGCGCGAGCATGGGATAACCTGGGTTTGGGTGGGGCCGGACGAGGCGCGCCGCGGGTGGAACGAAGCGTGCGCCGCCCGCCTGGGCTTAACCCGCGCCTTTGCTCAGGGCCGCTATTCGCTATATCGAACCGACCGCCAGGCGACAAAGCGATAGCCGCCCCGCCGGCGCGCTGCGGCCTGCTATTGCCCCTGCGCGGAACGGACGATCTCCTCGAGCAGGCGCCCCGCCCATTCGCGGTCGAGGGGCTGGTTGTTGTCGCCGCAAAAGGGCGACTGCACGCACGCCGGGCAGCCCGTAGGCGCCTGGCAGGGGCAGGTGGTTACTGTGCGCAGGGCCGCTTGGAGCACCTCCTCGAACCTCTCGTAGGCCTGCTCGGCCATCCCCACCCCGCCGGGATAAGCGTCGTAAATAAACACCGCGGGCGCGCCCAGATCAGGGTGTGCGTGGTGCGAGGCCCCGGCGACGTCCATCGGCTCGCACATGGCGACGAGGGGGAGCATGGCGATACACACATGCTCGATGGCGTGCATCGCCCCGAGCAGGTCCCCGCCCCCGCGGCGGACGATGCGCTGGAGCTTCTCCGGCAGAGCAAACCACAGGCCACAGGTCTCGATCGTCTTCGGGGGGAGGTCCAGCGGCTCCTCGGAGAGCACGTGTCCCCCCAGCTCGTGCAGCCGCGCGAACGAGTGCCAGGTTACCGTGGCCACGACCTCGCCGTAGCTAACCTCGAGCTCGCCCAGCGTGCGCGCGGCGAGCTTCTCCGCCACGCGCACCTCGCTCCGCCAGCGCGGCTCGGTGTAGTAGTTAACTCGTGCGGGCCTAACGTAGGCCCGGCGCTCCTCGATGTCCAGCCGCTGGACGAGGTACGTCTCTCCCTGGTGAAGGTAGACCGCCCCCGGGTGGACGTGGTAAAAGGCGGAGTCCGCGTCCACCGTCCCCAGCAGCTCATCGTTTTCTAGGTTGACGATCTCATATGCCTGGCCCGCGGCGGAGCGAATGTTAATCTGTGGGGCGGGGTCGAAGTCGCCCGTGAAATACCACCGGTCGCGGCGGGCGACGAGGTCGTGCTCAGCGAGCACGCCGAGCACGCCGCCAGTCTCCTCGCCGAACATGGGCAGCTCCTCCTCGCGCAGCGGCTCCTCCTTCGCCCCGGCAAGCAGATGCCCGGCGAGGATAAACCGGTTTTCCGGGTCTACCGTGGCGCGCTCCGTGGGCGCTTGTAGCAAAAACTCCGGGTGCCGCGCGACGTACTGGTCCAGGGTAGAGTTAAGCGCGATGAGCACGGTGAGCGCCTCGCGCTCGCCCCGGCCCGCGCGGCCCGACTGCTGCCACAGGCTGGCGATGGAGCCCGGATAGCCGACCATTACGCAGGCGTCGAGCCCGCCGATGTCCACGCCCACCTCAAGCGCCGTGGTCGAGCACACCCCGAGCAGCTCCCCGCAAAACAGCTTGCGCTCGATCTCCCGCCGCTCCGCGGGGAGGTAGCCCCCGCGATAGGACATCAGCTTGTCCGCCAGCTCCGGCGCCTCGTTGCGCAGGATGTTTCGCGTGCGCCGCAGGACAAGCTCGGCGATCTTCCGCGCGCGCACGAAGGTTATCGTGCGGATCTCCACCTGGGCGAGCTTAGCGAGAAGATACGCCGCCTCGGTATATGCGCTGCGGCGAAACGCCTGCTCGCCGCGGACAAGCTCCGGCGGGTTCCATACGGCAAAATAGCGCGCCGCGGCCGGCGAGCCGTCCTCGGCGACAACGTGCATTTTCGTCCCGAGCAGCCTCTCCGTAAGCTCCCCCGGATTGGCGATCGTCGCCGAGCAGCAGACGAATTGCGGCTGGGCGCCGTAGCGCTGGCAAATGCGCCGCAGCCGGCGCATGATGTTCGCCGTGTGCGAGCCGAACACGCCGCGATACATATGCACCTCGTCGAGCACGACGTATCTCAGCCGCGCAAAGAAGCTCGCCCACGCGCTGTGGTTGGGGAGGATCCCCACATGGAGCATGTCGGGGTTGGTGAGCACAATGTGGGCCGTTTTGCGGATCGTCGGCCGCTGGCTCTGCTCCGTGTCGCCGTCGTAGGTGGCGCAAAACAGCTCGCGCGCGACGTCCAGCTCGCGCAGTTTGCGCAATTGATCCTGGGCGAGGGCCTTCGTGGGGAAAATATACATCGCGCGCAGGCGCCGGTCTTCGTGTAGCTCCTCCATTACGGGCAGGTTATAGCACAGCGTCTTGCCGCTTGCCGTGGAGGTGACAATGGCCACGTTTTCGCCCTGGCGAATGAGGTCGATCGCCTGGCACTGGTGCGTGTAGAGCCGCGCGATGCCTAGCTGCTTGAGAATACGCCGGCCGTGCTCGGTTAGGGGCAGGCGCGGCTCGCCATAGCGCGCGGAGCGCCCGGGGATCTTCTCCAAAAAGACAATCTGCCCCTGATACTCCCTCGCCCGCTGAATGCGCTCGAGAAACTCGGCGATTTCCATGGCCAGAGGGGGATTTCGCCGGCCCGCCAAGCCAGCCTTTGTTTAGCCCGCCTTCTGCTCCTTGGGCTCCACAATGCGCGCCACCCAAATGGACACCTCATACAAGACAACCATGGGCCCCATGGCCAGCGACCAGTTAACGGCGTCCACAGTGGGGGTAAGGATGGCCACGATCACCGCGAGGAAGACATAGGCATAGCGCCGCTGGCGGGCGAGGAACGCGCTGCTCATTACCCCCAGCCGAGCGAGAATCCCGACCACCAGGGGAAGCTGAAAGACAATCCCCATGGCGAGCATTACGCTGAGCACGAGGTTAAGGTACTCCCCCACGCTGGGAAGAATGAGCCCCGCCTCGCCGAGCATGCTCTTGCCGATGCGATAGAGAAAGCGGAGCATAAACGGCAAGATGACCCAGGCAAAGGACGCTCCGCAGGCAAAGAGCAGCGGCGCGCCTAGGGCGATGGGAATAGCCATGCGCTTTTCGCGCTTGGTTAGCGCGGGCTCGATAAATCGCCACAGCTCAAGAAACACAAACGGCAGGGCGGCAACCAGCCCGGCAATGAGCGCCGCCTTAATCCATACCGAGACGACCTCCTGAAAGCTCTTGAAAATCGGCCCCTCGCTCATTACCCCGCCCGTGCCCTCGAGGATGTCGCCCAAAATGCCGGTCATCGCGCGGATGACGTACTTAATCCACCAAAAGCTCGTGGCCATACCCACGGCGACGTAAATAATGCTCCGGATAATGTGCCAGCGGAGGATCTCTAAGTGGTCGAGGAAATCCATCTCCTCGTCGTCGGGGAGCTCGTCCTCATCCTCGCCGATCTCTGCGTCGCTCACCGTGTCCATGGGGGCAACGGCGGTCGCTTCGCGAGGGCCCTCGTCGGGGGAGGAGGCCTCCGGATCGTGGGAGGCGTCGTCCTCGAAGTAATCGTCGAACCCCTGCTCGTCCTCCGGCCCAACGCCGCCGTTGTTGTGGTTATCGTCGCGCATTGTCGCCTGTCAGCCTCGCTCTTTCAGCGAAAACGACCTCCACCGCATGGCGGAAGCCGGCGTAGCAAAAGATGCGTTTTTGCTGGCGGGGCAAGTTAGAATACGGCGCGCTCCGTGTCCTTGTCAAACACGTGGCACTTGGCCATGTCCACGAGAAACTCAAACCGCTCTCCCTCGCGCACCGACGACTCCGCGCTTACGCTGGCGAGCACCGTTTTGTCGCCCGCGGTGGCATATACGATCGACCGGTCGCCCATGGGCTCGATCACGTCAACGTTAAGGCACACCACGTTGCCGTCTCTCTCCGGGATAAGCGAAAGCCGCCGGTCGTAGATATCCTCCGGGCGCACGCCGAAGATAACCTCTCGGCCGACATAGTCGCGCACCGCGGCGCTCTGCTCCTCGGTAAGCGCCAGCTCCATGCCGCAGGCGGAGACCCACAGCTTGCCGTTGCGCTCCTCGATCGTCGCCGGGAGAAGGTTCATCGAGGGGCTGCCGATAAAGCTCGCCACAAACAGGTTCGCCGGCTTGTTATAGAGGTTCATCGGCGTGTCGCACTGCTGCATTACGCCCTCGTTAAGCACGGCGATGCGCTGGCCCATGGTCATCGCCTCGACCTGGTCGTGGGTAACGTAGATCGTAGTCACCCCGAGCCGGCGGTGGAGGCGGATGAGCTCCGCGCGGGTGGCTACGCGCAGCTTGGCGTCGAGGTTCGACAGCGGCTCGTCCATGAGGAACACCTTAGGCTCGCGGACGATCGCCCGCCCCAGGGCGACACGCTGGCGCTGGCCGCCGGAGAGCTGCTTGGGTTTGCGGTCCATCAGCCCCTGCAGGTCGAGCATCGCCGCGACCTCTTCCACCCGCCGGCGAATCTCCTCCTTGGGCACGCGGCGCAGCTTTAGCCCAAACGCCATGTTGTCGAACACCGTCATGTGCGGATAAAGGGCGTAGTTTTGAAAGACCATGGCGATGTCGCGGTCTTTGGGCGAGACGTCGTTAACGCAGCGGTCGCCGATATAGATCCTGCCCTCGGTAACCTCCTCCAGGCCGGCGATGAGCCGCAGGGCGGTGGTCTTTCCGCACCCCGAGGGCCCGACGAGGACGAGAAACTCCTTGTCCTTCACCTCAAGGGTGAGGTCGTTGATGGCCACGACATCCCTAAACCTTTTCGTTACGTGCTCCAAGCGCACGCTTGCCATATCGCTCGGCCCTCCGCCGCTGACAGCGCGCTGTTTTGCTCCGAATTATATGAACCCGCTCGTTGCGGTGTCAACGAACTGCCGCCCGGGCGGGCCCCCTGCGCTGCCCAGCCGCTGAGGGCATAGGAACATCGCCCCCGGGGGCAGAATCGCTCACTACCAATCCGCACACGGGGGCGAGGCGCTATGAGGCGCTTGCTGCTCGCTGGGTTTATTTGTGGCGCGCTTGTCGCGCTCTCCTCGTGCGTTTGCGCGCTGGAGCAGACGAGGCTCCCCGCAACGCGCGACACGTGGGTCTCCGGGGTGGGGCGCGAGGCGGAGACCAACTGCGGCAAGGTGGACCGGCTAAAGCTTAAGGACCTGCAGGAGCTGGCCATCGTGGACTTCGACACCAAGCCCATCGCGGGCAAGCGCATCCGCAGGGCGTGGCTCTATATGCACAGCATAAAAAGCACGCGCGAGCTCGCCCGCCTGGGGCTGCCCACAACGCGCGAGGACGCCCTGCGCAAAATCGGCGTTAGCACCCTCGCCGGGCAGTGGGTCGAGGGACAGGCCACGCGCGCCTATCAGCGCGACGAGCGCGGCCACGGGGCAACGTTTAACGAGGCGAGCTTCGGCCGCCTTCCCTGGGCCTGGCCCGGCTCGCGCATCTGGGACGTCATTATGGGCAACGGGCACACTCTTCAGCACCACGCCACCGTAGAGCGCCAAGGCGGCGGTTGGTGGCGTATCCCCGTCCCGCTGGACCTCATCTACGCCCGCGCCGTTGGGGCGAGCTATGGGTTTGTCATTATGGACGAGTCCGGCCAGCTCTTGGCGAACAACTATGTGCACTCGCGCGAATCCGGCCGCTTTGCCCCGTATCTTCTCGTGGAGACCGAGGGCCCGCTTCCCTCGCCCCCACGCAGCGCGGTCCCTCTCCGCTGCGCGCCCGACGAGCAGCACGCCACGCTCACCTCGGGCGCGCTGAAGCTCACCGTGCGCCCGCCCGCGGGGGCGTTCGCCTATTTCATAACCGTCGGCGGCAAAAACGTCCCCCGCTGGCAAATTCCCTTCGCCACCCCGGGGGCGGAGCAGAGCTTTTCCCTGCGCGACCTTACCCCCGGGCGGACGACGGTCAAGCTTGAGGTGCGCGACCGCGCCGGCCGGGTCATCGCCCAAGCGACCGCCCCCGCCGACGTCTCGCGCGCCCTCGCGCCGCCCCCGAAGCTGCCCGCCCTGCCCCAGCCGCGCACCGCACCGAAGCCTCCCCCCGCGCGCTCGGGACTGATGCGCGTGTGGGCTTATCCCGAGGTCTGCAAGGTCGACCCGCTCACCGGCCAGCTCATGCACGAGCCCGCGGCCGCGGACTACCGCGCGCGAAACGCTGTTTGGGACGCATCTACGGGCACCGTGCGCCTGTGCGCTGCGCGGGGGGAGATCGTCGCCTTTCAGGTGGCCATCGAGCGCCTGGGGACGGAGCTGCGCGACGTGCGCGTTGTCCTGGGGCCTTTGCGCTCGGACGCGGGGGAGATTCCCCAAAGCGCGACTGCCATGTACCGCACGTGGTACGTTAAGGCACAGAGCTGGGAGCCGGAGTATGCCGTGCCCCTGAGCGGCCCGTTTTCCATTCCCGCGCAAGACAACAGCGTCCCCGGCCAGCGCGTGCAGTCGGTTTATGTGGACCTCCTCGTCCCCAAGTCCACTCCCGCGGGGGTGTATCGGGGAACGCTGGCGATCTCCGCGCAAGGCGTGGCTGCGTTTTCGTTGGGCGTCCAGCTGCGCGTTTTCGACGTCGTTATCCCCGACGAGCTGAACTTTGCCCCGGAGCTAAACTGCTATAGCGGCCCAGGAACGGCGGGCAGCGAAAAGTGGTGGTTCTCGCACAAGCTCGCCCACGCCCACCGCTGCACGATCAACCGCGTGCCCTATAGCCAAAGCGGAAACGTCCACCCCGATCTCGTGCCCAAGATCGCGGGCAGCGGGGCGAACTGCCACGTTGTCGACTGGCGCACCTATGACGAGCACGTGGGGCCCCTGCTCGACGGCTCGGCGTTTGCCGACTGCCCCCGCGCTGGGGTTCCCGTCCCCGTGATGTACCTCCCGTTTCACGAAAACTGGCCCAGCCCGATTAACAAACACTATGCCTACAAAGGCCCGCCAACGGGGCCGAAGTGCATCGCCCTGCACGCGATCTTCGGCCCGCCCATCGAGCAGGCGTTCTCGGAGGAGTATAAGGCGGCGTTTGTGCAAATCGTGCGCGAGTTCGCCGAGCACTTCGTGGCCAAGGGGTGGACGAAAACGCGCTGCCAAATCTACCTCAACAACAAGGACATGTACCGCGCGCGGGGCCGCGGCACATCGTGGTGGTGCCTCGACGAGCCCCGCTCGTACGACGACTGGATGGCCCTCCGCTTTTTCTCGCAAATGGTCCACAGGGCGCTCGCCGACGTGCCCGGGCACAGCTTTGTCTTCCGCGGCGACATTTCCCGCCCGCAGTGGCAGTTCAACTGGATGGACGGCCTGATGGAGATGATGTACGTCAACAGCAGCATGTTCGGGATGGTCCGCCGCTGCCGCATCGCTGCGGAGCGCATGCCTTGCGCCCTGCGCGTATATGGCTCGTGCAATGACATAGGCAGCGCCAACCATCAGACGACGGCGTGGTGCTTAAAGGCCTATGTCGCCGGCGCCGACGGCGTGCTTCCCTGGCAGTCGCTCGCGGGCGAGCGCGCCCTGGTTGAACCGGACCGCAACGGGCTGATTGTTGACGGCCAGCGCTTCGGCGTCCCCTCGCTGGCCAGCCTTAGGGTAAAGGCCCTGCGCCGTGGGGCGCAGGATGTCGAGCTTCTGCGCCTTGTGGGGCAGAAGTTCGGCTTTCAGCGCGACCAGCTCGGGGCGCTTGTTGCCCAAAAAATCGCCCTTGAGGCGCAGTTTCGCCAGCAGTTCTTCGACGAGGCCGCGCCCGCGCAATTCGCTGAGCTGTCCGGCGATGCGTTTGTCGAGCTGCGGTGCGGCCTGCTCCTCATGCTGCAATAGCCCAGGGGCAACGATCCTCGCTTTCGCGCAGGGGAAAGGAAGAGGAAAATGCCAAAGCGGATTGTCGAGCCCGAGCGCGAGCTTGAAGTCATCGGCGAATACGACGTGGTCGTCGCCGGTGGCGGCCCGGGGGGCCTGCCCGCGGCGGTCGCCGCGGCGCGCTGCGGCGCGAAGACGCTTCTTGTGGAGCGCTTCGGTTTTCTCGGGGGCTTGGCCACGGCGGGCCTGGTGGGGCCTATCCTCGGCCTCGTGGCGCACAAAAGCGACGTCCCCGTGGTTGCCGGCTTGGCGAAAGAGCTGTGCCGGCGCATGGCCGAGCTAGGCGGCGCGACCCCGTGGGACGAGGGCTTGCGCCGCGGCGCCGTGTCGTTCGATGTGGAGTGCTTTAAGCTGGTCGCCGACGCCCTGGTCCGCGAAGCGGGCGTGGATGTGCTCCTGCACTCGCTTGCCGCGAACACCATCGTCGAGGGGCAAAAGATCGTCGCCCTGGCCATCGAGAGCAAGTCGGGCAGGCAGGCCGCGCTAGGCAAGGTATTCATTGATGCCACGGGCGACGCCGACCTTGCCGCGTGGGCCGGCGCGCAGTGGGTCCGCGGCCGCGAGGCCGATGGCCTTGTTCAGGCAATGGGCACGATCTTTCGCCTCGGCGGCGTGGGCCAGGTGCAAATGAGCGATGGGCTGCGCGCGAAAATTCGCGCGGCTGTCGACGCCGGCGAGCTTGTCATGTACCACCCCGGCCCGGGCGGCCGCGGGTCAACCGTTCGCCCCGACGAGCTTACGGTAAACGTTACGCGCTGTGCCGGCGATGGCACAAATGCGCGCGACCTTACCCGCGCCGAGATGGCCATTCGCGACAACACCTGGCGCATCGTGCAGTTTTATCGCGAGCACGTCCCCGGGCTAGAGAACGCCTTCTTAGCGGCAACGCCGGCCACCGTGGGCGTGCGCGAGACACGGCGCATTGTCGGGCCCTGCGTGCTTACCGGCGAGGATGTGGTCAACGCGACAAAGTCGCCCAAGGCCGTCGCGCGCTGCGGCTATTGGATCGACATCCACTGCCCGCTGGGCCGCGTGGCGCGGGGGCACCACTTGTGCTCGACAAGCTGCCCGAACGATCCGCCGTGCATCATGTTTCGCCCGGAGTACAGGGACAAGCTGCCCGCGGAGCTTGCCCCACCCCCGGGCGAGTGGTTCGACATTCCCTACGGCTGCCTTTATCCGCTGGGCATAGACAACCTGCTCGTCGCCGGCCGGCCTATCTCCGCCGACCACCGGGCGCACGGAGCGACGAGGATTATGGCCACGTGCATGGCCGTGGGCCAGGCGGCGGGAACGGCGGCGGCGCTTGCCGCGGACCGCGGGGTTGCCGTCAGCGATGTGGACGTCTCTGAGCTGCGGGCAAAGCTCCAGGAGGCGGGCGCGCTCGTCTAGCTCGGGCGAGCGAAGCGCAGAGCCCCGCCAGCTCAAAGCCCGCGGTGTGCTGGGAGATTTTGCCCTACCTTAGCCCGCGCACATTAAGCCTAATGCGGTAGATCGACGTTCGCGCGGTGATGTATAGGGTCTTGTTGTCCGCGCCGCCGAACGTGCAGTTTGCGGGGACCTCTGGCGTTTCGATAATCCCCAGCAGCTTGCCCTGGGGCGAGATTACCC
Organism: uncultured Armatimonadia bacterium; assembly: GCA_964565895.1. Classification (GTDB taxonomy): domain Bacteria; phylum Armatimonadota; class Zipacnadia; order UBA1398; family CAZMGT01; genus CAZMGT01. Next base: position 27,872 of record CAZMGT010000037.1, read on the forward strand.
ACACCCCGCCGCCGTCGGTGCAGTAGATGTTGCCCCGCTCGTCGAGGGTCATGCCGTCGGGCCCGCCGCGACGGTCGGTTTGAAAAACGAAGAAGTCGCGGCCGCCGATCGCCCGGCCGTCCTCGGTGAGCGTATAGGCGCGGATTTTCTTGTCCACGGTGTCCGCGACGTAAAGCGTGCGCTCGTCGGGGCTGAGGAACAGGCCGTTGGGCTTGGTCATGTCGGAGATGATTCTGGTGATCTTGCCGTCTGGGGTGACGCGATAGACGCCGAGCACATCGAGCTCGCGCTCGCGGCGCTCCAGGCCGTAGTCGGGGTCGGTAAAGTAAATCGTTCCGTCGCGAGCAACGCAGCAGTCGTTGGGGCTGTTGAACTTTTTGCCCTCAAACGAGCCGGCGACGGTGGCCACCTTCTTGTCCGGCGAAATGCGCACCACGTCGCGCCCCCAGTGGCGGCAGGCGATGAGGTTGCCCTTGCTGTCGAACATCAGCCCGTTTGACTTCTCGCTCGGCGTAAGCCAGGGCTCGAAGTTTCCCTGCTCGTCCATGCGATAGATGATGTTCGCGGGAATGTCGGAGAAGTAAAGATACTGCTTGCCGTCCCAGGCAGGGCCCTCGGTGAACCGAAAACCGGTGGCCACGCGCTCTAACTTGGCCCCGGGGGCAAGAAGCTGGTCAAGCCCTTGCTGCGCCACCGTTGCTCCGCCTCCTAGCAAAACAAAAATCGCGCACAGACAGGCCATTACCGTTCGCACAGCGCGCCCTCCTCCTTCCCTCGGGCAAACTCAACCGCGGGCTACGCGCGTCGCCTGCCGTGCAAGCTCCGCGCCGCGGCCGCCCCAAAGCGGCGCCGCGTTTTTGCGCAAGCGCCTACTTTTCCCTGGGCACGAACGTGATCTTCGTTATCTTCCCCTCTTTGCCCTCGATGCGCAGCTTGCCTACGACCAGGTAGTTGCTTGTCCCGCGCTTGAGGATCCCCGGCCCCTTCTTGCGCTGCGGGTCGTAAAGCCCAATGCGCACCTCATACTCCCCCGGGCCGCAGTGGGCGGGCACCTCCACGCGGCCGGAATCGATGCGATATACCCCGCCGGCCTTCCACTCCGTCGTCGGCGGGTCGGGCCAGGGGGTAAAGCGAAAGGCGATCGCGCCGTCTTTGCCATAGCGCGGGTTGATGAACTGGGTAAAGCTCCAGTATTTGCCGTCGAGGGCCTGCTCCGCGTGCCAGAGGATGGTCATCTTAAACGCTCGGCCGCCGAGGTATTGAAACTCGCTCACCTCGGGCCAAACGTCAACAAGGCGCACCTCGGGCGGCTTTTTCGCGGCGTTCATGATCACCTCGGCATAGGGGTGCTCCGTCTCGCGCAGCCAGTCGGCAATGCGCCCGAGCATTTCGCGCACAACATTTTTGTACTTCGCCTCCTGCGCCAAGTTGCGCAGCTCGCCGGGGTCGTTGTCCAAGTCGTAAAGCTCGTCTAGGTCGCGCTTGTTCCAGTTAAGCACGAACTTCCAGCGCTCCGTGCGCACCATCAGCGTCTGCTCCATAATGTCGCAGAACACAGCGTCGCGGAACGTTTTCCTCTTTCCCCGCAAAACGTCGGCAAAGCTCCGCCCGGCCATGCCTGGGGGCGGGGCTATCCCCAAAAGCTCGCAGAACGTGGGGAGAAAGTCCACGTTGCTCACCAACGCGTCGCTCACCGACCCAGGCGCAGTTACCCCCGGCGCGCGGATGATGCACGGCACGCGCATGAGCTCCTCATAGGCGCACTTGCCCAGCTTAAAGATCATCCCGTGCGCGGCGATCATGTCCCCGTGGTCCGAGGTAAACACGACGATGGTGTTCTCGGCAAAGCCGCACTCGTCCAACGCGGCAAGCACGCGGCCGATTTGCTTGTCGATATAGCTGCAATAGCCCCAGTAGCGGCGGATGTAGTCGCGAAACTGCTCCTCGCGCCACGCGGGGAGCTTATAGCACCTGGTATTGCGCCGCTGGCCGAGGGGCTTGCCCTCGAGCGTGTCGCGGTGGTTTGCGGGGAGCGCCGCTTGCTCCAGCGAGTACATCTCGTCCCACGGCTTGGGCGGGGCCACGGGCAGATGCGGGCCATAGAACGAAAGCACCAACCCAAACGGCCTGCCCGACCCGCGCCGGCTGCGAATGAACTTCTCCGCCTCCTTGGCGAAAAACGCGGCCATGTGGTGCTCCTCGGGGAGCTGGGAGTACATGTGCTTGCCCTCGGGGGCGCTGGGCAGATCGTTGTGGTTGCCCAGGTTGGGATATTTGTCCACGAGCTCGCCCAGGCCCACGCGGCGCAGGTAGGCCTTATACTGCTTCCACCCGCCGGCCCATGTTTGAAAGCCGTGCTGCGGGGCGTCCTCGCCCAGCCCCCCGCGCACGGCCTCGAACGCAAAACCTTGGTCGCTGGGCAGCCGGCGGTAATACCACGCGCCCTCGAACGGCTTGCGCCCCTTGATGTTGCGATACATGTGCCCGCCGAGATGCCACTTGCCGAAATATGCCGTGTCATAGCCTGCCGCATTGAGCACATCGCCCAGGCAGGGCACGGCCGGGTCAAACAGGACATCGTTGCGCACCACGCCGTGCTGGTGCGGGTAGCGCCCGCTGAGCATGCTCGCCCGCGAGGGCGAGCAGGGAAAGCCAGCGATGAAAAACCGGTTTAGCCGCATCCCCTCGCGCGCCAGGCGGTCGAGGTTCGGCGTGCGCACCACGGCGTTGCCATAGGCCCCGATCGTGCACACGGGCTGCTGGTCGGTCATGATGTATACGATGTTCGGCCGCTGCCCGTCGCGGGCAAGCGCTCGCGCCCCGCAGGCAGCAAGCAGCCCGCCCGCGCACGCCTTAAGAAACTGCCGCCGCTTTTCGTCCATGGCCATCACCTTCTCCCCGGGGCGTTCTCCCGCGCCCCTCCGCCGACCTGCCTCGCTAGACGGGCCGGTTAAACCGCTCATGCGCCCGCTTTAGCCGCTCGATGATGTTAATATTAAACGGGCAGAGCTCCTCGCACCGCCCGCATTCCGTGCACGCGTCGGCCTTTACCTTGAGCTTCTGGTAGGCCTTGCGGTGCTTGGGCCACTCGTAGGAGTAAACGCGCGCGTGGTCTAAAAGCTGCATGATTTGGGGAATGGGGATCCCCTGCGGGCAACTGTCGCAATAGCGGCAGTTGTAGCACACATCGCGGGCCACCTCGCGGGCCATCTCGGTATACTTTTGCACCTGGCGCTTAGTCAGCGGGCGGAACCGCCGGGCAATGCGCACCGCCTCCTCGACGTCGCGCAGATAGGCCGCGCCGAGCAGCCGCGTGTCTAAGTTGTCGTTCATTAGGACAAAGCGCCAGGCGATCTCCGGGGTAATCGGGGTGCGCTTGTCTTTGGTCAGGCGGAACAGCGTTCCCCCAGCGAGGGGCTTCATGGCCATTGTCGCCATCCCGCGCTCCTTGGCCAGGGGAAGCACGCGGTCGTTGGTGTCCGTCACCCCGAGGTTGTAGACGCAGAGCACGCTGTCGAACTCCCCTGTTTCGATCGCTTCCTCAAGCAGCTCGTTGTTGTGCCCGCTTAGGCCGATAAACCGGCACTTGCCCTTGTCTCGCGCCCACTTCAGGGCCTCTAGCGCCCCGCCCGGGCCCATCATCCGCTCGTACTTCTGCCGCGTCGAGACATCGTGCAACTGCCACAGGTCTACGTAGTCGGTCTTGAGCTCCTTAAGGCTGACCTCCAGGTCGCGCAACGCCTCCTCGCGCGTCTGGGAGACGGTTTTCGTGCACAAAAACACCTCCTCGCGCCGCGTTTTCATTACCTCGCCGAACTTCGCCTCGCTGTCCTTGTATGCGCGCGCCGTGTCGATAAGGTTGATCCCCTTGTCCAACGCGCGGTGGATAATCTTTACCGCCTTGTCGAACTCCACGCGGATGAGGGGAATTCCGCCCAGGGCGATTTCCGTTACCTCCCACCCCGTGTTGCCGAAGGGACGCTTGCGCAGCATAGCGCTTCACCTCACCTGATCTGTACGCGAAAAGTGCACATGTCGCCCGTGTTTGCGCCGCGGCGGCGCCACCCCGGGGGCAGCGCACACTAATGCGCGTGGCCGGACACGCGCCTGCTGTCCGGCCACGCTCGTTGCCGTCTTGCGCGAGCAACCTACGCCCAGTAGGCCTCGCCCGGGGGCTGGCTAATGACCACCTGCTTGAGGAAGCTCATCGCCTTCTCCAGCCCCTCGTTGGGCGACATCAGGCTGTCCTCGTGCTCGATGGACAGCACGCCGTCGTAGCCCACCATGCGCAGGGTGGAGACGAAGTCGTTCCAGAAATCCAGCCCGTGGCCATAGCCCACCGTGCGGAAAATCCACGAGCGGTTAACCTCGTCGGTATAGCTCTTCGTATCGAGCACGCCGTTGACGAGGCAGTTTGCCGGGTAAATGCGGCAGTCCTTGGCGTGCACGTGCCAGATGCACCCGGCGAGCTTGCGCACGCAAGCGATGGGGTCCATCCCCTGCCAGAACAGGTGGCTCGGGTCGAAGTTCGCTCCGATCGCCTCGCCCGCGGCCTCACGCAGCTTAAGCAGCGTCTCGCAGTTGTAGACGACGAAGTTCGGGTGCATCTCAAGCGCGATCTTGGTTACCCCCTGGGCCTTGGCCTCCTCGACCTCCTTCTGCCAATAGGGGATGACCTTCTCGTTCCACTGCCACTGTAGGGTTTCGGCCATGTCCGGGGGCCAGGGCGCGACAACCCAGATGGGGTCCGTGCCCCCGCCCGGGCCGCCCGGGCAGCCGGAGAAGTTAATCACCGTGTCCACGCCCAGGGCGTTGGCCAAGCGCAGGGTCTTGCGCCACGTCTCGTGGTGCTCGTTGGCGATCTCCTCCTTGGGGTGCAGCGGGTTGCCGTGGCAGGAGAGAGCGCTAATCTCCAGCCCGCGGCTTTCGATTTCCTTCTTCCACGCCTCAAGCTTGGCCGAGTCGGCGAGCAGCTCGTCCAGAGGGCAGTGCGCGTTGCCTGGGTAGTTGCCCGTGCCGATCTCCACCGCCTCGGCGCCCACGCGCTTGAGGTAGTCCAGGGCCTTGTCGAACGGCTGGTCGCTGAGCAAGACGGTAAACACGCCAACTTTCATGCTCCCTCTTCCCCTCTCTTGCAGAATACGGGCCCGGGGCCCCCGCGCCACGGCGCGCGGCTAGTCCACGCTCTCCCACGTGCCCGACTCGCACGAGCGGAGCACCGCGTCGAGCACCTTCTGGCACTGCAGCCCCGTGCGGAACGTGGGCTCGACGTCGCGCTCCTCTTTTATCGCGTTGAGGAAGTCGTAGACCTCGTTGATGAACGTGTGCTCCCAGCCGATGATGTGCCCGCCCGGCCAGTAGGCCTTCATGTAGGGCTGGCTGGGGTCGGTGAGGTAGATCGTCTTAAACCCGCGGGCGTACTCCGGATCTTTGCGCGAGAAGAACTCTAGTTCGTTCAGGCGCTCCAGGTTAAAGGCGATCGACCCCTCGCTGCCGTTGATCTCAAACGAGTTGTAGTTCAGCCGGCCGGGGCAGAAGCGGCTTGTCTCGAAGCATCCCAGGGCGCCGCCTTCGAACTCCGCGATAAACCCCACGGCGTCGTCAACGGTCACCTCGCCCTTCTCCTCGCCCGCGGCGGCGCCCAGCCCGCCGGTGGTCGCGGCAAGCGTGGGCCGCTCCTTAATGAACGTCCGCGCCGAGCCCGTTACCCGGGTGATCTTGCCCACGAGGTAGTGGGCGAGGTCAATAATGTGCGCCCCGAGGTCGCCCAGGGCGCCGGAGCCGGCATACTCCTTCTGCAGACGCCACACCAGGGGGAAGTTCGGGTCGACGATCCAGTCCTGCAGATAGACGGCGCGGAAGTGGTAGATCTCGCCGATCGCCCCCTCGTCGATGAGCTTCTTGGCGAGGGCCACCGCAGGCACGCGGCGGTAGTTAAAGCAGGTCATGTTGCGCACGCCGGCCTGCTCCACGGCCTCGACCATGCGCTGCGCCGGCTCCAGCTCGTGGGCCAGGGGCTTTTCGCACATAACGTGCTTGCCCGCCTGCGCCGCGGCGATTGCCGGCTCGTGGTGCAGATAGTTCGGGGTGCAGATGTCCACGATGTCTATGTCGTCGCGGGTGACGGTGGCCTGCCAGTCCGTCGAGGTCTCCTCCCAGCCATACTGCTCGCCGTGCTTCAGGGCCGCCTCGTCGACATCGCAGACAACCTTCATCACCGGCTCAAACGGGCAGTCGTCCCAAAACAGCTTAACGCTGCGCCATGCGTTGCTGTGCGCCTTGCCCATGAACGCACAGCCGATCAACGCCACGTTTACCTTCTCCAACAGCAATCCCTCCCCAGGGTCCTGGCGTTGCAAAGCTCCCACGGAAAGCTGAGCTGGGCAATTCGGCGCCGCCGCGGCGCTTACCTTCCTCTCCCGCGCGCAGGCTTGCCCAGTGGCAGCGGAGCCGGCCGCGCCGGCGCCGCAAAGAGGGACCACGAACCTTCGGGTAGCACCTGGGGCGAGCTAAAAGGCAAACAAAATCTTTACCTGCGCCTGTTCCCGCAGCTTGCGCAGCCACTCCGCGCGCCGCCGGTCGCGCTCCTCGTGCAGAAGCTGAAGCTTTATCTCCGCGTAGTGATCCTCCAACCGGGGCTCCGTCTCCGCGGGGTAAACGGCGTCCAGCCGCACCGCATAAAACTTCCCCTCGTGCTCGATCGGCTCCTGGCAGACGCGCTCAAACGGCCGCTCCGGCGAGGGAGGCTTCCAGGAGAACACCGCGCGCACCACGGGGCCGGCGTTCTCGCGGAGAACGACGATTACCCGCTTCGCCCCAGGCACCTCGCGCCCCGCGCGCAGGGCGGCGATCGCCTGCTGCGCCTGGGCCTTGCTGTCGCACGCCACGTAGACGATCTCCCGCCGCTCCGGCCGCTTGAGCAGCTCGCGCTGCTTCTCAAACCGCGCCCGCACGGCCTCGTCGGAAATCTTTATCTCGCGCTCGATCAACGCGTCGGCAATGAGCTTGTCGCGAATGCGCCGCAGAGCGACGCCCACGGTCAGCCCGCGCTGAGCGAGATATTCCTCCAGGGTAATCGCCGGCGTTCCGTCGCGGTTGCGGGGAAGGCTTTGCTCGATGTCCTGGAGCACCGCGGTCACCCGCTGGGGGTCGATTTTAATGCCCGCCTCTTTCGCCCGATGCGCGAGAAGGAGGGAGAGGATGATTTCCTCGACAACGTCGCGGCCGAAGTCGTCGAGCACGCGCCGCAGGACCTCGCTGCGGCGGACCTCGATCCCCTTCCCGCGGGCGACCACAGGGTCCCCCTGCCCGGCGCAGCAAGCCGCACCGCACAGAATAACCGCCACGCAGAGCGTCGCCACACGCCTGGCCACGGTCGCACCACCATCCCGGGCGATGCATTCGCGCGCAGGAGGGCCGAGCCCTTCCCCCGCGTCCGGGGGCGTACAAAGCAAAGCGGGCCGCGCCATCGCGGCCCGCTTGCCTTCTCCGTCCGCTGGTCAGGCGTTACGAGGAGGCTGCGCTCACGTACTTCTTGGTGTTCGTGTCATAGACATACGTGCCGCCATAGGGATGTGTCGGCCACTCCGTAATGTACGGCCCATGCCACTCCTGCGCGCCCGACGGAGCGGTCTCCGAGGTGAGCTGGGCGGGAGTAAACGCGGCATCCTGCATGCCTGAGTCGTTCCTGGCCAGGGTCAGCGCGTCGTTGATCGCCTTGAGGTGCGCCTTCAGGGTGGCCTGCTTGGACCGCTCACCTGCGCTGCGCACGGCAAGACCCACGATCGTCGCCAACACGGCGATCACCAGGATCACGATCATCATCTCGATCAACGTGAAGCCCTTGCGCTTTCTCATTTAGCTCTTCCCTCCTTCTCAAATTTTGGGCCTCGCCCAGGACTTGCGCCTGAGTTCTTTCGATTACGCTTATTCCACACCGCTTTCGCGCCTTCACATGGAAACGAAAAATGCGCCTGTTGCAGAAAAAATTTTTTCGCCCCCGCCGCCCAGGGGTGTTTTTGTTACATTTCGTTGCCATTTGGGCGCGTTCGGTTTCCCGCGGCAAAGGGCTGGGGCTTGGCGTTTTCCCGCCCCCCGGCCGCTTCCCCGCCGGAAAACACGGCTGGCGGCCGGATATTCCTGCGCAAAAAGCCCTTCTGCTCCGCACGGCGTGACGCTTTGCGGCGCTTGTCCCGCTTGTTGGCCTGGTTGGCCATTGTTACAATTGCCGCGGAGGGCGGCAGGCCGGGCTCGTCTTCCCCTGGCCTTCGCCCGGCAAAAGGGGGCGCACGAGATGCCCAGGCCGACGCCGTTTGTGTTGCTCGCGTGGGCGCTGTGCTCGCTGGTTTCCGCGCGCGCCTGGGCCCATTACATTCAAATTGACTTTAAAGAGCTTGCCCTGCGCGAAAGCGCCGCGGGAAACCGCATTATCCGCGCCCTGCGCGAGGGCTCCGAGGTTACCCAAGAGCAGCGCGCGCAGGCGGTTAACGAGGCCCTCCAGCGCCTGAATACTCTGTGGGAGGAGATCGAGGCCGTCGAGCACCACTCGCGCTTTTTCAGCGAGATCCGCAACGTTAACGTCGTGGGCGGGCTGATTACCAACGAGCTGGAGAAGGCCCTGCTCCTCATCCTTCTCGCGGACAAAACGAAGGAGAAGCAATGGCGCGAGCATTTTCTCGACGAGGCGGACCGCGCCTACGAGCGGGCTGTGGCCCTGGGCGCGGAGTTTAAGACCCTCCTCGAGCAAAACGAGCCGCGCCTTCAGCCCTGGTGGCCGAAATACCCCGTGCGCGACACCGCGCGCACGCGCCACTCGCTCGAGGCCACGGTAGACTACGTGCGCGACAAGCTCACGGAGATCCTCGACCGCTACGCAAACGGAGGTCTTTCGCGCGAGGAGGCCTGGGGCAGGGTGCAGTCTATGCATAAGCTGGAGCAGGTCAACCGCGACGGGCCCAAGCTTTGGGCCATTCAAAAGCCCCAGCCCACTCGCCTCGTCAAAGCTCTCGCCTCCGCGGAGGTTAACCAGGCTATCCTTCGGGCAATGCGCATTTGCTTTACGGGAAACTTTCGCGAAAAAAGTGCCGTGTTCGACCACATAGAGCGCGCCAAGCAGTGGCTTGAGCTTTTGCCCGAGGACAAGCGCGCCTAAGCCGGCCGTCGCTCGTCGCTCGGCGAAACGACAAGGACCACGCGCCGCCAACGCCGAACACAGATAACGCCGGCGCGAGAGATGTCAGGTGCTGGTGCTGTGCAGCTTATGCAAAAGGGCGTGATTGCTGTGCGCGGCAGCCTGCTCCGGTTTGCTAGGATGTGCTTAAGGGTGGCCTTCGTTGCCATGCTCGCCGTAGCTCTCGGGGGGCCGAGCTGCCGCAGGGGCGAGGAGGCCCAGCCTACGCCCGCGCCCTCGCCCACCCCTGCGCCCAGCCCCACGGCAACGCCAACACCAACCCCGGCGCTAAGCGACGAGGAGCTTGCTGCGGCGCAGGCAATGATTATCGCCCACCTGGAGACGCTTACCGAGGCCCTCGCCCGCGCTCAGGCCGACGTCGGCGACCCCACGGCGACGTTTACGGTAAAGCAGCTCGCAAGCAAAACGGGCCCCAGCGACTATCCGGGCTGGCGCGGGCCGTATATCAAAACCACGGTCAAGCCCCCGTTTGAGGGTTATTACCGCTACGATGCGGAAAGCATGGAATGGGTGTTTACCCCAAGCCCGGAGTGGCAGGCGCCGGCGGGCTATGACACGGGCAGGCTGCGCATTGCCGACCTTGAAGGCGAGCGCGGGTTTCAGCTTCTGCGCTCCATGGCGGCGCAGGGGCTGGCCCATCTCGAGGAGATCCCGGCAACCTGGCGCGATGTCGAGGGCTCGCCGCGGGTGCGCGCGCTTGCCGCGGCGCGCGCGGCAAACAGCGCGCTGGAGAAGGCGCGCAGAGACACCGGCGAGCGCGAGCTGGTGTTTTCGCTCGAAGAGCTCGCTTCCGAACAGCCGCCCGAGGGAGTTACCGGCTGGCGCGGGCCGTACCTTGACCAAGTGCCCCAGATGCCCAGCGGGTATGAGCTGGTCTACGACCCGCTTGAGGCGAAGTATCGCATAGAAGGCCCCACGCCTACCCCAGCGCTCGCCGACGAGCAGGCGCAAATCAAAGCCCAGCTAGAGGCGATAAACAACGCCCTGGCCCAAGCGCGCGAGGACATCGGCGACGACGCGGCGCCGTTTACCCTGGAGGAGCTGGCCAGCGAGCAGCCCCCAAGCGAGGAGATCGCCGACAAGTGGCACGGGCCTTACTTGGAACAGGTGCCCGTCCCTCCGCGGGGAACGTTCGTCTACGACGAGGACACCCTGCGCTATGTATATCGGCGTTAGGCCGGGGCGAAGCGCGCCGCGGGGGTTATAGCGCTGGGTGCTCCTTTTGCTCGCGCTCCATTTCCGCACGCAGGCGCTCGTAGGTTTCCAGGGTTCCGATGTCCATCGCCCCCTGGGGGAACTTGCGCGCGTAAACGGGCCGCTGGCGGTGCAGCCACTCGATGAAATAGCCCGGGGCGTCGGGGTTGTTTCCCTCGTCGAGGTAGCGCCTGACGAGGGGCAGGTCCTCGCGCCGGTAGATGTACAGCGGCGGC
>CAZMGT010000038.1:0-36722 GCA_964565895.1 uncultured Armatimonadia bacterium
CGCGAGCGGTTACTCGCGGGTCGGAGATCGGCCCGGAGATGTGCCCCGCAGCAAGAAGCCGGCCGCGCACTTGAATGGGCCGCCCGCGCTGGGGCTCGCCCGCGCTTTTTGCCGCGCCTGCGGAGCCGGAGCCGTTTACGGCCAGCGGCGGGAGAAACTCCTCGGCGAGGGCCTGAACGTCGAGCTCGCTGGCCTCGAAATCCAGCGCGCAAGGGTAGTTTTGCGCGCGCAGGTCAACCGCGCCGCGCAGGGAGAGCTTGCCCCGGCGGTCGCGGATGTTCGCCTGAGCGATATGCAGCACACCGCGCTCGAGCTTTAGCGCGGCGGCTAGCTCGCGCGCCGCAAGCGACCAGCGCTCGGCATCGGCTACCGCGGGCTGGCGCACGTGGAGCTGAGCGATAAGCGAAGTTTCGCCGGGAGAGTAGCGCAGGGCAAAGTTGCCCGAGGCGCGGCCGGCAAAGCTTAGCTGCGTGCTGCGCTGTAGCGCGAGCAGGCGCTCGAGGTCCACGTCCCGGGCCTCGCCCTCGGCATAAAGCGCGCGCAAGCCGCGGTCCTCGGGGTCGAGCTCGGCGCTGATGTCCGCGGCGAGCCGCCCTCCACAAAGCTCGACCTGCATGTCGTCAACGGCAAGCTCGCGCTCGGAAAAAACAACCTCGGCCGAGAGCTCCCGCGCCTCTGCCCCAAGCAGCGTTAGCCGGTCGAGGCGCACCCGACCCGTAACGCGCGGGTTGCTTAGCGGGCCGAGGACGCGGGCGACAAGCTCGCCCTCGGCGCGCAGGGCGGTGTCTCTGCTCGCCGTCCACTCCGGCGGCTGCAGAGCGTCGGGGATAAGCAGCCGCGCGGCGCGCGCGGAAAGGGTAAGGTCTGCCCGCGGGCTGCGTGGGCCCAGGCCCGTGCCAAACGCGGAAAGCTCGGGAAGCGTCGCTTGGAGGAGATCTTTGTAGGCCAGGGAGATCTCCGGCGAAGCCACGCGCCCTTGAACAAGCAGCTCCTGGGCGTCGCCGACAACTTCAAGCTCCGCCCGGGCGAAGCCCCGCGCGGCGATGCGCAGCCCGGTTTTCTCTACCTCGGGAAAGCGCTCAAGAAGCTGGCCCAGGGCGATTTTGTCCGAGAGCACGGTGAGGTGCACAAGCGGCCCGCCGCGGCGCGCCAGACCGCAAAGCTCGCCGGAAACCACGGCTTCGCTGTCGCGCAGCCGGACGAAGGCGTTGGCCAGCTTAATGTGGTCCTCGCTTGCGACGATCTTGCCCGCGACCTCGACCGGCTCCTCGCCGAGAGCGGCGATGCGCAGCAGGCCCTGGTTAACTTCGCCCTCGGCGCAGTAGGCGAACGGCTTCCGCGGGACGTAGGCCAGCGCCGCCTTGCCCGTAAACGAGCCGCGGAGGACCTGCACATGCTCCGCAAGTTGGGGGACGTAGCAGAAGATCTCTGGCAGCGAGACATCCTCGCCCTCGAGGAACAGGGCGAGGGCCTTGCTCTTGGGCGAATACTCGCCCCTCACGCGCAGCGGCCCCCCGCCTCCTTCAACGGCTCCTTGCGCGGCGATCTTTATGTAGTCCGGATGGGCTAGGTCCGCCTCGCCGGAGAGGCCGGCGACATGTACGCGCAGGGCGCGGCCGTCGGAGCGCTTGACGTTTGCATCGGCATAAACGATATCGGCCCCGTGGATGCGAATTTTGCCCGCAAACCGCCGCTCCGGCGGCGCCGGGGGCCGCTTTTTTAAAATGTCCGAAAAGTTAAACGTTCCATCGGGCCGCCGCTCGATGCTCGTGCGCAGGCCATAGACGTCGATGGACTTAATCCCCCGCGCGCCGGGCAGCTCGCCCCTGATCATCGCCATTAGGCTATAGCGCAGGCGCAGCTTGTCCGCCGCGGCCCAGGCACCTCGGGCAAAGCCCTCGCGCGTGTTGGAAATGCGTACGTCATGCAGGACGATCCCCGAGAACGGGTTGCCGGAGACGCGCCCGATGCGCACCTCGCGCCCCAGCTCATATGTCGCTTGAAGCTCGATGACAAAGCGCAGGTCGCCCACACCCCAGGGGCGGCGAATAAGGCGCGAATAGCCCATCGTCCCGATGACGAGGCAGGGGACGAGGAAAGCGACGAGCTTTGAGCACAAAATGCGCTGAATGTATAGCAAGGCAACGCACCTCGGCGGGCGGGAGAGGCGCAAACAACCTCTGTCGCGCCACGCCCGTGCCGCGTTTTCCTGCGGGCAAGGCCGCGCCCGCGCTTTGTTTAGAGGATGATTCAACCGCGCGCCCGAAATTGCCTGCAACACGGGCCCGCATTGTCTCGTGGCGGCAAAGGATGTGCCCGAGATGAAGGTTTTGGTTACCGGCGCGCAGGGGCTGTTGGGGCGCGAGGTTTGCCGTGTGTTCAGCAGCGAGCACGAGGTCATCGCCACAGATATCGCCGAGCTCGACGTTACCGACCTTTCCGCTGTGCGCCGAATGTTCGCCGAGGTGCAGCCGGAGCTGGTCGTCAACTGCGCCGCGCGCACCGATGTTGACGGCTGCGAGAAAGACCCCGCGGGCGCGTTTGACGTTAACGCCGCTGGGGCGTGGCACGTGGCCACCGCCTGCCGCGAGATCGGGGCGGAGCTCGTCCACCTAAGCAGCGACTATGTGTTTGCCGGCGACCGCCGCCGGCCCTACCGCGAGCACGACCCCACGGGGCCGATGAACGTTTATGGCCGAAGCAAGCTCGAGGGGGAGCAGCGCGCGCTGCTCGCCTGCCCGCGGACGTATGTTGTGCGCAGTTGCGGCCTGTTCGGCGCGCACGGGAAGAACTTTGTGACGACAATTTTGGAAAAAGCCGCGGCTGGCGAAACGTTGCGTGTGGTTAACGACCAAACGGTGGGCGCGCCGACCTATGTCCCGGACCTCGCCCAGGCCATTCTGCGCGTGGTCGCCACGCGGGCCTACGGGGTCTACCACATCGTGAACACGGGCGTGTGCACGTGGTTTGACTTTGCCCGGCTAATTCTCCAGCGCGCGGGGTTTGCCGACGTTCCCCTGGAGCCGATTGACTCGCACATTCTCGCCCTGCCTGCGGAGCGGCCGGCATATTGCGCGCTGGAGTGCGGCTCGCTGCGCGCGCTGGGCCTGCCCCCGCTCCGCTCCTACGAGGAGGCGCTGGAGGCGTTTCTTGGGGAGCTGCGCGCCGCGGGCCGGCTGCCCCAGCGCTAGCGCTTCTCCCTTTGGCCTGGCCCGCATGGCCGAAAGCGGCGCTTTTGCCGTGCGGCACGGGGCGCCGAGGTCAACGCCCGCGCATAAGCTGTCTCCGCGCTTGGCGCCATGGGCCGCGGCGCGCGGCAGGGTGCGGCTACTTCTTTCTCCTTCGCCGAGCAACGTAAAAGATGCCCCCGCCCGAGGCGCGCGGCTGCTCCACCTTCGGCGTGGGGATGATCGGGATATCCTCGCGGGGGAGGCGATCTTCGACCTTGGGGAACGGCGGGAACTTTTTATGGGGCAGGGTCTGGTACCAGTAGGCAACGCTGCTATAGTCGTCGTTGCGGTCGTTGGCGTGCCCGTGCTCGATGCTTACGCGGATGGACTTGTGGAAGATGATCGGGTCGCAGACGTGGAAGCGGTAGACGGTAATGCGCTCGTTAATGGCGTGGTGGGTGCCCGGCTTGTGATAGGAGACGCCGTTGTAGATGAAGTTGTTTTGCGGCTGCATGCCCCAGGCGTGGCCGAAGTAGTCCTCGCTGCCCGTGCCGTGGAGGTCCGGGGGCCATTTTTGGCCGTCGACCATGATCATGTCGTCGCCCTCGCCCCACCAGCCTCCGCCTAAGTTGTGCACGCTGAGCACGCAGCCCACATAATGCCCGCGCCCGCGGGCGTCGAGGATGAGATAGTTGTCTTTGTCGCTCAGGTTAATCCCGGGCGGCTGCTTCTGCTTGGGCGGGGGGCAAGGGTTGTTCCGCCGCCACTGTGCGTGAAAGCGCAGCTCGTCCGCGGGCAGCTCGTCGAGCTCGTCGTAGTCGAAGTAAAAGTAAAACGAGCGAATGGGCACATCGCACTGGTTTTCTACCTCAACGCGGGCGCCGTCGGCGAAGGGCATGGGGAAATAGCAGTTCATCGCCGCGCGATCCTGAGCCCTTGCGGACATGTTTAACACAACGCTTTGCCACGAGTTGCACACAGCATGGCCCACGCCGAAGAAGTCGCCCAGGCAGCACTCCACGCTGGGGTAGTCCATGCCGTCCCAATACATGCGCAAAACGGTCTTGCGCAGATAGAGCGGGTCCTCGCAGGCCACGGTAAACCAAATGTGGCGGATGACCCCGGCGCCGGCGATCTCCGCCAGAGCCTTCCTCTCCCCCGGTTCAATGAGCCACGCGTCGCGGTTGCCCCCCGTGGTGTCCCAGCTTGAGATACGCTTGGAGCGACCCGTGCGCGCCTTGGACAGGCCCTCGAGCATGGCGATCACCTCTCGCGTACTGTTGCGTGAAGCGTTGCCTTGCGGCGCAGGCGGTGTTCTTGCCGCGAAGCGGCCGCTCCTTTGCGGGGTGCTTTTTGGCGGCCGTTGTTGACCGAAGCCAGCGCAGCGGTATCCTTGAGCGCGAGAGGAGATGTCGCCCGTGATGCGCGCGAAGCTCGGCTTTGTGCTTGCAGGACTGTGTGTGCTGGCCGTCGTTGGGTTGGCGCCCCTTGCCTCCGCGCAGGGGCCCGACGCGCCCCGGGAAATCTTCGTCTCGCCGCAAGGGCGGCCCGAAGCGGCGGGCACGAAAGACGACCCGCTGGACCTGGCCACCGTGCTCCAAGGGAACGCTGCCCGCCCCGGCGACATTGTTTGGCTTTTACCGGGAACCTATCATGCGCCCACCAGGGACGGAAAGCGCGCGCCGTTTCTCTCCAAACTGCAGGGGACGGCGAAGGCGCCGATCGTCGTCCGCGCTGCGCGAGGGGGCCGGGTGATCATCGACGGCTCGCTGGAGATTAGAGGGGGATATACCTGGTATTGGGGTTTTGAGGTGACAGACCTTACGTTTACGGAAAGGACGACAGAGGGAGCGCAGGGGCACGAGACGCTCATTAACGTGTTCGGCCCGGGAACGAAGTTCATCAACCTCGATGTGCACGATGGGGTGCAGGGGTTTGGCTTCTGGTCGCTTGCGAAAAACGCCGAGATATACGGATGCCTGATCCACGACTTTGGCTATCAGGGGAAGGACCGCGGGCACGGACACGCTATTTACGCGCAGAATGAAACGGGGACGAAGAGTATTGTGGACAACATTATGTTCCGCGGCTATGGCTGGAACATTCACGTCTATGGCCAGCGCGGGGGGTTGTCCGGGTTTCATATTGAGGGAAACATTTGCTTCGCCTCGGGGACAAGAGTCAAAGGGCAAGTTACCGATAATATCCTCGTTGCCGGCTTTCGCCCGGCAGACCGCATTACGTTGATTAACAACTATTGTTACCAATCCGGGGGAATTAAGGAAAAGGGCGCTGGCTGGCGCCCCTGCGTGCGATTGGATAGCTACAAGCGCGATGTGATTAATGGTAGTTGTGTGGTGTGCGACAACGTAATTTGTGGTGCGCGGGGGCTGCAGCTTGGAAAGTGGAAAAGCGCGGCGGTTAGCGGAAACGTAGTTTGGGGGCCGGAGGTTGTCGCTTCCGTCTATCCTCCAAATGGACGATTCGAAAACTACCGGTGGGATGGAAACACGTATATCTTTACCGGACAAAAGGCCCCATTTGTAGTAGCGGGCGTAGGGGGAAGATTTGAGGTGTGGAAAAGGCGGACTGGCTTTGACGAGAATAGTAAGACGATAACTGTTAAGGGAGATCGGCCGAGCGGCACGTTTGTCAATATCCGCGTTAACAAGTACGAACCCGGGCGGGCGCATATTGCGGTGTGGAATTGGGAGCATAAGAAAAGTGTGGAGGTAGATTTAAGTGGCATCGTTGAGGTAGGGGCGAGATTTGCGGTGTACAATGTGCAAGACTTGTATGGAGACCCCGTCGTTTCCGGCGTGTACGACGGCAAGCCTGTAGAGCTGCCCATGCTGATGTCTCCAATTGCTCCGGATTTCGACGCGTTTTTGGTTAAGCAAGTTGAGTGAGCTGGGGGCGGAGGGAGTGTCGTTGCGAGGCGAGGGCGCGGATTGGGGCAGGAGAGCAAGCGTAACGCTAACTGCGGCTTGGAGGAGGGCGAGCGGGAGATAGGGTATGCATAGAGGGGCGAGGAAGGTATAATGCGCGCCCGTCGCGCTGCGGCGCTCTCTAGCTGGTGAAGTTGTTGCGACGTCCGCGCAGAGGCTGCGAGATAGCGGAGCCGCAGCCAGCGCACGGGCGCGAAGGCGAGGGCGCAGGCCGGCTAGCGCAACTTGCGCGAGGCTGCAGGGAAACGGCCGCGCGTAAGGACAAGCCGAGGCGGCTGGATGTAGCGCGCTTTTTCAGCCGAGGGCAGGTGCAGGAGGGGGCGGGCGCGCGGCCTTGGCGCTGCTTTGGCGGAGAGCCAAGCGGCTCGTGCTGCCCGCGACGCCGAACGGTCGCCATAGACGGAGAGCGGAGATGAATTTCCCCGAGAACATAATGCTCGTTTACAACAAATACCGCTTTTTGGGCGGGGAGGAGACGGTTGTCGAGGCAGAGCGCGAGCTTCTTGAGGAGCACGGCCACCGCGTTACCTACTTGTGTTGGGATAACAAGGAGATCGACAACTGGAGTATCTTGGGCAAGGCGTCGCTTTTGTGGAGGCCGACGTGGTCGTCTGAGGCCTATCGCCGAGTTTTCGCCAAAGCCCAGGAAGCGCCGATAGACATCGTGCACGTCCACAATTTCTTTCCCCTTGCCTCGCCGAGTATTTTTTATGCGTGCGCGAAGGCGAAACTGCCGGTTGTATATACCTTGCATAATTACCGCATTCTATGTGCAAATGGAATCTTTTTGCGGGGAACGCAAACATGCACAAAATGCCGCTCTGCCTTGCCCTGGCGCGCCGTGGTTTATCGGTGCTACAGAAACTCGGCTGTGCAATCTGTTGCTGTGGCGGCAATGCAAGTTGCGCACAGGCTCCTGCGCACGTGGCAAAGGTTGGTGACGCTGTATATCGCCCCAACGCGGTTTGTAAAGAATCAGTTCGTCGCAGCGGGTATTGCCGAGGAGAGAATTGTCGTTAAGCCGCACTTCGTTTCGCCAGACCCAGGTTTTTCCAATGAAGTAGGCGACTATTGCGTTTTCGTGGGCCAGCTTGCTGAGAAGAAAGGTATTAGGCCACTGCTAGAGGCGTGGAAGCACATAGATCTGCCGCTGAAGATTGTAGGAGACGGGCCGCTGAGCGAAGAGGTGCGGGCGACAGTGGAGAGAAGCGGTTTGGGCAACCGTGTTAGTCTGCTCGGGCGCGTTAGGGTTGAGGAAGTTATTGCGGTGCTAAGGAAGGCCATGTTTTTGATTCTTCCCTCGCTACACCACGAAGGGCTGCCACGTGTTGTTTTGGAAAGCTTCGCCTGTGGCGTACCTGTGCTGGCCAGCCGCCTGGCGCCGCTGGACGAGGTTATCGAGGAGGGGCGGACAGGGCTGTTGTTTGAGCCAGGGGACCCCCAGGCCATTGCCGAGACCGTAAAACGAGCTGCCGCCGACCGCGGGCGGCTTTCCGCGCTGAAGCGCAGCGCGCGGGAAGAATATGAGAGTAAGTATGCTCCCGAGCCAAACTATCGCTTGCTGCTGAGCATATACCGCGCAGCGATTGAGCTGAACAGCAAGGAGGGGTAGCGTGACATTAGAAGGGACGCAGGTGCTCGTCACCGGAGGCGCAGGATTCATCGGGTCGCACCTTGTGGATCGCCTCGTCGCTGAGGGCGCGCGTGTGCGCATTTTGGACGACTTGAGCACTGGCGACGAAGAGAACATTAACCAGCGAGCGGAGTTTATCCTGGGCGACATACGCGACAAAACGATCGCCGAGCAAGCAATGCGCGGCGTGGAGCTTGTCTTTCACAGCGCGGCGCAGATCAACCCCGCGAGGGCTGTGGAGGACCCGTATTTCGACTTCGAAGTTAACGCCCAAGGGACGCTGGTTTTGCTTCTCGCCGCGGCGGAGGCGGGGGTTAAGAAGTTTATCATGGCCTCGACCAACCTTTACGGCGACGCCGAGGCGGAGCTCATGCGCGAGGACTTTGCCGTGCTCTATGAGCAGCGCTCGCTGCTTTCCCCATATGCCGCGGCAAAGGCCGCCGCGGAAGCTTATCTTAAGGTGTTTAACGACGAGATCGGCCTGCCCACGGTGCGCCTGCGCTATACCAACGTTTACGGCCCGCGACAGTTGACCAAGTCTGAGTCGGGCGTGGTGGCCATCTTCGTGCGCTCCGCGCTGCGCGGAAAGCCGCTGGTTATTTTTGGCGACGGGCTACAGACGCGCGACTTCGTTTATGTGGACGATGTCGTCGAAGCGAACGTTCTTGCCGCGTTGCGCCCGGAGGCTAACGGGAAGGCGTTTAACATCGGCACGGGCGTTCAGACATCTGTCCGTGAGCTGGCGGCGATGATCAAGGAACTGGTCGGTTCGGCGAGCGCCATCGAATACGGCCCTCCGCGGGCAGCGGACTTCAGGCGCGTATGCGTGGACATTTCCCTTGCCGAGAGGACGCTTGGCTGGAGGCCGCGCACGGCGTTGCGCGAGGGCCTTGCCGCCTATATCGCCTGGTGCCGGGCGAACGAGCACAGGCTCGGCTAAGCGCGCGGGCAACGGCGGCCGCCGAGGCGCCGGGCGGCCCCGCGCGTGCCGGCTAGCCAAGCTCGGCGAGGTCGAGCTTTAGCGTCTGGCGGGCCACCGTTGCCGCGTAAACGCCCTCCGCCCCCGCGCGCTTAAGCGTTTTTGCGCATTCGTCCAGGGTCGAGCCCGTGGTGCACACGTCGTCGATGAGGAGCAGCGTTTGCCCGCGAATTGCCCCGCGCTCGCCCGGCTCAAACGCACCGCGCACGTTTTGCTGCCGCTGGCGAAGGGTTAGGCCGACCTGCGAGGCCGTGTCCTTTGTGCGGCGCAGGGCATGGGGGAGGACGGGGAGCGAGAGCTGCTCGGCGACATGCTGGGCGAGGAGCTCCGCCTGGTTAAAGCCGCGCTCGCGCTCGCGCCGCGGGTGCAGGGGCACGGGGACGACGGCGGTTATCCGCCCGATGTCTGGCGCGGGGGGAGGGCTGTAGTGGCGGTCGGCGGTCCACCCCGGCTGCGGCCCCTGGCGCAGGGCAGCGACGATCATCTCGCCCAGCGGCCGGGCCAGTTGCGCGCGACCGGCGTACTTTAGCTTATGGATGGCCAGGCGCAGCGGGCCGGAGTAGCGACACGCCGCGCGGCATAGGTCGAACCACCTTCCCCGGCGGCACTCTGGGCAAAGGTTGCCGTGCTGCGCGTGAGGGTCCAAGGGGAGGCCGCAGCAGTGGCAGACGGGGAGGGAGATGCGCTCGATTTGGGCGAGGCAGGCAGAACACAGCGGCTCCGGGCAAAACGCCCCACAAGCCTGGCAGCGCGGAGGAAAAAGCAGCCGCAGAAAGCCCTCCGCGGCGCTCGCGAGAACCTCGCGCCACCCTCGCTTCTCCTCGGCCATTGCTACAGGCCAACGACGCTCGATACGCGGTCGAGCAGGGTCTCGATTTCTACGGCGGCTAGCCGTTTGCGCCCGTTTTCCGTGTCGCCGGCGAGGATCTCCGCAAGCCCGAGCGTGTACTGCGCGTAGGGGTCGCCCGGGCTAAGCTCAACTGCGCGCCGCAGCGCCAGAAGCGCCTCATTGATCTTCCCCAGCTTTAGCCGGTAAAAGCCCAGCGCCGTCCACGCGGCGGCGTTTTGCGGCTCCTCCTGGGCGAGCTTTTCGGCCTCGGCAGCAGCTTTTTGCACATCGCCGGCGATGCCGTCTAGGGTAAACGCCACCTCGCGCGCCCGCGCGCCGCCGCGCCCCGCGGCGATATACTGCGCGAGCTTCTTGCGCCCCTGCTCGAGCATTTGGCGCTCGCGCTGGCTGTCGCCCTTGCCGATAAACAGCGTGGAGATGCACGTGCCGATATACACATCTCCCGCGCCGGGCTCGTCGGGCAGCTCCAGTGCTTGGAGGAGAATGTCCTGCGCCTCGGAGATCCTCCCGCCCAGGCCGCGCGCCACGGCGAGGTACGTGCGCGCGCCGGGGAAATGGTCTGGGGCGCGCTCGCGGGAGATGATTTTTTCAAAAAGCCGCGCCGCCCGGCGAATCTCCCGTGTGCGATCCTCCTCAGCGAGGCCAAGCTGCCGGCCGATGTCCTCCGTGCGCGTGCGAATGGCGACCTCGCGGCAGACGAGGAAGCAGCCCAGGGCATAGGCCGCGCGCAAGTCGTCCGGAGCGGAAGCCACGCGAGCGCGCAGGGCCTCTTCGAGCGGGGCGTCGCAAAACGTAACGAACACGGGATGCCCCAAGCGCCCCTCGAGCAAGGGTGCACAGCGCGTCGGCCGCACGGGGGTGTCTAGGGTTTGGAGAAAGTCAGCCACGGCCATGAACCGCAGAAATGGCTCAAGCTCCGCCCAAATCTGCTCTCCGCGGAGCGAGGCAAAGTGCTCCGCCGCGCGCTGGAGGGCGAGGCGAAAGCGCTGGGCCGTCTCGGAGCGGAAGGCGGCGCTGTCGCGCGGGGCGCGCGAGAGCACGGCGAGCACCCAGCCTATCTCGGGGAGCTTTGCCCGCGGTCGGCGCTGCGCGGCGGCGGCCTCCTCCCCGAGCTTTAGGATTAGCGCGTGAACCGCGGTGGCCAGCAGGTCCGGAGTGGCGGTTTGGTTCTCAACGGCGGGCCAGGAGATAGCGACGGCCTCGTCAACCATCCCCGCGATAACGAGCAGGCGAGCGAGCCGCGCGCGCGCCTCGCCGTCGCCTGGATTTTGGGCGAGCCGCGCGCGCAGGGCCTCGATGAGCGGCTGCGCGGCGCGCGCGGCCTCCTCGCGCCGGCGGAGTTGAGCGAGAGCGAGGACAAGCTCGTAGCGCGCTTGCTCTGCGCGCTGGCCCGTGCCCTGGGCGCGGCGCTGAAGCTGGCGGACCGACGCCTGCGCGGGCGGCGGGGAGAGGTCGTAGCGAAAGGCGAAGAACCGGTCGCGATAGGAATCAAGGTTGGCGATCAGGCGCTGGAAGTCGACCATTTTCAGCCCCTCGGGGGAGGGGCGGGGGCGGCGGAGGCAGGTGCAGTTGAACACGATTTCCCGCGCCCCCAAGCTGCGCCCGGGGAGGATGTTTGCCGTAAACGCCTCAAACAGGCCGAGGTCCTGCGCGGCTTGGGTTTTGCGTTTAAGCTCGTCGTAGTTAAAAAGCTGGCCCTCTTTAATGCCCAGCCAGGCAATGAGCTGCTCGGTCTTAATGCAATTGGGCCGGCTGAGGCGCACGGTTACCGCGGCGATGTGCCCCTCGGCCACGCGATACTCCAGCACGCCGTCCGCGGTGATCGTCGGCTGCTCCATGGCCAGCTCAAGGCCGCGCTTGCGATATAGCTCCTGCAGCCGCTGATAGACGAGCTGCGTGGTCGTACTGTTAAACACGTCGCCGACCCTTACCACGTCGGCGATGGCCTGGATTAGCTTTTGCTCGGGAAAAATCGTTGCTCCGGTGATCCGTATTTGGCGGATCTTTGGGTTTTCCACGAGGCGGAACAAGACGTGCACGCCGTCCGGCTGCTTGTCTACGTCGACGGAGGATTTGGCGGGATCGAACAGGCCGAGGTCCATCACCGCGCGGAAGTCGCTGAGCACGGCGGCGCGGTTATACTCTTGCCCCTCGGCGATGGTCAAGGTAAGCTGAACGAGGCGTGGGTTGACGTTTTGCAGCCCCTCGATGGTGATCTTGCTAATCGGCTCAGCGCAGGCGAGGCCTTGGGCGAGGAGGAATACAGCGCTAAGCGCCGCGACAAGGCGTTGCCTGGGCTGTCTCATAACAGTGTCACCTCAGCGGACGCGCGCCGCCGGGGACGGTATCACACGCCTCGGCCGGTGTCAACGGATGGTGAGCTAGGGCGATGAACAGAAGGATTGCGCTTGCCCTTTCCTGGGCCATTTTCGCGCTGCTCTGCGCCGGCGTGCTTGGCGCGCAACGGCCGGCGGAAAAACAAACGCGCGGTGCAACGGCGGAAAAAGCCGCGCGCGAGCAGGGCACGCAGCGGGCGGAGGCGAGGGAGGCCCGCGCGACGGAGGAGCGGGGGAAGACCGAGACGCGGGGAAAGTCCTCCGCTGCGCAGGACGCCCAGCGCACGGCCCTGCGCGACGCTGCGCTTGGTCTCATGCGCCAGGGGGCAGCGCTCATTGGGCGCGGGAGATATGTCGAGGCCATTGCCGCATACGAAAAAGCGGCGGCGCTGTTTGAAAAGGCAAGCTCGCAAGTTTATCTCGGCTCGGCGCTCAGCGCCATGGGCTTTTGCTACTGGCAGCAGGGCGAGCTGGACAAGGCGCAACAGACGCTAGAGCGCGCGGCGGAGCTGATGAGCAAGACCCAGAGCAAGACTTATCTCCGCCGGCGGCTCGTCGCGCTGTATACGGGGGCGGCTGTCGCCCTTTCCCGCGGGGACAAGGAAAAGGCGCGCGAGCTTTACCTTGCCGCGCGCGAAGGCGATGAGCTCCTCGGCTCGCAACCGTACTACCTGCTCTGCTCGACGATGCGCTCGGCCTATGGGTTGGCGCGGAGCTCGAACGCCACGCTGGCGTGGCTGGACGCGTTAGCGCGCTTAGAGGAGCAGTTCGGGACAAACGAGCGCCAAGCTTTGGCATTGGCCGAGGCCGGCCGGACGCTGTATTACCGCCTCGCGAGCACAAGCTCGCGCTCGCGCAGCGCTGCTGAGCAGCTTAAGGCGCGGTACGAACGCGCGGCGGAGCTTGCGCGAGGGACGGCGGCGGAAAAGCTGGCCCCGAGTTGGCTGCGCCGCGCCGCCACGGTGGAGGGCCTGCCCAAGGAGGAGCGCATTGTCCTGCTGCTTAACGCGCGCGAGGCCGCCCGCCGGCTTAACGACCCCGCGCAGGAGGCAGCCGCGGAAAGCGAGCTTGCCGTGGCCTATCGCCGGGCGAAGAATCCGACCGAGGCCATTGCCGCGGCACAGCGCGCGGTAAAGCTGCAAAAGCAAGCGGGCAGCGAGCCGGAAAAAGTGGCCCAGCGTTACGTCGAGCTGGGCCGCGCATTCGCTTATGCCGAGCAGTGGGATGAGGCGATCGCCGCCTATGGCGAGGCGAACAAGCTTCTTGAGCAACAGGGAGAGACATCGCGGCGCGCCGACGTCGAGCGGATAATCGGCAACGCCTACCTGGCGCAGGACAAGCTAGACGAAGCGACGGCGCACTTTTTCCGCGCGCTAGACGTTTGCCGCAGCGCCGGCGAGGGTGCCGAGGAACAAAAAGAGCTGGGGAAGCTGATGTTTCGCATTGCTTGCGACCTTGTCGCCGCGGGACACAAAGACCGCGCGGAGCAGTTTTGGAAGCAGGGCGAACAGGTGCTGAGCAACGCCGGCGACAGGCAAGAGCTCGTCCGGCAATACCTTATTCTGGCTGAGGAGTTTAGCGACAAGCGCGACTATGGCGACGCGGCGGAGCTTCAGAAAAAGGTAATCGCCCTCTATCGCCAAGCGGGCGAGAAGGCCGCTGAGGCGAACGCGTGGCGCAGCTTGGCCTATACCTATCGCTATATGCGCGCGTGGGACGCCGCCCTGCAGGCCAACCGGCAAGCGCTAAAGCTCTATGAGGAGCTGGGCGCGGAATACGACCGCTACGCCTGCCGCGTGCTCTATCAGATCGGCTATACCTACCGCTACCAGGGGCGCTACGCCGAGGCCGTGGACGCCTTTAAGGAGGCGTTGGCAAAAGCCGAAGCATGCAACTATACGAGCTACATCGCGCTTATCCACTATTACCTGGCCAGCCTGTATAAGACGGGCCTGGGCGATTTCGTCGCCGCTGCGGAGCACTATCTTAAGGCAAGCGAGGCCTATCGCGAGCTGGGGAACGAGAGCCAGGCGGCATCGATGTACTCCGCCCTGGCCGCGCTGAAGTTGGACTGGGGCGACCTCGAGGGCGCGGTAGAGCTGTGGCAGCGCGCGGCGGAGCTCGGAGGAGGGCGGGAGACCTCGCGCAGCTACCACCTGCGCGTGGGCGACACCCTGCTTGCCCTGGGGCGGTTTGACGAAGCGGTTCAAGCGTACGAGCGGGCGCTGAGCGCGGCCGGCAAATCGAGCGACTCCACGCGGGCGAGCGTAGCGGGCCGCATTGCCATGGCCTACCACTCCGCGGGGAAGTATGAGGAGGCCATTAACTACTACCAGCAGGCGGCGGAGATCTATATGAGCACGCCAAACGCCAACGCCGGGCGCTCGGTGTGCTTTAACGGGCTGGCGCACATTGCGCTTGCTCGCGGCAAGGAGAAGGAGGCCCTGGACTACTACCACCAGGCGCTGTTTGAGGAGGCGACCTATTACGACAGGCTAAATCGCATCGTCAGCTACTGGCACTCGTATACGACAGACGCTGTGGGGCGGCAGATTGCCCTGCAGTTTTATCGGCGGGCGCTTGAGGTGGAGGAGAAGTTTGGCGAGCTGCCCCTGCGCGAGGCTGTGTTCTGCGCGGAGATCGCGCGTATTCTTGCGGTAGAGGGCAAGGAAGAGGAGGCGCTGCGCTATTTTGCCCGGGCGCTGGAAATCGAGCGCAAGCACGGGCTGTCCGAGCGGATGGCGCGAGTGTTATATGAGGTGGGCCTGCTCCACCAGGGGCGTGGGGAGCTAGAGCAGGCTGCGGCCTACCTTCAGGAGGCGTTTGACATTCTCCAAAAGCTCGGCCAGGAGGTGCGCGAGCCAGAGACCCGCACCCGAGCGGCCCTGGCCCTCGCCCATCTTTACGATGCCCTCGGTGAGTCCGACAAAGCTGAAAAATACGAAAAAATCGCCGCCGAGCAGTAAACGCAGCATTCGCCGCGCGCGTTATGCGCCCGGGAAGCCGCTATGCACTTTGACTTGATCATTCGCAACGGAGAAATTTTCGACGGCTCAGCATCCGCCCCATTGCACGCCGACGTAGCCATTGCCGGCGAGCGCATTGCAGCGATCGGCGACCTGCGCCAGGCCCGGGGGGCGCGGGAGATCGACGCCCGCGGGCTGGCCGTCTGCCCCGGATTTATCGACATCCACGGCCATTCCGACGTCGCGGCCATTGCTGATCCGCGTTGCCTAAGCAAGGTGGCCCAGGGGGTTACCACGGAGCTGTGCGGGCAGTGCGGGGCGAGCCCCGCGCCGCTGGGCGGAGAGGTTGGCGAGGAGGTGCGCCGGGCGGTTTCGTTTGTCGTGGGCGGCGAGATGTGGGCCTGGCCGAGCTTTGAGGAATACCTCAGCGCGGTTGAGCAGGCGCGCCCGGCGATGAACACCGTGCACCTCGTGGGCCACAGCCCGCTGCGCGCGATGACCGTGGGGCTGGAAGATCGCGCCCCGACGCCGGACGAGCTGCGCCAGATGGTCCGCGTTGTCGAGGAGAGCCTCGAGGCAGGCGCGGCGGGGCTCTCCTCGGGGCTCATCTATCCCCCGAGCATGTTCGCCCAGCCGTCGGAGCTTGTGGAGCTCGCCCGCGCCTGCGCGCGCCGGGGGAAGATCTACTGCACGCACATACGCAGCGAGGCGGGGCTTTTGCTCGAGGCTGTGCACGAGGCGATCGCCGTGGCCCGGGCCACGGGGGTGCGCGTGGAGATCGCCCACCACAAGGCGGCCGGGCGAAGCAACTGGGGGCGCGTGCGCGAGACGGTGCGCGCTATGGAGGCCGCGGAGGGAGAGGGGCTGGCCGTGGCGTTCGACGTTTACCCGTATACCGCGGGGAGCACCTCGCTGATGAGCCTTCTCCCGCCGTTTGCCCGCGAGGGCGGGCCGCAGCGTGCGCTGGAGCGCCTGGCCGATGAGAGCTGGCGCGAGCGCATTCGCCGGGAGATCGAGCGGGGTTGCCCGAGCTGGCCCGGGTCGCTGTCCATTCCCGAGTTGGGGTTCGACCGCGTGCTCATCGCGCAGGTCGAGGGCGAAGACGAGCTTGGGGCGACGGGCAAAACGCTGGAGCAAGTGGCCCAAGAGCTCGGGCTTTCGCCGATAGACGCTCTGTTTGAGCTTCTTTTGCGCCACCAGGGCGGTGTCGCCCAGATTACGTTTTCCATGTGCGAGGAGGACGTAGAGTTTCTCCTGGCCCACCGGCTGAGCGCGATCTGCTCCGACGCCGCGGCGCGCGCGCCGGACGGGCCGCTCTCCTCGGGCAAGCCCCATCCGCGAGCGTATGGGGCGTTTGTCCGCGTGCTCGGGCGATATGTGCGCGAGCGGAAGGTGCTCGAGCTGCCCCAGGCGATAGCGAAGATGACCGGCGAACCGGCGCGGCGGATCGGGCTTGCCCAGCGCGGGCTGTTGCGCGAGGGCTACTTCGCCGACCTCGCCCTGTTTCGCCCGGAAACAGTCGCCGACCAGGCGACATATGAGGAGCCGCACCAACTCCCCCGCGGAATGGAGTATGTCATCGTTAACGGGCAGGTGGTTTTCGAGCAGGGGCGCTATACCGGCGCGCGCCCGGGGCGCGTGCTGCGCGTTTAGCCCTGCCGCGGAACGCGGAGATGGATACAGCGCGGCGCATTAACGAGCTGCTCGACCGCTGGATGATCGGCGTGATCATGCTGTGCGTCGCCACGGCGGTGGTCGTGCGCGAGCACGCCGCGCCATGGCGCATCGCCGCTCCCTATGCGCTGGGCCTGCTGATAATGTGCCTCACAATAAACACGGCGATCGAGGAGCTGCGCCAGGCGATCCGCTCGGTGGGGGCGATTTGCCTGTGCACGTTTGTGCTGTTTGTCGTTTTGCCGCTTTGCGCGTGGGGCCTGGTGCAGGTGGGCCTGCGCGACGTGCCGGACTTGGCGATGGGGCTAATTTTGTTTTCCGCGCTGCCCTCGGCAACTCTCGCCGCGGTGTGGACCTATCTTTCGCGCGGGCAAACGGGTTTTTCGCTCACGATAACGTTTATCACCACGCTCGCCGCGCCGCTGGTTACCCCGGCGGTGCTCCGCGCGTTTGGGGGGAGCCTTGTTGAGGTTGACGCGCTGCGGCTGCTTTATGGGCTTATGCTTATGCTCGTCTTGCCCACACTGGTCGGCGTAGCTATTCGGCGCAAGGCCGAGGAGGCCGTGCTTCGCCTGCGAGCGGTAACCGGCCTGGCCACCAAGGCGCTCATTATTTACCTAATTGTCGTAAACATTGCGCCGGCGATTCCCTATCTTGTGGGCATGGGGCCAAAGCTTCCCGCGGTAGTCGGGCTGAGCGCCGTGCAAGTGTGCCTGGGGTTTGCCCTGGGGCTTGCCGCGGGGAAGATCCTCCGCCGGCCGGAGCTGATGAGCAGCGTAACGTTTAGCTGCGCCCTGCGCAACACGGGCCTGGGCCTCGTCCTCGCCCAGCTTTACTTCCACCCGCTAACGGTGACCCCGATCGTCGTGGCCATCCTGACCCACCACCCGCTGGCGAGCATTGCCCAGCGCTATTTTCTCGGGCGCAGCGAGGAGCTCGCCGCGGGGCAAAGCGCGGCCCGCGCCCCTTGCCCCGCCGAGGCGAAAAACCCCCGGCGCTAGTAGCCGGGCAAGCGGAGCAGGTTGCGCCCGGGCTGGCGCAGGCGCGAAAGCTCGTCGCCCACCTGGTCTGAGACGTTGCCCAGGGAGGCCGCGGCGCGCGTGGCGATGCCCAAAAGCTCCTCCAGCGGGGAGACGGCGGAGAAGTCGCGCACGTGATAGTCCGCGGGGAGCTTGGCCTCTTTGGCCGCGGCGTCGAGCGTCTCCTGCAGCCCGCCGATGGCGTCCACGAGCTTGTGCTTAAGCGCCTCTTCGCCCACGAAAATGCGCCCGTCGGCGAGCTTTTTCACCTTCTCCAGCTCCATCCCGCGGCCCTCGGCCACGGCGGCGACGAACTGCTTGTAGATCGTGTCGATCTCGCGCTGGATAAGCTCGCGCTCCTCGTCGGTCATCTCGCGGCTAAAGTTGCCCGTGTCCTTAAACTTGCCGCTTTTGAACGTCTCCATCTTAATGCCCAGCTTCTCCATGGCGTCGGGGAACAGGAGGTAGCTGCCGAGCACGCCGATGGAGCCGGTGATCGTTGCCTTGTTGGCGTAGATTCTCGTTGCCCCGGCGGAGATGTAATATGCGCCGGAGGCGGCGACATCGGCCATGGAGACAAACACCGGCTTTTTCTTAGCCACGCGGCGCACGGCGCGATAGATTTCCTCCGACGCCGCGGCGCTTCCCCCAGGCGAGTCTACGCGCAGGACAATGGCCTTGCAGCGGTCGTCTTTGAGCGCCTCGTTAAGCTGCTTGACGATGCGCTCGCTCGTGGCCACGGCCGGGCCGAACAAGCTGGAGCTGGGCGGGCCGGAGACAATCGGGCCGCTAATGCGCACCAGCCCAACATAGCCGCCGACCAGGCCGGCCTTCCACGGGGGTGCGGCGGCGCGGCCGCGGGCCTGCAGCGCGCTAAGCACGAGGAACAGAACGAGGGTCACCGCAGCGGCGCCCACGAACACGCCGAGGAGAATGCTCACCGCGCGGCTCATGCCCTCCTCGGGTAGCCGACGGGGGCCGTAGGGGCTGGCGCTGGGCGCGAGCGGGGGAACCTCGAGCGGCGGGCGCGCCCCAGGGCCCTCGGCGCCCGGGCGCTCGCCACCGCCGGGCATCCCTGGGGGCGGAGGGGGTGGGGGGAGTTCCGGCGGGGGCGGGGGAGGAGGAGGGCCTGTCCCTGGGCGCTCTTCGCCGCCCTGAGGAGGTCCTTCCTCCGGTGGCCCCGCTTGGGGGCGTTCGCCCTCTTGGGGAGCGCGCTGCTCGTCGGGCTTGTCCCAGCGCGGAGGTTGCTCCATGGCGATCACTCCATGCCTCGCGTTTTGGCCATCGGCAGCCGCGCCGGCATATGCCGGCAATCGCTACCTTCGCGCATCGGCGTAGGCCGTCCTGCCGTGGGTGAGGCGCGGGAGGGATGGCGCGCGGGGGAATCGAAAGTGCC
This sequence comes from uncultured Armatimonadia bacterium, assembly GCA_964565895.1. Lineage (GTDB taxonomy): Bacteria > Armatimonadota > Zipacnadia > UBA1398 > CAZMGT01 > CAZMGT01. Next base: position 18,972 of record CAZMGT010000038.1, read on the forward strand.
GCGCGAAAAACTAGCCCCAGCGCAAACAACAAAGCGCAGGCCGTGTCAGAAGATAAGGCCCAAAGCGCACCAAGCGACGGAGGTATGGCCTTGGCCCAGCGCCGAGGAAGAGAGGATTTGCCCCGGGCAACGCGGGTATTGCAAACGCTTAGCGAGCTGTGCCTAATTGCCCTCGCTCTTTTGTTTGTCACCGACGAGTCCACGGCGAGCACGTGGGCGCATAGCTTGCTTCCGTTGATGGTTGTCCTCGCCGTGGTCCTGATTGGCCTGCTTTTGTGGACGAAGTCGTTTTTGCTCTCGCGGCCCGATGCGGGGCTTATCTTAGGCCTTGCCCTGGGGGTAATGCTTTCCTTTTCGCGCTCGCACGTGGCCAAGAGCATAATCACCGAGGGCGAGGTGCCCCAGTTTTTCGAGATTTCCTGGGCGGGGATAGCCGTGTTCGTCGCCGGCGCGCTGTTTTTCGCCGGCGACGCGGCAAACCGCTTTCGGGCAATAGCGTCCATCTCCTACGCCCCGGCCATCGCCATCGGGACCATCGCCGCGATCCTGCTTAACATTGTCCTGTGGCTAGCCATTCGCCGCCACGTGGGGTTTCTCGAAGTTCCACCGTTGGTGGGATTTGTTACATATGCGCTGGAGTATGCCACGCTGTTGATCATCGCCTGCGCCCCGGCCACGGAATGGGGCAAGAGGCGGCTGGGGATCTATTGCGTGTTGGCGCTTGTCGGGCGCATTGTGCTTGAGATCGTGGAGCGACAGGGAACATGAGCGAAAAGGAAAAAGAGCGCGACCCTGTGTTGTTCTATGGCGCGCTGGCGCTAGCTGTGCTTATCCCAGGGCAACTGACCCCCGTCTCTCGCGTGCCGGCAACGCCCGCGGATATTTTCGTGTTCGCCCTGGCGGGGTGGATTATTCTGCGCGCCGCCGTGCGGCGGCAGTGGGGGCTGGTTTGGCCGCCGGGGTTTTTGTGGCTGTTTGTCGCTGCGGCGGTAGTTTGCGCGCTGCGCATCGAGCCCGACCCGGACCGCGTGCGCGAAATAGCGTTCGAGACGGGCGTTGACCTAGTGCAGACGGTCGAGCTGTTTCTCCTTGCCCCATTTGTGTTCTTAAACGCGTTTCGCACGGAGCGCGACCTTGTGCGCGGGGCGGTCGCTTTAGGCGTGGGGACGGCGCTGACCATGGTTCCCGCGCTGGGGCAGTTTGCCCAAGCGGCGCGCAGCGGCGGGCCGCTTGATGAGCAGACGGGCACGGTGCGCGGTCTGTTTGGCAGCCGCACGCTTTACGCGACGCACCTGGCGATGGCCCTGCCGCTGCTTTATGCCCTGGGGCAGCGGGCGCGGAGCGCGGCGGCGCGAGCCGCGCCTGCGGTGCTCTGCTTGCTCGGGTTGGCCACGGCGATAATCGCCGGGCCGTTTTTGGCGTTGGTTTTCGGGCTTGTCCTGGTGTGCCTGCTCGCTCCCGAGGCGCGGGGAAGGCGAGTGGGCCGCGCCGCTCTTGTCGCGGCCCTGGCCGTGTGCATACTGCTGCTTTCGCCGCTGCGCGCGGAGCAGATCGGCGGCCTGGGGATTATGCAGCGGGGCAGCGACCAATACATTGACCTGCGCTATGCGGAGTGGCTCGCCGGGTTTGCCCTAATGCGCGACGGGCATAGGATGATCGTCGGCTCCGGCCCAGGGCAGTATCAGAAAGAGATCGACGCCTACGTTATTGAGGAGACCGACCCCACCGTTCTTAAGCTGGAAAAGGATTTTCAGAACCAATACATCGTCTACGGGGTAACGCTGGGGCTAACCGGTCTGCTGGCGTATGTTTACGTTTTGCTGCGCGCCATTGGCGCGGCGTGGCGGGCATGGCGGCAAAGCCCCGCGGGCCAGCCCCTGCACATGTTCTCCCTTGGGCTGTTGGCGGGGCTGCTCGCCTTTGTCCTGTGCAACTTCTACGCCAACGCCATTGTCCGGGGTACGGGGTTGACGTTTGCCCTGCTTGTCTCGTTTGCCGTGCTCGCCGAGCGGCTAAGCGCCCCAGCGGAGCAGGGCCAGGGCGCCTCCGCCCAGTAGCCTCTTTGGGGAGGCCCAGCGATGCGCACCCGCGTGCTTATTCTTGCCCTTGCCCTGGCATGGTGCTGTGCGCTTGCCCCGGCGCGCGCGGAGCGGCCCGTGCGCCAGGTGTTGTTTGACTTCGAGGGTGGCGTCGAGGGCTGGTGGGGCAACGTGTGGGGCGGGGGCGGGAAGTGCCAGCCGGAGCTTTCGCGCGGGGCGAAGTTTGGCCGCGGGGCGCTGTGCTGCCGCGTTTTGGGGGTAGAGCGCGGGAGCAACACCGTTTCGCCAACCCTCGCCCAGGACGCCCCGTGGCGCGCGCTGACCTGGGGGGCGATTAGCCTTTGGGTAAAGGGCGACGGCTCGCGTGCCACGGCCAAGCTAACCGTACAAACCGGCTTTTCTAAGGGCGAGCAGCAGACGTACTCCTTCCCCATCCCCTTGGACAGCACGGCATGGCGCAAGGTCTACGCCCCGCTTTTTAGCTTTTGGAACCGCTACGGAGTGCCCTTTGACCCCTCGCGCATCCGCCGGTTAATGTTCGGCTGCGTCGGGACGCATGTGTTTTACGTGGACCAGATCGCCCTCGAGGCGCCGCAGCGGCCCGTTCCCCTGGAGGACGGGCGGGGAGACGTCGGCGCGTTTTCCGCGGAGCTCGCGCAGCTTGAGGACGGGCGCTACGTCTTGCGCTTGGACCCGCAGAGGCTCCCTCAAGAGGCAGCGGAGGTTTATGGCCGGGTGGTGTTTCCCGACGGCGTAAACCAGGCGCAAGCGGCGGTTGAGCCGGCGCAGCCCGCGGAAGAGCCGCTTCTCCTCCTCGGCCGTAGCGCGCGCGAGGGGCGGGCGGAGCTTTCCCTCGAGGCGCGCGGAAAGGGAGGGGCGCCGCTGGCGCGGGCGCGGTTTGGCTTGGACGTCGTCGTCGCGCGCGAGCCTCCGGAGCCTACGGCGCTGGGGCTTCTCCCCGCGCCGAAAGAGGTGCGCCTCGGCGCAGGAGCCCTTGCCCTGCGCCCCGGGCTTGTCGTCCGCGCGAGCGCGGGCCGCGCCGACCCACTGCCTGCGCTAAACCTGCTGCGCGACGTGCTGGAGCCGTGGCTGGGGGGAAAGCTTGAGGTCTCCCTTGCCCAGCGAGGGGCAGGCGGGCCGACGGAGATCGCCCTCGGGGCCGCCCCGCCGGCGCTTAGCCCGGCGCTCGCCGCGCGCTTGGCTCGGCTTCCCGCGGAGGGCTATGTGCTCGTTTGCCATGGGCGCGGGGCGCGGCTCGCTGCAAACGATGCCCGTGGGCTGGTTAACGCTGTGTGCACGGCGCTTCAGGCGGCGGAGAGCACCTATGCCCTGAGGCATACCCTGGCCCTGCCCGCGATGGAGGTTGTGGACTGGCCGAACATGGCCATTCGCGCGGTAAGCCTACCCCTGCCCACCAACCGCTGGGGCTACCCGAACAACGCGCCGGTGGACGCGCAGTTTTTCAGCGACTTTTTGCGGGAAACGATCGTCCGGCACAAGCTAAACATGGTTGTGCTTATCGTGCAGCAGGCGATGCGCTACAAGAGCCACCAGCGGGTGTCGAGCCCTGTCGCCTGGCCCGGGGACACGGTGCGCGAGATTTTCGACACGCTGCGTTCCTATGCCGTGGAGCCCGTGCCCTGCTGCAACTCGCTCGGCCACGGAAACTGGCTGGCCATTCCCTATCCCGAGCTTGCCGAAGATGGCGATGTCTACCAACTATGCACTGCAAACCCGAAGACAAAGCAGATTTTGTTCGACATTTACCGCGAGATTATCGAGACGACAAAGCCGCGCTTTTTTCACATTGGCATGGACGAGATTCGCTGGCGCACGTATGCCCTGCCCGAGGAGAAGCGCTGCCCCCTTTGCGCAAACAAGGACAAGCGCGACATTTTCGCCGCCTGGGTGCGCACGCTGCACCAGTTTTTCGCCAAGCAAAACATTAACGTAATGATGTGGGGCGACATGCTCGTTCCCGAGCACAACGGCGGTGTGCCGTATCATTTAGCGGAGACGATCGACCGGCTGCCTAAGGAGATAATCATTTGCAACTGGTCTACGGGCCGCGCGCCGCTGTCGTCGCATTATTTCCGCAGCCACGGATATACGGTAATCAAGGCCAACTCGCGCGGAGCGACGCTTCAGGAGCAGCGCTGGGCGCGGGGGAACATGGTGGGCATTTGGGGCAAGTTGCCCTGGCTCGTCGAGGGGACGTTTAGCAAGGCGAAAAACTACAGCTATCTTTCCATCCTCGAGGGCGCGGAGTTCTCGTGGAACTTCTGGCCGAAGCTGTTTTATCCGAGCGTGCCCGTCAGGGCAGAGTTTTTCGCCGCGCGGCCCCTGGCCCAGTGGCGCATCGCCGCCGACCCCGTGCCCCAGGCGGGGGCGCCTGAGCCCGTCGCTGCGCCCGGCGAGAGCGGGGCGGAAGAGGAAAGGGTGCGCTTTTTCGGGCTTGCGTTTCGCCTTTGGCCCAGGCCGCTTTCCCCAAAGCCGGGCCAGCGCGCACAGCTGCGCATTGGCCGGCGCGCCGCCGCGCTGTACTTTTTGCACAGCGCAAAGCTCGCCAGCAGAGAGCAGCTTGTGGAGCTTTTGAAAAAGCCCGAAAACTGGCGCGGGGTCACCATCGGCTCGTATATTGTGGAGTATTCCTCAGGCAAGAGGGCGACCCTCGCCATTCGCTACCCGCTTAACGTGCGCACGCCCCAGCCCGGCTGGTGCGCGGCGCCGCTTGCCTTTGGCGCGCTTGGGGTAAGCCCAAGCTCGTGCGCGGGCGAGGAGCACGTGTACCCCGTGCAGTGGATCAACCCTCAGCCGGATGACCCAATAGCGAAGATTGCCCTTGTTGCAAACGATGCGCCGGCGCGGCCGGTGCTGCGCGGGCTGTGCGTTCAGCCGCCGGCGAAGTAGCGGGGAAGCGGCGGCCCTCGCGCCGCGCGGCTGGTGTATAATCGACCTGCGATGACCCGCGAGGAGCGCATTTTACGCTGGCGCGAGCGCGCGCAAACGCGCGAGGACACCGTGCCCCGCGGGCTGCGCCTGCGCCTGGTGGGCGAGAGCTACGGGCAGAGCGAGGGCGAGCCGGCGGTGTTGCGCCGGGCGAAGGCGCTCGCGCACTACCTACGCCACGTGCCCATTGCCTTGTTTCCCGAAGATCGCTTAGCGGGGCAGCCGCAGCGGTTGGTGCTCTGCCACCGCGGGCTAAACGAAAAGCTGGGCCTGGGCTGGGTGCGCAACGTGGACTTCCCCGAGGTGCACGGCGGCGCGCTGGGCGACGACGAGGGCCTGCCCCACGAGTTGCGGCCGCTGCTGGAAAGCTGGCGCGGGTTTCGCACGATCGGCCAAGCGCGCGCGGAGCAGCTTTCGCCCGAGGCGAAAAAGCTAATGCGCGCGGGCGTGTTTCACGCCAACGGTCTGGTTATGGGGCACAACGTCCCCGGGTTTGAGCGTGTGTTTCGCCTCGGGCTGGCGGGCATTCGCAGGGAGGCGGAGGAGGCACTGGCTCGCCTGGGCGGCGACCGGCGCGCGGCGGAGTTTTTGCAGGCGACGATCATCTGCTGCAACGCCGCAGCGGAGTTTGCCCGGCGGCACGCCGAGCTCGCCGAGCGCCTGGCCGAAGAGGCCGACGACCCGGCGCTGCGCGAGAGCTACCTCGAAGTTGCCGCAACGTGCCGGCGCGTGCCGGAGCACCCCGCGCGCACGTTTCGCGAGGCCCTGCAGGCGCTGTGGTTTGTGCATCGGCTAGTCGAGGTGGAGTTTGGCGATGCCACCGCGGTGGCCAACTCGCTGGGGCGGATCGACCAATACCTTTGGCCCTATTACGTCGCGGACATTAGCGCCGGCCGGCTGAGCAAGGACGAGGCGCGCGAGCTGCTCGAGGAGCTTTACTTTAAACTGAGCCGGCTTTACGCGGACCAGCACACCCTCGTGGGCGGCGTGGGGCGCAACGGGGCCGATGCGACAAACGAGCTTTCGCACCTGTGGCTTGAGATCGCTTTGGAGCACAGGCTGCTCGTTGCCGTGGGGGCGCGCGTGCACCGCAATAGCCCGGAGAGTTTCTGGGAGCTGTGCGCGGAGGTTTCGGCGAGGAACATTGGCTTTGCCCTATTTAACGACGAGGTAATTATCCCCGCGCTGTGCGAGCACGGCATTCCCGAGGAGGCGGCGCGCGAGTATTGCATCGTAGGCTGCGTAGAGCACGTTATCCCGCGCGTCGCGGCGCCGCGGACAATGGAGTTTTCGCTTAACTTGGCCAAGTGCTTGGAGCTTGCCCTGCACAACGGGCGCTGCGCGCTGAGCGGGGAGCAGGTTGGCCCGCAGACGGGCGACGCGGCGCGCTTTTGTACGTTCGACGAGCTCCTGCGCGCCTACCACGCGCAGGTGGCGCACGCGGTGAACTGCGCCGTTGAGGCTGTGCACGCGGGTCAGAAGCTGCAGCGCGAGTTTCTCCCCTGTCCGTTCCTCTCGGCGACGCTGGACCATTGCGTGGCGCGGGGGAGGGATGTTACCGAGGGCGGCCAGCCGCTAAACCCCGCTGGGGTGTGTATCGTCGGCGTGGCCAACGTAGCGGACGCGCTCGCTGCCCTGCGCGAGGTGGTGTTCGCCAAGAAGCGGGCGACGATGGCCGAGGTAGTTTCCGCCCTGCGCGCCGACTTTTGCGGCTACGAGACCCTGCGCGCAATGTTGCGCAACGCGCCGAAGTTCGGCAACGACGACCGCCGCGCGGACGAGCTTGCCCGCGAGGTCGCCGAGCGCTATCTGGACGAGCTCGCGGGCTATCGCACGCTGTTTGGCGACCGGTTTTTGCCGCTTTTGTTTGGGGTAACGAACGCGGCGGTGCGCCAGTGGGGGAGGAAGACCGGCGCGCTGCCCGACGGGCGGCGGGCGGGGGAGCCGCTTGCGGTAAGCGCAAACCCCACGCAAAGCTACGCGCGGCGGGGGCCCACGGCGGCCGCGCGATCGGTGTGCGCCCTGCCCTGCGCGCGGTTTGCCGGGGGAATGTCGTATATCGTGGATCTTCAGCCCTCGGACTTCGCCGGCGAGGAAGGCCGGGCGAAGCTCGTTGCGTTCATCAAGGCCTATTTCGACATGGGCGGAATGAACATCGGGGTGAACGTAATCGACGCGCAAACCCTGCGCGCGGCCCAGCGCGAGCCGGAGCGCTACGCCTCGCTTTCCGTGCGCATTTTCGGCTATAGCGACTACTTCGTCGCCCTGGATCGCGACGTGCAGGAGTATCTCATCGCGCGTGCGGAGCAGGCGGGCTAGCTGGGGCGGAAGGCGGGCGAGGGGCGCATTTTTGGGGTATAGCAAGAACGGGCGGGAGGGGCTAGAATAACAAATCGGGTGATCGTGCTAGGCGGGGAGCTAGCGGTGCCCTGTAACCCGCAATCCGCTATAGCGGGGCTGAATTCCTGCCCGAGGTGATGGTCGCTGGGGGCTGCCCGCCGCAAGCGGCGATGACGATTCGGTCCTGCGCATCGGCGCGCTGTGAACCCCGTCAGGTCCGGAAGGAAGCAGCGGTAAGCAGTTTGCGCCGGGTGCCGCAGCAAACCGGGTCTGAGCTGGCTACGGCGGTAACGCTCGGCGGTCCTCATCGGAGGCAGGTGCACGATCACCCGTTTTTCTGCAAGCTGCCGCTCGGGCGGCGGGGCGCGAGGCGAGGCGGATAACCTAAGCAAATGGCCTATCAGTCGCTATACCTCAAATATCGGCCGCAAACGTTCGAGGAGGTCATCGGCCAGGAGCACGTCTGCCGCACGCTGCAAAACTCGTTTGCCCAAGGCAAGGTGGCCCACGCCTACCTCCTCTGCGGCCCCCGCGGCACGGGGAAGACGACCACGGCACGGCTGATCGCCAAGGCCCTGTGCTGCGAGCAGGGGCCCACCCCGCACCCCTGCGGCAAGTGCGACGCCTGCGTGGGAATCCAAAACGACAGCCTGCTCGACGTGGTGGAGATCGACGCCGCCTCACACAACAAAGTGGAGGACATGCAAGAGCTGCGCCGCGTGGTGCACTATGCCCCCAGTGTCGCGCGGTGCAAGGTCTACATTATGGACGAGGTCCAGCGCCTGCGCGGCGACGCCTGGGACGTGGTGCTTAAGACGATCGAGGAGCCGCCGGAATTTGTCTACTTCGTGTTCGCGACGACCGAGGTGCATCTTGTCCGCCCGACGATCCTCTCTCGCTGCCAGCGGTTCGACTTTCACAAGGTCCCCGTGCCGCAGATCGCGGAGCGGCTGAAGTATATTTGCGAGCAGGAGAAAATTGCCTACGAGGAGCCGGCGCTGCACGCTATTGCGCGGCTCGCCGACGGGTGCGTGCGCGACGCGATAACAATGCTCGACCAAATCGCGGCCTATGCCCAGGGGCCGCTGACCGTGGCCGACGTAAATACCGTGCTCGGGACGCTGGACGAGGAGCTTTTGTTTCGCTTTGCCGACATCGTCGCGCGGCGCGAGGCGGCGGAGGGCTTTGCGTTTATCAACGATCTCGCCCAAGAGGGAAAGGATTTTGTGCAGGTGCTCGATGGGCTATCCGGGCACGTGCGCAACCTAATCCTGGTCAAGCTCGGCTGCCGCTCGGCAACGGCCCTGCAGGTAGATGAGCCCACGGTCGGCCGGCTCGCCGAGCAGGCGGAGCAGTTCTCCACCGCCCAGCTCCGCCAGATGCTCGAGCAACTGTCGCACGCGCGCAACGAAATCCGCTGGAACAGCCAGCACCGCACGGTGTTGGAGATGGCCTTTGTGGCGATGATCGCGCCGGAAAGCGAGGAGAGAGCGGGGGAGCCGGAGCTCGCCGCTGCGGAGCAGCCGGCCAATCCCCCGCCCGCGCAGGCCTCGCGCGAGTGGCAGCGCGTGGTCGTCGAGCTGAGCCGCGACTTTCCCGCGGCGGCGAACATTTTGGGCCAGACGACGTGCCAGCCCGAGGGCGAGGGGCGGCTGGTTATCTATTGCCGCGGGCCGTTCGACCGAAGCAAGGTCCAGGAATGGCTGAGCGACGCCCGCGTGGGGCCGGCGATCGAGCGGGCGATCGAGGCCGTTTATGGGCGGAAGATGCAAGTGCGCGTGAGGGAGAGGGAGGGGGAAGAGGCGCCGGCGCAGGCGGGCGAGGCCGCCGTGCTGAGCATCTTCCCCGGGAGCCGCAAGCTGGAGGGCGACGCCGGCGAAACGGAGGAACAGGGCCAATGATGGGTTTGGGAAATATCATGAAGCAGCTCGCCAAGCTGCAGGAGGATCTCGCGGCGGTGCAGGAGGAGCTGGCCGAGCTGCGCGTGCAGGGTTCCGCCGGCGGGGGGGTGGTCGTGGCCACCGTCTCGGGCACGGGCGAGCTGTGCGACATTACCATCGCCCCCGAGGCCGTGGACCCCGAGGACGTGCCCATGCTCCAAGACCTAATCGTCGCCGCGGTGCGCGAGGCGCAGCGGCAAGCGGCCCAGACGCGGCAGGAGAAGATGAGCGCGCTTACCGCGGGCCTGCCCATTCCCCCGGGGCTGCAGATTCCCGGGCTGATGTAAGGGGGAGAGATGCTTAGCTATTCCGCGCCGCTGGAGCGGTTGATCGCGGCGCTGCAAAAGCTGCCCGGGGTGGGGCCGAAAACGGCGCAGCGGCTGGCGTTTTTTCTCCTGCGCTGCCCCGAGGAGCAGGCGCGCGAGCTCGCCGAGGCGATCGTCGAGGCCAAGCGGACGATCCGCTACTGCAAGCGCTGCTTTAACTTTACCGACCAGGAGCTATGCCCCATTTGCGCGGATGAGCGGCGCGACCAAAGCAAAATTTGCGTCGTCGCCGAGCCCCAGGACCTAATGGCCATGGAGCGCACGCGCGAGTATAACGGGCTGTATCATGTGCTCGGGGGAATGCTCGCCCCGATCGACGGCATCGGGCCGGACGACCTGCGCATTCGCGAGCTTTTGGCGCGGCTGCAGACGGAGCCCGTGGAGGAGGTTATCCTGGCGCTCAACCCCGTGGTCGAGGGCGACGCCACGGCGAACTATATCGCGCAGCTCATTAAGCCGCTGGGCAAGTTTCGCGTAACGCGGATTGCCAGCGGGCTGCCCGTGGGGGGCGACCTGGACTACGCCGACCAAGTGACCATCGCCAAGGCGCTTGCCGGCAGATATGAGCTTTAGGGGCGATCCTTGGCGAACGGGCGTGGGCGTGCTACACTGGAGGTCTCCAGCGCAGCGTAGTGCGTGCAGGGCGAGCGGACGCCGGTGCCTACGGTTTGCGAACCGGCGCGGGCGAGCAGCGCTGGTGGAGGTGGAGCTTGATGGACGAAGCGGTTAGGGCTACCTGGCGGACAAAAGTGGGCCTCGCGGAGATGCTCAAAGGCGGGGTGATTATGGATGTCACCAACGCCGAGCAGGCACGCATTGCCGAGGACGCCGGCGCGGTCGCCGTGATGGCCCTGGAGCGCGTTCCCGCGGACATCCGCGCCCAGGGCGGCGTGGCGCGCATGGCCGACCCGGAGAAGATTATCGAGATTCAAGAGGCGGTAAGCATTCCCGTAATGGCCAAGGCGCGCATTGGGCATTTTGCCGAGGCCCAGATTTTGCAGGCGCTGAAGGTGGACTATATCGACGAGAGCGAGGTCCTTACCCCGGCGGACGAGGAGCACCACATCGACAAGCACGCGTTTGACGTGCCGTTTGTCTGCGGGTGCCGCGACCTGGGCGAGGCCCTGCGGCGCATTGCCGAGGGCGCGGCGATGATCCGCACCAAAGGCGAGGCGGGCTCGGGCAACGTTGTCGAGGCCGTGCGCCACATGCGCTTGGTGATGAGCGAGATCCGCAAGATCCACAGCATGCCCAAGGACGAGCTGATGGCCGAGGCGAAGCGCCTGGGGGCGCCGTATGAGCTTGTGCTTGAGGTGCACGAGCTGGGGCGCCTGCCCGTGCCGAACTTCGCCGCGGGAGGCATTGCCACCCCCGCCGACGCCTCGCTGCTCATGCAGCTTGGCGCCGAGGCGATTTTCGTAGGCTCGGGGATCTTCAAGTCCGAGGACCCCGCGCGGCGAGCGAAGGCCATTGTGGATGCGGTGACCTATTACGACGACCCGAAGAAGCTGGCCGAGATCTCCCGCGGCCTGGGCGAGGCGATGCCCGGGATCGATGTGCACACGCTGGACGAAAAGGAGCTGCTCGCCGTGCGCGGCTGGTAGGCCCCGGGCAGCTTAGCTATCCCCATGCGCGAGGTTGCTCCGCGATGAGTGATTCCCCGTTTTGGGTGGGCGTGCTTGGCCTGCAGGGAGCGTTTGCCAAGCACCTGGAGGTGCTGGAGCGCTGCCGCGCGCCCGCGCGACTGGTGCGCACGGCGGAGGAGCTCGAGGACATCGCCGGGCTAATTATCCCCGGGGGCGAGAGCACGACGCTGGGCACGCTGATTACCCGCTGGGGGCTGGCCGAGCCCCTGCGCGCCAGGGCGCGCGAGGGGATGCCCATTATGGGCACCTGCGCCGGCCTGATCCTCCTCGCCAAGGAGATCGTGGGAAGCGACCAGTTTCGCCTGGGGCTGATGGATATTACCGTGCGGCGCAATGCATTCGGCCGCCAGGTAGACAGCTTCGAGCAGGACATTTCGATAAAGGGCATCGCCGGCGGGCCGGTGCGCGCGGTGTTTATTCGCGCGCCGGTAATCGAAGAGGTGCGCGACGGGGCGGAGGCCCTGGCCGAGGTTGAGGCGGGGATCGTCGCCGCGCGGCAGGGCCGGCTGCTTGCCCTGGCCTTTCACCCGGAGCTTACCGAGGACACCCGCCTGCACGAGCACTTTTTGGCCATGGTGCGCGAGTTTGCGAAGGGAGGCTAGCCGCTCCGCGCTCGCCAATGCCCGCACAAGCCGCCGCTACCACCGCTCAGCGCGCGCTGGCCATCTCCGGCCAGGAGGCGATCATGGGCGGGCGCGCGCGGCTGGTGCATCTGGTTTATAGCGATCGCGCTCTGCCCCCCGAATTCCACGGGCTCGTGGCATATCAGCTTACCGACCTGCACCTGCGCTGGCCGAGCAGGCTCTATCGCCAGCTCATAGAGTTCGTCAGTGGGGTGCGCGCGGACCTCTGGCTGCTTACCGGCGACCTTTTGGAGACGGGGCGCGCGCTGGAGCTCGTCGCCCGGCTGGTGCGCCACCTGGACGCCGAGCACGGCGTGTTTGGCGTGTTGGGAAACAACGACCATCGGGCAATAGCCCCCGCGCGCACGCCGGCGGAGGTGCTCGAGGAGCTGGGCGTGCGCGTTTTGTGCAACTGCGCCACGGCAATTACGCGGGGCAGCGCGCGGCTGTGGCTCGCCGGGGTGGACGACCCGAGCTGGTGGCAGGACGACGTTGCCGCGGCGCTCGCCGATGTGCCCGAGGGCGAGGTAAGCGTTCTCCTTGCCCACTCGCCGGACTGCGTGTGGGAGGCGGCGGAGCATCGCGCGGGGCTTATTCTCTGCGGCCACACGCACGGGGGGCAGTTGTGCTTGCCGGTGATCGGCGCTCTGCAGGCGGGGACGAAGCGGCGCAACGTGGGGCGGAGGTTCGCCAGCGGGGTGCTTCGCGTGGGTGAGTCGCTCGTTTACGTCTGCCGCGGGCTGGGGACGAGCTGGGTCCCCATTCGCCTGTTTTGCCCGCGCGAGGTGGCGCGGATTGAGTTCCGCCGTGCGGCGGAGAGCTAGGCGGGCGTGGGGCACCGGCGCGCGGGCGGACAGGGCGGCAAGGAGTATCCCCGCGGGAGGGGAAATACGTTCGCGAACGCGCTGGCGCCATGGGGTGGGCCGGCGCATCGCGCAGAGGATATCGCGCCAGGAGGCGGTGGTATGAACAGGCGAAAGTTTCTTCGGGCAGTGGGCGTTGGCGCGGCAAGCCTTGCCGTGCCCTACATCCGCCGGGCGGCGGCGCAGCCGCGCAAGCCGAACATTGTGTTTATCCTGGCCGACGACTTGGGCTACGGCCACCTCGGCTGCTATGGGCAGGAGAAGATCCTCACTCCGAACATCGATCGCCTCGCCGCGGAGGGTATGCGCTTTACGCAGTTTTACGCCGGCTATACGGTGTGCGCGCCCTCGCGCAGCGTGCTCATGACGGGCCTGCACACGGGGCACACGCCGGTGCGCACAAACGGCGGCGGAGCTTCGCTATGGGACGACGAGGTTACCGTGGCCGAGGTGCTCAAGCAGGCGGGCTATGCCACGGGCGGGTTTGGCAAGTGGGGCCTGGGCATGGGGGGCACGCCGGGTGTGCCCTATAAGCAAGGTTTCGACGAGTTCTATGGTTATTACCACCAGGTTCACGCGCACTTTTACTATCCGTTTTGGATTTGGCACAACGACCAGAAAATGCTCCTCCCCGGCAACGACAACGGAAAGCGCGAGCAATATGTCCCCGACGTGCTGCACGAGAAGGCCGTGGAGTTCATCCGCACGCAGGCGAAGCGGGGCCGGCCGTTTTTCTGCTATATCCCCACGACGATCCCCCACGTGGAGCTTGTCGTGCCCGAGGATTCTGAGCGGCCCTATCGCGGGAAGTTTCCCAAGATAACGATCAACGACCCGCGCACGGGCTATATCGGGAGCGACGACGCCTATGCCACCTATGCCGGGATGGTAAGCAGGATGGACGGCAACGTGGGGCACATCCTCGAGGTTCTGCGCGAGCTGGGGATCGAGGAGAACACGGTGGTCTTTTTCAGCAGCGACAACGGGCCGCAGCTTGGGCCGTGGAAGCCGCTGTGCGACTTCTTCCGCGGCGCGGGGCCGCTGCGCGGGGGCAAGGGGGGCCTCTACGAGGGCGGGATTCGCGTGCCGTTTATCGCGCGCTGGCCGGGGAAGATTAAGCCCGGGTCGGTAAGCGAGCACATCGGCGGGTTTCAGGATATTATGCCCACGCTCGCCGAGCTTGCCGGCGTTGCCCCGCCGAAGAACGACGGCCTGTCCATCGTCCCCACCCTCCTCGGCCAGCCGGAGCGCCAGCGCGAGCACGACTACCTTTACTGGAACACCGCCGGGCCGCAGGGGCCGACCGCGGTGCGCATGGGGCGGTGGAAGGGCGTCAAACAGCGGCGCAAGCCCTGGGAGCTTTACGACCTTGACGCGGACATCGGCGAGACAAAGGACATCGCCGCGGAGCACCCGGACATCGTGGCCAAGATCGAGACCATCGCCCAGCAGGCATATACGCCCCCGCGGCCGCGGCCCGAACCGCCGGCGGGCGCGAAGCGGCCGAGGATTACCGACTATGTGCGCGGGCCGCGGGTAACGAAGAAAAACGCGCGCTAGGGGCGGCTGTGCGCCTTCCTCTCGGCCCAGCGGCCGCGCCACGGGCCGGAGGGCTGCTCCCTTCGCTCGGCGGGCGCGCGAAACAAAAGCGGCAAAAGCTCGTGCAAGTACCTCCGCCAGACGGTCCACGAGTGCGCGCCCTCGGTCTCGCGCCAGGTGTGCGCGATGCCTCGTGCGGCGAGGAGCTGGACGAGCTGCTGGCTCTGGGGGAGAAGCTTGTCGCGCTTGCCGCAGGCAACCCACAGCAGGCGGAGCATGTCGTTTGCCCGCTGGGGCCGCGCGAGAAAGCGGCCGAGGATGTCCTCCGGCTGCCACAGGGCTGAGCTAAAGCCCGCGACATAGGCGAACGTGTCTAGGTTGTTCAGGCCGATGGCCAGCGCTTGCCCCCCGCCCATAGACAGCCCGGCGATCGCTCGGTGCTCCCTGTCCGCAACGACGCGAAAGCGCGACTCAACGAACGGGATGATGTCGCCGAGCAGGTCGCGCTCGAACTCGGTGATAACGTCGCGCATCCTGCCCGGGCCGACTTCGGCGCCGGTGTGCCCGAAGGGCATGACGATGATCAGGGGCTGTATTTGCCGCTCGGCGATGAGGTTGTCGGCGATAAAGTTTGCTCGGCCCACGGCCGTCCATGTCGCATCGTCGTCGCCGCGCCCGTGGAGGAGGTAAAGCACAGGGTAGCGGCGGTCGCCGCGCTCATAGCCCGGCGGGGTGTAGACGTGCAGCCGGCGCACGGCACTCAGCGCGCGCGAGCGATACCAAACGATATGCACCGCGCCCCGCGGGACCCACCGCGGGTCGTAAAACGCGGGCTTTTCCCCGAACACCTCGACGAGGCTGGACACGGCGCCTACGCCCGTTTTCACCCAGGGGTTTTGGGGGTCCACGACGCGCACGCCGTCGACAAGGAAGAAATAGGAGTAAATATCCGGCGGCAGGGGCCCGATGGTAAGCGACCACACACCGTCTTCGCCGCGGGTCATTGCGCTCCGCTGGCCTGCGACAACCTCGCCCCTAAGCAGCACCTGCTCCGCCCGCGGAGCATAAAGCCGAAACGTTACCCGGCCGTCGGGCAATAGCTCCGGCGAGAGAACGGCCTTGCCCTGGCCGAGCGCCGCGCCACAGGCGACGAGCAAGAGCGCGCAAGCGAATAGCACCGCGCAATTTGAGCCTGTCCGTCTCATACTGCTCACCTCCCGATGTGTGACAGTTTACCGCAGCTCCCACAGGTGGACGTAGCGAACGTCGTTCCACCCATGGCTGGCGATCGCCCACCGGCCGGGGGCGGGCTGAAACGCCTTTGCCCCGCAGTGGTGCTCGAAGCGGTCGTCGAGGACATAGCACAGCCAGGCGCGGCCGCGGGGGTCGGCTTTTTTGTAGATAAGCAGCCGGCAGCGGCTGCGATAGGGCCGAAACGGGTCGTGCTCGCCGCAGATGATCTCCGGCTGGCCGTCGCCGTCGAGGTCGGCGACATCGAGGGAGTGTGGGCAGCGCACGGTGTCGATGACGTGCAGCGTCCATGGGGCGCTGGGCGCGCCGGGGTTCTCCAGCCAGGCGAGGCGCGAAAGCGGGGTGCGTTTGCTGGCGAAGTCGAGCACCTCCTCGCCGCAGACGAGGTCTAACAGCCCGTCGCCGTTTATGTCGGCGGCGCACACGCGCGCCGCGGCGAGGCCCTCGGCGAGGGTGTGCGGGCGAAACGCCCCGTCGCCCAGGTTCTCCAGCCACGTTGCGCCGGCGACGATGTCCACTTTGCCGTCGGCGTTGAGGTCGCAGGCCAAAAGCTGCTCGCCGTGGCGAATCTCGGCGAGCACGCGCCGCTTCCAGGGATACTCGCTCGGGTCTTCGGGGACCTCGAAAAGCTCCGGGAAGTGCTCGTACTTTTTCGCGCTGTGGTAGGCGACGGCGAGAGCCAAGCGGCCCCCGGGAAGCAGCGGGGCAACCACCGCGCCGTGTGGCCAATCGCCCGCACCGGTGGCGATCTCCTCCTGCTGCCAGCCGTAGTTTTCCGGATCGACAAGCTTAACCCAACACAGCTCGCTGCTTAGCTGCGGCCCCTTGGTGGCGATCAGCTCCTGCCGCCCGTCGCCGTCGAGGTCATAGGCGCAGAGCACTTGGGAGATAATCGGTATCTCGCGCCGCTCCCACGTCGGGTTGCGATACCACCACCTGCCGCAGACGATGTCCCGCAGGCCGTCGCCGTCTACGTCCACGGCGAGGATCTCCGTCGCGGCATAGGGCTTGTCGCGGTCGAGCAGGCGGTGGGCAAAGCGCGCCAGCGGCGGGCGCCCCTCGCGCCGGCGCCAAATTTGGACCTTCGGCCGCTTCCACTGCTTGCCCACGATCTCTTCCCGGCCGTCGCCGTCAATGTCGCACAGGAGCGCCTCGTGCGTGCCGCTGCCCTGGTAGATGAGCGTGCGCTGCCACGTCGCGCCGCCGTCCGCGGAAGTATATTCGATAAGCCGCGCGTCGCGGTTGCGCGGAGCGTTCCACCCGCCCTCGGCCATCTCGGCGACGAACACATGGACTACCCCGGCGGCGTCGCGCCAGGCGCGCAGGGAGTGGGCGAAGTTTAGCCCGCGCTCAAGCTCATGCTCAACCCACGGCTGGTCGGGATCTTCGCCCGTGCGGTTTGCGAACCAGCTTAGCCGGCCGTCGGGAAACTCCGACTCCACGGCGACGATGTCGAGCGCGCCGCTTCCCGTAATGTCCACCAGGGCCACGCGGCACATCTCGCGAAACGAGGGGGCGAACACCGTGCGCCTCCACAGGGCGCTATAGGGGCCTTCGCGGGGCATTTTGTAGACGTCCGGGCCAAGGATCAGCTCCATGCGCCCGTCGCCGTCGAGGTCGCCCGCGGCAAGGCCCTCGGCGAAGATGCCCGTCATTGCCGCGTGCTTGGGCCAGCGGTCGCGCGGGTCCTCGGATTTTTTATAGATGAACAGCCCCGGGCCGGCGGACATGGCGTTGGCGACAAGCTCCGCCCGGCCGTCGCCGTCTATGTCGGCAAACAGCAGGTCGTGCGCCGCGGCCGCGGGCTGGGGATCGATTATGTAGCGCGCCCAGGGCTCGGCGAGGTCGCCCCGCGGCTTAAACCAGGCGATGGCCGGCGGGTCCTGCTCGGCGGCGACGACCTCGGGCAGGCCGTCGCCGTCCACATCGCCCAGGGCCAGGCCCACGCTAAACCGCGCCCGGTGTGCCGTCCCGCGTTCTAACGTCGCCGGGCGATACCAGAGCAGCGCCCCGCGGCCGCCGATGATCAGCTCCAGGTTTCCGTCGCCGTCGACATCGCCCACAGCGAGGCTGGCCAGGTCGGCCACGGGGGGCAGGCCGTCGAGAATGAGCAGCTCCCAAAAGCTCTCTCGTTCGCGCACAGGGGCACCTCCTCCGCGGGCCGGCAAGGGCGAGCGATCGCCAGTTGCTGCGGCGGGGTTTTCGCACAATACACCCCGTGCGCCTTGCCCGAGG
>CAZMGT010000039.1:0-36286 GCA_964565895.1 uncultured Armatimonadia bacterium
GAGGGCAACCGGGCGCCCCTTGCCCCGGTCTTGCGCCGGGCCGACGAGCTCCGCGCGCACCATGCGCATGGTGTAGTGCTTGTACCACGGATAGAGCAGCTCGAGGTGCGGAAAAGCGGGCTCGCGCAGGCCCGCGGGCGCTGGCGCGCTGGACACGCCGGCGATCTCCAAAGTATACGGCCCACCGAGGAGCGCGCCATGGCTTTGGGCAAGGCCCACGGAAAAGCGCGCCGCGTTTTCCGGGCGAAACTTGTCGCCCTGGCCGCCGCGGCCCGCCGCCCGGCTGTCGCGCCAAAAGCGAAACTCCTCCGGCGGAAGAAATATCCTTTTCCACTGCTCATTTACGGGCACGGAGGCGATCCAGCGCGAACCGTCGCGCTCCTGCCACTCTAAGGCAGCCATGGAGGGTCCGCCCGTCGCTCTAATCCACAGGCAAGTGAACCTGTGCCCTGCGGGAAACGGCGACCGAGGGAAGTCCAGGTAGATCGTGTCCCAGCCGGAAAGCTGGGGGATGTGCAGGACCAGCGCCGGCGAGCCGTCCGGCGCGGCGCCCTTAACGGCCCAGCGGGTTTGCGCCTGCGGGTTGTTCGATCCCCGGCGCCAGGCCTGGGGGCCGAGCTTGGCAAGCTCCAACAGCGGGCGAGGGGTCGTCGCCCGCTCGAGGTATTCCTCGCGCGTAAGCCATCGGCCGCCGCTGAGCCACCTGGGCTGGGAGAACGGCGGGCCGCCGAGAGCAAGGAGCTTGCCCCGCCGGGCAAGAAACTCTTCCAGGGCGCCCCCCAGCGCAGCGGGGACGAGCTCCGAGCTTTGCAGAACGACGAGGTCGAACTGCTCGGGGTAGAGATAGCGCGCGAGCTGGGCGGCGTCGGCGCCGAGGAACAGTTGCCCCCCGCCCAGCGCCTGGGCCAGGGCGGAGGCCACTGCTTGCGCCTGCTCGCTTGCCTCTAGTGATACAATGGCCACGCGGGGCCGCGCGACACAGGTGCAGCAAACGCCAAGCAGCACGGCCGCTGCTAAAAGAGGGTGTCGAGACATGGCGAGCCCCCTCTTTTTTGGGGTTCGCTTTGCCCTGTCGTTCGCGCGGCGAGGGGGGCGACCCTGCATCGGGCGGGCGCCGCGTGGCGGGGCGACCGTCGCCCTAGCGCGGGGGAGCGAAGCGCAATGAGAATATGGGCAATTCTTGCCGCCGTTGCTTTCGCCTCCGCCACCCTCTGCGGGTGTCGGGGCGAGCGCGCGGAGCAGGCGCTCATCGAGCAGCAAGCGACGACGCCGACGCCTGCCCCGCCTGTCGCGCGCAGCCTCATCTACGCCATCGCCGACGGAATGGGGTTTACCCACGTCGCCGCGGCGCGCATCGCCTCGCTGGGCCACGAGCGACGGCTGGAGATGGAAAAGCTGCCCGTGCTCGGCGCGGCAACGACCTACAACGCCTCGGGCACGGTCCCCGACACAGCGGCGGCAGCGACGGCCCTGGCCTGCGGCGTAAGGACGGACAACGGCGTGCTCGGGCAAACCGCCGAGCTCCAGAAGGTAAAGAGCATCGCCGCCGCGGCGCTTGCCGCTGGCAAGCGCGTGGGGCTGGTTTGCGCGGGTGGGTTAACCGCGCCCCTTGCCGCGGCGTTCTTTGCCCATAGCTCGGTCGCGGCTGACGAACGCGAGATCTGGCACGACATGCTCGCGAGCGGCGCGCAGGTGCTTATGGGCGGACGGACACCCGCGCTTGACGGCCGCGCGCTAGAGGAGGCGCGCAAGCGCGGGTTTGTGGTAATCGAGGACGCGAGCGACCTGGGGGGCCCAATTGCCGAGGCCGAGCGCGTCCTCGGTGTGTTCGGCGCGCAGGGGATGCCGTTTGACCTCCAGCGCCCGGGCTCCGTGCCGTCGCTGGCCACGATGGCCGAGTGGGCGATTGGCCTGCTCGCGGAAAGCGAGCAAGGGTTTGTGCTCATTGTCCTCTGTGATCGCTTAGACGACGCCTGCCGCGCGCGCGACGCCGACAACGCCATCGGCGAGCTGTTGGCGTTCGACCGCGCCGTGGGCGTGTGCGCGACGTTTGCCGAGGAGAACGAGGACACCCTGCTTGTCGTCGCCTCAACATGCGAGACGGGCGGGATGTCGCTTGTCGGGCCGGCAGGCGAGGGCGAGGTGCCCAACAACGTCACGCGCTTCGGCCACCCCACGGCAGTGTGGTTTGGGGCGACGAAGACCACGGAGGACGGCGCCACGGTGGGCATTAACACCGGCGCCGACGTGCCCGTGTTCGCCATGGGGCCGGGGGCCGAGCGCTTTGCCGGCCTGTTAAGCACAAGCGACGTCGCCCGGCGCGCCGCCGAGGCGTTGGGCCTGCAACTGAGCCCCGTGGGCTCGCCCCAGCCCTAGCGCGGGCCCGCCTCGACCGAGGCCGGCAGATCCTCGTCAACAAGCGTTTTCCCCTGGGAGGCGACCGCAATGTGGCCTGCGGGCGGCCCCGCTGTGGCAAAGCGCAGCTCTGCGGAAAGCTCGCCCCAGCGCAGAGAGAGCACTACGGCCTGGCCCTGCTCGGCCACCTGCGCTTGCGGCTTGCGCTCGTCGGCGACGAGCAGGAAAAGGAAGTTGCGCGCCGCTGCCGGGGGCGCCCCCCACTCCGTGCACTGATCGGTGCGCTTTTTGCCCCGCTGGGGATAGCGGCGCAGGGCAAGCTCGCGCGGCAGGAGCGGAATACAGCGCAGCACGCCTTTTCCGTTCCTAATAACAACCTCGCGCTCGCCCACCGAGGGCTCACGCGAGTGCAGCAGCCACTTCATCTCCAGCGGCTGGGCGCCGCATACTGCGCGGTCGAACACGACAAACAGCGCGGGACGGATGAACACAAACTGCCGCGTAAAGCTCTTAACCTTCCCTTGGGGATATGCCTGCGCCGCCTGGCCGCAGACGTAGGTATACGGCGGGTGGTGGCGGTAGGCGACAAGGTCGCCCGTGTCCTGCTTAGAGCCCGGCGCAATGGGCGCGTAGAACCGGCGCGGGTCGTTGCCCCAGGGCCGCTGCGGCCCGCCGATGAGCAGCGTGTTGTGATACTCCGTGCCCTTGCAGCCGTACTCGCCGGCGTCGATGGCCAGCGTGCCCCGGCGGTGGATGACAAAGCTGTTTTGGTCCATGTGCTGGTGCCCGGCGTAGTAGTCGCCGCAGACGAACACGGCAAACGCGGCGTCTTTCGTCCAGTCGCTGCGCATCGCGGCCCAGCCTAACCCGCGAAACACGCGCGCCGTGGGCAGCTTGGCGATATCCGCCACGGGCAGGGAGGAGTCGTAGAACAAGACGATGGGCCAGGCGCGCGAGCCAAAGCGACGCGGCACCTGCTGCACAAGATATTGCGCCACGCCGTCGCGATAGCGCGCCGCAGTAATGGGCAGGTAGTAGCCGTGGTTCGCGCCCAGGGGCGCGGGGGTGTTTATGTCGGCGATGGCCACGCGCGAGCCGTCGTGCGGGCGCAGGCAGTAGAGGATCCAGCGCGCATCGCCGCGCAGGCCGGTGCACTGGGGAAAGAGGTCTTCGCCCGTGGCCGTGCGCCAGGCCTCAAGGCAGTGCACAAACTGCCACATGAAAAACGCGTGATAGCCCATGCTCTCGTGCCACCCGCCGTCCTCGCCGCCCACTTGGTTGATCGTTTTAATAAAATGGTTTTTGAGCAAGTCCTCGCCCTCGGCCAGGCACTTCTGGGCGACATCGTCAATTAGGCCCTCGCCGGCAAACGCCAGGCCGACAAACAACAGCGGGCCATATTGCAGGTATACGTGGTTGTTGTAGTCGGAGTGGCGATAGCGCGAGTAAACGCGGCGCACGAGCTCGGCCACGCGCGTGGCAATGGCCTGCTTCTCCTGCGCCGACAGCTCGTCGTAAAGCCAGTCGAAGGCCATGCACAGGGCTTGCATGATTAGCGGGTCGGTCCACTCGTCGCCCTCGGCGCGCAGGAGGAACTGGATGTGCCCTCGCGCGCGGGCAAGCAGCTTGCGGTCTTTGTTCTCCACGTAATAGGCGACGAGGATCGCCTGCAGCTCCGACGGCGTGACCCAGAGGTTCGTCTGCCGCCGGTTGCTGTAGGCGAACGAGCGTACCTTGTCCCAGGCCTCTTTTACCGCCGGGACAGTTTCGATATTTCTGCGCACGGCGTTAAAGTCTACCCCGGGGGCGAAGATGCGCGGGTGCGGGCGAAGCTGCGCCCCGCCGCAGGCAAGCGTCCCGCACAGGGTGGCGACAAGCAGCGAAGGCAAAACGACCATGGCGCTGCGCGGACGATACATTGCGCTTTCCCCCTCGGCCTTACTGCTCAGGCTAAGTTCACCTCCCGCGGCGAGCCGTCCTTCTGTATACTTGACGCGGGCGAGCGCCAGATGAGCGAGAACACAAATGCCAGCGCGCGATGGCTTCTCCCCCTCTGTGTCGCAATCGTCCTCGCCGTCTCGCTCGCAGTTACCGCGGAGCTGATATTCGATCCGCAAACCCAGCGCCTGTTTGCGACAAACGAGGATATCGTGCAAATCGCCCGGTTTGCGGAAAGCGCCGGCCCGGGCGAGGTCGCCTCGTGGTGGACGGGGCCGTGGATTCAGCGCACGCGGCCGTTTTATCGCCCGCTGGCAAGCGTTTGGTTTTGGCTTCAGTTTAAGCTGTTCCGCGACAACTACCAGCGCTGGGACATCGTCTCCTGGCTAATGCAGGCGGGCGTGTGCCTGCTTATGTTTTTCTTCGTGCGGCGGCTGTTTGGCGTGGAGCGGCCGGAGGGCGCGCTTGCCGGTTTGCTCGCTGTCCTGTGGTTCGCCATCCCCCACGACAAGGCGGGGCAGTATGAAAACCACATTGGCAACCGCGGGATTGCCTGGGGGGTAATGCCCTACTTTCCCGTGCAAACGGACATCGGGAGCCTCGCCCTGGCGCTTGGCGCTTTGCTCCTGCTCGACCGCTACTTGCACCAGCCGAGCCGGAGAGCGGCGGCGGGCGTGCTCGTCGGCAGTTGCGCGGCGCTGCTCTGGAAGGAGACGGCGCTCGTCCTGCCCTTGCTCTCCGCGCTTGTTGTCTTGTATCGCCGGGCATGGGGCCGCGGGGCGTGGCTCCTCGCCGCGCAGGTGGGCCTCGTGGGCCTGTTCCTCCTCGCCCGCCACGCGGCGGTCCCCAACGCCTGGGGGCCGCGGTGGACGAGCCTCGCCGATCTGCTGCGCAACGGGGCGTTGGTCGTCGACCAGCACGGCCCGCGGCGCGTCACGGCGAGCAACATTGCCTGGCGCGCGTTGTTTTACCTCCACGAGCCGTATTACGCCTACCTGAAAAAGGGCACGCTGTGCCTGCCCGCGGGGGTGATTTTGGCTACCGCGCTGCCCGCGGTAATCCTGCGCCGGCGCGGGCCGTGGTGGGCCGCGGCGCTCGTCGGACTGGCCGTGCTCGCGCTCACCGGCGTTGTGCTCAGCGCGCTGTACTTCGGCCATTACAACCCGCTTGTGTTGACCATTGGCTTTTTCCCAAGCGACCTAGCACGCATGTTTGTGTTAAACATCGGCGCGATCTACGTCTGGCTGTTGCGCAAGCGGGGGCCGACGTTGCCGCTCGCCGGCGGAGTGGCCGTCGCCCACCTGCCCATAATTCATGTGCTCGGCGCGCATTACTTCTACTGGCCCGTGGCCTGGTGGGCGATGCTCAACGGGACGCTGCTCGCCCTGCTCGCCGCTAGCGCGTGGGGTAAGCTGCGCGCCCTCGGCGCATCGTGGAAGAGGAAGAAAGACCAATGAGCGCACCCATGGCACGAAGGGGCAGGGTGGCTTTGCGCTGCGCTCGCGGCCTTCTCGCGGCGAGCGTGGCCGCCGCGCTGTCCCTGTGGCTCGGCGCCTCGTGCGGCTCGGTCGCCCCCGAGCGAGGGGCGGCGACGCCTCGGCCCACCGTTCCCCCGGACTTCACCCCCACGCCGGGCAGCGACCCCGTGCCCATGGTAGAAATCCCCGCGGGGCTTTTTCTGCGCGGCTCGGCGTGCCCCGACGCCCCAAGCGACGAGCAGCCCCAGGCGTGGGTTAGGCTAAGCGCGTTTTTAATCGACAAGTACGAGGTAACCAACGAGCGCTTCTGCGCATTTTTAAATGCGCTGCTTAACGCCGTCGTCCAGGAGGACGTGTTCTCGGCGCAGGGGAAGCTGGTTTATAAAATGAGCTCGTCCCACGCGCACATTCACGGCACGGTGGGCCAGTTTTCCGTAGACCCTGGGTGGGAGAACCACCCCGTATCCATGGTTACTTGGTTTGGCGCGCGGGAGTATGCGCGCTGGGTAGGCAAGCGCCTGCCCACGGAGGCGGAGTGGGAGCGCGCCGCGCGGGGAACCGACGGCCGCAACTACCCCTGGGGCGGGGCGGAGGCCAACGGATGCACCGACGGGTGGGACCCCGCGCGCTGCTGCAACGGCCAACACCGCGGGCCGGGGCTTCCCGGAACGTTTCCCGTGGGCAGTTTTCCCAGCGGGGCAAGCCCCGACGGAGTGCACGACATGGCGGGCAACGTTTGGGAGTGGGTGGCCGACATCTACAGCGAAACATACTATGCCCAGGGCCCGACGGAGGACCCCCAGGGGCCGAAAAAGGGCAGCCTGCGCGTGCTGCGCGGGGGCGGGTGGTATAACTCCATCGCCGAGCGCTTCCGCTGCGCCTATCGCCGCGCGGAAAAGCCGACCTATGCCAGCAGCGCAGTGGGTTTCCGCTGCGCCCGCGATGTCTCAAGCTAGCACCTCGGCCGCTCCGGCCTGGCGCAAGCGCGGTTCTAGGCGGCCGTCTCAGCCCCCGCTCGCGAGGGCAAAAACGCCGCTACCCGTTGCCATAGGGTCCCCTTTGCCGGTGCTTCCGTTTAAGCGGGGGCGCGCTGTGTTGACAGTGGATTTTGCTGATGCTAGAATTCGCTTACGGTGAACGAACGGGATGGCGAAGGTGAACTACGAGCGGCTCGCTACGTTTTCTCCAGAGAGACTACTAGCACTCGAGCGGCAGGCCTACGAAGCGATCCAGCGCGAAGAAGAGGCACGGCGGCGGCGCATCGAGGAAGAGCGGGCGAAGAAGCGCAAGTCGAAGAAGAAGCGCAAGAAATAGATCGGCAACAAGTTGGGGCAGGGTAGCTCAGATGGTCAGAGCGCGCGGTTCATACCCGCGTTGTCGTGGGTTCGAATCCCACCCCTGCTACCACTCCCTGGAAACGTAACGCCCGGAAGGGCGCGTCGCGTGGGCCCTTGGCGCGTGCGCAAGGGCCCCTTTTGTGATCTGCGCCCCCGCGGCGGGGAAACTGGTTGGTGAGCAAGTGGCCACCTGGGACGCGCTAGCAGACGAACAGCGTATCCGCGAGCTAATCCGTATCGCCCGCGAAAACCGCCTCGCCGAGCTGACCGTCGAGGAAAACGGCGTGACGATTACCGTACACATAACCCCGCCGGCGCAGCCGGTTGTCGTCACTGCGGGATGCGAGGCCCCGCACGCTGTCGCCGAGCCTCCCCCGCGTGAGCGCGAAGCGGAACAGGAAGAGGGCACATACGAGGTTAAATCGCCTATGGCCGGCGTATTTTACCGCGCGCCCTCGCCGGAAAGCCCGCCGTTTGTCGAGGTCGGCTCGCATGTGGAAGCCGGAGACACGATCGGGCTGGTCGAAGCGATGAAGGTGTTTAACGAGATCAAAGCCGAGGTTGCCGGCGAGGTTATTGCACTTCTCGTCAATAACGAAGACGTTGTCTCCGCGGGGCAACCGCTGGTACGAATTCGCCTGGCCAAGCAGTAGCAAGCGCGGCGCCCCAGATTGCGCGAGAGGCTGAAGCAAATGAACGAGCCTCCACAGCGCCCCACGCTGATCGAGCGCTACCGCGAGCTGTTGCCCGTTACCGAAAGCACCCCCGTTGTCTCGCTCTACGAGGGCTTCACGCCGCTGCACCGCGCGCACAGGCTGCGCGAGGCCGCCGGGCTTGAGCCTGAGCTGTACCTTAAGCTCGAGGGCGTTAACCCCACGGGGTCGTTTAAGGACCGCGGGATGACCGTGGCCGTGTCGCGCGCGGTGGAGGCCGGGGCGCGCGGGGTCATGTGCGCCTCGACGGGCAACACCTCGGCCTCGGCGGCGGCCTATGCCGCGCGCGCCGGGCTGTCCTGCGTGGTCGTCGTACCCGAGGCGGCGATCGCCCTGGGGAAGCTGTCGCAGGCGCTCATGCATGGGGCGTTTGTTCTCGCCGTGGAGGGGTTGTTCGACGACGCCCTGCCCATTGTCTGCGAGATTACGGCCACGGGGCGCTATACGCTGGTAAATTCGCTTAACCCGGACCGCCTAGAGGGGCAGAAGACGGCGGCGTTTGAGATCTGCGACGAGCTGGGCGACGCGCCGGAGTTTCACGCCATCCCCGTGGGCAATGGAGGAAACATCTCTGCCTATTGGATGGGCTATCGGCAATACCACGAGCTGGGGCGAACGAGCCGGCGGCCGCAAATGCTTGGCTTTCAAGCCGAGGGCGCGGCGCCTATCGTCCTTGGCCACCCGGTTGCCGAGCCGCAGACCGTGGCCACGGCGATCCGCATCGGCAACCCCGCGAACTGGAAGAAGGTTGAGGCGGCGCTGGAGGAGTCGAACGGTGTGATCGAGACGGTAACCGACGAGGAGATCCTCGAGGCCTACCGCCTGCTCGCCTCGCTTGAGGGCGTCTTCTGCGAGCCGGCCGGGGCGGCGGGGGTGGCCGGGGTACTTAAGCTTCAGCGGCGGGGTTTTTTCCGCGGGTTGGGCGGAGCGCGCATCGTGTGCACGATTACCGGCCATGGGCTGAAGGATCCGGACACCGCGATAGGGACAATCGGCCGGCCGCAGACGGTTCCCGCGACAACCGAGGCCGTGCTTGAGGCGATCGCCAAACACGAGGAGGGAAAAAGGGCGTGAGCGAGGCGCTGCTGAGCATTGAGCTAAAGACGCTCAAGCCCGCGCGGCGGGGCAAGGTGCGCGACATTTTCGACCTCGGCGACACGCTGCTAATCGTGGCCACGGACCGCGTGTCGGCGTTCGACGTGGTAATGAACCAGGGGATTCCCGACAAGGGGCGAATTTTGACGGCGCTGTCGAACTTTTGGTTTGCCAAACTAAGCGCAATCACGCCAAACCACCTTCTCGCCACGGAGCTTTCCGACTTCCCCGTCGCCGTGCGCAACGACCCCAACGCCCACATCCTCGAGGGCCGCGCCGTGCTCGTGCGCAAAACGGAGGTTGTTCCCATCGAGTGCGTCGCCCGCGGCTACCTCGCGGGCAGCGGGTGGCGCGAGTATAAGCAAACGGGCGCGATTTGCGGCATTGCCCTGCCCGCGGGCCTGCGGGAAAGCGAGCGCCTGCCCGAGCCCATCTTTACCCCAGCGACAAAAGCGCAAACGGGCCACGACGAGAACATTACCTTCGAGCGCGTGGTCGAGCTCGTCGGCGCCGATGTCGCCGGGCACATTAAAGAGACGACGCTTAACCTATACAGCACAGCGCGCGACTATGCCGAGCAGCGCGGGGTGATTATCGCCGATACGAAGTTCGAGTTCGGGAGCTACGGCGACCAGTTGCTGCTCATTGACGAAGCGCTCACGCCGGACTCGTCGCGCTTTTGGCCCGCGGCGGAATATGAGCCCGGGCGGCCCCAGCGGAGCTTCGACAAGCAACCCCTGCGCGACTACTTAGACAGCCTGGACTGGAACAAGCAGCCCCCGCCTCCCGACCTCCCCCAAGAGGTAATCGAAATGATGCGCGCGCGCTATGTTGAAGCGTACGAAAGGATTACCGGCGAGAAGTTCCGCTAGCGCGCGGGAGCTGTTGCGGCGTGCGCCTTGTCGAAAAAGTGCGCCAGACAATTCGCCGATACGGCTTGCTTGCCCGCGGCGAAAGGGTCCTCGTCGCGGTTTCCGGCGGGCCGGATTCCGTCTCCCTTCTCCGCGCGCTGTGCGCGCTTGCCCCGGAGCTTGGCGTATCTTTATGCGCTGCGCACTTTAACCACAAGCTGCGCGGCGAGGAAAGCGACGAGGACGCCCGGTTTGTCGCCCGCCTGTGCGCCGAGCTTGGCGTTGCCCTGCGCCTGGGGGAGTGGACGGAGCGAGAGAACGCCCGCGGCTCGCTCGAGGCCGCGGCGCGCGAGGCGCGCTATCGCTTCTTGGAGAAGGCGCGCAGCGAATTTTCCGCCCGGCGCATCGCCCTGGGGCACACCGCCGACGACCAAGCGGAGACCCTGCTGTTAAACCTTCTCCGCGGAGCGGGGACGAGGGGCCTGGCGGCCATGGCCCCGGCAGGCCCCGGGCCGCTGATCCGCCCCCTCCTGCGCTGCACGCGCGCCGAGGTGCTGGAATACCTCGAGCAGCTCGGCCAGCCGTTTCGCAGCGACCGCTCGAACGAAGACCGCAGGTTTTTGCGCAACCGCATTCGCCTGGAGCTGCTCCCGCTGCTCGAGCGCGACTATGCCCCCGGGGTGCGCGAGGTGCTTGCGCGCACGGCGGAGCTTCTGCGCGGCGATGCGGAGGTTCTCGCCGAAGCGGGGCGCGATTTTTTCCAGCAGGCGAGGATCGCCTCCGCCGAGCGCGAAGGCGAAATTGTGGTTAACCGCGAGCGCCTGCGCCGTCTTCCTGTAGGTGCGGCGCGGCTTGTGGTGCGCGAAGCATGTCGCGCGGCCGCGGGATCGCTTGCCGATCTCGCGGCAAGTCACGTGGAGTCGGTGCTCGCGCTGGCCGGGGACGAGGGCGGCCGGGGGAGCGTGTGGCTTCCCGCGGGGGTGCTTGTGCGTGCCGGGCGCGAGGGCCTGGTCTTCTCGCGCTGCCCCGACCCGCCGGGCGAGGCCGAGGCGCTGGGCGCGCCCTTGCCCGCGGTAGAGCTCGCCGTGCCCGGGGTAACTGAACTCCCCGCGGGTCGCGGGCGATTAACTGTGCGGCGGGCCTCGGCGGAAGAGGCGCGCGCCGCGTTGCCGCGTGCTTCGCCCAGCGAGGCCTGGCTCGACGAGGCAAAGCTGCGCCTGCCCCTCATCGCGCGAGGGTGGGTGCACGGCGACAGGATGCGCCCCCTGGGGATGGGGGGCCGCCGGAAGAAACTGAAAAAGCTGTTTCAAGAGGCCGGCCTGGGCCCCGCGGAGCGCGCCCGCGCGGTTGTCGTTGCCGACGCCGCGGGCGAGATTTTGTGGGTCGCAGGCGTTAGAGTTAGTGAGGCGGCACGCGTAGACGAGAACACAAAAGCGGTGTTACATCTAATACTAGAAGGGGAAAACAGGCGTTAGCGAGCGAGGAGGAGCAGGGCTTAGGGATCGCCGGTGAGAGGAAAGGGAGCGCAGTTGAACTCGCGGTGGATACTTCCGCTTCTGCTCGTGGCCCTGGGGATTTTCATTTTCCTCAGGCCGCAAAGCTACGAGCAGCCGGAGAAGATCTCTTACTCCGAATTCATGGCGAAGTACAAAACCCCGGGCAGCCTAGCCAAGGTAACCATTAACCTGGTCAAAATGGAGGCCCGGGCAACCTCGGCCAAGGACCCGGACGTAAAGTACAAGGTCCAGCTCCCCAACGATCCCGAGCTGCCCGAAAAGCTCATTGCGCTTAACCCGGGGGTAGACGTGGAGCTCGAGCGGCCGCGGTTTAGCGAGGGCTGGATGCAGCTTTTGGGGTCGATCGTCATCCCCCTCATGTTCTTCCTGTTCATCTATGTAATGCTCATCCGTCAGATGCAGGCGGGCAGCGGCCAGGCGCTGTCGTTCGGGCGCAGCCGGCACAAGCGGTTTACGAACACGTTTGAGCGGGTGACGTTCGACGACGTCGCCGGCGTGGACGAGGCGAAGGAGGAGCTGGCCGAGGTCGTCGAGTTTTTAAAGGAGCCGGAGAAGTTCCGCGCCTTGGGCGCGCGCATTCCCCGCGGTGTCCTGCTTACCGGCGCCCCGGGCACGGGCAAGACCCTCCTCGCCCGGGCGATCGCCGGCGAGGCCAACGTCCCGTTCCTCTATATCAGCGGCGCGGACTTCGTCGAGATGTTCGTCGGCGTGGGCGCCTCGCGCGTGCGCGACCTGTTCGACCAGGCCAAGCACCACGAGCGGTGCATTGTGTTTATCGACGAGATCGACGCCGTCGGTCGGCAGCGGGGCAGCGGCCTGGGCGGCGGCCACGACGAGCGCGAGCAAACGCTCAACCAGTTGCTCGTGGAGATGGACGGGTTCGACAAGGACTCCGGGGTAATCGTCCTCGCGGCGACCAACCGCCCGGACGTTCTCGACCCCGCGCTGCTCCGCCCGGGGCGGTTCGACCGGCGCATCGTCGTGGACATCCCCGACCTCAAGGGGCGCGAGGAGATCTTTAAGCTATACATCAAAGAGCGGCCCATCGCCGACGACGTCACCGTGGAGGCGCTCGCCAAGCGCACGGTGGGGTTTACCGGCGCGGATATCGAGATCCTCGTCAACGAGGCGGCGATCCTCGCTGCGCGGCGCGGGAAAAAGGTCATCGAGATGGTCGACTTCGAGGACGCCACGGACCGCGTACAGGTGGGGCTGGAACGGCGCAGCCGCGTGCTCAGCCAGGAGGAGCGCTATGCGCTGGCCTGCCACGAAAGCGGGCACGCCCTCGTCGGGCTGATGATTCCCGAGGCCGACCCCATCCACAAGGTGTCCACCGCCTCGCGGGGCCAGGCGCTGGGGTTTACCCTGCAGGTTCCGGAGGAGGACCGCCAGCTATTTTCGCGCTCGCAGCTGCTCGCGAAAATTACCGCTACGTTGGGCGGCCGCGCGGCCGAGGAGCTATGCCTGGGCGACGTCTACACCGGCTCGATGAACGACCTGGAGCAGGTCTCGAAAATGGCCCGCGCGATGGTGTGTAACTTCGGGATGAGCGAGAAGATGGGCCTCGTGTCCATCGGCAACGCCGACCGCCAGGTGTTCATCGGCCGCGACCTCATCGAGGAGCGCCACGTCAGCGACGAGACGGCGAAGATTATCGACGACGAGATCCGGCGCATCGTGCGCGAGTGCTACGACCGCGCGCTGCAAATTCTCTCCCAGCATCGCGCCGCGCTGGACAAGATCATCGAGGTGCTCATGGAGAAAGAGACGATTACCGGCGACGAGCTGAAACAAATCGTCATCGAGGTAGAAGGGCCAGACGCCATCCCGCCCAAGAAGCTCGCCGCCGAGATCCCTTCGCGCAAAAGCAACGAGGGCGATGGGCCGGCGACACTTGAGCGCGCGGAGGAGGGCTCGCCGGCCTCGGCGCAAGAAAAAGAGTGACATCCCGCCCAACCGGCTGCTCAGCGGGGCCGTGCGGCCGGTGTTTTTTTGTACCCCGCGGCCCCGCGTGAACGCGCGCCCCGCGTAGTCGGTTGTTCTCCAACGAAAGAGTGACCAACATGCGCAGCAACATTGAGATCGCGCAGAGCGCGAACCTGCGCCCGATCGTTGAGGTAGCCGCGGAGCTGGGCCTGGCCGAGGACGAGCTGGAGCTCTTCGGCAAATATAAGGCCAAGGTAACCTGGGCGGCGATCGAGCGCGCGCGGGCGAGCGAGCGGGGGAAGCTCATCCTCGTTACAGGCATGACGCCCACGCCGCGCGGCGAGGGCAAGACAACGCTAACGGTGGGCCTGGGGCAGGCGTTCTGGCGGCTGGGCAGGCGCGCGGTGGTCTGTGTGCGCGAACCATCGCTTGGGCCGTGTTTTGGGATAAAAGGCGGCGGCTGCGGCGGCGGTCTGGCTCAGGTCGTCCCCATGGCCGATATTAACCTGCACTTCACCGGCGACATGCACGCCATCGCCGCGGCGCACAACCTCCTCGCCGCCATGCTCGACGCCCACATCCACTGGGGCAATGAGCTCGGGCTCGATGTGCGCAGAATTATCTGGCCGCGCGTGCTAGACATGTGCGACCGCCCCCTGCGCGAGGTGGTCATCGGCCTGGGCGGGCCGAGCAATGGCGTGCCACGGCAAAGCTCGTTTCAGATAACCGCAGCCTCGGAGGTCATGGCCATCCTCTCGCTCGCCCGCGGGCTGGAGGACCTAAAGCAGCGCCTAGGGCGGATTGTCGTGGGGTTTACGACAGGCGGCCGGCCCGTCCGCGCGGCCGACCTGCGCGCGACAGGGGCTATGGCCCTGCTCCTTTACGATGCCCTTCGCCCAAACCTCGTGCAGACGCTCGAGGGAACGCCGGCGTTCGTGCACGGCGGCCCGTTTGGGAACATCGCCCACGGGTGCAGCTCGGTGCTCGCCACGGAGCTGGCCCTTGGCCTGGGCGAGTTTTGCGTTACCGAGGCGGGGTTTGGCTCGGACCTTGGCGCGGAGAAATTCTTCAACATTAAATGCCGCCAGGCGGGGCTTACGCCGCACGCCTGCGTTGTCGTGGCCAGCGTGCGCGCGCTGCGCCGGGCGGGCGGCGCGCCGGCGGAAGAGCTCGACAAGCCCGACGTTGAAGCGGTTAGCCGAGGGACGGAGAACCTTCTTGCGCACGTGGAGAACGTTAAGCAGTTCGGCGTCCCCGTCGTCGTAGCGCTCAACCGCTTCGCTTGGGATACGGAGGAGGAGCTGGCTGCGGCGCGCGCGGCCGTGGAGGGCTGCGCGACGCAGTGCATCGTAGCCGATCCCTACGGCCGGGGCGGCGAAGGCGTGCTGGAGCTCGCCGAAGCGGTGGCCGCGCTGGCCGAAAACGACGGCTCGGCGTTTCGCCTGCTTTACCCGGACGAGATGCCGCTTGCGGAGAAGATCCGGACCATTGCCCGGCGGGTATACGGGGCGGAGGGAGTGGAGTTCTCCCCGCGGGCGCGGGGGCAACTGGCCCAGCTTGAGGACCACGGATTGGGCGAGCTGCAGGTGTGTATGGCCAAAACGCAGTTTTCGCTCTCCGACGACAAGCGCCTCCTGGGCCGCCCGCGGGGCTTTCGGATAACAGTGCGCGAGGTTTATCCCAGCGCGGGGGCTGGTTTTGTCGTTGCGCTAACAGGGGAGATCATGACCATGCCCGGCCTGGGGCGCACGCCTGCGGCGATAGGCATGGACATAGAGCAGGGGGGCAAGATTACCGGGCTGTTCTAAAAACAACGCGCAGGAGATTTCCTTCGCGCTTGAGAACAAACGGTTAACGCCGGCCAGGGCTAGGGGCAACGATCTGGGCTAGCAGAGTACGGTGGCGCTTGGCGATTTGTGCTACGATTTCTTGGGATATGGCACCAACCCAGCGCCGTAGACGTTGCCGCAAAGGCCGAGCAGCTTGCTGTACTGTTAACGAAGTAAAAGCGGATACTCGACTTGTGGCGGCGCTTAACGAGCCAACCGACCTCGCCCCGCACTGTTGGCGGCAGTAACGTACCTTCGCGGCATTCCAGCGCAGGATCCCGCAGACACACCAAACGCTATGCGCGGCGCAGCGGCGGAAGTTAACCCCGCACAAAGGCGCGGCGGCCAACTGCTCGCAGAGCTGTTGTCGGAGCTGAGCGCCCACGGCGGAGGAGTCGGGCGGATACATGTCTCCCTTTGCCGGTCACCGCGATGGTCTGGCCCCTCCTGGCGGTAAGGCTGATTGCCTGCGGGGAGAGGGGAATGCTCCACGAGGCAATTGCCGTGTGGCAGTGATAATTGCGCTGAGCGCGCACGAGCCGAGGCACCGCTTTGCCCTAGGGCGGCTGTTTCGGCGAACGGGACGTGGGGCAAAGCACGGTCGCACGTTGTTTGGGCGTTTGAGCTTGCCCAACGCAGCGAGCTCAGTGAGCTAGCGCGAGAAGAGATGCGGGCTATCGTTGGTGCGCAGAGCCGTGGGCGGCAATGGTGGCCACAGCAGACGGTTAGGGTTCGGGCGAATGTCGCGCTCGAGGGGAAGATCACAAGGCAGGGGTAAGGGTTGACGATTTGCGAGGGAGAGAACGCTCTTCTTGTCGAGCCCGAAGCAGGCCAGCTTCCCGCGCGGCTTGCATGGCACGGTCGCACCGTCCGCCGTAAAGTAGGTGGTCCGCGCCTCCGGAACTTTCGTGCGCGCTAAGTTGTTTTGCGTTCTGTGTCATCTGTGGGGCAGCGATAACGTCTAGCACGGAATCCTCGGCAAGCGACCACCAACCAAAACGTTGCTCGGCTCGGGCGTGGCCCAGCGGGGAAAGGAGGTCGAGAAGACGCCGCGCGCCGCAATGCGCTGAGTCGCTGTCGGCAGCCGGTTTTGCTGTGCCTATGGACAACCAAAACAGGCGCCGGCGTGTTCCGCCGCGGCAGTTTCCAGGTAGCCTGTGGATCGCCCTTCTGGGCGTCGTGTCGATCGGCCTTCTGGTGTGGGCTAACCGCTTGTGGTGCACCACTTGCGCCAGAGAGGAAATAGTGCGCTCGCTGGCCGACGTGACCTATGACCTAGGCGAAGCGGTTGTCGCTCTAGAACGCGCCTCCAGCAGCCCCTCGCAAGACGCCTTCGGGCAAGTGCACCAGTATCTCACAAGCGCCCAGCGGACCGTGGACCGCCTGGCCACGGAGTGCCCCGTGGGCGCCGACCGCCGCGTGCTTTCGCGCGTCCGCCGGCTAAAGCGCACGTTAGACGACTTTTACTCCGCCGCGCAGAAGACCGCCGCGGGACAAGAAGCCGCCGGTGAGGGCGGCGCGTCGCCTACCTCCCAAGCGACTAACCTTCTCCTCCGCGCTGTGCGCGACGCCGACGCGGTCATCGGGGTGCTTAACGAGCGCATCGGCGCCGAGCGGCCCATCGAGGAGGGTCTGTACCAAATCGTCCTCCTCCTGTGGAGCGTGGTCGTCGTCCTCGTTACCGTGGCACTTGTTCGTGGAGAAAAGAAGCGCCGCGAGGCCCAGGAGCAGTTGGCCCGCTATAGCGAGCGCCTGGAGGAGCTCGTGCAAGAGCGCGCCGCCGAGCTGCAAAAGGCCTATGAGGAGCTGCGCGAGCACCGCGAGCACCTCGAGGTGCTCGTCCGCCAGCGCACGGCCCACCTAGACGCGATCAACCGCGAGCTCGAGGCGTTTACCTATGCCGTGTCGCACGACTTGCGCGCGCCGCTGCGCGCGGTATATGGGTTTTGCCGGGCGCTCGCCGAGGACTACGGCGAGGAGCTGGACCAGCGAGCCAACGACTACCTCGACCGCGTGTGCCACGCCGCGGAGCGCATGGGGCAGCTAATCGAGGATCTGCTAAACCTGTCGCGCATCTCGCGCGGGGAGCTGCGCCGGGAGGATGTGGACCTAACGACCCTTGCCCGCGAGGTAGCCGCTGAGCTGCAGGAGCGCGAGCCCAAGCGCAGCGTGCAGTTTGTCATCGCCGAGGGGCTGGCCGCGCGGGGCGATCCGCGGCTGTTGCGCGTGGTGTTGGAAAACCTGCTGGGCAATGCCTGGAAGTTCACGGCGAACCGGCCCCAGGCGCGCATCGAGTTTGGCGCGCAGGAGAAGCAGGGCCAGCGCGTGTTTTTCGTGCGCGACAACGGCGTGGGATTTGACATGGCCTATGCCGAGAAGCTATTCGTTCCTTTTCAGCGGCTGCACAGCCCAAGCAAGTTCGAGGGCAGCGGTATTGGCCTGGCCACGGTGCAACGCATCATCCACCGCCACGGGGGAAGAATTTGGGCAGAGGGGGAGCCGGAGCGTGGGGCGACGTTCTACTTCACGCTCGAGCAAGCAGCGGAGCTGGAGGAGTGAGGTGGCATGAGACGGGGTATTTTGCTCCTAGTGGAGGATGATCCGAACGACGAAGAGCTAACAATACGAGCGTTAAGAAAGAATAACATCGCCAATGAAATCGTTGTTGTGCGCGACGGAGAGGAGGCGTTGGATTTTCTCTTTGGCCAGGGCAAGTATGCCGGACGGGACACGAGCGTTTTGCCCGACGTCGTGCTACTTGACCTGCGCCTGCCCAAGCTCGACGGCCTGGAGGTTCTCCAGCGCATACGCGCCGACGAGCGCACAAAAACTTTGCCCGTGGTAGTGCTCACTTCCTCGGACGAGGAGCAGGACATGGTAGACAGCTACAAATTCGGGGCGAATAGTTACGTACGCAAGCCAGTCGATTTTCTTGAGTTCGCCAGCGCCGTGCGCGAGCTGGGTTTGTACTGGCTGTTGCTTAACGAGCCCCCACCATCGGGAGGGTGAGCCGGTGGCCGAGCAGTTGCGCGTGTTGCTGGTCGAGGATTCCGAGGACGACGCCCTGCTTATCCTGCGCGAGCTAGAACGGGGAGGATATGAAGTCTCCGCCCAACGGGTTGTCAGCGAACAGGAGATGCGTGAGGCGCTCGACCGGCAACCGTGGGACGTGGTCATATTGGACTACCACGTTCCTGGGTTTGGCGCGCTGCCCGCGCTCGCTGTGCTGAACGAGAAAAACCTGGACTTGCCGACGGTCGTCGTCTCCGGCGCCGTGGGCGAGGAGAAGGCCGCCGAGGTTATGCGCCTCGGCGCACACGACCTTGTGCTTAAAGACAACCTTTCGCGCTTGCTTCCCGCGGTAGAGCGCGAGCTGCGCGAGGCCGAGGAACGCCGCCGCCGGCGCCTCGCCGAGCAGGAGCTGCGCGAGAGCGAAGAGCGCTATCGCCTGCATTTCAACCACGTGCGCGATCTCATCTATGCTGTGGACCAGGACTCGCGCCTGACGAGCGTCTCGCCCTCTGTGCGGCAGCTGCTTGGCTATGCGCCGGAGGAACTCGTCGGCCAGCGCCTGGAGGATACGCAAATTCTCGCCCCCGAGTCGCTGCGCCACGCCCTGGCGCAGCTCGCCCGCCAGCAAGACGGCGATGCCTCGAGCTCGACGACGGAGTACGAGTTTGTCGCAAAAGACGGCGCGCCCCTCTACGCCGAGGTCACCAGCGCGCCGCTCTTTCGCCACGGGCGGCCCTGTGGCATGGTGAGCGTGGCGCGCGACGTTAGCGAGCGCAAGCGCGCGGAGGAGGAGCTGCGCAAGGAGCGCGACTTTAACAAAAAGCTCATCGAGGCCTCGCCCGCGTTCTTCGTCGCCATCTCCCCCGAGCTAAAGACAATCATGATGAACCAGGTAATGCTCAACGCGCTGGGCTATACCCTGGGCGAGGTCGTGGGCACGCATTATCTAAACAAGTTTGTCCCCGAGCGCGAGCGCCCCGCTGTGCTTCAGGTGTTTAACGACCTGCGCTACAAGAAGGTCTCCACGGTTAACGAAAACCACGTGCTTACTAAGGACGGCCGGGAGCTGCTCGTGGAGTGGCACGGGATGCCCGTGGTCGGGGAAAACGGCGAGCTGGAGTTTTTCTTCGGCCTGGGCCTGGACATTACCGAGCGCAAGCGCGCCGAGGAGGAGCAGCGCAAGCTTCAGGAGCAACTGCGCCAGGCGCAAAAGATGGAGGCCATCGGCACCCTTGCCGGCGGCGTGGCCCACGACTTTAACAACATCCTCACCGGCATCCTCGGCCAGGCGCAGATGCTTAAGCTGCACTCCTCCCCGGGCAGCGAGGCCTACGAGGCAGCGCAGGTGATCGAAAAGGCCGCCCAGCGCGGAGCCCAGCTTACCCAGCAGCTCCTCGGCTTTGCCCGCAAAGGCCAAATGCAAAACGTCCTCGTTGACCTACACGAGGTTATCGGAGACGTCATCCAGCTCCTCAGCCGCACGATCCCCAAGAACATCTCCATCGTCAAGGAGTTCCACGCTCCGCGGGCGACGATAATCGGCGACCCCGGGCAAATGGAGCAAATGCTCCTTAACCTGGCGATTAACGCGCGCGACGCGATGCCCGAGGGGGGCGAGCTGAAGTTCGCTACCGAACTTGTGCGGATCGAGGCCAGCTATGTGCGCACCCACGCGGACATCGAACGCGGCGAATACGTCTGCGTAAGCGTCGCGGACACAGGCTGCGGCATTCCCAAGGAGATCCAGCCGCGTATCTTCGAGCCGTTTTTTACAACAAAGGAGCCCGGCGAGGGCACGGGCATGGGCCTGGCCATGGTCTACGGGATCGTCAAGAGCCACAAGGGGACGATCGAAGTGGCCAGCGAGGTGGGGCAGGGGACGACGTTTAAGATCTACCTTCCCCTCGCCGAACAGCCGGACAAGGCGGAGCGCCCGGAGCGCGAGGAGGTGTTCGCGCGCGGCTCCGGCCGCATCCTCCTCGTCGACGACGAAGAGCTTATCCGCGACATCGGCCGCGACATCCTCAACCACCTCGGCTATGAGGTCGTTACCGCGGCCGACGGCGAGCAGGCCGTGGAGTACTACAAGGAGCACGCGGACGAGATCGACTTGGTGATCATCGACATGATCATGCCGCGCATGGACGGGCGGAAGTGCTTCCGCAAGCTAAAGGAGATTAACCCCAACGTAAAGGCCGTGCTCTCCACGGGCTACGCGGTAGATGCCTTGGCCCAGGAGCTGCTCGAGGAGGGGATGATGGGCTATGTGCAAAAGCCCTATCGTATCGAGCAGCTCGCGGAGACCGTCGCCCGGGCGATCGCCGGAAAGCCCCCCGCGGAAAACTCCGACCGCGCGGAGGACGCCTCCGACAGCTAGCCCCCGATGGGCTTTAGGGGGAGCGTCCAGCGGTTAAACGTTCCCCGAGCGAAATAGCGCCGGTGCGCTTTTTCCACGTACGATTCGCGCAAGCTGCCATCGGGCTGGGGGCGGACGGTGCCCCGCAGCGAATAATAGTGCCAGTGCCAGCGGAACTGGTCGAACAGCTTGAAGAAGTCGAGCATCATCGTCTCCGCGCAGCGGTTGTTAAACGGGTCGTTTTTCGTCTGCTCAAATCCCCCGAACTCCCCCAGGTGAATGGGCACATGGTGCTCGATGCTGAACTTAATCGCGGGCAGCCAGTGCTCCACGATGTTGCGGATGTCGTTTTGTAGGTTGGGCCAGCGCGGGGGCAGGCGATAGTCGTAGTCGTGGAAGCTGTATACGGTGAGCGGGTCGCCGGTAACCTCGAGGTTCACGAATTGGTCTACCGAGGCGAAGCTGTGCGGGGTCTCGATATAGATGAGATGCTTTTTGTCAATGCTGCGAATGATCTCGGTGAGTTTTTTCACCACTGGGTTGTAGCGATCGGGGGGCATGTTCGCCGGCTCGTTGATTAGGTCATAGGCGACCAGCTCCGCGGGGTAGTCCTTACACCACTGGGCGATCGTGCGATAGTGCTCGTAGACTTGCTCGCTGTTCCCCAAGCGGTTGTCGATGTTAAAGCAGTGCTGAATGCCCCGCTCGACACACCATGCGACCATGCGCTTGGCGGCCTCGCCGCGCTGGTTGTGCTGCGGGCGGTAGCTGTTTGCCCCCGTGGCGGCCACGGCCTCGATCTCCTTAATGTTCCCCGGCACGCCGATATCTACCCCGCTGAAGCAGAACGAGGTGAACCCGCCAAACCGCGGAAAGCGCTGCCGCGGGATGCGATAGCGGATATACTCCCGCCCCAAGCAGGCGCGAAACTCCCCCCACTCGCCCATGTCGTACTCCAGCCGGCGAACTTCTTCGGGCACGCGCACGCCGGGATAGTTCGTGCGCAGGGCAAAGCTCGCCAGCGGGGGTAGGGGGGCAATGCGCAGGGGCTCTGTGCCCCAGGCGTCGCGGAAAATGCGGTAGTTGTAAACGTCTACCACGTCCAACGCCTTAGGGCCGTCGCGCGCGGGCCGCTCTACCTCGGTGTAGCTTGTGGGATAGGCGAGGCAAGCGCGCGACCAAAAGCGCAGGCGCTTGAGCTGCTCCGGCGAAAGGTGCCCGGGGAACTTGCCCACCTTGCCCCGCAGCGGGCGAATGGCGAATACCTGCGCCCCGGCCTGCGCAAAGCGCACGGTAAGTTGAGATACCCCGCGCTGGTCCACGTTGGCGGTGATGAGCTTTGGCGCGTCGACGAACACCAGCTCAATGGGTAGGTCGCGCAGCCCAGGCGCGCTCTCTAGCCAAAGCAACAGCCAGTTTTCCGAAAGAGGGCCGTCCTTTTGCACGTCGTAGATGCTCAGCGCGCCGGTGATTTTGCGCGCCACCTGCTGGCCCCCTAAGAACATCACGGCGTGCGTGGGGCCCTTGCTTCCCCGCGCGCCCCAGCCCCACAGGGTAAGCTCCGTGCCGCCCACGGTTAGCAGGGCCGCCGGGGAGAGGGGGCTGAGGTAAATTTTCGTCCGCGGCGCTTGCTCTGCCGCGCGTTTTTCAAAGGCGTCCTTCAGCGCCGGGCAGCGCAGCTCAATATGCCCCACGAGCGACGTCCCGCGGCAGTCGTAAACGCGCAAAGCAATGGCGTTGTAGCCCCCGAAGTGCACCAGCTCCTTGGGGATCTTGTATTGCCGCGGGACGGCCCACCAGCGCTTGGTCTTCGCGCCGGTGTGCCCGATTTGCTTGCCGTTGAAATACGCCCAGTCCCAGTCGTCAACGGCGCTAATGTATAGCTCAAGGTCGTTGCCCGCCCATTCCTCGGGGATCTTCAGCGTTTTGCGATACCAGGCGAAGCCGTTGTAGGGGCCGTCGGTGCCTTCGTTAACGCCGGGATAGGGGCTTTGCGCGGTGGCCTTGGGGTTGGGCTCGATAATCCCTTGCCGCTCCCAGCTTCCCGGCACGTTTAGCTCCTGCCACTGGTTTTCGATGTTATAGCCAAACGTATGCCGCGCTTCCTCAAGCCCCACGTTTTCGGGATCCGTGCGAAAGCGCCACTTGCCGTCTAGGTTCATCTTCCACGAGAGCGTAGGCGGGTTAATGTTAACCCCCCACTCCGTGGGGTTGCTGTCGAGCAGGCGCGGGGTATCGATCCACCCAAACGGGTTGCTCACCGCGGTGTTGAGGTCGTTGACGACAAGCCCCGCTTTGGCCTGCTTGAGCCTGCGCACAACTGGTTGCAGGAGGCGCAGGGCCTCGGCCCCGCGGAGCTTCTCCAGCTCCGCCCGCGCCCGGGGGAGCACCTGGCGCGCGGCGTGGGCCGCCTGCTGGAGCCGGGCAAGCCCCTGCTCCTCGCCGAGCAGGCGCAGGGCGACGAGGTGGTTGGCGTAGTTGTTCGACTCGTCAAGCGCGCGGACATAAAGCGTTAGCGCCTCGGTCATATCCGCAAGCTGGCCCACGGCGCGCGCCGCGGCGCGGTGCCTGCGCCCTGGCTCGCCGTCCGCTTTGCCTGCCGCGCGCAGGGGCTGCTCGCGCGCCTTGGCTAGGGCGTCTGAGGCGGGGCCGACGAGCTTCAGCGCGCGCGCCGCGGTATCGGTTATCCACTGGGGCAGGCGATATGCGCCGGCGAAGCCAAACGCCTCCCAGTCGTCAACAACAATGCCCTTTTGCGCAAGCAGCTCCAGCCGCCACTGGGCCTCGGCGATCGTTTTGTCCATGCGCTCAAGCTCCGCGGGGGCGCAGATGGCGACGAGATCCGGCGGTTTTGTAGAAAACTCGCGCCCGGCCACGGCGAACCATTGGGAGTCGTCGAACTCGGGCTTTTGGCAGGGGTGAAGCTCGACGTTGGTCAGCGGCGGAAACTTTTGCACGCGCCACCGTTCGGCGCGGGAGAGGATGGGCTGGCTC
This sequence comes from uncultured Armatimonadia bacterium, assembly GCA_964565895.1. Classification (GTDB taxonomy): domain Bacteria; phylum Armatimonadota; class Zipacnadia; order UBA1398; family CAZMGT01; genus CAZMGT01. The sequence goes on from CAZMGT010000039.1 coordinate 23,402, forward strand.
GTGCCGTCGGCAAACTGCACCAGGCCGTTTAGGGCAAGCCCGCCGCTTGTCGCGCTAATTACGATGACGTTTTTCCCCGGGCGGAGATATGGGGTGAGGTCCAGCGGGATGTGCCCGTGGGGCTTGTCCTCGCTGGGGCGCATCCACGTTTTCACGAGCTGGCCGTTGACGTAGACGTAGGCGTACCAGTCGAGGTCGAGGTAGGCCCCGGCGCGGGCGATGGGCTTGTCGGGAAGCGTGAGCACGGTGCGGTAGAGGATGGGGCAGGTTTTGAACTTGTTCTTGTGCCAATAAAGCGACCCTGGGGGAAACTGGGGCTCTTTGCTGCCCCAGTCTGGGCTGAGCCACTGCTGGCAGGGGGCGGCTACGGAAAGCAGCAGGGCGGCGATTATCGCTCCCAAAGCAATGGTTCCGAGCGATATTTTGCGGCGCTTGCTCATCTGCCTCTCGCCCCTCACTGCACCCCCGCGGCGCCGCAGCGCCGGCGAGGCGGTGTCCTTCGCGCTAGGCCAGGCTAACCTCGCTCGCCCCCGGCGCCGCACGGGAAACGTAGACCCGCGGGCTGAGCCCCGTGCGCGCGGGGTATTGCTCGCGCACCGCGCGCTCCAGCTCCCCCACCTGCTCCGCGCGAACGATGGCGATGGCGCAGCCGCCGAACCCCGCGCCCGTCATCCGCGCGCCGAGGACGCCGTCTACGCCGCGAGCGATGTCCACGATGGCGTCAAGCTCCGCGCAGCTCACCTCGTAGTCTGCGCGCAGGCTTTCGTGCGAGGCGTTGAGCAGCTCGCCAAACGCCCGCATGTCGCCCGCGGCAAGCACCTCCCGCGCGCGCAGCACGCGGCTGTTCTCGCTGACCACGTGCCGCGTCCGGCGCAGAAGAACGTCCTCCAGCTCTCCCTCCATGGCGGCGAGCATCTCCGGGGTAACATCGCGCAGCTCGCGCACCTCGGGGTAGCGCTGGGCGATGGCCTGCGCCGCGCGCTGGCACTCGCTAAGCCGCTCCTCGTACTTCGAGGCGGCGAGGGTGCGCTGCTTTGCCGTGTCTAAGACGACGAGCCGAAACTCCTCGCCAAACAGCGGCACGTGCTCGTGCTCGAGCGTGCGGCAGTCTAAAAAGAGCGCGCAGTCGCGCCGGGCCAGGCATGCGATGTATTGGTCCATAATCCCACAGGGGACGCCGACGAACTCGTTCTCCGCCCTGCGGCAGAGCACGGCAAGGGTCTTAAGGTCGATGTCCAAGCCGAACGTTTGGGCGATGGCATAGCCCACGGCGACCTCCATCGCCGCCGACGAGCTGAGCCCCGAGCCCTGGGGGACGTCGCTGCTCAGCGCGGCGTCGAACGAGCCGAAGCGATAGCCCGCGTCCGCCAGCGCCCAAACCACCCCGCGCACATAGTTTACCCACTGCCGGCGCTCGGAGCGCCGCGGGCTGCGCACGCGAAACGAGTCGCGGTCGGCGAGGTCCGCGGCGATTATTCGGCACAGCCCGCGCTCGGTGTTCGGGCGAATGGCCACGCGAAAGTCCATTTCCAAAGCGCAGGGGAGGACGAAGCCGCCGTTGTAGTCGGTGTGCTCGCCGATGAGGTTCACCCGCCCGGGGGCGCGGAACAGGCGCAGCCGCGGGCCTCGGCCATAGGTCGTGTCGAGCAGTCGCTTGAGCCTCACCCACGGGTCCTCCGCCATGCTCCCGACCTCCCGCGAGTTGCTGCAAAGGAGGACTTCGGCAGGCACAGAAAAACTCCTTGACCGAACACAGCGCGAGGTGTCCGCCCATGCCCCTGTGGCTCGTCCTTGCCCTTTCCCTCTGCGCCGCGCCCGCGCAGGAGCTGCCCTGCGCCGTGGTGCGCAGCGCGGCGCTCGTCTCCGGCGAGCGGGTAAGCGTCGCTTGGAACCCCCAGGGCACGGCCATTGCCTTCGTCGAGCGGCGCTACGTCGGGCGCGACTTTACCCACCAAACGATCTGGCTCTTAGACATGCAAACGATGCTCACGCGAATGGTCGGCGAGCAGGGCAAGTGCACCTCGCCGTGCTTCAGCCCGGACGGCTCGGAGCTGTGCTATATCCGCGTAACGCGCCCGCTCCGCAACCAGGGCGACCTGGTCGTGGCCAGCGTGGACGGCAGGCGCGAGCGCTTGGTTTTCGCCCGCGGCGACGCGTTTGACCCGAAATGGCGGCGCACGGGCAAGGAGATCGCCTTTTTGCGTTTCGTTATGCCCGGCACGCCCGGGGAGAAGAGGACGGGGGTGCGCGCCTGCGCCATTGGGCCGGACGGGACAGGGTATCGCGAGGTCTACTGGTGGCCGACGAACTTTCCCCCGCGCGAGGCGGCGTGGTCGCCCTCGGGGGCCGCGTTGGCCTATTGGGCGTATACCAAGGAGACGGGCCGCGGGGGCCGGCCCATGGTGCGCATGGGGCTGTGGCTGCTCGATATGGAACAGGGGAAACCTCGCCGGCTCACGCTGCCCGAGAACGTGGACCGCATCGGGCGCATCGCCTGGTCGCCGGACGAGTGCTGGCTTGCCGTAGAGCTGGTTACCGAGGAGGCAAAGCGCCGCGCGGCGCGCGACATTTGGCTCGTGCCCACCGACGGCGGGGCGCCGCGGGCGCTCGTCGTGGGCAAGCAGGGCGAGGCGCACTATATCCCCACATGGGTCGCCGGCGGGCAAGCGGTGGTTTGCGTGCGGCTAAACTTTCGCGCCGCGCCCGAGGAACGCTTTGCCCTGCTCTTCGCGCCCGTTGCTGGGGGAGAGATAAGAAAGCTTAAGCTCGCCTGGTCCAAGCCCGTGGACCCGATGCAGGAGCTGCAGCTTGCCCCCTCGCCCGACGGGAAGATCGTCGTGGTAACCACCGGCCCCGAGCTGCGCTTTTTCGAGCTGGGCACGGAGGAGGAGCGGCGGCGCATTATTACCTGCGACCGGCTTAAAGCCGTCGCCCGGGCGCTTGTGGACTATGCCAAGCTGCGCGGGGGCCTGCTCCCGCGCCGGGAGGACGCCTTAGGCAAAGCGCGCGAGGACCCCTACTTTTGGGTGGAGCTGATCAAGGACTTCGTCCACCCCACAAACCTCTACGTGCCGGACGACCCTGAGGCGGACAGCTTGCCCACGTCGTTCGTCTTCCCCGACTCTGCCCAGGGCGCCAACGTGCTGCAGGGGGGAGCGACAAACGATATGATATTGCTTGAGGAGCGGCCGGGGATTCACCCCGGGCCGCGGTTTGCGATAACCATCGGGGGCAAGATCGTCGAGCTGCCCGAGGGGACGAGCAAGGGAGAAGGGCAAGCCGATGAGCCGAAGTAGGTCGAGCGCGGCGATGTGTTGGGCGCTGCTTTGCCTCAGCTTGGCGCAGGTGGCCTGTGGCTGCGCGCGGGCAAGGCCCATTGTCGACGCCGAGCAGTGGTTTGGCGTGTATATGCTCAAGAAAAAAATTGGCTATGCCGTGCTTCAAGTAGGCGAGCAGGAGGAGGGCGGGGAGAAGCTCGTCTATATGCGCGCGATGACCTACGCCCGGCTGGGCAGCGACGAGGCGAGCGAGCTGCTCTATGACATTCGGCAGTGGGCTGCGCCGGACGACTTTGCCCTGCGCCGGCTAGAAGCCATCTATCGCTCCGGAGGAAAAACAATCCGCACCGAAGCGCGGGCGCAAGGGGACACGATAACCTACGTCCTAACGACACCGGAGGGGGAGACCGAGGAGACGCTGTCCGCAGAGCAGGGGGAGAAGGTCGTCGCGGATCTTTCGTTTTTACTCACCGGCCCGCCCAAGCAGCCGCGAAAGTTTACCTACTTCAACATTCTTACGCTAAAACTCGACTGCGGCGAGTTCTATACCGACGAGGATTGGAAGGGCACGGTGCTTATCCGCGGCTCGGGCACGGTGGGCAAGTATATCCTGGAGCTGGACGAAAACGAGAAGATTAAGTGCGGCTACGGCGCGTTCGGCATTAAGCTCGAGCCCCAGGAAAAGCTCCAGGCGCGCGACCTGGGCACGGACGACTATTTGCAGTGGCTCGAGCTGGCCATCCCCTCGACGATCAAGGGCGGCAAGGAGATCGCCGCGCCCTCGCGCGTGGTCTACCTGCGCGCGAAAGTGTTTGGCATCGACCCGCAGAAAATGCCGGAGATCGAGGGCCGGCAGAAGGTTTTACAGCGCGGGGAGAATTGGTCGCTGGTTGAGGTCAAAGCGCAGGATGTGCGCGAAGTGCAGGACGCCCCACAACTGCCCATTGCCGCGCCGGAGCTCGCCGAGGCGCTTTCGCCCACGGCCTATCTCACGTGCGACAGCGAGGAGATTCGCCGCGCGGCGGAGGAGGCGCTCGCTGGGGAGAGCAACGCCGCGCTCGCCGCGGCGAAGCTCTGCCGCTTTGTTGACGAAAAGCTGCGCTATAGCGACACGGCGCAGGTCCCCCGCCGTGCGGACGAGATCCTGCGCTCCGGCGTCGGCGTGTGCCGCGACTATGCGGCGCTTTATGCCGCGCTGGCCCGCGCCGTGGGGCTGCCCACGCGCTTGTGCTGCGGCGTCGTTTACTCGCACGGGGCGTTTTACCTGCACGCCTGGGCGCAGAGCTTTGTCGGCCGCTGGGTCGCCGTAGACCCCACGCGCTCCGGCCGGCCGGCAGACGCCACGCACATTACCTTTGCCCTAACCGATGTCGCTGGGCTGTGGGATCTCACGCTATACGGCCCCGAGGTGCGTGTGGAAGTAGAGGAGTATCGCGTTGAGTAGCGAGCCGCTCGGCGATGCCCGCGAATATGGCACCGCGCTGAGCCGGCGCTCGCTGGCGCGCGCGGCAGCGTATTTTTTCGGCTCGGCAGCGGCCGCGGTGGGCCTGGGGGCGGCGCTTGCCCTGTGCAACCCCGGGGCTGTGGCCACGGGCGGGCTGGGCCTGGCTAAGTTGCTGATCGGGTGGAAAATGGACATCGCCCAGGCCGCGCCGGAGTGGCTGGTGATCATGGTCAACAACCTCGCCTGCGCCGCGGTGGTCATGTTCCTCGGGCCGCTGGGCTGCGCGCTGGAGCTGAAAATGCGCGCCAAAAGCTCGTGGTATGCCGCGCTCTGCCGGGGGATGGCCCGTCGCCGGCGCACGGTGTTTCGCATCTTCGACCGCCGGCTGGATGACTTGCCCGCGGGGGGCATTCGCGAGGGGCTGACCATCGCTGTGCTCGTCCCCGCGCTAACGACATTGGCCAATGGCGGGCTGTTTGGGGCGGTCGCTTTGGCCTCCAGCCTTTCGCCGGAGATCGGCTTTGTCAAGTTCGTGCGCATTACCGCGCCGCACGGGGTAATCGAGCTCGCGGCCATTTTGCTCGCCGCCGCGGTGGGGTTTGAGCACGCGGAGGTATTGTTTGCCCGGGCGGGGAATGCGGAGCAACTGCACAGGGCGAGCATGGGCCGGGTGAGCGAGCCCGCGGTGTTGCGCAGCGCTGTTTTGGTGGCCGGCCTCCTGGCCGCTGCGGCAGTGATCGAGGGCCAGCTCATTCCGGCCTTTTGCTGTAATTTCGTCTGGCGCTAGCCGGCGCGCAAGCTGCGGGTGGCTCTCGTGCCCAGGTTTCCCGTCCCCCCATCGGCGGTCCGCGGAGACGACATTCGGCTCACCGGCCGCGACGTGCGGCACATCGTGACTGTGCTGCGCCTCGGCGTAGGCGACGTGCTCGACGTGCTTCTGCCCGACGGCACGCGGGCAAGCGCGGAGATCGTCTCCGTGGCCCCGGGCGAGGTTCGCGCGCGCGTTTTCCGCCGCGAGGGGCCCGTTCCCGAGCCGCGGGCAAAAGTCGTTCTCGCGCAGGCCATTCCCAAGGGCCAGCGCATGGACCTTATCGTGCGCGCGGCGTCGGAGCTGGGAGTGGCCGAGCTCGTGCCGTTGGTGACCAAGCGCACGGTGGTGCGGCTTGAGGCCGAGCGGCGAATGCAGCGGGTGCAACGCTGGCAGCGCATTGCCGCCGAAGCGCAGAAGCAGTGCGAACGGGCAAAGCCGCTGCGCGTGCGCGACGTTGTGCCCCTGGGCGAGCTGCTCGCCGAGGTGCGTGGGGCGGAGCGCGCCGTCGCTTTCGCGAGCGAGGGCCAGGAGAAGCTCGAGGCGGCCCTGGGCCCAGTGGAGCAGGGGCCGGTGTTGCTCGTGGTTGGGCCGGAGGGGGGCTTTGACCGGCAGGAGCTGGAGGACCTGCGCCGCGCGGGAGCCGCGCTGGCCAGCCTCGGCCCGCGCACCCTGCGCAGCGAGACGGCGGCGATCGTCGCCTGCGCTCTGACCATGCACCACTTGGGGGAGATGTAAACATGGCGCAGGAAGTTCTCGCGGGAGCCGCGGAGGCGAAAATTACCCCGCCTCTGGGCACGGAGATGAGCGGCTTTGCTAGCCGCGACCACGCCTGCAGCGCAATTCGCGACGACCTCTATGCCCGCGCGCTGGTCGTCGAGGGCGCGGGGCAAGCGCTGGGCCTGGTCGTCGTTGACTTGCTTGGGCTGAGCTTCGAGCAAGTCGCGGAAATACGCGCCGCCGTCGCCCAGGCTACGGCCATCGCCGAGGAAGCGCTCATGATTTGCGCCACGCACACGCACAACGGCCCCGCGGTCGCTCCTCTGCGCGGAATGGGCCAGCCGCAGCGCGAGTATGTTCAGCGGACGCTGAAGACCGTGGCCGCCACGGTGCGCCGGGCGTGGGAGCGCCGCGCGCCGTGCGCGCTGGCCTGGGGAAGGAAGCACGGCGTGCGCATCGGCGCCAATCGCCGCGAGCGCCAGCCTGACGGGACATTTCGCCTGGGGGTAAACCCCGAGGGTCCATATGCCGACCATGTGGACGCCTTGTGCGTGCTGCGCGATGGAGCGCCGGCGGCGGTGTTCGCCGTTCACGCCGCGCACCCCGTGACGCTCGGGGCGGAGAGCTATGCGGTCAGTGCGGAGTGGTGCGGAGCCGCAGCGCGGTTTATTCGTCGAAAATTGGGGAACGAAGTAATTGCCCTGGTGACCACAGGCTGCTGCGGCAACGTAAACTGCAATCGCCGGGGCGACCGCGAGGCGTTGCTCGAGGAAAACGGGCGAATCGTGGGCGCGGCGGCGGCGGAGATTTGCTCGGGCGCGGCCCCGGGCAAGGCCTTGCCCCTGGGGGCCAAGCGCAGGGTCATTGGCTTGCCCGCGCAGCCGCTGCCCAGCGAGGCCGAGGCCCAGGGCCAGCTCGAGGTCGCGCGCAAGACCCTGCGCGACGCCCGCGCCGCGGGCAAGCCGGGCCGGATACGTTGGGCCGAGGCCTATGTGCAGTGGGCCGAGGAGGTCCTCCGCCTCGTGCGCGCGGGGGCGCGGCGCGAGCCGGAACGGTTTGAGATCCACGCTCTGCGCTTGGGCGAGCTGGCTGTTGTCGGGCTGTCCGGCGAGGTTTTTGTCGAGTATCAACTGGAGATCGACCGAACCTCGCCGTTCGCCCAGACCATTGTATGTGGGACGACAAACGGCTGCGTGGGCTATGTTCCCACGGCCCAGGCGTTTGGCGAAGGGGGCTATGAGGTAGAGCAGGCGTATAAGTTTTACGACAGGCCAACGATGCTCGCTCCGGAGTGCGAGGGTGTTTTGCTTGAGGCGGTGAAGGAACTTCTGGCGGAAATGAGGTAGAAAACGATACAATGACGGCAAGAGCGCACACCAAGCCCCGTTGCGGCGGGCCCGAAGTGGAGGTCTGCGCATGTTGAAATCATCGGCGCTTTTGTTATTGGCGGGCAGTGTTGCGGCGCTGGCGCTCCTGTGCCAAGTCGGCCTTTGCGCGCCGATCGACGACAAGATGGCCGAGGGTGTTACGGCGCTGAACAACGAGGACTGGGACACGGCGATCGCCGCGTTTCGCGAGGCAATAAATATGGCCCCGGAGTTTGTCTCGGCGCACTTTAACCTGGGCCTGGCGCTATATCAAAAGGGCGTGCAGGAGGACGACCCGGAGGCTTTAGACGAGGCGGCAAAATGCCTTCGGCGCGCTGCGGAGCTCGGGCCGCGGCTGCCTGGGGCGCACTACTACCTGGGCCAGATTTACCTCCGCCGCGCGGAGTACGACAAGGCGGAGGAGGAGTTTAACAAGGAGCTGGCCATCGCCGCGCGCGCCGACCGGCCCGATGTCTACGAAGCCCTCGGCCGCACGCTGATGGCCAAGCGCGACTGGGTCGCGGCGATTGCCGCGTTCGACCACGCCTTGGACTTGGACCATAACTTCGCCAGCGCCCGGTACTGCCGCGCCAAGTGCTATCTCGAGCTTAAGCGCTACGACGACACGGCGGCGGAGGTGGACAAGCTCCACCGCATCATTCTCGACTATCGCAGCACGCGCTATCGCATTGACGTGGAGAAGGCCGCGGGGCGCCGCCGCGCGGGCGAGATTACCGAGGAGGAGCTCGCCGAGGACTACAGCCGCGTGGCCAAGTTCGTCGAGGAAGAGGCCATGTGGCCGGAGATCTTCAAGCTTCAGGGCGAGGCGTTTAGCAGAGCGGGGCGGCACATCGACGCCCGCAACGCCTACCGCAACGCCCTGCGCGATGCGTTCGGCGGCAACCCAAACGACCTCGATGTGCAGACAGCGATCGTCCGCGAGATGCTTGCCGAAGCCGAGGAGCGCGTGCGCTATAAGGGCGACATCCAAGACCCCTATCGCGAGCTGGAAGAGGCGGACCGGATGATCGACGACATCCTGGAGATCAACGCCGACTTCGCCCCGGCGCTAAACGCTCGCGGCGTGCTTTATACGTTGATGGACGAGATCTATTTCCCCGACCCAGAGCGCGGGTTTGAGCCAAAGACGTTCCAAGACGCGCGCGAGGCGCTGACCAAGGCCATTGAGATCTACGTCAGCGCGGCCAACGATCCCCAGGCGCACCCCAGCCTGCGCTCGGTGGAGAACTACGCCGAGGCGGAGCGCAACCTGGGGCGCGTCGCCCTGCTGGAATGGCAGCGCGAGGGAGGCGCGCCGGACAAGCTGCAGGAGGCGGAGGGACACCTTACCAAGTCCCTGCAGCTCTATGCCGACGACCCGCTGACCCTGGCCTATCTCGCCGAGGTTAAGGCAGAGCTGGGCAAGTTCGACGAAGCGCTAAAGGCCGGGCGCGACGCCGTGCGCCTCGCCCCGCACATGGCCGAGACGCATACCTCCTATGGCTACGCCCTGCTGAAGGCGGGGCAGCCCAACGAGGCGGCGCACGAGTTTATCCAGGCCGTGGACCTCGTCCCCAACTACGTTAAGGCGTGGAAACTGCTCGGCCGGGCTTACCTGGACATGCAGTCCTGGAGCGCCGCCGTGCGCACGTTCCACTCCGCGCTCGAGCACATCCCCGTCTCCGGCGTGGTGCGCGTGGGCGCCGAGCGCGCGGAGATCCACTATCTCATGGGCATGGCCTATGCCAGGGACAACTACCACCAGGAAGCGATCGACCAGTTCAACCAGGCACTCTCGCTTAACCCGAGCTATCTAGACGCGCAGATCGCTCTCGCTGTGTCATATCGCCATGTGGGGCGCTACCAGGCGTCGCTAACCGCGCTGCAGGCGGCCGAGGCCCTGCAGGAGGGTTTGCCTCCGGAGGGGCCGCTGGCGCAGATTAAGTTCGAGCGCGCGCAAACGCTCAACGAGATGGGGCGTGTGCACGCGGCCTATGTGGCCATTCAAGAGGCGCTTAAGCTGCGCCCCGGCGACCCGGCGTTTACCGCGCTGCTGGAGAAAATTCGCAGCCGGCTGACGGGGGTGCCCAAGACAACAGCGCAAAAGGCGGGCGGCGCGCCGGCGGCGGAGGAGAGCGTGCCTGCCGCCCCCGCGGGCGAGAAGGCCGGCGAAGCTCAGCCCGCGGCTGCGGGCGAGCGCTAGCGGGCGGCGAAAACGCCCGCCCTGCGCCAGCGCGGAGATCTCCGTGCCCACGAGAAACTGTAGCTGCGCTTGGCTTTGTCTTTTTTGCCTTGCCTGCGCTAACGCTGGGCTTGCCGTTGGGCCCAATGTCGCTTTGCTCGACAATGGCGCGCGCCTTGCCCTGCTTGGCGCGGGGCAAGGGGCTGCTGGCGCGGTGGCCGTGGCTTTCGCCGTGCCCGAGGGGTGGGTCGGCCCGCCTGAGGTGTTCCCCGCGCGCGGCTGGCGCACAGCGCGCTGCGCCTCTGCGGCGCAGGCGATCGAGGCCCTGGGCGGGGAGCTGGCCATCGAGAAGCGGCCGGAGAGCTTGGTCCTCTGCGCCGCGGGGCTCGAGGAGCGCCTGCCCGGGGTTGCCCGCGCCTTGGGCGAGCTCGTTCGGGCGCTGCCCGAGGAGGTTGCCGCGGGCGAGGGAACCCGGGCCCCGCTTGATGTCGTGGACGAGGTGCACTGCGTGGCCCTGGCTGCGATGTTTCGGCTCGCTCTGCGGCCAGCTACGGCGGAGGCGTATCGCGCGGTGCTCTGCGGGAGGCGGTGCGGGGCGGCCGTTGTTGGGCGGGCGGACATTGCGCGCAGGGCAGGGGAGGCGCTGAGGCTTGCCTCGTTGCCCGCGGGGCCTGCGCCGAAGTGGCCGGCCGTCTCGCCGCGGTTTAGCGCCGTGCCCTATCGCCACGCGGGGGCCACGGAGTGGCTTTTGCTCACGTTTGCCGGCCCGCCGTGGGATTCTCCCGACGAGCCCGTATTCGCTGTGGTTCGGGCGCTGCTCGGGGCGGGGAATTCCGGCCTTTTGTTTCGCGAGCTAAGGCACCGGCGGCGCCTGGCCTATCGCGTGGGCGCGCAGTGGGACCCCGCGCGCAGCCGCAGCCACCTTTCCATTTGGGCCGCGGTAGAGCCCGGGCACGGGCGCGAGGCGCTCGCTGGCGTGCAAGCGGTGTTGGAGGAGCTGCGGCGCGGCCCGAGCGAGGGCGACATTGCCCGCGCGCGGCGGCGCGTGCGGCTGGAGCGCGAGCTGGGCGAACAGCGGTCAGCGGCGCGCGCGGCACGGGTAGCGCGAGCTCTGGCGCTGGGCGTGGCGCTAGAAAATGTTACGGGAACGCACTACCTCGGCGCTCCGTCGAACGTTAGTAGAAAGGATGTTTGCCGCATAGCGCAGAAATATTTGAGCAGATGGTGCGCGGTGCACAGCGTGCCATCGGCCCGTGCGGGGTGCGTGTTGCCCGGCGTGGGCTGAGGGAGGGACCAACGATGAAGCGCCTGAGCACTTTGGTTTGGGTGATTCTCGTGGTGCTCGCCATGGGCGGTGCGGCGTTTGCCGCGGGCCAGTGGGCCACGTTTAAGGGCGACCTCGCGCGCAGAGGCGTCGCCGATGGCCCGGTGGGTCCGAATCTTTCCCTGAGCTGGGTGTTTACCCCGGATCCGCCCTATGAGGACTTTAACCCGTCCTCGCCGGCGGTTGACGAGACGACGGCCTATTTCGCCGCGGGGAGCACCGTTTACGCGCTGAACTTGGACACCGGCGAGCTAAAGTGGAAGTACGAAGCGGGCGATGATATCCACTCCTCGCTCACGTTGGACAACGGCAGGCTCTACTTCGGCTGCCAAGATGGCCGGGTATACTCCCTGGAGTGCGAAAACGGCGGGCTGCACTGGAAGTATCCCGCGAAGGGGCCGGTAGAGTCCACGCCGCTTGTCGTCAACGGCACGGTCTACGTCGGCTGCAACGCGAACATGGTCCACGCGATTAGCGCGGAGTCCGGCACTCAGCGCTGGACCTATCGCACGGCGGGGAAGGTTAAGGCCTCGCCGGCCTATGCCAACGGCATTTTGTTCGTCGTCTCCGACCGCGCGGTATATGCCCTGTATCACCTGAACACGAAGGTCGCGCAGAAGTGGCGCAAGGACCTGCCGTTTAACAGCATGGGGACGCCGGTGGCCACCTCGGACAAGGTCCTCGTGCCTAACCTCAACCGCGTTACGGCATATATGGCGAACACGGGCGCCGTGCGCTGGGTGCTCAAGACCCGGGGCATTGTGGTAAGCAGCCCCGCGGTAGCCAATGGCCTGGTCTACGTAGGCTCGACCGACGGCTGGCTCTACTGCGTGCGCGCGGGCACGGGCGACACGGTTTGGCGCTATAACGTGCGCTATCCCATCCGCTCCTCGCCGGTGATCGCGGGCGATGTCGTCTACGTCGCCGCAGAGGGCGGCGTGGTCGTGGGCATCGACGCCAAGACAGGCCGCAAGCGTGTGTGGGACTATAAGGTTCCCCCGCGGCCGGTGAAAAAGAAGCTCACCATGGCCGAGCGGAGATATGGCACGGAGGAAGAGGAGGAAGAGGGTGCCTATCCCGAGGATGAGGGCTACGAACGCGAGGGCTACTATGGCGACACGCTGAGCGGGCGCCGCGGCGGCCGGTTTGGCGAGGACATCGGCGACATCATCGGCGACGAGGAAATTGGCTATGGCGGGCCGGTGGTGCGCACCGTGCGCGAGCGCAAGTTCCAGGAGGAAGTGGCCAGCTCCATCGCCGTGGCCGGCGGGGCGATCTACATCCTCGGCGGGGACAGCTCGCTGTATGCCCTCAAGCCGAATGAGATCGACACCGGGCCGCCGTTTTTCAAGGACGCCTATATCTTCATCCCCTACGCGGGGACAAGGCAGCTTGAGTTTAAGCCGTTCCAGCTCCCCGTGATGAACGCCGTGGGCGGGCTGGACCACGAGGATGTCGTTGCCCCGGGCCCGCTGGGGGCCGAGCCGCCGGTGATCCTCCAGGTGAAGGTTGAGGATCAGGGCAGCGGGGTAGACTGGCAAAAGATGCGCATTAAGGTAAACGGGGCAAAGGCCAAGCCCCAAGCGGTGTTTTACCCCCACGAGAGCACGCTGCAGTTGGTGTTTCGCGGGCCGGGGCGCGGGCAGGCCCTGCCCTCGGGCAACTACGTTGTGGAAATTACCGCCCCGGACCATCGCGGGCGCATCCAGACGGCAAGCATCGCGTTTATCATCGATCGCAACGTAGCGCAGCCCAAGAAGGC
>CAZMGT010000040.1:0-34897 GCA_964565895.1 uncultured Armatimonadia bacterium
GCAGCGTGCGCTATCCGGACGGCCATCGCAACCCGATCTTCGCCCAGCGCGGCGTGCGCACGCTTCCCCGTCTGAGGGACCTTACCGGCAAAAAGCCCAACCGCATTAGCGACGAGGACACGCCCATGCTCTACGAGTACCTCCGCCGCTATAAGGGCATTTGCGCAAGCCATACGAGCGCCACAGACATGGGGACCGACTGGCGGGACAACGATCCTGAGGTCGAGCCCGTGGTGGAGATCTACCAGGGCTGCCGGCAGTCGTACGAGTATCCCGGGGCGCCGAAGACGGGCGACGAGAAAAGCTCGCTCGGTGGCTACCGCCCGGCGGGGTTCGTCTGGAATGCTTTGGAGAAGGGCTATCGGCTGGGGTTTGAGTCCAGCTCCGACCACATCTCCACGCACATCTCCTACACCATGGTCTTCGTGCCCGAGATTAGCCGACTGGCGATTCTCAACGGCTTGCGCCAGCGCCACTGCTATGCGGCGACGGACAACATCCTCCTCGATGTGCGCATGGGCGAGCACATTATGGGCGACCAGTTTAAGAGCAGCGAGCCAGCCAAGCTGGACATCTATATCGCAGGCACGGCGCCCATCGCCCGCGTGGACGTGATCCGCAACAACCGCATCGTCTACTCGGTGGAGGGCAAGGGCAAGACGATGCGCCTCACCTGGACGGAGGCCGACCGGCCCAAGGAGAAGGTGTGCTACTACTACGTGCGGGTAATCCAGGAGAATAACGAGATCGCTTGGGGCTCGCCGATGTGGGTTGAGCGAGGGTAGCGCTGAGCTTGGCTGAGGATTAGCAAACTGGGCCGGCGGTGCTAGCTGGGTGACTGCCGGCCTTCTTCTTTCGCATTCGTGTATCTCCTTGCTTTTTGGTTGACAAGCAGCAGGGCGAGGTATTATTGTGGCCATGTCAAACCCCACACCGCGGGGGTGCGCGTGGTGGGGGCTTGTTTGTTAATTTGCGCGTTGTGTTTATCCTCGGCTTGCGCTGCGGAGCGGCAGGCTGCGCCCGTGTTTCACCTGCCCGAGGGCGACTTGGCCACGGCGCGCCTGGGCGAGATGACCATCTACTTCCTCCCCTCCGGCGCTTTCCTGCTCCATTACGCCGACCAGGACCTGCTCGACATCGGCCTCGTCCTCTCGCGCAACAACTACAAAATTCGCGCGCGCCAAGCGCGCGTGAACCAGGACGTATTTGCCGAAGAGCACTTTCCCGGCCCCAAAGACGAGAAAACGATAACCTGGCGCGGGGGGATACGCCTCGACGGCTTCCCCTGGACGAAGAGCAAAGGGCGCGCCGGCTTTGCCGAGCTGGAGCACCCCGGCCCCGACGTGCCCTGCGCGCAATACGAGCAGCGCGTTTTGCCCGTCCCCGGCGGGATTGCTGTACGCTACGACGTCTGGGCCAAAGACCGCGAGGTTAAGCTGGACCAGCTCGGGCTGACCGTTACCCTGCCCATTCAGCACTGGCGCGGGTGCACTGTGCGCTACCTGCGCGCGGCCAAGCAAAAGGCAGCGCAAACGGGCGCCACAGACGAACAAAGCCAGGCAACACAAGCGCAGGCGGAGGCCCCAGAGAGCTGGGTTAGTTTGGGCAAGCCGCTTTCGCTGCCCGAGGGGTTTACCAAGGGCAAGCCCCTGCTCCGCCGAGATACCACGTGCCAGCGCATCGAGCTGGAGCGGGAGGACGGCCTGAGGATTGTTCTGCAGTTTGACAAGCCCACGGGCGTGCGCAGCCTGGACGGGCGGCAGTGGGAAAACTACTACTATTGGCTGGACACCTATGAGCGCCTGACGGGCTCTGCCCTGCAACGCGAAAAACGGGCAAGCTTTGGCCTTACCCTTCTCCTCCACCCGCCTGAGAAAAAAGCCCCTGCGCCACCCGCCGCCGAGCAGCAAGCCGTAGGCGACAAAGCGCAAACCCCCGCCCCTGCCCAGCCAGCAAACACCCGCGTTGCCGCTCTGCCCGAGGATACTCAGACGCGAGGACATTGGATAGGCAAGTATGGCCGCTTCGCCTGCGTGCTTTTTGGAATGGCAGGTTATCACCTCTGTCAAGGCTGGGGGTGGCCGTTGCCTTTTACCGTCTCCACGGATGCCCCCCAAGAACCCGGGCGCTACTGGATAGCAAGGCTATTTGAACGAGAGGACAAGCGCCCCCTCTATAATCCCAACGACGGCGGATACTGCCCTGCGATACTCGACGACCACGGCGAGGTACGACCGCTGGGCAAAGGACCTAATCTGCACCTAAACACGGTGCTTCCTGAGGGGACATTTGTAGCGTCGCTTTACTTCTTTGAAATCGACTGGCCCCAGTATAGAAGATATACGGTCCGCGTGAAAACAAGCGCAGGGCAATTGACGGCTGTCGTGGGGGACTTTTTTAACGGCAAGTACGTAAGGTTCCTCGTTCCCGGTGGACCGCTGCGCATTTCAATTTACCGCGAGCTCAGTCCGAACGCCATTGTTTCCGGGTTTTTCGTAGACGAGGTCACGCATGCCGAGTTGACCGGTCTCGCGGCTGGTTCCCCGCCGACGCGTCCACTCTCTAGCACCGGATCCACCGGCGCTACGAAAAAGCGCGGCGCGGTAATGCAGCCATCGGTACTTTCGCATCGCGTAGGCCACATAGCCACCTGGTTGACGGCCGCGGTCCAAGGAAGTGACGACGCGGAGCTTGCCAAGCTGTGCGCGGAGATAGCGGCTTCCGCTGAGCGCGAAGGCAACATTGAGGACGGAGATTTTCTCCTGTGTCTGGCTCAGCTCGCGAGTGGGGCTCTGTCCGCGAAGAAGGGAGAGCAAGAGGTTGTCAACCTGCTCCGGCGGTCCGTTCTGCGCCGCGATTCGGATGCGCGCGCACCGGGCGATTCTGGTCGCTCTGGCGCGCTTAGCGTCGTGAACACTTTGCGGAGAAGGTAGGGGGAGATGCACGTGAGACTGTTTGGGATCGTCGTGATCGTCCTTTCAGGCCTGGGTGTTGTTTTCGGGCATTGTGAGGAGCCCCCTCTTGGGTATTGGGGTCAGGGGAACACGATTTCTTTCAATAAGTACGCCGGCCACGACGCGGCCGGTATCGTAGCCGACAGCGATGCTCAAGCGCCATCGGACTCTAATAGCGTATCGGCTTGGGCCCTGGCTCATAGCCCGGATGTGCCTGTTTCGCCTAGCCTGTCTCACGCGACAGCCCTCGCATATCGCAACGTTAGGTACACGGCCCCTTGGAAGCGTACCGAGGATGAACAACAAGCTCTGCCGGAAGGGCAGTGGTTTTGGAGCTGCGAGACGTCCTGGCAGGCATCGTACAGCATGGTCCCCGTGCCCCAGCCGCGGCCGGACGTTGTTCCCTATTATAAGGGCCGCGTGAAGGTGGTCCTTGGTTACAATGGCGCGAGGTGGCTTTATTTCCTGCAGAAGAGCGGGCTACACGAGACAGAAGTCCGTGTCTGCCCGGGGACGGTATCGAAAAGCTCGGGGGAGACGCGGTCGCTGGAGGCTGCCGCGGAAATGGGGAAGGATTTTGTCTGGGAGTTTAGGCTGAAGGCCGATGTTGCTGCGGAGCGCATGGAGGGTGGCGGTTGGAACCTTTGCAACTGCGATGCAAGCGGCAGCGAGTCGGTGGGTGGCTTTGAAGGACCGTGGCTCGGGGAGGAGTAGCGGCGCATGAGCCCTGGCGCGTGCGCCACGTTTGCGCTTTCGGCCTTGCCGTGGCTCGTCGTGGGCCCGGCAGCGAGCCAGCCGTCGCAGTGGCTAGAAGAGGCCAAGGCCCGCCTAGCCGGAGAGCGCCCTGCCCCCAACCGTAGTGCGGCGGTTAGCGGCCTCGTAGGCAATTTCTTCTGGACCAAGCGTTGCGGCGCCCAGATCCTGCTGTTTGCACACGACGCCCTTGTCTTTGTAGGAGCAAGCGCCGGGACTTGCTGCCGCGAAGGCCAGGAAGTGCGTGCTGGGCTGACGGCGTGCGTGGCATCGGAAAGCTGGGCGCCCGTTGCCTACTACGCCCGCTTGCGCGCCGGGCTGCAATCTTGGTGGTGGCAGATTGCTCGGCGATGGGGAACGCGAGACGAGCCTTGCTTCATTAAGGGCGAGGTAGGGACGACAGTGTTTGAGGCCGGCGGCAAGTTGTCGCGCTGGGTTCCAGGGCGTATGCGTTTGAACAGCATCACCGTGAACAAACTTCAGCAGCGATCTTATTTCGACGGAACCCTCCCCATCTCCACCGTATATCTTGCAGAGGTGGGGCGATATTTGCACGACAGCTACCTTTGGTTTAGCCGAGAGTACTCGCGCGCGTTGACTGCGGACCATGGCCGTTTCGACCGCCGATATGAAGCGTTTCTCGGCTGTTTAGTCGCTCGCGCGCAATGGGAAGGTCCGTTTCTTGTCCTTTACAACGGAGAAGGCGCACCTGCCGCCGTGCTTACGTTTGTGGACGACAGTGGCAAGCCAGTCCGCTCGCCCACGAACGTTACGCGCTGGCTTGTCGCGGCAACTTCTTTGCCGGGCTCTGTCATCACTTACTTGCACCTTCCTAATGGCACCAAACGACGCGAGATATTGCACGGGCCCGTCGCTCTGCCCGAAATGTTCTACGAAGTGCGGTATGCGCCGAACGAGGAGCTCGGGGCGTCCGTCCCTGTGGCCATCGTCAAGTATGCTTTAGACGGCACGTTCTTTGCCTCCGCGCGGCTGGGGGATTACGCATTGGCGCCGGCTGTTAGGTGACGGTGCATCGCCGCGGAGCAAATGGCGCTTCCCGCCGGCCCGCTGCGCGACACTCTGGGGAGCTTTCAGACGCCCCCCATCGGCCCCTATGTAACGAGCATTATGCTTGCCACGAGCTGGCTTGAGCCGGTCGCTTGCCAATATCACCCGCCGCTGGCGACGCTTGGCCACAGGAATATCGCGCAGCGCAAGTGGGGCGCCGGGGGAGAGCCCGGCCGGCTCGCGGGGATCGCGCTCTGCGACGATAAGGGGAAGCCGCGCCTTGCCTGGACGTTCTCCGCGTGGCAGCGGAGAGAGGAGACGGGAGAGTTCCCTACGCGTTGGGTGATGACCGAGGCGCCAGGCAAGCTTCCCCTGCTCTTGGATTTTATCGAGGAAAAAGGCGGGCGGCGCATTGCTCGCCAGATAACGGCGACCGTCCCCTGGCGCGGGCGCAGGGCAGAAGTTAAGCTGTCCTGGCACGCGGAAGCCGGCTTGTTCTTGCCGGACGAAATCGTTTGCCGCGCAGAGTCGGGCGAGGTTCTCTATTACGCCGATTTTCTCACGTTTGAGCGCACGGCGTAGCGCCGAGCGTTATTTGTAGAGCTGGCTGGCGAGGAGCCGGCGATATTTGTTCGCCAGCTCGCTGTTCTGGCCGACTAGGGCGAAGATGCGCACCATGGCCTCGCGCGGCTCGCCGGAGCGAAAGTCCCTGTCTGCCTTAACGAGCGCGAGAAACTCCTCAAGCGCGCGCTCATACTCGCCGTCGAGCACGAGGCGGCAGGCGAGGGCAAAGCGCGCCTCGAGGTTCTCCGGCTGCTCAGCGGCTTGCTGCTCGCAGGCGGCGCGGTCGCCGGCCTCGGCGCAGCGCTGGGCAAACCACGCGCGGCAGGCGACCTTTTCCGCCAGCTCGCGCTCCGGCGCGCGCTCCTCCACCTTCTCGGCGAGCTGCAGGGCGCGCTGAAAGTCGCCCTCGCGCAGGGCGGCCTCGGCCAGGCGCAGGGCAGCCCGCGGGTGGTTGGGCTGGGCGGCAAGGGCCTGCTCATACTTCTCCTTGGCCTTCTCCCACTGTCCCTGCGCGGCGAGCTCGTCGGCTTCGGCGACGAGGTCATCGGCCTCGGAGGGAATAACGGCGCTAAGCTGCCGGCGCACTTCGGATTCGGGCAGGGCGCCGACGAATTCAGCGACGACGTGCCCCTTTTTGAACACCTTTACCGCGGGAATGCTGCGCACCCCATACTGCATGGCCAAACTGGGATTTTGATCTATGTTCACCTTGGCCAACGCCGCGCGGCCGCCGAACGAGCGCACGACCCTCTCCAGAATGGGCCCCAAGGCGAGGCACGGCCCGCACCAGGGCGCCCAAAAGTCGACGACCACCGGCCTCAGCAGCGATGTCGCCAGAACTTTCGTAGCAAAGTCGTCCGCGTTCGCTTCGAAGACGACCTCCGTCTCCTGCATGAACACCACCGCCCTAGCACGCAGTGCGCCGACGCGACGCTAAAGCGGCAGCCGGCGCTCTCCGCTAACCCCCTTTAGATTAACGCTTTTTTTCGCCGCGAAAAGCCCCGCGCAAGAGATTTGTGCGCGCCGGCCCGCCGCCCGAGAAAAAGGCACAAGGGGCGCCTGCGGTCCATGGCATAGGGAGGGGGAAAACAGCGGCACGCCGCACGCAGGCCTAGCCCTGCGCCCCGCTGCCGCGGCGGCCGAGATGGGCCGGCGAGCGCACCCGCCGCGGGCCCTCGCCCTCGGCGATCGCCTCCGCCTCCTCGATCGCGCAGGAGATGCACAGCGAGACCCCCGGCTCCTGCATGGTTACCCCGTAGAGCGTCTCGCAGGCCTCCATCGTGCGCCGCGCGTGGGTGATTACGATAAACTGCGTGTTTTGCGAAAACTCGCGCAAAAGCTCCGCAAACCGCTCCGTGTTGACCTCGTCCAGCGCGGCGTCGATCTCATCGAGGACGCAAAACGGCAGCGGCCGGGCCTTGAGCATGGCGAAGAGCAGCGAGATTGCCGTGAGCGCCCGCTCCCCGCCGGAGAAGGCAAGCAGCGGCTGCTCCGCCTTGCCCGGAAGCTGAGCGAAAATCTCAATCCCTGTCTCCAACACGTTGTCGGGGTCGGTAAGCACGAGCTTCGTGCGCCCGCCGCCGAACAGCCGCTGGAAGATCTCTTCAAACGCCTCGGCGACAGCGTTAAACGTAGCCATAAACTGCGTTCGCGTGGCCTCGTCGATCTCCGCGATAATGCGGCGCAGCTTGTCGCGCGCCTGCTCTAAGTCTGCCCGCTGCTCGCAAAGGAACTTGTGGCGCTGCGCCAGGCGGTCGTACTCCTCGACTGCGCCAAGGTTCACCTCGCCCATGGCGTTAAGCCGGCGGCGCAGCGCCCGGCACTCGCGCGCCGCCGCGCGCTCGTCCTCGGGCAGCGGCACATGGGCCGCCTCCTCGATGGTCAGCTCATACTCCTCGGCCAGGCGCTGCTTGATATTGTCAAGCTGCACCTCGTGCTGCCCGCGTCGCACCTCAAGCTCGCTCAGCCGCGCCTGAAGCTCGGGAACGCGCTCACGCGCGGCGGCGGCCCGTTGCGCCGCCTCCTCTGCCTCGGCGCGCGCCGCGTCGCGCTGGGCGAGGGCGAGGGCGATCTCCCCCGCAACCTCGCGCGCACGTCGCCGCAGCGAGGCTATCTCCTCCGCCGCGCAAACGATGTCGCGCGCGGCCTGGGCGCGCTGCTCGGCGCAGGTTAACATGCTTTGCGCTAGCTCGCGCGCCCGTTGCTCCGCCTGGCTTTTGTCGTGCGCTGCCCGCTCAAGCTCGCGCTCGGTGGCCGAGAGGCGCGCGCGCAGCTCCGCGAGCTCAACTTGGGCTTCGCTCAGCGCTTGCGTCGCTTGATCGCGCCGGCGCTCGAGCGCGGCAAGCTCCTCCTCGCGCTCGCGCAGGCCCGTTTTCTCTCCCTCGCGCGCGGGCAGTTGCTTAAAGCGCAGGACAAGCTGCTCCATCTCCTGCTGGGTGGCGCGCAGGCGCTTGGCAATACGCTCGCGCGCGGCGGAAAGCTTCCCCCGCTCCGCGGCGAGCCTGCGCAGCTCGGCCTCGCGCCGAGCAAGCTCCGCGCGGGCCTCAAGGTGAGCCTGCTGGGCGGCCTGCAGCTCCTCGCGCGCCTCTGCGGCGGCGCTCGCCCAGCGGGCGACGCGCTCCTGCGCTTCCCGAAGCTCGGCCTGCGCCTCGTGCAGGCGCCGGCGGAGTTCGCCTAGCTGCTCCTCGAGCTCGGCGATCTCCATGCGCCGCGCGAAAGGCTGCTCTGCGGCCTCCGCGCCCGCGCCACCGGCAAGCGCGCCGTCGGAAAACAGCGCCCTGCCCGCGGTGGTGACCACGTGCCCCGCGCCGCGCAGGCTGTGGAAAACCTCCTGCGCGGCGGCAAACTCCGAGACGACGACAACGTTGCCCAAAAGGTGGCGCACGAGCGGCTCAACCTCAGGCGCACAGCGAACGAGATCGGCAGCGATACCCAGCACGCCCGGCGCCCGCGCGGCATCGTGCAGCACCTCGCTCGCTGGCGGCGAAGCGACCAGGTCCAGGCCATAGGCCACGGCGCGGCCCGCCCCATTCTCTTCCAGATACTCCACCGCGCGCAGGGCCTCTGCGAACGAGGCGAACACGGCGTGCTGCGCGCGGGGGCCAAGCGCGGCGAAGATCGCTCGGCGGAGCTCTGCGGGAACAGCAACCAGCTCGCCGACAAGGCCGACAAAGCCGGAGAGCTCCCCCCGCTGGGCCGCTTGGGCAAGCGCCCGCGCCCCAGCCTCGTAGCCCTGCCCCGCTTCCTCTACCTCGCGCAGGGTGTGCAGCCGGGCCTCCAGCGCGCGAATGCTTTCCGCCAGCTCCGCGCGACGCGCAGCGGCGCGCTCTGCCGCCTGGCGCGCCTCCTCCAGCTCCCGCTCGGCCGCGCGCGCTCGCTCGGCGGCGCGCGCCTCGTGTTCCGCGCATTTGGCGACGGTCTGGCGCTGAGCGGAGAGGGCCTGCTCCAGGTCGCTTGCCGTGTGCGACAGCTCGCCGAGCTCGGCGTCGGCGGCGTGTAGCTGCTCGCGCAACTGCTCGGCGCTGCGCTCCGCGGAGCGCACGGAGGCGTCGAGCTCGGCGCGCCCGCGGGCAGCCTCCAGCTCTTGCGCGCGCAACTGGTTAAGCTCCGCGGCAAGCTCTTCGCAGCGAGCGCGGGCCTCGGCGAGCTGTTCCCGCCGGCGGCGCAGTTCCTCCTCTGCGTGGGCGATGGCTTGCGCGAGGTCGCGCCGCCGGTCGGCCGCGGCCACGCGCTGCGCCTCGCACTCGGCGCAAAAGCGCGCCAGCCGCCGCTGCTCCTCGGCCAGGCGCTGCTGCTCGTGGAGGAGGCGCAAGGCGCGCTCGCGGGCGACCGCGTGGGCGCTTTCTCGCTCGGCCAGCTCGCGCCGCAGGCGCGCCTCGCGCAGGCGCAGTTCGTCGAGTTTTTGCTCCAGCGCCTTGGCCCGTTCCCTCGCCTGGGCCTCCTGCGCTTCAAGCGCGGCGACCTGCTCCTGCGCCTGGGCCAGCTCCGCGCGCTTTGCCGAGATCACACGCTCCAGCTCGGCCAGCTCCGCGCTCTTGCGCTTGTACTCGGCGACGAGCACGCCGAGAGTCAGCTCGCGCAATCTTCGGCTAACTTCGCGATACTCGCGCGCGACCTCGGCCTGACGGGCAAGCGGCTCGAGCTGCGACTCGACCTCGGCGGCGATGTCGTTCACGCGGGTAAGGTTGCGCTCCGTGGCCTCGAGCTTGCGCAGGGCCTCGTCGCGCCGGCTGCGGTAGCGCGCCGTGCCCGCGAGCTCCTCAAACGCCGCACGGCGATCCTCCGGCCGCGCGCTGAGAATGCGGTCGAACTCGTTTTGGCCGATGATCGTATACGCGCGGCGACCGACACCCGTGTCCAGAAACAGGTCCTGGATGTCGCGCAGGCGACAGCGCACGCGGTTAATCTCGTACTCGCTTTCGCCGGAGCGAAACGCGCGCCGGGTAATGGTTACCTCGGGGAGGTCTACGTTTAGTGTGCCATCGGAGTTGTCCAGGGTAAGGGAGACCTCGGCCATGCCCAGGGGCTTGCGCCCCTCGCCTCCGTTGAAGATTACATCGGTAAGCTGCGAGGAGCGGATGTTCTTCAACGACTGCTCGCCCAGGACCCACAGGATGGCGTCGGCGATGTTGCTTTTGCCGCTGCCGTTGGGGCCGACGATCCCCGTAATCCCCCGGCCGAACTCCAGGCGGGTGGTGTCGGCAAACGTTTTGAACCCGCTGAGCTGGACGGACTTAAGCAGCATTCGCTAAACCTCGCACATCCTCCCCGCGCATTGCGCCACGCGCCACTGCCAAAGCGCAGGCCCACGGGCAGTGGTTCACCGCAAAAGCGCCTTGCGCGACGGAATACGCGGGAGCAGTAGCCACGCAGACAGATGCTTTTTCGGGTGGCTGGGGAGTTTCCCTTTCAGGCAACGGCGGAGACTTCCGCCCCGCGCAGGCTGGCGATCGTCTCTTTGTAGTCCTTGCCCGGGACAAAAATGCTCGCCCCGCCCACAACAATGTCCACCCCTGCGCGCTGCACGGCGGGGACGAGGTCCGGGCGCATGCCTCCGTCGAGCTGAATCTGCACATCCAGCCCGCGGGAGTCGATCATCTTGCGCAGGGCCT
Organism: uncultured Armatimonadia bacterium; assembly: GCA_964565895.1. Lineage (GTDB taxonomy): Bacteria > Armatimonadota > Zipacnadia > UBA1398 > CAZMGT01 > CAZMGT01. The sequence continues at coordinate 10,391 of CAZMGT010000040.1, forward strand.
CGATCTTGCTCAGCATGGAGGGGATAAACGCCTGGCCGGCAAAGCCCGGGTTAACGCCCATTACCGTAACGATCTCCACGAACTCGAGCACATATTGCAAGAACGTCAGCGGCGTCGTTGGGTTAAGCACCACGCCGGGGATGACGTCGAAGCTGCGGATGATCTGTATCGTGCGGTGAAGGTGGCTCGTGCTCTCCACGGGGACGGTAATGATGTTCGCTCCGGAAAGGGCAAACGCCTCGATGTATCGCTCGGGCTCCTGGATCATGAGGTGGGTGTCAAGGGGAAGGTCGGTTTCCCCGCGGATGGCCTCGACGATAAACGGCCCAACGGTGATGTTCGGGACGAAGTTGCCGTCCATGACATCGATGTGCAAAAGGTCGGCGCCGGCTTCTTCCAGGGCGCGGATTTCCTCGCCGAGGCGGGTAAAGTCGGCGCAGATGATGGAGGGAGCCACTTTCACCGCGTACCACTCCTCGAGTTCTCAAAGCCCGGGTGGCGCGCCCCTGCCGCGGGGTTCGTAGACACCCCCCGACGGCGCAACTATAATCATAGCACCGTTGCCTTGCGGCGTAAACACAACCGCCCGACGGGAACCCTGTGCGATGCGTGTTCTGGCGCGGTTTGAGCGGGCGATCCAGGCGCTCGTCGAGGGCGCGTTTGGCAGGGCGTTTGGGGGCCGCGTGCATCCCGCGGAGATCGGGCGCCGGCTGGTTGCCGAGATGCGGCGCACGGAGACCCTGGGCTTGGGGAAAACGTACGTCGCCAACAGCTACCGCGTGCTGCTTAGCCCAGAGGACCACGCTGCGCTTGCTTCCGTGGCCGACGCCCTGTGCCGCGAGTATGCCGCTCTGCTCAAGGAGTCCGCGGAGGCCGACGGGTATGCGCTCTATGGCCCGGTCGCCGTCTCGCTTGGGGACGAGCCGGCGCTGCGCCGGGGCCAAGTGCGTATCGAGGCTGCGGTCGCCGCGGGCGAGCCTGTGGCGCGGCTCGTGGGCCTGGGCGGCCCAGCGCGCGGGGCGAGCTTTGACATCCGCGCCAAGCGTGTGCTCATCGGCCGCGCGCCGGAGTGCGACGTCCGCTTGGACGACCCCGACGTCTCGCGCAACCACGCGGCGCTGGTGGCCGAAGGCGGCGGGTATGTCATCGAGGACCTGGGGAGCACGAACGGCACGTTTGTCAATGGCATGAGGGTGTCGCGGGCGCGGCTTTCGCCGCTTGATCTAATCGAGGTCGGGCGGTGCGTCCTGCGCTTCGAGCAGGAGTAGGCAATGTACGAGTTCCTTCCTCCGCTGACGAAATACATTCTCCTCGCTGCGCTATATCTGTTCATCTTTCTGGCATATCTGGGAACATTGCGCGTGCTGCGCGCCGCCGCGCGGGCGGAGAAGGCCCCTGAGCAGCCGCGCGCGCGCACGCCGCGGCTCGTCGTCGTCCGCCGCGGGGAGAGCTCCACGGCGGTTGTCGGCCAGGAGTTCGTCCTGCTTCACGACACGGTGATCGGGCGCGACCCGACCTCGACGATCGTCGTGCCCGACGAATATGCCTCGAAGCTCCACGCCCGGGTTTATGCCGATCGCGGGGCGTTTGTCCTCGCCGACCAGGGGAGCCGCAACGGCACGTTTCTTAACGGAAAACGGCTCAGCCAGCCCACCGAGCTCGTCCCCGGCGACAAAATCCAAATCGGGACAACGACGTTTGAGTATCGCGAGTAGGGCTTGCGCGGGCCCGTTTGCGCTTGCTCTGCACCCGTCGCCCTGCGGCGCGAGGCGAAGGCCCGCAACTGTCGCGAACGGCGAGCAGGGCGCTGGGCTTTGTTTTTCCGCAAAGCGGCCTGCGCCGAAAGCTTCTCGGGCAACAGCGCGGCAGAGAACCCTTGCCAAGAGCGGCGGCCTGCCGCTCTGGACTGTGTCTTGCGCGCCGGCTATAGTTTGCAGGAAATGGCTGCCGAGCGTGCTGAGCAAGCGACGCGAGCCAAGCGCTGGCCGCTGTGGTGGCTGTGCCTCGCGCTAGGCGTGGCGCTCTCTGCTTTTACCCTGGCCTGGCTAGGCGTGCTTGGCCTGCCCATCGGCGTCCCCGGGCAGTGGGTGGTTGAGCGCGTGGCGCATCCTCCGCCGGCGCGGCGCGGGCTCGTCCCGCTGGCCCTCGTGCTCGCCCTTGGCGGGGTTATGTTCCTTTGCGCGCGAGGGCTGCGCCGCCCGGGGGCGAGGGCGCAGCGCGCGCTTGTTCTCCTCGCGCTGTGTGCCGCTGTGGTCCTCGCCGTCTGCCTGCAGTGGACGCTGTGCGACTTTACCGTCCAGCCCCCCGGGATGCTCTGGGTCGTCGCCTCGCTATATAACCCTGTGTCGTGCGAATATTTCGAGACGGCGTGGCGTTATCCGCGCGCGCTGGAGCTCACGCGAAGATACGTCGAGGTAATGCGCTATTCGCGCGAGGAGGGCCATTTTCACGTGGCCACGCACCCCCCCGGGGCGGTGCTCTTTTACCGCGCAGCGATCGACATCCTGCGGGCCATGCCACGCGTCGAGCGCTGGCTCGCCCGCTACATCGAGTGCACAACGGGCTATAGCCTGCGCGCGGTGGAAGCGTTTGCCCACCGCTTTCCCAACGCCGCGCTGCTTCCCCGGCGGGCCGTGGTATATGCCGTGTGGTGCGCGTGGCTTGCGGGGGCGCTCGGGGCGCTTGCCGCGGCGCCGGTATATTTGCTCGGTGCGCGGCTGTGCGGGCGCGAGGTAGGCATTGCCGCAGCGGGGATCTATGCCCTCGTGCCGAGCCAGGCGCTCTACTTTCCGGAGCTCGACCCGCTGCTTGCGCTGTTTGCCGCCTGCGCGCTGGCGGTGTTCGTCGCCGGTGTGCAGCGGCGGGCATGGGCGCTATACGCCGCGGCGGGGGCGATTTTGGGCCTGGGGCTTTTTGTCTCGTTTGGCTTGCTGCCCGTGTTCGCGGTGGCCGCGATCTATGCTCTGCTCTGCGCGTGGGCCACGGGTGAACGCCGCGCGTGGCGCGAAGCAGGGGCGAGCATTGCCTGGCTGGCGGGCGCGGCGCTTGCCGTGCAGCTTCTCCTCGCTGGGGTTTTCCGCACGCAGCCGCTGGCCATTTTGGCGTTTGGCTTGGGCACACACCGGCACATCGCCGAGGCCTTTCACCGGCAATATTTGCCGTGGCTTGGGGCAAACATCGTGGAGTTTGGCCTGTTTTTCGGCTGGCCGCTGTTTGCCCTGCTGCTTTGGCGCTTGGTGGCGCTGGGCGGGGAGAGGCCGGGGGCTTTGCAGAACAAGGCAAACGCCCTGGGGCTTGCCGCCCTAGCAACTTTAGCGCTTGTGGACGTTTCCGGCACCGTGCGCGGTGAGACGGGGCGGATATGGCTGTTTTTCATGCCGCCGCTGGTGGTCTGGCTTGTGGCTGCGACGGCGGACGATGGGCGAGGTGCGGGATGGCGGCTCGTGGCTCTGGGCCTGGCGCTGGCGTTGGGGCTGATAACGCTCGCGGCGGCGCTTGTGCCGGCGGTGCGGCCGTTTTAGGCTAGCGCCGAGGCAAGGGAAACTTCGCCCGCGGGCAAACGTCGAAAAGCACAGCTTTGGGCATGCGCGGAAGGTGAGCGAACCGTGAAGCGACGGGAGTTTTTGGCGAAGGCGGCAGCGGCCGCGGCGGGGCTAGGTTTCGCCGGCCAGGGCTTGGCCCCCGCCGAGCAGGAAAAGGTGACCGTCGTCCAGGTGTTTCATCCGGGGGCGATGGTAAACGCCGAGCCCAACGACGAAGTGGCGGCGGAGATGGTCCGCCGGGGGATATTGCGCCTGACGGGCAAAGAGTCGGTCGCCGAGGCCTGGGCGCAGTTCGTCGCCCCCGATGACGTGGTGGGCATAAAAGTTAACCCGCTTTCCGGCTGGGGGCTGTCTACGAACCTCGGGGTTGTCGCAGAGATCGTGCGTGGGCTTGTTGCCGCGGGGGTGCCCGAGAAGAACATTATCATCTGGGACAGGTTCGCCAGCCACCTTGAACGCGCGGGGTTTGAGATCAAGGAGGATGGCGCAGGCGTGCGCTGCTACGGCACGGACTCGCCCAGCGGCGGAGAAGACGAAGAGGTTGTTTACGAGCCGCGGCGCGAGGACTATCCGCTGGGCTTGCCCGACTGGTCGCCCTCGCAGTTTTCTAAAATCGCCACGCGGCAGGTAACGAAAATTATCAACGCGCCGGTGCTGAAAGACCACCTGCAAAGCGGGATTACAGGCGCGCTGAAAAACATTGCCTTTGGCGTGATTAACAAAACCTCGCGCTTTCACCGCGCGCCCTATAACTGCGACCCGGCGATCGCCCAGGTTGCCGCGCACCCGGCGATTAGGGAGAAGGTTGTCCTGCACATTTGCGACGCGCTGCGCGCGTGCTACGAGGGCGGGCCGGTATATCAGGACCAGTTCTCCTGGGAGGCAAAGACGCTGCTTTTCGCGACAGACCCCGTGGCCATGGACCGCGTGCTGTTGGACATCGTCCAGGCAAAGCGCAAGGAGCACCGCCTGCCGGACCTTTACCGCACGCCGCGGCCGCCCAAACACATACACACCGCGGCAAAGCTTGGCCTGGGGACGGACGACCTGCAGAAGGTTGAGGTTGTGCGCGTTAACCTGGGCTGAGGGGAAGCCCGCCTAACGCCGGCCGCCCTTGCGCGCCCCACCCGTGCGCCCCGAGGAGCCCGAGCGCGACGAGCCGGACGAGCGCCCCGAGCTCGACGTAGACGAAGAGCCGCGGCGGCTGCTTGTCCCGATGCTCGAGCCGCTGCGCGTGCTCGACGAGCTCCCGCTGGAGAACCAGTCGCTGTCGTAGCTGCCGCTCGACCGCCCGCCCTTGCGCGCCCCCGAGGAGCTGCGCGCAGGCGGCGCGCCACGGCTGGATTCGCCCGCGAGGCGAGGCGCGGAGCCCGTTACCGTGGTCCCCGGGCTGTAGCGCACCGACGTGGGCAGGGTGCGCGAGTGGCGGAGCCGGCTGGCGAGCACCTCGCCATAGCGCCGACCGTCGCGCTCGACGCGGTCAGGCGTCTCAGGGGGGAAGGGGCCGTGGAACGGGCCGCGATAGCTCCGCGCGGGGCGCCAGACATAGTGATAGCGCGGCCAGTTGTAGTAGCTCCAGCGCCACTCCGAGCACCAGTCGAAGCCCGGCGGGTAGTAATACGTGTACGAGCAGCGGCCAAACCAGAAGAACGGGTCGTAGTCGAACCAATAGTCGTGGTGGCAGTAGCCATCGGCGTAGATAATCCACACGTCGTAGTGGTGGTATTCGCGCCGGTCGAAGTGGTCGCGCCGGTTGCGATAGGGGTGATATACGCGGTGGTCGTCGGGATAGTAGGGCTCGAAGTTGGGGTTGTGATAGTGCAGGGCGCGGATTTTGTAAATCGGAGTAAGGTCAACGCCGATGTGCTCGGCGAGGGTTTGCCAGCGCCACTTGCGGTTTTGCTTTAAATAAAGCAGCTCGTCTACGTCACGGCCGGACTTTCGCGCAAGCCACAGGACGACGGCAAGGTCGCTATAGCCCAGGCCATCGCGGTGCCAGGCCCACACTTGCCTGTCGTCCACCTCGTAAACCTGCGCGAGGAGGGGGATCATAAAGTCGCGCTCGATGTCAATGTCTACCTGATACCACTCCGAGGGGTCGCCCTGTTCGTACCAGTCGGCGGTTTGGTAGAAGTGGCGGGGGTTGATGTTAAACGTCTGGGCAATGCCCTTCCAGCTCTGATGGCGGTCCGCGCGCAGCTCGCAGACATACTGCACGTCCTCGTGCGCGAGGCGGGCGAGGGTTAGGGCCATGACGATCTCTTCGGGGTAAAGATCATAGGTGTTGTGGAGATCGACAACTTGTTTTATGTCGATCCCGAAGCCCTGGGAGATGGCCTGCCACAGGACGGCCTCGCCCAGTTCGGCGTCGTCCTGGACAGGCAGGTATTGCTTGGGCACGAACTCCTCAAAGGCCAGCGCGGGCCCCAAGCAAAGGACGACCAAAGCAAAAACCAACCCGGCGCGCATTTCCTCTCACCCCCGCCTCGCCGCTCATTATGTTAGACGGCCGAGCGCAGGCAATCGCTCCGCAATTGCTAAATTCGCCCCGCGGGCAAAGTTTCATTCACCCTCTGGGGCATGCGCCCATGGCTCCAGGGGCGGCAGGTCCATCAGCGCGCGGCAGGCGCAGACAAGCGCTCGCGCCCTTGCCTGTCGTTCGCTGGGGGGAATGCTCAGCGCGAGAGTTGCGGCCAAAGAGCGCTGCTCCTGAGCAAACGCAGGGACAAGCTCGGCGACCGTCTCCGCGCGCAGCCGAGAGTCGGCGATTAGTCCCACGACCTGCGCGGCAAGCGCTGGGCTTTCGCGGACAAGGGCGGCGGCGCAGCGCGCGGCGGCGCGCCCGCGCGTTTTTTCGTCGGCAATTTCGGCCAGCGCCGCCGACGGGTCGCGCCCATTGCCAGCCAGAGCAAGCGCCGCAGCGCAAAAAGCCTCGTCGCGCAGGGGCTGGCTGAGCTGCTTGACTTCCTGCCATTGGCCCGAGGCCGCGGCGATAATCCCCAGCGCTTGCTCGCGCTCCGGGGAAAGGGCAATTGCGCGGGCGAGCGAGTGCGCCTCGCCCAGCCGCGAAAAAGCCAGCGTGCGGACTGCGTCGCGCAGCGCGGCGCTGCGCATGCGCTCGCGCTCGATGCGCCGGGCAAGGACAGTGGCCGCTTGGGCATCCCACCGCGCGACGACGGGGACAGCGCAGGCAAGCAGCTCGTCGCGCGCGAACGGGTCGCCCAGCCGGCGGACGGCGCCCACGAGCAGCGTGGCGCACCTGCGCGCGAGCGGCTCCTCCGCATGCGCGCAGCGGGCGAGCAGGGCCTGGGCTACGGTGCGCACCGCCGCCGTGCCGGCGTTTACCGTGGCCGCGACCGCGCGATGGAGCAGGCGTTCATCCGCCTGGGGTGCTTCGCAGCAGGCGGCGGCCGCAAGCAGGGCAAAATCCTCGCTCTGCGCCAGGCGCGCGAGCAGCTCCTCGGCGGCAGCATTTGCTGGGGCAGCGTCATCCGCGAGATCCGCGCAGGCGGCGCGGGCAAGCTCAAACCGTTTTCCGTCGTCGCCCACGGCGGCCAGGCTTGCGGCAAGCGCCTCAGCCCAGCGGGCGCGCACGGCTTCGCTGGCAAAGCCGCCGGGGGGCAGGGCCAAAAGCGCGGTAACTCGCTTCTCCGGCTCGGGCAGCTCGGCGCAGGCGTCCAGGGCAAGCTGCGCGGCGCGCTCCGCTGAGGGGCCTGCACCATGGGCGGCACGCGCTAGTCCTAGTGCCCGCGCGCCGGGCTCCTCGACCTCCGCCGCCCAACGCCGGGCAAGCGAAGGGTCGCCCATGCGCCCAAGGGCGACAGCGCGCGCCTCCTGGCGCAGGCGGAGGTCGGCGATTTGGGCAATCAGCTCCTCGGCCCAGCGCGGGTCAGCCTCGGCGATGGGCGGGGCGAGCTTCGCCGCGGCTTCGTCAAACCACCCGTCGAGCGCCTGCCTTTGCACACGAGCGACAGCTTCGCGCGCCGCTTGCGGGGCGCTGCGAGAGACAAGCGCCGCAGCCTCGCCTGTCCAGCGTGCGCGGGCGAGAGGGTCCTCGATCTCCAGCGCCGCGGCGAGCGCCTGGCGCGCGAGCTCCTCGGCCGTCGGCTCAGGCAGCGCTGCCGACGGCGCCTGCGCCACCGAGGCAAGCGCGGCGAGTAACAAGAAAGCGCGCATGGCGTTCACGCCTGTGCTCTTTTCGCTGCGTGCGAGCGATTCCTGCTTTGCCCGCAGGTCCCGCCGAGCGGGGGGCCTCCGCGACGACCACCCTGCAGCCGGAGCAGGACCTGCGCGGGCGCGGCCGAGCATGGGGCTACCTCTCTCGCGCAGCGGCAGCAAACGCAGGCTTCGCGGCCGGCCCAAGCGCTTCTCGAGCGCGGCCGAAGCGCCCAGCGCCGCGCAGTGGCGCTTCGCCTGCAGGCTTGCGTTTGCGGTGAGCTTGCCCACGGGCCGCCGAGGGCCGACGCGCAGCTTTCGCCCCCGCGCAGTGGCTCCCCGGACAGCGTTGGGGCTTTCGCTTGCCGCTCTCGCCGCGGGACGCAGGGAGCAGCGCGGGGGCGTGGCACGTTGACCCATTTCGTGCTATTAATTACCAGGCGCCGCGTCGCGCATCGCGCAAGCCGCCGAGCTTTACCGCTGAGCCAAAGGAAGAGGTGCGCTTCTGTGGCCGCAAACGCAGAAAAGCCCCCGGCCAAGGCGCTTTTCTCCGCGCGCGAGCTAGCTACGGGCGGGTTGTGCCTTGCTTTGGCAATCGTCGTCCCCATGCTGTTTCACGCCGTGGGAGGAAGCGAGGCAGGGAGAACGTTTTTACCCATGTTTCTGCCCGTGCTTGCCGCGGGGTTGCTCGTGCGCCCCGCGGTGGCCGCCTCGGTGGGCCTGCTTGCCCCGTTTGTCTCCTCTGCGCTAACGGGCATGCCCCCGCTCGTGCCCATGGCCGTGTTAATGAGCGTTGAGCTGTGCGCGCTCGCCGCCGTGGCCAGCGTTTTGCGGCAAACGCTTAGGGTTAACCTGTGGCTCGCGGTCGTCGGGGCAATGGTCGCTTCGCGCGCGGCGTTTGCCCTCGAGGTCTTCCTCATTGGCCCCCTGCTTGGGTATAACGTGAGTTGGTATCAGGCGGCGCTGCTAAGCGTTGTCCCGCAGCTTCCGGGGATTATCCTTCAGCGCAGCGTTGTGCCTCTCGCCGTGCGCACAGTGGAGCGCCTGCGCGGGGCAAGCGCGGGGCGGTGGTGAGGGGCAGGCGATGGACCCCCGCGCGGCTCTTGCCCCTGCGCCGGCGAAAGGCCCCCTGGCCGCGGTCGATCCGCGCGTAAAAGTGCTTTGCGCCGCGGGGGCAGTGGTTGCCTCCGCGGCTTTGCCCATTGCGCGTTGGCCACGGTTGCTTGCGCTTGCCGCGCTGCTCGTGCTTGCCGCGGCGGTGGGGCGTGTCTCAGTGCGTTGGCTTGCCGCGCGCTTGGCGTTTCTCGTCCCCCTCGCTGCTTTTCTCGGCCTGCTTGTCATTTTCGCCCGGGTGCGCGGGCCCGACGATGGCCTATATGTCGCCCTGCTGGGCAGGGAGATATCGCGCGCGGCAGCCTGGGCTTCGGCCTCGATCGTCGCAAAGTCCGCGCTGTGCCTGCTCGCGGCCAGCGTGCTTTTGGGAACAACGAGCGCAGAGCGCGTGCTCGTTGCCCTGTCTGCGTTGCGCGTGCCGGCGTTGTTCGTTGCCCTGTGCGCGCTTGCTTTTCGCTATGTGTTTTTGCTGACCGACGAGATGCAGCGCATGGTGCGTGCGATGCGCGCGCGAGGGAAGACGAAGGGCCTGCGCCGCACGGTGCGCGTCCTGGCGGCAATGACTGGCGCGCTTTTGGTGCGCAGCTACATGCGCTCGGAGCGTGTCGCCTTGGCCATGGTCGCCCGCGGGTTTTCGGGGAAAATGCCCCTGGGTTCCCTCTCCCCGCTGCGCTGGCGCGACGTCCTCGGAGGAGTGGCCGTGCTTGCGGCAATCGCCGCGGTAGCCCTTTTGTAGCGCGCCCCGCAAATTTTCTCTGTTGACAGCGGGCGGAGAAATGTGTTAAAGGGCTGGTGCTACGTTCGTAGATTTCGTGTTATCAGCAAAAGGAGGCCTGCAATGAACCGCTTTGCCCTGTGCGCGGCGCTTGCCCTCGCTTGCGCCTCAACTTCCCTCGCTCACGATCTTTGGTTCGAAACCTCCACGGCGGTTGTCCCTGCGGGCTATCCCGTGCAATTTCAGGTAAAGGTAGGGCACATCGAGGACAAGGAGGTCTACAGCCCCGATCTTTCCGCAAGCACGTTCTTCCTCCTCTCTCCCAAAGGCCAGCGCGCCGACCTCGGCAAGGACATCGTGGACGTGGGCTATGTCACCGGCTCGTTTTCACCCAAAGAGCCGGGAATATACATCCTCGGCGGCGTGCTCGACATGCTCGTGCCCGAGTATTCGGTGCGCGTAAGGCTCTGCGGAAAGCTTATCGTTCGCGCGGCGGACAGGTGGCCCATCGCGGGGGGAGGGGGAGCGGCATTTTCCCGCCCCGCGGGGCTGCCCCTGGAGTTCTTGCCCGAAAGCGATCCCACGGCCCTGCGCGCCGGCAAGCGCTTCTCCGCGCGCCTGGTGTTCAACGGCAAACCGTGTACGGAAGCGGAGCTCGCGCTTATCTCACGCAACCCCCAGGCCAAGCGAGAGCTAAAGATCGGCCCCGACGGGCGCGTGGAGTTCGCGCTCGACCGCCCGGGCTGGGTCATGCTCGTTGCTGACCACAGAGAAGACTCGGAAAAGGGTGAGGGATATGAGGCGACGGCCTACACGACGAGCCTGCCGCTTTTCGTCTGTCCCTAGCACGGGGGCTTATCTTGCCACGCGGCAGGGTTTTACGCTTATTGAGCTGCTTGTGGTAATCGCCATTATCTCGCTGCTCGCGGCGATTCTCTTCCCCGTGTTCGCCAAGGCGCGAGAGAAGGCGCGGCAGACGAGCTGTCTTTCCAACATGCGGCAGATCCTCATGGCCGAGCAGATGTACGTCAACGACTGGGACGGGATCTATCCCGCATATCGCCCGATGAACCCGGCGTTTGGCTGTCCCACGCCCGGGCCGGGGGAAAATGGCTTTTGCTGGTGGTTTGAGACCCCGGACCTCATCCCTCTGCTCGAGCCCTATACGAAAAACAAGGGCATTTTTCGCTGCCCGAGCGACCCCACGGACCTGGAAAAAGACACCGTCTCTAAAACCAGCTATTGCACCAACCCGTACATGACCACCGATGGGAAGTGGATTCCCTACTGCATGTGCCACTACCCCACGAAGCTCAACCCCAAGCCCATGGACCAGGCGAACCAATTCGGCGACGGCGCGGCGCTTACCGTTTCGCACTTCGAGCGCGAGCAGTTTCACCTGCCGGAGAAGCTCCGCGGGCCGCAGTATCTCTCGAACAGGGTAATCGGCTACTGCGACGGCCACGCGAAGTTTAAGCCGCGGCGGAAGAGCCTTTACTGAGCGCCCGCGGCCGGCGCAGAGGATGCTCGCTCGGGCTCAGTTTTGCGCAAGGGAGGAATGGTTTGTGAAAAGGCTTTGCCCCGTGTCGCTGACGCTGCTCCTCGTGGCGCTGCTCTGCGCCCCCGCCTTTGCCGCGGGAAAGTTTTTCCTCGTTGGCGTGGGGTGCGGCGACCCGGACCTGATTACCCTGCGGGCGATCAATCGCATCGAGCAGTCGCAGGTAATCGTTTGCCCCTGGCCGTGGGCCGCGCAGAAGTTCGCGCAATACCTCAAGGGCAAGGAGGTTCGCACGGTAGACGGGTTCCTCTTCCGCTACTACGGCATGGACCCAAACAAGCTGCAAGGGAAGGCGCGCGAGCAATGCCTGCGCAACGCGCGGGAGCGGGAGAAGATCATTAACGCCATCGTTGCCGACATCAACGCGGGCAAGAACGTCGCCCTGCTTACCGACGGCGACCCGCTGATCTATGGCCCAGACGGGTGGTACCTTTATGAGCTGCACGACCGCGGGGTGAGCACCGAGGTTGTTCCGGGAATCAGCGCGTTTAACGCGGCAAACGCCGCGCTTGAGGTAGACCCGACAAGCGGCCAGGGGACGGCCTCGGTTATCCTCACCATGAAGGACACCCCGGGCCGGCGCGACACGCTGGACAAGCTCGCCGCGCACCGCACGACGATGGTCATCTTCACCATGTTCCTCGATCTTTCCGACCTGGTTTCTATCCTGCGCAAGCACTACCCGCCGGAGACGCCCTTGGCCATCGTTGTCAAAGCGGGCTATGCCAAAGAGCAGGAGGTTATCCGCGGCACGCTGGCGACGATCGAAGACAAGGTGCGCGGGCGCGAGCTTCCGTTTGAGCACATTATTTACGTGGGCGACTGCCTCGGGATTCGGCCCATTTACGGCGGCCCGCCGCAGTAGCCTGTGCTTAACAAAAGCGTAAAGCCTGCCCAAACTGCCCAACCGACATCCGACACCCGCCAAAAGCCGCCCGCAAAAGCGAGGCGGGCAAAGCGGGCGAAGGGCGGATGGCAACTGCCGCGGCCGGCGGCTTAGAGATTGGCTGCGGCGGAAAGCGCCCTCCACGCGCTGCCCTTTGCTAGCGAAAACGCCGGCTTGCGCAGCTTGGCCCCGCAAGCGCCAGAGGGTAGGTGGCGTACGCCGCGGACAAACCGGTGCTTTAACAAGGGAAAAGAAGCGGGGGTCGGTTTTTCGGCCCTTCGACAGCTCGCTGAGGCGCAAAAGAAAACTGGTGCCGAAGAGGGGATTCGAACCCCTACGCCCCGAAGGGCACTGGACCCTGAACCCAGCGCGTCTGCCAGTTCCGCCACTTCGGCACCAGGTGGACGCCTAAAATATACTTCTCCCCGACAGCGGGAGTCAAGATCTCCGCGCACGCTCTCCCTCCTCCCGCGGCACACCTGGCGGTTGCCGGGCTATCGCGACAGCCAGCCCGACCTCTCCCCTGCGCCTCCGCTCTCTGCTCAGCTTTCCCCCGGCAGACCGCTGGCAGGGGGGCCTTGCGCGTGCTAGTGCCGGCGCAGGCCGACGCAAAACGGCGCGCCTCTGCGTCCGGCGTCCTCGAGCGGAGCTCGCACGGTTTCCTTCGCCGCTAACGCCGGCGACGCACCTCCTCCTGCAGACGCAAAGGTGTGTGCCGAATGCCAGGCGAAAAGGGACGTCGCGTTCCGCTAGGGAGGCGCCCAGCGAGCTATGAGAGCAACGAAGCTTTGCCTGGTCTGTGCAGCGCTTGCCGCGCTCGCTGTGCTCTGGCTTCCCGCGGCGCCCCTGCGCGCGGTGGATATGGGCGAGCTATATCAAACACCGGAGCACTGCCCGCGGTTTGCCAAGCCCCAGTTTATCTCGCGCCCGCTTACCGTCGCTTATCCTGGGATGGAGTATAACATTCGGCCGGCGATCAAGGGCGGGACATATCCCTATACCTTCTCGCTGAGCAAAGCGCCGCAGGGGATGAACATCGACCCCGCCAAGGGGACGGTTACGTGGACGCCTCCCGACGCGGAAGGCAAGGCGTTTGACGTGGAGATTAAGGTCACCGACGCCGCCGGCCGCTCGGCGACGCAGGCGTTTTCGATAACCGTTACGCGCAAGCTGTTTTTCTTCGTCGCCCCCGACGGCGACGACGCCAACCCGGGGACGATCGACAAGCCGTGGAAGACCGTCCTGCGTGCGGCGGATCCCCCCGAGGGGTTTACCTATCCCCCGGGTGCGGTGGTCGTGTTCCGCGGGGGAGAGTATAAGGTCCATCGGCCGTCGGAGAAAAACAAGCTTGGGGGAAACGTCGTGCCCATTAGCGACCGCTCGCCGAGGTATTGGCTCGCCTATCCCGGGGAGCGGCCGGTGATCGACTTAGGCTGGTCGGGCGAGCTGCAGCGGGCGGCGCACGAGGAGCAAAAGGCATCGGGCAAGCTTAGGGGCGGGGGCAAGGAGCCCTCGACCCAGGGCTATGGCCACCGCTTTGCCCTCGTCCGCGGCTCGGACTACTTTTACATGGACGGCTTTGAGATCAAAAACGCCTGCTACTACATGTTCGTGATGTGGGACGGGCGGAACACGATTCATATTAGGCGGTGCAACCTCCACCACCTCTGGGCGGACTGGGCGGAGAACCCCAGCTTTATCTTTACCTTCGCCGGCGAGCGCAAGGGCGACTTTAACGCCTGGGGCGTGCGCCCGAAGACGACGCACTACACGAACTTCGTTGTCCAGGAAAACTACTTCCACGACCGGTTCTACGTGCGCGAGCGGGGAAGCCACGGCGGGGGCATGGTTTTCTACACCGTGCACAACGCCGTTGTCGAGGACAATGTGTTCGAGCGCATCTTCCGCGGGCAGTGCATTAACGACAAAGACAACGGTTTCGGCAACACCTATCGCAACAACGTCATGCGCGGAGGGTTTGCCATCTCCGGGCAGTGGAACTGCGACGAGATCGAGGTGTGCCATAACTACGTCGAGGGGGAGATGCGCATCGGCCACCAGCCGGGCTGGCTGCGCAACATTTGGGTGCACCACAACACAATCCGCGGCGAAGTTGCCCTAATGGCCGGGGGGACGAAGGTCCCCGAGAAGCTAGACGAGCAGGCGGGCGACTTCTCGCGCGCAAACACCGCGGACTCGGCGAAGGCCATCCGCGAGTTTCCTGTAGAGCGAAAACTCGTCCACTTTTACGGCAACGTGCTCGACGCCGCGGGCGGCGAGGGCCGCGACGCCAACGTCGTCCTCCGCCTGCCCAACAACAAGAACTTCGCCGAGCGCTGGCGCTATGTCCGTTGGGACGAGAACCTCGTGGACTCCGAGGCGCGCATCGAGCTTCTCTGGAACCGCTTCGTCGACTTCTCGGTAATGACCGCGGCGGGGTTCGACGCCCACGGCGCCCGCGCGAAGATCGACGTGGACAGCGAGGGGCGGTTGCCCGCGGGGTCGGACTATGCGAAGAAATACGGGCGGTTTGCCCGCCCGCTTTGAGCTCCGCCAGCCCAGCCAGCGAAAACGACAAACGCCGGCGGCCGCGCCAGCCATCGGGTCGGCAGCGACTTTTTTTCTTCCCCCCGCCCAGCGCGGGGGGAAGCTGGGCTATTGCTCCTCGAGGTCCAGGTCGCGCACTGCGCCTTCGGCGCGAGCTTCGGCCTTGGCCTTTTCGATCAGCTCCGCGCGCGCCTTGTCGGCAAGCTGCGTTTGCATCATCTCGATGAGATAGCGAATGTTAAACCCGTTTATCTCCAGGCCCTCGATGTCTGCATTGGTAATCTTTACATTGCGCAAAACGACGCCGTCCATCACCGCCCCGGCAAACGTGCAGTCCTGGCAGACGATCTCCTTGAAGTTTACGTCGGTGAACTGCGACCTGCTCAGGTTGACGTTGTTAAACGAAGCGGCGCGGGCGCAGAGGTCGTCGAAACTCGCCTCGGTGAGATCCAGGAGGTAAAAACTACAGTCGCGCATAATGACGTCCTCGAAGCTCGACCCGCGTAGGTTAACATTCTCAAACACGCTTCCGCTAATGTCCTCGTTGTGCACTTCCATGCTCCCCGCCTCCTCCAGCCGTGATCATCCGCAACGTCCAGGAACGGGCGCCCCCGAAGCGGGGCCAGCCGCGGGTCCTCCTATTCGGCACGGGGCAGCTTGTGTCCTCTGCTCTTTTTTCTTTCTCCGGTGCGCTACGACGACGCCCTGCGCCAGCGCGTCCCCTGGGGCGTGTCCTCGAGGATGATTCCTTGCCGCGCGAGCTGCTCGCGAATCTCGTCCGCCCGCGCATAGTCCTTTTTCCGCCGCGCCTCCTCACGCTCGGCAATGAGCGCCGCGATCTCCTCGTCGAGCATCTCGCGCTCGTGCTCAAGCACGGCGAGGATTTGGTCGAACTCGCGCATCGCGGCAAGCACCTGCTCCAGCTCCTCGCGGCTCGCCGAGCCGGATTGAATCGCGGCGTTCGTTTCCGAGACCAAGTCGTGCATGCGGGCCACGGCCTGGGGCGTCTGAAGGTCGTTGTACATCGCCTGGAAGAACTGCTCGCGCAACGTCTCCGCGCGTGGGCCGAGCGTTCCCCCAGGGCCGAGGGGCTCGCCCGAAGCAAGTAGGTCCTCGACGCGGTCGAGGAAGTTGTGCAGGCTGTCCACCGTGCGCTTGGCCTGCTCGAGGCCGGCAAAGGTAAAGTTTAGCTGGCTGCGATAGTGCGCGGAGACGTAGAGATAGCGGATGGCCAGCGGGTCCGCGCCTCGCTTAAGCAGGTCGCGCAGGGTGTAGAAGTTGCCCAGCGACTTGGCCATCTTCTTCCCCTCGACGATCAGGTGCTCGTGGTGCACCCAATGCCGGGCGAATGGATAGCCCGCCCCGCGCGCCTGAGCAATTTCGTTTTCGTGGTGCGGAAAGATGTTGTCCACCCCGCCGGTGTGAATGTCGAACTCCGGCCCGAGATACTTAATGCTCATCGCCGAGCACTCAATATGCCACCCCGGCCGCCCGGGGCCGATTACCGTCTCCCACACCGGCTCGTTGGGCTTGGGCGCCTTCCATAGGGCAAAGTCGCGCACGTCGCTCTTCTCATACTCGTCCACATCTACCCGCGCGCCCGGGCGAATGCCAGACATGTCCAGCCGCGACAGCTTGCCATAGTCGGGAAAACTCTCGATGCGGAAATAGTACGACCCCGCGCTCTCATAAGCGTGACCGCGCTCGACAAGCCGCTTAACCATCTCCGCCATCTCGTTAATGTGCTCCGTAGCCCGGCAGACGATCGTCGGTCGTTGGATGCGCAGGGTGTCAATGTCCTCGAAAAACGCCTCCTCAAAGGGCTTGGTATAGGCGCGAATGGCCTCGATGCCCCCCGGCGCGGCGCGGATTATCTTGTCGTCCACGTCGGTAATGTTCATTACGTGGGTAACCTCGTAGCCGGCATGGCGCAGGGTGCGCACGAGAACGTCGTCCGCGGCATATTTGCGCAAGTTGCCGATGTGCGCGTAGTCGTAGACCGTGGGCCCGCAGCAGTAAATGCCAATGTGACCCTCGCGCACGGGGCGCAGCTCCTCGATCTGCCGGGTCATGGTGTTGTAAAGCCGGATTTTGCTCATTGTCTTCCTCCTTGTGCGAAAACCTGCGGGAAAAGCAAGAAGGGGAAAAGGCAAGACGGCTAGACGGCGGGACGGGAGCTGCTACAGCAAATGCCCGCCGCGGCGGGGTCGAGGAACATGGCGAACTCGCCGTGGCCGTGCCGCTCGGCCCACGTCTGCTCGCCCGAGGCCACGCGCAGAATCTGCTGGAAAATGCGCTCGCCCAGCTCCGCGCAGCTTGTCCGCCCCTCGATAATCTCGCCCGCGTTTATGTCGATCACGTCGGGAAGCTCCTCGGCCAGCGCGCTGTTGCTCCCCACCTTTATCGTCGGTGCGATGGGGCAGCCCGCCGGCGTCCCCCTGCCGGTAGTAAATACCACAATGTTAGCGCCGCCGGCAACCATCCCCGTCACCGAAAGCACGTCGTGCCCCGGCGTGTCCATAATCACTAGCCCCCGCGCGCGCACCCGCTCGCCATAGTGCACGCAGGCGACGATCTCGCTTGTCCCTCCCTTTAAAATGCACCCCAGCGACTTCTCAACGATCGTCGTTAGCCCGCCGGCGATGTTTCCCGGGGCAAGGGTCGTGCTCTCCCCGCGCCCCAGGCCCGTCGCGGCAAACCGCCGCTCGGCGCGGGCGACCACCTCGCGAATGCGCCGGGCGACGCGCGCGTCGCGCGCCCTGCGGGCGAGGATCTCCTCCGCGCCGATCATCTCCGTCGTCTCGGAAAGGATCACCGTGCCGCCGGCGGCCACGATACGGTCCGCGGCGGCACCCACCGCGGGGTTTGCGGAAAGCCCGCTGAACGCGTCCGACCCGCCGCACTCCAACGCGACAACCAGCCCGGACAACGGGCAGGGAAAGCGCCGCTCGGCCTGGGCTTCGGCGAGCCAGCGGCTGGCGCACTCTACCCCGCGGCGGACGGTGGCCTCCCAGCCGCCGCTGCCCTGAATGCGCAGCACGCCCGTCGGTTTGCCTGTGCGCGCAATGCGCTCGGCAAGGTCCTCCGCGGCGATCGTCTCGCAGCCCAGGCCGACGACGAGCGCAGCGTAGACGTTGGGGTTTGCCCCAAAGCCCGCGAGAATGCGCACGGCGGCCTCGTTTGTGTCCTGGTTAAAGTCGCAACCCGCGCTATGGGGAAGCGCGACGACCCCGGGCACGCGCCGGGCGATCTCCTTCGCCACGCTGTTGGCGCAGATGACCGTGGGGATAACCAGGACGTGCGAGCGCACGCCCACGCGGCCATCGCGCCGCGGGTAGCCGAAAAACTTCACCTAGCCGACCTCCCGCGCGGACGCCCGACGGATGCGCGCGGCCTCCTCGCGCAGGGCGTCTACGACTTCCACGGGCACGGTAACGCTGCCCAGCTCGTATGCGCGCGAGCTGCCCGGGCCGTGGCTGTCCGAGCCACCGGTGGCCAGGAGGCCCAAACGGTCGGCAAGGGCCTGGTATTTCTCCGCCATTTCCGGCGTGTGGTCCGAGTGCCAGACCTCGACTCCGCGCAGCCCGCGGGCGGCGAGCTGTTCGATCAGCTCGTCCAAGCCAACGATCCCCGGGTGGGCGAACACGGGGACGCCGCCCGCGGTGCGAATTAGCGTTACCGCCTCCTCGGGGGAGAGGCGGCGGCGGGGAACGTAGGCCGGCCCGCCCTTGCTTAGGTATTTGCGAAACGAGTCGCGCTGCGACTCCCCATAGCCGCGCTCGTGAAGCACCGCGGCGACATGGGGCCGGCCCACGGCGCCGTGTTCCGCTTTTTTCATTACCTCGTCAAACCCGATGCGAATCCCCAGGCGCTCGAGCTTGGCCAAAATGCGCCTAATGCGGCTCACGCGTTGGCGGCGGAGGTTGCGCAGGGTGGATTGCAGGGCGGGGCTGTTGATGTCTACAAAGTAGCCCAAAATATGCACCTCAAACGCCCGCTCCTCGCAGCTTAGCTCCACCCCGGGGACAACGATGACTCCCTGCTTCTCCCCCTCGGCCAACGCCTCGGGAACGCCCAGCGTCGTGTCGTGATCGCACACACCCACCGCGGCCAGCCCGCGCTCGCGCGCCGCGCGGACAAGCTCGCGCGGGCTATAGGTCCCATCCGACGCCGTGGTGTGTGCGTGTAGGTCAGCGCGGCCCATTGCTCAACTCCGCGGCGAGCTTTCGCGCCAAGGCCAGGGCCTCGGCGCGGGAGTGAATCTCGCCCAGCTCCTGCGCCTCCTGCACAGCCTCGAGCAGCCTGCCGATAACCGGCCCCGGGGCCAGCCCCAGCTCTTCCATAATATCCCGCCCGGTGACCAGTCGCGGCTTCGCCTCTCGCTCTTCCCCTTGTTTGACACACGCTTCGGCAAGGCGTTCAAACGCCTGTTTATAGCGGGCAAGCTGCGCCTCGTCCTCGCTTCCCCCGCGTGTGGCCAGCCGGTCGCACAGGGCAAGCGCTAGAACATCGGCTGAAAACGGCGCCGTGTCGCGCAACAGCCGGCGAATCGCTCGCGCGCTCAGCTCTTTTTCCTTGGCGAGCATCGAGGGACGCAAATGATGGCGCACGAGTGTGGCGACGAGCTTTGTCTCCTGGCGCGAGGCGCGCAGGCGCAGGCAAATCTCGCGCGCCATCTCTGCGCCGAGCTCCGCGTGGCCGGCGAACGACAGCCCGCCGCCCGGGCGCGGCCTGGCCGCGCGGGGCTTGGCCACGTCGTGGACCAGCGCGCCCAGCTTTACCGCCGCCGGCCTGCTGCGCACCCCGTGCAGCGGCTCGCGCGCGACGACGCAGAGCACCTTGCGCGTGGCTTCGCCCAGGTCAGGCTCGGCCTGGCGGTTGTGCAGCAGCAGGTCGAGGTAGTGCACCGTTTCGATGCTGTGCGAGAACACGTCGAGGTGGTGCCTCCCGCCACCGTTTTGGCCCACCGTCGGCTCAAGCTCGGGAACGAGAGCGAAAAGCAGGCCCACCCCGCGCATTCCCTCAAGCGCTTGCGCGGCGCGCTGGCTAGCGAGGAGCTTTGTGAGCTCCGCGTTAATGCGCTCGGCGGCCGGCTTAGCGATGGCCTGTGCGCGCTGGGCGACCGCGGCAAGCGTCTTTTCCTCGATAACAAACCCCAGCTCGGCAGCCAGGCGAAACGCGCGCAGCAGCCTGAGCGGGTCGGCGTCGAACGCGGCGGGGCTAGTCATGCGCAAAATGCCCGCCTCGATGTCCGCCAGGCCGCCGAGGGGGTCCACAACCTCCCACTGCTCGCCGCGCGGGGCAAGGGCCAGGGCGTTTATCGTAAAGTCGCGCTGCCTCAGGTTCTCCTCGAGCGAGCGCCCCACGGCGACGACATCGAGCGCGGGCATATCGCGCCGGACGATGCGCAGGGTAAGCGGCTCCTCGTGCAGCTCGATCACCTTCGCGCCCAGCTCGCGGGCAAGCTCCGCGCAAAACCGCGGCACGTCGCCCGCGACGCACAGGTCGACATCCTCCACCTCGCGGCCGAGCAGAGCGTCGCGCACGCACCCCCCGACGAGGAACACAGAGGCGCTCAGCCGCGCGCCAACGCGCAGGGCAGCGGCAACCTCCGGGCGCAGGGAAATGGCGCTGAGGAAGAGCTTGCGCATCAGGTTATTTGGCGGGGGCGTGCTCGGGTCGCGCGCGCTCCGCGGGAGGATTCTTAATCAATAGCTCCGGCCCGATCTCGTGAAACTCCGTCGCCGCCTGTATAAGCTCGGGCGAGGTGCTCGCGGGGAACGAAAATACCTCTACGCGCACGCCCTTGGCCTTAAGCAGGTTTACCAGATCTACAAAGTCGCCGTCGCCGGTAACCAGAATGACAACGTCGAGCCGGTCGGCCATGGTGATCGTGTCGATGGCCATGCCCATGTCCCAGTCGCCCTTCGCCGTGCCGTCGGGGCGCAGCTTGAGCTGCTTGGACTTTACCTCATACCCCGTCTGCTTGAGCATGCTGATAAACGCCGTCTGGTCCGTCTCCGGGGTCTGGACAACATAGGCAATGGCCCGCACCAGCTCGCGGCCGCGCACCGCTGCCTCCATTAGCCGAGCGAAGTTCAGCCGCGCGTTGTGCTGATATTTCGCCGAATAGAACATGTTCTGCACGTCGATAAACAAGCCGACGCGCTGGTGCACGTGAACCACAGCAAACCTCCGCGGGCGCGGCACATCCTGCCCGTGCCAAGTTGCGAAAGCTACGCCACGCCTTTTCAACGCCATTATATCAGCGCGTGTTTAGCCGGGTCAAACAGCGGGGGAAGGATCGCGCGCCGGTTAACCGAAGGCTCCTTCGCCAAACCTTGCCTGCGCCCTGGTGGACAGAGCGATGCGCGTAACCATGGACGACGTGGCGCGGCGCGCGGGCGTCTCGCGAAGCACGGTGTCGGTCGTCCTCAGCGGCCGGCCCGGGGCGATCTCTGCGAAAACGCGCGAGCGCGTGCTCGCCGCGGCGCGCGAGCTGGGCTATCTGCCCAACCGCCTGCGCCGGGCAATGCAAACGGGGCGCATGGACGCGCTGGGCGTGGTGTTCGCCAATCAACTGCGCCCAGGCGTTTACCCCGGGGGAAGGGCGAGCGAGGTGCTCCTCCCCGCGACCATCGGGGGCATCCTCGCCGGCGGGGCGGACGCCGGGGTGAGCATTACGTTCTTCGCCGAGCACGGCGCGGCCCAGCCCTCGGGCGACGCGCTGGCCGACCGGCGGGTAGACGGCGTGCTCCTCGTCGCCCCCGCGCCCCAGACGGACCTTCCCCGGCGCCTCGCCGAGCTCGACGTCCCCTGCGTGGTGGCGCTTGCCCGCGCGGGCGACGTCTGGGTGGACGCCGACCACGACTTCGGCGCGCGGCAGGCGGCCCGCCACTTGCTCGGCCTGGGCCACCGCCGGCTCGCTCTGCTTCGCCCGAGGGAGATGACCGCGGCGCTGGAGCTGCGGCGCGAAGCGTTTTGCCAGGAGCTGCGCGAGCTGGGCGTGGCAAAGCCCGCGGCCGAGCTCGCCCTGGCGCACGGCAGCGCGGCGCAAGGCACGTTGGCCGAGCTCCTCGGTGCGCGCCAGCGGCCAACGGCGATTTTCGCCCTAAACGACGAGCTCGCCGAAGCCGCGCTTGCCGCCGCGCAGCGCGCGGGGCTCGCCGTGCCCGAGGAGCTTTCCGTGGTCGGGTTCGACGATTCGCCCCTTGCCACGCGCGTCGAGCCGAGGCTAACCACGGTGGAGGTCCCCTACTTCGCGCTGTTCCGTCGCGCGGTGGGTGCGCTGGCCGCGCTTGTTCGCGAGGAGGCCCTTGCCGAGGAGCAGCAGATTCTTCCCACGCGGCTGGTCATCCGCGACTCTACCGCTGCCGTGCGCTAGTGGGGCAAAAGCTCAAGCGACATGTCTAGCGCGGGCGCGCTGTGGGTAAGCGCGCCGCAGGAGATGGCGTCTACACCGGCCTCGGCGATGGCCACGATCGTTTTTTCGGTAACCCCGCCGGAGGCCTCGACAAAGCAGCGCCCGGCGCAAAGCTCTACGGCGCGGCGGATGTCCTCAAGCGACATATTGTCCAGCAACACGGCGTGGGCGCCTGCGCTAAGCGCCTCCTCCAGCTCAGCAATGCTCGACACCTCAACCTGAACGCGCAGGCCCCGCGGGGCGCGCTCGCGCGCCCTGCGTACAGCCTCGGCGACGCCCCCCACAGCAGCGATGTGGTTGTCCTTAAGCAACACCGCCTCGGCGAGGTTCATGCGATGGTTCTCGCCGCCGCCGCAGCGCACGGCATATTTCTCAAGCAGGCGCATCCCCGGGGTCGTTTTGCGCGTATCGAGGAGCTTGGCCTTGGTGTGCGCAATGAGCGCGGCGAGGCGTCTTGTTTTCGTGGCCACGCCGGAAAGGTGCTGGAGGAAGTTAAGCGCCACGCGCTCGCCGGTGAGCAGTGCGCGCAGGGGGCCGGAGACGGTGGCCACCGGCTGCCCGGGTTGGACCTCGTCGCCGTCGCGCACGTGCCGCTCAAAGCGCACGGCGGGGTCGAGCTTCTCAAACACCAGCGCAGCGACATCGAGCCCGGCGACGACGCCCGCCTCGCGCGCGACAATGCGCCCTGCGCCTTGGGCTTCGGGATCGATCGTCGCCTCGGTGGTTACGTCGCCGGCGGCGATGTCCTCGCTCAGGGCGAGGTCCACAAGCTGCTGCACGGCCGGGGACTGGCGGAGGTTCACGGCGCCCTCCCGCACGGGCCGCTTTCGCCCGCTAGGTTATCGAGATCATGCGCTCGATGGCCTGGCGCGCTTTGTTGGCGGTCTCTTTGGGCACGGTCACGCGGGGCTCAAGGTCCTCCAGCGCCCAGAGGATTTTCTCCAACGTGCACTTTTTCATATTCGGGCAAACGGCGTGCTCGGAGACGCGGTAAAAACGCTTTTGTGGGTTTTCTTTTTCCAAGCGATAGATTAGCCCGTATTCGGTGGCGATGACGAACTCCTGCGCGTCGCTTTCCGCGCAGAACTTAACCATTCCGCTGGTAGACTTCACAGCGTCGGCCATGGCTACCACATCGGAGCGGCACTCTGGGTGGGCCACGACAAGCGCGTTCGGGTGCTCGCGCTTGAGCCGCTCGATGTCCTCGGGGAGAATGCACATGTGCGTGGGGCAGTGGCCGTGGTAGGCGTAGATTTTCTTGTCCACGAACTGCCCCGCCCACGCCGCGAGCCAGCGGTCCGGGACGAAGATTATCTCATCGCTGTCGATCGCCTCGAGCACCTGCGGGGCATTGGCTGAAGTACAGCAGTAATCGGAGAGAGCCTTGACTTCGGCCGTGGTGTTTACGTAGCTCACCACGGTGGCCTTGGGGTGCTTGGCCTTTACCTGGGCCAGGCGCTCGGCATCGATCATGTCCGCCATGGGGCAGCCGGCGTCTGGCGCGGGAAGAAGGACGATCTTCTCTGGGGAGAGGATCGCCGCCGTTTCGGCCATAAAGTGCACGCCGCAAAAGACGATAACATCGGCGTCGGTCTCCGCGGCGCGCTGGCTTAGGCCGAGGGAGTCGCCGAGGAAGTCGGCGAGGTCCTGGACCTCCGGTGGCTGGTAGTTGTGCACCAGGAAAACGGCGTTGCGCCTGGCCTTTAGCTCCAGAATGCGCTCGATGAGCTCCTGCTCCGATTTAGAGGGCGATTGCTTCCTGGCCAACACCGGCCTCCACGTTCGTGGGCTGATTGTGTTCGTCGACAAACACGACGATGGGCTTGTGGCGCTTGCGCTCCTCCTCGGTATACGAGGCATAGCTGATGATGATCACCACGTCGCCCACCTGTCCCAGCCGCGCGGCGGCGCCGTTTAAGCACACCGTGCCCGACCCTGCCGGGCCCTCGATAACATAGGTCTCAAGCCGCGCCCCGTTGTTTACGTTAACCACCTGCACGCGCTCATACGGCGCGATATCTGCGGCATCCATTAGCCGCCGATCAAGCGTCAGGCTGCCCACGTAGTTGAGGTTCGCCTCGGTGATTCGCGCGCGATGAATCTTCGACTTGCACAAGACACGCATCATTGCCGTTTGCCACCTCACACCTTGCCCTGAAAAAGCTCCAAAGGGGATTGTATGCCCGCGCAACGGCACTGTCAACGCGGCTTGCGCGCAAGCCGCGCTCCGTGAACTCTTGACGCTCGCCGGCGTTGACACATAGACTCGTGCTGCGTGTTCGGGGAGGCGATATGCGCAGGGCTAGGGTTTTCCCGCTCTTGCTTCTTGCCGCCGCCCTCGGCCTGTTCGGCGTTTTGGGCTGCGGGGCCGGAGGCGGAGGCGCGGGCGACGTTGAGCTCCTTCAGGAGACGGGCCACGCCGCGGGCTATGTTTATGTCCCCCAGCCCGCCGGCCGCCAGGGGCAGGGCGCGCCATTTGAGATCTCCCCCATCCCCAGGCCCGGCCGGACCCCTGTCCCCGACGCACGGGTGGAGATTCAAGGCACGGGCCAGGTGGCGTTTACCAAC
>CAZMGT010000041.1:0-34503 GCA_964565895.1 uncultured Armatimonadia bacterium
TCTCCTCGATCGCCGAGCGGGTAAACTCAAGCTCCACGCCCTCGGTAGCGAGCAGGGCCTTGGCCTGCTTGACGAGGGCGTTTTTCGGCTCGGTAAGGATGCGCACGAAGTCCTCCTCGGTGAGCGCATCGAGCTCTACGCGAATGGGCAGGCGCCCTTGCAGCTCGGGGATGAGATCGCTGGGCTTTGAGGCGTGGAACGCGCCCGCGGCGATGAACAGGATGTGGTCCGTGCGCACCGTGCCGTGCTTGGTTTGCACCGTGGAGCCCTCGATAATGGGCAAAATGTCGCGCTGAACGCCCTCGCGCGAAACGTCCGGCCCTACGCCGCCGCCGTCGCCAACGATCTTGTCGATCTCGTCGATAAACACAATTCCGCTTTCCTCGGCGCGGGCAATGCCTTCGCGGACGGCCTCGTCGCGGTCGACGAGGTTGCGCGCCTCCTCTTCGGTGAGGATCTCCAAAGCCTCTTTAACGGTAACCTTCTTGCGCTTTTTCGGCCGGCGCGGGGCGAGCTGGCCGAGAATGTCCTGCAGGTTGCCAAAGCCCACCTCCTCAAAGCCCGTGGCCGAGGAGAAGATCTCGATTACTGGCGCCTGACGGTCCTCCACCTCGATGTAGATCTCGCGGTCGTCAAGCTCGCCTGCGGCGAGCTGCTGGCGAATACGGCGGCGGATGCGCTCGGCGCGCTCGTACTCCTCCTTGTCCTCGACGCCCGGCGGGGGAGGAGGCTGATATTGCTCTCCACCGAGCAGCGAGGCGAGGAGCGCTTGCATCGAGCCCGTCTTCTGCTTCTTCGCCCCGGGCAAAGGCTGGATGATGTCCACAATGCGCTCCTCGGCAAGCTCCCGCGCGCGGTCGCGCACCGCGGCCATGCGCTCCTCGGTGACCATGCGAATGGACGTCTCCACAAGCTCGCGGATCATCGATTCCACATCGCGCCCGACATAGCCCACCTCGGTATACTTCGTCGCCTCGACCTTGACGAACGGGGCGTTGGCCAAGGCGGCCAGCCGCCGGGCAATCTCCGTCTTGCCCACGCCCGTGGGCCCGATCATTAGGATGTTTTTGGGGATAACGTCCTCGCGCAGCTCCTCGTCGAGCTGGCGCCGGCGATAGCGGTTGCGCAGGGCAATGGCCACCGCGCGCTTCGCCTTCTCCTGGCCCACGATGTAGCGGTCGAGCTCGGCGACGATCTCTTTCGGCGTAAGCTCCCGCTCGTTCACTGCTCGTTCTCCTCGCTGCTTGGCTCTCCGCGGCAATAGTCAATTGTAAGCGCTGGGGCGGTTCTGGGGAAGGGGGAAGCGGCGCCCGCGGTTTACAGCACTTCCACATAGATTTCGTCGTTGGTATACACGCAAATGGCCGCGGCGATGTGCAGCGCCTCGCGCACGATCTCCTCCGCGGAGAGGTTTGTGTGTTTAGCCAGGGCGCGCGCCGCGGCGGCGGCATAGGCCCCGCCCGAGCCCGTGGCGCAAATTTCGTCCTCGGGGCGGATAACGTCGCCCGTGCCGGAGATCAAAAACAGCTCCTCCTTGTCGCCGACGACGAGCATCGCCTCCAGCCGGCGGAGCAGGCGGTCGGTGCGCCAGTCGCGGGCGAGGGAGTATGCCGCGCGGGCGAGGCTTCCGCTCGTCTCCTCAAGCTTGCCCTCGAACCGCTCGAGCAGGGCAAAGGCGTCGGCCGCGGCCCCGGAAAACCCGGCAAGCACTCTGCCCTTATATATCCGCTGCACCTTGCGCGCCGTGGCCTTAACGATCGTCTCTCCGATGGACACTTGGCCGTCGCCGCCCATGGCCAGCTTGCCGTTGCGCCGCACGGCGACGATCGTCGTCCCGCGCACCGGTTCGCCGTAAATCACCCGCGACACCCCTCTCCCCATAGATGTTCGTCAGGCCAGGGGGTGGGCCTTCTCATATGCCTCGCGCAGCCGCCGAATGGTTACGTGAGCGTAGATTTGCGTAGAGGCCAGGCTACGGTGCCCGAGGAGCTCCTGGATCGTGCGCAGGTCCGCCCCGCCCTCGAGCATGTGCGTGGCGAACGTGTGGCGCAGCGTATGCGGGCTAACCTGGACGCTCACCCCCGCGGCGAGGGCATATTTGCGCACGATGCGCGCCATGCTCCGCGCGGTCAGTGGCCCGCCCCGCGCGTTAAGCCACAGGGCATCGCTGCGCCTGCCCGTCGCCCGCTCATAGCGCGCGGCAAGCTTCGGCCGCCCCTCGCGCAAATACCTCTCCAGGCACTCCCGCGCCACGCGCCCGATGAGCACCACGCGCTCGCGGTTTCCCTTGCCCACGACGCGCAGCTCGTCGCCCCCGCCCACTTGGTCTACGCGCAGCGCGGCCATCTCGCCCACGCGCAGGCCCGTGGCATAGAACATCTCAAGCAGGGCGCGGTCGCGCAGGGCGAGGGGGTCGCTCCCCTGCGGGGCGCAGAGGAGGCGCTCGATATGCTCGCGGTAGACGAAGCGCGGCAGGGGGCGGTCGAGCCGCGGCCCGGAGAGCAAGAGGGCGGGGTTGGCCCCCAGCTCGCCCCTGCGCACGAGAAAGTCAAACAGCGCGCGCAGGGAAGCCATGCGCCGGGCCACTGTGCGCCGGGCGAGACCCCGGTGCTGCAAAAACGCCAAATAACGGCGCACGGCGCGCACGTCTAGCTTTCTCCACCGCTGCTCCGGCTCGGCGACGTTCAGCTCGCGCCGGGCGAACTGCAAAAAGTCGCGCACGTCGCGCACATAGGCGCGCACCGTGTGCTGGGAAAGCCCGCGCTCGCGGGCCAGGTGCTCCTCGAACTCAGCGACGGAACTGGCCAAGGCCGTGCTCCTCGCAAAACCGGCGCATTGCCTCAAGCGCTCTTTGGGCCATAACCGCGCGGCGCTCTTTTTTGTTCTCGCCCTCCACCGGGGGAAGCAGGCCGAAGTTGGCGTTCATCGGCTGAAAGTCCGGCGTCTCCGATTCGGTGACGTAGCGGAGCAGCGCCCCGCAGACGGTCTCCGCGGGCGGGCGCAGCAGCTCGCCCTCGCCGCGCGCCAGGCGCGCCGCGTTTATCCCGGCAAACAGCCCGCTCATCGTGGACTCGACATAGCCCTCGACGCCGGTAAGTTGCCCGGCGAGGAACACCTTCGGCCAGTTGTGCGGCCGCTGAAAGCGATCGAGGCAGCGCGGGCCGTCGACGAACACGTTGCGGTGCATTACCCCATAGCGCAGAAACTCCGCGTTTTCCAACCCCGGGATCATGCGGAACACGCGCCGCTGCTCGCCCCAGCGCAGGCCCGTTTGGAAGCCGACGAGGCTATACATCGTTTTCTCTTTATTCTCCGCGCGGAGCTGCACGACAGCCCACGGGCGCTCGCCCGTGCGCGGGTCAACGAGGCCCACGGGCTTCATCGCGCCATAGCGCAGGGCGTCCACGCCCCGCCGGGCAACCTCCTCCAGGGGCACGCAGCCCTCGAAGATCTCCCGCGGGTCGAACTCGCGCCCTTCGGCCACCGCCGCCGAGACAAGCTCGCGGTGAAACGCCTCGTATTGCTCCTTGGTCATGGGGCAGTTGAGATATGCCGGCTCACCTTTCTCATAACGCGAGGCACAGAACACCTTGGACATGTCTATCGAATCCGCGCTTACGATAGGCGAGACGGCGTCGTAAAAGTGCAAAAACTGTCTGCCCAAAATGGCCTGCAGCTCGGCGGCCATGCCCTCGGAGGTCATCGGGCCGGTGGCCACGATACACAGCTCGTCGTCGGGGATTTCGCAAACCTCCTCGCGAACGAGCTCGAAGTTTGGCTCGGCGAGCAGGCGCTCCTCGACGAGCTGGGCGAACTTCTCGCGGTCCACAGCAAGGGCGTCGCCCGCGGGCACGGCGGTGGCCTCGGCGCAGTGCAAAATAAGCGAGCCGAGGATCCTCAGCTCCGCCTTAAGCACGCCCTGCGCGCGGTCGAGCGAGGTCGAGCGCAGCGAGTTGGAGCACACGAGCTCCGCCAAGCGCCCCGTGCGGTGGGCGAGGGTCATCCGCCCGGGGCGCATCTCGTACATGCGCACGGGCACGCCCGCGCGCAGCAGTTGCCACGCGGCCTCGCACCCGGCAAGCCCGCCGCCGATGATCAGCACCGGCTGCTTTCGCTCGCCCGCAATCATTGCTCGCTCGTCCTTCCCTTTATGTGCCCCGCGGGGTCGCCACGGCGCTGGGCGGCGTGCTGGGCGTGGGCGGAAGGCTTTGCAGAGCCGGGTCCACGCCCTCGAACGCAGGCAGGTTAAGGTGCACCGGCGTCGGTGGCGGAAGCCGCTTTGCGTAGGGAAACGGGGCGTTCCACCACATTAACCCCGTAGTGTAGAACACAAGCAGCCAGAGCGCAACCAGCGCCGCGGCAAACAAAAGCCACAGGAAGGCCCTCCTCCATGGCCGCGCGCCGCTGGTTCGCTCGCTGTGTTTCACCCTAGTATGGAGTCTGGCTGATGGATTTGGCGATGAGCGCGATGGCGATGCTCACCATGCTGATAAGCCCCATGCCGCAGGAGTAGCCCGCGGCGAGCACGGGGGCATAGTTGCGCCAGTTTTGCCGCCCATAGCGCTTGAGGAAATAATACCGCCCAAGCAGCGCCCCGAACAACTCGGGGAGGATAATGTCCGGCGTGGCCCCCATCCCGCGGATCATGCCATAGACGAACATCAATGGCGCGCCCACGCGAGCGAGGATGGCAAAGAGCACCGCGGTAAACACCCCGCCCGTGGTAATGTAGCGCCAGTCAATAGCGCTGAGAAACAGCTCCGGGTTTTCCGTGGTTGCCGTCATAAACAGAGCGCGCTGGCGGGCGAACCAGGGCCACATTTTCTGCGCATAGGGGAACTGCGCCGAGGGAATCGGGGCGAGCTTCCAAATAAACTCCCAGAAGACAAAGCTTGCCGTAAGCAACACGGGAAAGGCAAGCAGCTCGCACTTAAGCAGCCCGCGGAAGCTCGCGCCGATAAGCTCCACCTCGCGGAACTTCTGCACCTGCGCGGCGAACACGTGCATGGGAATCGGGGCAAACCAAATGTCCACATTCTTGTGCTGGCTTAAGATAAACGCCACCTCGCGCACCATGGGGAAGCCGATGAAGTGGCCGGCGATGCCCACCATGCGGGCGTCGATGTACGAAATGAGCGGCGTCCAGACGAAGCCGAAGAAGAAAAAGATAAACAGCAGCCTGCCCGAGACCTCGCTGTGCCGGCCGACGAGGTAGTGGCTCAGCCCGATGTAGCCGAGCGTAGAGATGATAAACAAGCCCACGCACAGGGGAACGTTAAAGTCCCCCCGGCCCTCGGGCGGGGTATACGGCGCAGCGCTGATTAGCCCCTCGCGCCGCGCCCGCCGCTGGCGCATGAGCGTCTTAAACGTGCTCCCCATGCCAATTAGCCCGACGATTAGCCCGCTGCCGATGGAGAAGCTGAGCCAAAAGTCCAGCCAATTCGCCGTCTTCACGTCTACCAGGCCCATCCCCGGCTGCCACTGGTGCAATATCCCGAAGTGATAGAGCGTGGGGTTGATGAACAGCGTGAGGATAAACGCCGCCGTGGTCCCCAACACGATCCACAACGGGAGCACGAACCCCCAGAGGATGATCCCGATGTCCGTGCCGATGGCGATGGCCGTCGCAGGGAGGATGCTCTCCGTGCCCGTGGTGAAGTCGATCCACGGGATGGGGAGGATCTCGATGGGCTTGGCTAGGGTCACGCCGGTGAGCGTGGGCACGCCGACGTAAATCGCGCCAAAGGAAAGCCCGATCATCGCGCCGATGGAGAAGATGCGCCAGCGCCAGGTCTCTTGCTTCGAGGAGGACTCGGCCAACGCCGTCGCTCCCTGCGCGGCAATGGGCGCGAGGGGGAAGGGCAGGCGCTCCACGTCCGAAGTCGCGCGGAAGAGCACGTAGCTCGCGGTAAACCAGTTCAGGCGCCACAGGACGTTGCTGATGAGCATTACGATGATCGGCGCGACCCACGCCGACTGCACAAACGAACGCTTAAAGAACGCCTCGGAGCCTACTTTCGGGACGACCCAGGTGGGGATTTGGTCGGCGAACGACGCGGCCGCGGGCGAGCCGGCGAAGTAGACGTTCCAGATAAACTGCCCAAACGGCCCGCCGGCGATGAACAGCCCGCCGATGGTCGCGGTAAGCGTGCCCGCGATGTAGTAGAGCATATAAATCTCTTGCCGGCCGAGGGTAACGAACGAGCGGCGGGCGGCTTCGGTGAACAGGATAATGGTTACCCACTCTGCCGCGGGGCCCAGGCGGGCGCCCATGAGCAGGCCGAGGTAAATCGCCCCGGGCATCATGACGAACCCGATAAAGAACGCGCCGACAACCGTTCGGAAGTTAAACCCTTCCTCGAACGTGTCGGGGACGATCATTAAGTCCCGGTATTCTTCGGACTCTTTGTCTAGCTTCGCCCCGTAGTCGGCGGCCAGGGGTCCTCACCCCCCCTGAGCCGAGCCGGGGCCGGGCGGGCGCTCACTCCCCCTGCCCCTCCTCTGCGGCCAGCAGTTCCTTCGCCTTGCGCACGTCGGCGGCGATCTGCCGCTGCAGCGTCTCCTTTAGGTAAAACTTGCGCTCGTCGCGGATCTTGCGCACAAAGCGCACCTCCAGCCGCTGGCCATAGAGCGGCTGGTTAAAGTTTAAAATGTGGGTCTCCACGAGCACCTGGCCCTCTTTAAACGTGGGCACCACGCCAACGTTGGTGACCGAGTCCAAAAGCTCGCCGTCGGGCGTAAGGGTTTTCGTGGCGTAAACCCCGTTCCCCGGGAGAAGCTTGGTTTCCTCGTAGCGCACGTTTGCCGTGGGAAAGCCGAGCGACTCCCCTCGGCCGTCGCCCGGAATAACCTGCCCCGCGACGGAGTAGTAGCGCCCGAGCATGCGCGCCGCGACATCTACCTGCCCCGCGGAGATGAGCTCCCTGATGCGCGAGGAGCAGACGCGCTCGCCCTCGATCTTCAGCGGCTCGACGACCACTACGCTAAACCCAAACGAGGCCCCGAGCTGCCACAGATAGTCCACGTCGCCCTCGCGCCGCGCCCCGAACGAGTGGCTCGACCCCACGACGGCGACGCGCATGCGCAGCCGCTCCACGAGCACGTCCTGGACAAACTGCCGCGCGCTCATGTTCGCCAGCGCGGCGTCGAACTGGAGCACGAGCAGGTCGGGAATCCCCTGCTCTTCGAGCAGGGCAATGCGCTCTTCGTCGGTAGACAGCGCGCGGAACGTGCCGTCGCCGAGGGCCACCTGGGGATGTGGGGTAAACGTTACCACGACGGCGGGGATGCCGAACGTTTCGCTTTCCTCGAGCAGCCGCTTGAGCAGGGCCTGGTGGCCGATGTGCACGCCGTCGAACGCGCCCACAGCCACGGCCGTGGGGCCGAGCGACTGGTCGTACTCATCGAGCCCGCGAAAGATTCTCATCTTCCCAGCGCCCTGCGTTAAGCGCAGCGCTCGCCGCGGGCGGCGCCGCTTTGCTAGATAGGATTTTTGTGTCGCAGGTCGCGTAGGACCTTCTTAGGAGCGACAAAAAGCTCCCCGCGCTTTACGCTAACCACCGTGCCGATGGCGAAAAACTCGCCGCCCCGGACATAGACGCGCACGAGCGCCCCGCGCTCCAAGCCCTCGCCGTCGCCCGCCACGCCCTCCTGCCCGCTGGACAGGGCAAGAGCGTGCGCCGGGTCGAGCTCCACGCGCGGCAGGTGGGCCACGGCGCTGTCGCTGGGCAGGAGCACCTCGTGCACCGTCCCCTCCTTCGCCCGCTGCTCCAGCTCCTCCAGGGCAAGCGCGTCCTCGAGGCGAAACGAGCCCACGCGCGTGCGCACGAGCTCGCTTACCGTGCCCACCGTGCCCAGGCGCTCGGCGATCATCTGCGCCAGCGAGCGCACGTAGGTGCCCTTGGAGCAGACGGTGCGAATGACGGCTTCGGGGTGCGCGTCGTCGCGGAGAAATTCCTCCAGGCGCAGCTTTTCGACAAGCACCAGGCGCGGCTTGCGCTCTACGGTAATCCCCTGGCGGGCGAGCTCGTAAAGCTTGCGCCCCTCGTGGCGCACGGCGGAGAACATCGGGGGGATCATCTCGATCTCCCCCTCTAAGCTGGCGAGCACCTGGCGCACGTCGTCCTCGGAGATACCTCCGGCGAGCTCCTGGCGCAAAACCTGCCCTTCGCTGTCCAGGGTGTCCGTTTCCAGGCCAAAGACGACGCGAAAGAGATATTCTTTTTCGCGCTCGGCGGCAAATTCGGCCAGGCGCGTGGCCGGGCCGAGGAGGAGGAGGAGGACGCCTTGGGCGGCGGGGTCGAGGGTTCCCGCGTGGCCCACGCGCTTTTCCCCGAGCATCTTGCGCACGCGGGCGACGACGTCGTGCGAGGTAATCCCGCGCGGCTTGTTAATGTTTAGCACGCCGGTCATTTCGCCTGTCGCTCCTCGGCTTCGGCCAAGGCGCGCTCGACGGCGGCCATCGCCGCGTCAAGGGCCTCCTCGGCGCTGCCCGCAAAACACGATCCCGCGGCCTCGCGGTGACCCCCGCCGCCGAACTGCGCGGCAATTTGCGAGACATCGGGCACGCCGTGCGAGCGAAAGCTAAGCTTGGCCTCGCCCGTGGGCAGCTCGCGCGAGAGAATTCCCACAAGCACCCCGCCCACCCCGCGCAGCTCCTCGACGATTCCCTCCGCGTGCTCGTCCAGCGCGCCGGTGGCGGCGAAGTCCGCACGCTGAAGATACGACCCGCAAATGCGCCCGCCCGCGGCGAGTCGCGCGCGACTGAGGGCGATCCCGCGCAGGACGACCTTGGGGAACGGCTCCTCGGCAAACAACGCCGAGGCCACCCTGTCCGCGCGCGCCCCCGCCTCAACGAGGGCCGCCGCGGTGCGCAGGGCGCGCGCCGTGGTGTTTGCGTAGCGAAACGAGCCCGTGTCGAACATTAGCCCGGCGAGCAGACACGTTGCGATGTCCGCGGTGAGCGGCGCGGCGAGGTGCCCCAAAAGCTCGTAAATGAGCTCCGCTGTGGCCGCGGCGTCCTCGTACGTGGCGTGCACGTCGCCGAACGCCTTGCGTCCGGCGTGGTGGTCGATGTCGATTATCGGGCGAATGTTCGCGAGCAGGTCGGCCACCGCACCCGTGCGCTCCAGGCCCTCGCAGTCGAGCACGACGGCGGCGTCGAACCGCCACTCGTCGTCGGCATCATCGGGGCTGAGGATCGCCGCCCACCCGGGGAGGAAGCGGTAGGCCTGGGGGCATTCGTCGTGGAGGACCATCGTCGCGCGCTTGCCCAGGCCGCGCAGCGCCCAATATAGAGCGAGGAGCGAGCCTATCGCGTCGCCATCCGGCCGAACGTGTGCCGTAAGCAGAAAGCTTTGGTGCTGCTTAATAACCCGCGCGACATCAGCCAGGTTCCGGCGACTGCTCACCTTCGCCTTCCCTTCGCACTTGCTGCAGGAGCATGGCAATCCGTGCTGCCCGGCGCGGCGTGCGATCTAGGCGGAAATGGAGCTCGGGCACGAACTTCAGCGTTATCCGCTCGGCCAACTTGCGCCGGATAAATGCGCTCGCCCCGCTCACCGCCTCGAACGCGTCGCGCTCCTCTTCCTCGCCCCCAAGGACGCTCACATAGACCTTTGCGTGGCGCAAGTCTACCGATGCTTCCACGTCGGTAATCGTGACAAACCCCAGGCGCGGGTCGCGCATTTCCTTGCGAATGATGTCGCTGATCTCCGCGCGAATGAGCCGGCTTACCTGAATTTGGCGCTGCGTGGGTAACATCGCCGATCACTCTTCTTCCCGGCGCGCTTACAGCATCTCCATAGTAACGCTGATCACTTCGGCCTCGGGGTGGCCGTCAAACTGGGCAACCACCTTGTTTAACACAGAGTTCACGTGCTGCGTCTCGTTCCCCACGGTAACCACGGCCACCGTCGCCCGGGCCCAAAGGTCGTTATTTTCCATCTCGGCAACGGCGACGTTGTAGCGGTCGCGCGTGCGCTCGATAAGGCTTTTCAGCACCCGCCGCTTTTCCTTAAGCGAGCGGCTGCCCGGGATATAAAGCTCCAGCTTCACCAGCCCGATGGTCACCGTTACGTCCGCCCCGCGCGGCGCAGCGCGCAAGCGCTACAGCGTGCGTTTTACTTCCTCAAGCGTGTACACCTCGATAATGTCGCCCTCTTGGAAGCCGTCGAACCCCTCGAGCAAGATCCCGCAGTCGCGCCCCGCGCCGATCTCGCGGATGTCCTCCTTCAAGTGCTTGAGCGAGGTCAGCCGGCCCTCGAAGACCACCGCGCCGTCGCGGCGCACGCGCACCTGCTCGCCCCGCCGCACAATACCGTTGGTTACGTGGCAGCCCGCGACGACGCCCAGGCGCGAGATGCGGAACAGTTGCCGCACCTCGGCCTCGCCCAGATACACCTCGCGGTATATCGGCTTGAGCATCCCCGCCATGGCGTCCTTGATGTCGTCCACGACCTCGTAAATCACGGTATACAGGCGCACGTCTACCTTTTGGTCCTCGGCGAGCTTGTCCGCGCCCGGCTCAAAGCCCACGTGGAAGCCGATGACGATCGCGTTGGACGCCGCGGCGAGGTTGATATCCGACTCCCCGATGCCCCCCACGCCACGGTGGACAATGGTCACGCGGATCTCCTCGTGGTGCAGCTTCTCGATCGCCTGACATAGCGCTTCCAGCGAGCCTTGCGTGTCCGCTTTGACGACGAGGGCCAGCTCTTTCACCTCGCCGGCCTTCATCTGCTCAAACAAAGCCTCGAGGCTCACGCGGGTCGCGGCCTGGCGCTGGGCCGCCTCCTCCTGGGCGAGCTTCGCCTCGCGCGCCATCTGCCGCGCGACCTTTGCGTTCTCCACGACACGCAGCTCGTCGCTGGCCATGGGCACCTCGGTCAGCCCAGCCACCTCGACGGCCTCGCTCGGCCCCGCCTGCTCCAGGCGCACCCCGCGCCAGTTTTGCATCAGGCGCACCTTGCCGTGCGTCGTGCCGCAGATTACCGCGTCGCCCCGGCGCAGGATCCCCTCCTTAATGAGCACCGTGGCCAGTGGCCCGCGGCTGGGGTCAAGCCGCGCCTCGATCACTACCCCGCGCGCGGGAACGTCGATCCGCGCCTTAAGCTCGAGCAGGTCGGCGACGAGGAGGATCATCTCGAGCAGCTCGTCGAGGTTCGTGCGCTGTAGGGCGGAGACTTTTACGCACACCGTATCGCCGCCCCACTCCTCGGGCACCAGCCCCTGCTCGGCGAGCTGTTGCATAACGCGGTCCGGATTAGCGCCGGGGACATCGATCTTGTTTATCGCTACGATAATGGGAACGTTTGCCGCCCGCGCGTGATTTATCGCCTCGATCGTCTGCGGCATAACGCCATCGTCGGCGGCGACGACGAGCACGGCGATATTGGTTACCTGCGCTCCGCGGGCGCGCATCGCGGTGAATAGCTCGTGCCCGGGGGTATCGATAAACACGATGCGCCGGCCTTGGAACTTAACGTCCGAGGCGCCGATGTGCTGGGTAATCCCGCCGAACTCCTGCTCCACGACGTTTGTGTTGCGAATGGCGTCAAGAAGCGTGGTTTTGCCGTGGTCTACGTGGCCCATTACGGTAACCACGGGGGCGACGGCGATCTCCTGTGGCTCGCCCGCCTTGGCCGCCTTTTCCTTCTTAACCTTCTTTTTGCGCTTGCTCGGCCGCTCCGGGGGGAGGATCTTTACGGTAATCCCCAGGTCCGCGGCGATCGCTTGGGCGAGCAACGGGTCGACCACGGCGCCCGGGCCGGGCTCCGCGCCGCGCGCGGAAAGCTCCTGGAGAATGTCCTGGCGGTCGAGCATGAGCGCGGAAGCCAAGTCGCCCACGTGTACCGGCTCGCGCAGCTCAACGACGTCGCCCACATGCGGGGGCGTGGGGGCGAGGGGACGCTCTGGCTTGGGCGGCGCGGGTTTGGGGGGAGCAGGGGGCTTTTTCTCGACCTTTTTCGCTTTGGCCAGCTCCTGCTCTTTGCGCCGCTGCTCCTCGGCCTTGCGCCGCTCCTCTTCGGCGCGGCGCGCCTGCTCTTCAGCGCGGCGGCGGGCTTCCTCCTCCGCCTTGCGGCGCTGCTCCTCGATCTTCCGCCGCTTCTCTTCCTCGGCGCGTAGGCGCTGCTGTTCCTCAAGCTCGCGGCGCTTCGCTTCCTCCTCGGCGCGCCGGCGCGCTTCCTCCTCCGCGCGGCGCTTGGCCTCTTCCTCGGCCTTGCGCCGCTTTTCTTCCTCGGCGCGGCGGGCGGCCTCGTTCTTGAGGTAGCGCTCGAGCACCGCCGCCTCGTCCTCGGTAACCGTGCTCGAGTGCGTCTTTACGGGGATGCCGATCTCGCAGAACTTGGCGATGCACTCCTTGCTGCTCATCCCCAGCCACTTGGCCACCTGGTGCACCCGAATTTTCCTCATCTAATCACCCCCGCCCCGCAGGGACAGGACCTGCTGCACCTGCTCCTCAAGCCGGCAGGCCGTGGCATTATTGATGTTCGTCTTTAACGACTTGGCAACCTTTTGCCACTTGCGCCGGTCGCCCTGGCACTCCGGGCGCAGGCACAGATAGGCGCCCCGGCCGGGCATTTTGCCCGTGGGGTCGAGCTCCACCTGCCCCTCCGGCTGGCGTACGAAGCGCAGCAGGCTGCGTTTGTCCGCCGGCTGGCGGCAGACGACACACAGCCGCTGCGGCACGTGCTTTTTGCGCATCGCCGTCAACTCGCCTCTTGCTCCTCCGGGCGAGGCTCCTTCTGCTCGAGCTCCGCAGCGCTCGGCTCGGGCTCCTGTTCCGCGGAGGGCTCCTCGCCGGCGGGCTCCTCTGGGGCTGCGGGTTGTTGCTCCTCGGCCTGCTCCGCCTCGCCGGCGGCCGCCTCCTCCGCCGGCGCCTCAACGTTTTGAGCAGGCTCTTCCTCCTGCTCCGATTGCGGCTTGCTCGTTTTGCCCACGAGGATGGCCTCGGCCTGCTCCGCGGTAAATTGCTCGGGCAGACGCTGGCGCTGGCGCGCGGCACGGAACTCCTCGGGCGTCAGCGGACGCACCTTGTGCCAGTCGCGGTAGAGCATCGCCTCCTCGCCGCCGAGGTAGCGGCGCAGCTCGTCCGCCTGCAGGCCGTTGACCGTGCTCGCGTGCGAGCTCACCTCGATCCCCAGCTCGTTGAGCAGGTCAATGGCCTCCTTGCTCGTCAGCCCCAGCTCCTGCGCCAGGTCATAAACGCGCATCTTTATCTCCGACGGGTCGCGCGCGAGCTCCCGCTGGCGCAGGTGCTCCTCATATTCCTGCTCGCTCATGATGTCGATCTTCCAGCCCGTGAGCCGCGAAGCGAGCCGCACGTTTTGGCCCTTTTTGCCGATGGCCAGCGAGAGCTGGTCCTCGGGGACGACGACAATGGCCTCTTTCTTTTCCTCGTTGGTCTCGATTTTGGTTACCGTGGCCGGGTTAAGGGCGTTGCGCATATACTGCTCGATGTCGTCGTCGTAGCGCACGATGTCGATTTTCTCGCCGGCAAGCTCGTCCACGACGGCCTGGACGCGGCTCCCGCGGTGCCCCACACAGGCGCCCACGGGGTCCACCTTCTCGTCGTGCGAGCGCACGGCAATTTTCGCCCGATAGCCCGGCTCGCGCTCCACGGCGACGATCTCCACGATCCCGTCGTAAACCTCGGGAACCTCAAGCTCAAACAGCCGGCGCACCAGCCCGGGATGGGTGCGCGAGACGATAACCTGCGGGCTCTTGGTCGTGCGGCGCACATCGAGGATGTAGACCTTAAGCCGCCGGTGCACGGCATAGGGGCGCTCCGTGGGGATTTGCTCGCGCATGGGCAAGAGGGCCTCCACGCGCCCCACGGTGACATATACATTGCCGTTGTCGCGCCGCTGAACCTCGCAGGTAACCACCTCGTCGCGGCGGGCGTCGAACTCGTCGTAGATAATCTCGCGCTCCGCCTCGCGGATGCGCTGGACGACGACCTGCTTCGCCGTCTGCGCGGCAATGCGCCCGAAGTCGCTCGGGGTAATCTCCACCTCGACGGTGTCCCCGAGGAGGGCATCGGGGCGGATCTCGCGCGCATCCTCAAGGCTAATTTCCGTCTGTGGGTTTTCCACTTTCTCCACGACGCGGCGCAAAGCGAACACCTTAAACGTGCCCTGCTCCTCGTTAACGTCAATGCGAATTTGTCCCGCGGCGCCGTAGCGTTTGCGATAGGCGGACTCTAACGCTGCGCGCACGGTGTCGAGCAGAGCCTCGTAAGGGATGTTTTTCTCCTCGACGATCTGCCGCAGGGCAGCCATAAACTGAGCGTTCATTGGCCACTCACTCCCCGAGGCCCAAGCGGCGCGTTCGGCCTGAGCTCAGTCCCATTCATATTCCAGGCGCGCCTCCTCGATTTGGTCGAAGGGCACGCGCGTAACGCGGCCCTCTACCTCGATGAGCGTGGCGTCGTCGTCCACGCCGCGCAGCCGGCCGATCAGCCGCTTTCCCTTCCTCTGCCCAGGGTCTGGAGCGAGCTTGAGCCGAGCGAGCCGCCCGGCGAAGCGCTCGAAGTCCTTGCGCTTTTTCAGCGGGCGGTCGAGCCCCGGCGAGGAGACCTGGAGCATATAGGGCACGTCGATGGGATCGATGGCGTCAAACCACGCCTCGACGTGCCCGCTTACCTCCTGGCAGGTCTGGACATCGACACCGCCGGGGCAGTCGATGGACACCTCGACGAGCAGTCGGCCCTCCGCTCTGCCGATGCGAAAGTCGACCAGTTCGTAGCCGAGGCGCGCGAGGCGCTCCTCGACGATTTTCTCCATTTCTTGCAGGCGCTCACGCAGTTGCTCGCGCCTGCTTTTTCCGCCCTGCGAGCGGCGCGCGCCGGACATGGAACACGACCACCTTTAACGGCAAAGAGTGGGCGAAATGGGGCCCACTCTTCGCACAAAATCCGCAGTGTGAGCAACTTACTTATACCATACCGGGCAATTGCAGGCAACAGTACGCCGAGGCAAAAACGCGGGGGCGGGCGCGGCCCGCCCCCGCGGGGCTCAGTCGCGCACCGGCACCGACGGCGCAGCTACTTGGCGGTGATGTCGATGCGCCGCGGCTTGCTCTCCTCCGCCTTGGCCACGCGCACCTCAAGCACGCCGTCGGTGTAGCTCGCGGAGATGCGCTCCGGGTCAATGTCGCTGGGCAGGGCGATGGAGCGCGTGAACTCGCCGTAGTGCCGCTCGCGCGTGTGGTACGACGCCCCCTCAGGCAGCTCAGGCGCCTCCTTCTTCACGCGAATGCTGAGCACCGTGCGGTCCAGGTTCACATCGATATTGTCGCGCGGCACGCCGGCGAGCTCGGCAGTGACCACGTACTCGTCACGCGTCTCGTAGATGTCGATGGGGAACCACGCCATGTGCGAGCGCAATGCGCTCTCGCCGAACACCCAGCCCATATCCCGGAGCAGGTTGTCCATCTCCTCGTAGAGGCTCGGCAGACGCAACCCATGCGAGATTCTCGTGAGCCGTGCCATCGCCGACACCTCCTTTCCCGAGGTCGTCGCGCGAGCGACGGAGGGACTACTTAATCTCGATCTTCGTCTTCTTCTTAGCCTCGGCCTCAGGCTTGGGGACGCGGATCTCGAGCAGACCGTTCTCGAACTTCGCCTCGGCGGCGTCTATCTCCACGCCCTCAGGCAGGGGGATGGTCCGCTCAAAGCGCCCCCAGTGCCGCTCGCGACGGTAGTAGTTCTCCTCCTTAACCTCTTCCTCGGAGCTCGTCTCGCCCTTAATGGTCAGGGCGCCTTCCTCAACGGTTACCTCAAGGTTTTCCTTGGGGATTCCCGGCACCTCGGCCTTCACGACAACGGCATCGTCGGTCTCATAGACATCGACGGCCGGGGTGCGCACACCTTCGCGGGCGGAAAACGGCCACCGCCCCCAATCGGCGAGGAACGAGTCGAACATGCGGTTCATCTCGTCGCGAATGGTGCGCAGGTCGAACAGAGGCTCCCAACGCTTGATCGCCGGCATAGCCCAAACCTCCCTTCGCCCGGTGAGCTTTCCGCCAGTAATTATAGAAGTTGAGTCCATTGCTGTCAAGCTTTTTTCTACTCTGGGACAAAAATTTTTTTACTCCAGATGTTTATGCCTGCCCGCGCCTCCTGCGCAGCTCACGAGAATGGCGTGTGCGTTTTGTTGCTTTTTCGTAACATTTGCCTCAGGGCGAGGCAGGACATGTAACGAATGAAGCACCAAGTGCTATAATTTCCACAACTGCGGGGCAGTTGTGGAATACTCCGTGGGGCAAACGTGTGTGCGACAGCCGAGGTGCGACGGCCATGGACAGGCCGGAGGCGTTGCTCTTTCGCGTGCTGTGGATGTTCGTCCCGGCGCTCGCCGCCGTTGCCGGGCACTACTTCCTTTTCCTCCGGCAAGACCTTTCCGCGCGGCAGACGCTGGGGTTTGCCGCCGCGGGGCTCGTCGCTGGTGTCGCCCTGTGTTTTGTCCCGATAATTAAGGTTGTCGCGCCGGCGGTCGCGGTTGCTCCGGGAGTGCTTTACGTCGTCGCCCGCGAGCGCTCGTGGATCGCCGCCGACCGCGCTTATCTTCAGCGCAAGCTCGCCGAGATCCAGGCCGAGCTCAAGCGCGCCCCGGCGAGCAACTATTGGCACTGCGAGGCGGCGCGGCTGTGCGCGGAGCTGGGCGACGCCGCGCGAGCGTTGTATCACGCGGCCCTCGCCGTGCAGGTCGCCCGCGGGGAGACGGAAAACAGCCGCTCCCAGGCGTGCATGTACTCCGTTATGCGCCGGGCGCAGCGGCTGGGCAAGGTGCGCTGCGAGGTGTGTGGGGCGGAGCTGGGCCTGGGCACGCGCATTTGCCCCTCGTGCCACACCGACCGCGGGCGGATTCGCGAGGCGGGGGATGTGGCGATTTTCGCCGCAGCGGAACTTTACGGCGGGCAAAACGCTTATCAATAGGTAAAAAGAGAGCGCCCCGGCCGCGCAATTGACCAGGACAACGCGCCGGGGCTATACTGTGTCGGAGAAAATGGCGCTTACCACACGCATGGCGGACGGCGTCAGTTCTTTGCCCACAGGCTAAATTCCACAGCGTTTGGCTGAGTTTTGCAATGGACTGTATTACTGTACAAAGCGATATCGAGCAGTTTCTCGAGGTGCTTCCCCCGCGGGTGTCGCACACGTTGCGCGAGGCGGGCAACCTGGAGGACCTGATTGAGGTCGTGCTCGACCTGGGCCGCCGGCCCGAGGCGCGCTTTAGCCAGTCCATGCTCTACCTCTCCGACGACCCCGTGGAGCGCGCCGACTTGGAGTACGTCACCCAGCGCGTGAGCCCGTTCGGCGACGACAACCGCGCGGGAATCGAGCGCACCCTGCACCGCATCTCGTGCATCAGAAACCGCCGCGGCGATATCGTCGGGCTCACCTGCCGCGTGGGGCGGGCGATCTTCGGGACGATCGACATCATCCGCGACATCGTGGAAACGGGCAAGTCCATGGTCCTCCTCGGCCGGCCGGGGATCGGCAAGACGACGAAGCTGCGCGAGATCGCCCGCGTGCTCGCCGACGACCTGGGCCGGCGCGTGGTTGTTGTGGACACCTCGAACGAGATCGGCGGCGACGGCGACATCCCGCACCCGGCGATCGGTCGCGCGCGGCGCATGCAGGTTCCCACGCCTACGCTGCAGCACGCGGTGATGATCGAGGCTGTGGAGAACCACATGCCCGAAGTGATCATTATCGACGAGATCGGCACCGAGGCCGAGGCGCAGGCGGCGCGAACGATCGCCGAGCGTGGCGTGCAGCTTATCGGTACGGCGCACGGAAACACGCTGGACAACCTGCTGCTCAACCCCACCCTCTCCGACCTTGTCGGGGGCATTCAAGCGGTGACCCTGGGCGACGAGGAAGCCAAGCGCCGGGGCACCCAGAAAACGGTGCTCGAGCGCAAGGCGCCCCCCACGTTCGACGTCGTCGTGGAAATGATCGACATGGACCGCCTCGCTGTGCACCACGACACGGCAAAGGCCGTGGACGAGCTGTTGCGCGGGTATGAGCCGGTGGTCGAGATCCGCTATCGCGACGAGACGGGGAAGGTCGTGCGCGAGCAGCAGGTGGTGGAGAACGGCCTGGCGCGCGGCGCGCCCGCCGCTCAGCGCGAGCTAGAGCGCGCGGAGGCCGAGCGGCGCAGGACGTTCCTCATCTATCCCTATGGCATTAGCCGCGACCGCATCGAGCGCGCCATCCGCGACCTAAAGCTGCCCGCGAAGATCACGCGCGACTGGAAGGAAGCGGACGCGATAATTACCCTGCGCGCGCATCAGAAGCGGTTTAAGGCGAAGGGGCATGGGGCGGAGGGCGAGCCGCCGCTGCACGTGGTGCGCAGCAACACCTACGCCCAGGTGCACGCCTGCCTGCGCCGGATATTCAACATCACGGAGCTAAGCGAGGAGGAGCAGGCGCTGGAGGAGGCGCGGCAGGCCGTGGCCGCCGTGCTGCGGCACTCCCAGCCCGTGGAGCTGCCCCCGCGCAGCGCCCCGCTGCGCCGCCTGCAGCACAAAATGGCCGATGCCTATCAACTGAGCTCCAAGAGCATCGGCCGCGACCCCTATCGCCGCGTGGTCATCTACCAGGAGTAGCAAGGAGCCAATGCGCGAGGCATTTTTCGGACACCCGCTGGCAGGGCAGATGCTCGCCAACGCTCTGCGCCGCGGCCGGCTAGCGCACACCTATCTCTTTGTCGGCCCGCGGGGCGTGGGGAAGCTCCGCGCGGCGAAGGCGTTCGGCCGCGTGGCCGCCTGCCGCAGCCCTCGCGGCGACGGCGAGCTGCTGGCCCCCTGCGGCGAGTGTCCCTCCTGCGCCCTGCTCTTTGAGCCCGGTTCGCACCACGACTTGCAAATTGTGGAGCGCAGCGAGGTTGGTGCATCGGGGCGCGCGGCCCAGCCCGCGGGCGAAGAGGACACCGCGCCCCCCGCGGCCACCGTCCTCAGCCAGGAGCTAAAGCTGAGGGACTTCGAGGCGCCCCTGCGCCTGTTGCACAAGGCTCCCGCGGTCGCCGCGCGGCGCGTGCTTATCATCCCCGAGGCCGAGCGCATGGACC
Source organism: uncultured Armatimonadia bacterium (assembly GCA_964565895.1). Taxonomy (GTDB): domain Bacteria; phylum Armatimonadota; class Zipacnadia; order UBA1398; family CAZMGT01; genus CAZMGT01. The sequence goes on from CAZMGT010000041.1 coordinate 19,080, forward strand.
AGGACGCCTCGGGCTACTTGCTTAAAACCCTTGAGGAGCCGCTACCGCGCACGTTGATTATCCTCACGACAACGAACCCCGCGGGGCTTGTGCCCACGATTCTCTCCCGCTGCCAACACGTGCATTTTCCCCTTGTGCCGGAGGACGTTGTGCTCCAGGCGTTGCGCGAAAGCGGCGTGGCAGAGGAGCGGGCGCAGTTTGCCGCGCGCTTGGCTGCGGGGCGGCTGGAGCTTGCGCGCAAGCTTGCCCGCTGGCCCGACGCGGAGGAGTTTTACGGTGAGGTACTCGGCCACCTGCGCGGGGCGCTAAGCGGCGACCGCTTGGCGCAAATGCAGGCCGCGGAGGGGCTGCGCCGCGCGTGCCTGCGCTGGTGGGAGTTTTGCGAGGGCCAGGAGCTGGCCAGCGGGGCGAGCCACGCCCTCGAGGAGCGCGCGGTGCGCCTTGGCGCGCCGGACGTGCTAGCGATTTGCGAGTCGTGGCTGCGCGACATGCTTGCCGTGCGGCTCGGGGTGGCGCGCGCGCATCTTGCCAACCAGCGCGCGGCGGAGGAGCTCGCGGCCGATGCACAGCGCTTTACTCCAGGGCAGTTGGTGCAACGTGTTCGAGCGGCGGGGGAGACGCGGCGGCGGATTCAACAAAACGTCAATACGCGGCTGGCGCTGGAGGCGTTTGCCCTGAGCATTGGGCCGGGGCAGCCTGTGCTCGCTTTAGCGGGCGCCAGCGGCGGGCGGAGGTAGCGCACGATGTCGGAGCCGATACCTGTCGGGGCAAGCAACTTCGATGAGGAGGTTCTGCGCAGCGAAATTCCCGTTTTGGTGGACTTTTGGGCGGAGTGGTGCGCGCCATGCCTGGCAGTGGCGCCGGCGGTAGAGGAGCTCGCCCGGCGCTATGCGGGCAGGCTCAAGGTGTGCAAGGTTGATGTGGAGCAAGAGATGACCTTGGCCGACCGGTATAACGTGTTTTCCATCCCCTGCCTGGTGTTTTTTAAGGACGGCGCAGAGGTCGAGCGGCACATCGGCCTGGCCTCGGTGCAGACGCTGAGCGAGCTTGCCGAGCGCGTGCTTGGCTCCTAGCCGGTGTGCTGCGGGCCGTCAACTTTTTGCGGGGAAAAATCGTCAAAACAAATTGAAAAACGGTCCTGCATCTGTCCTGTCGTTTGCCTCAAAACGTCGTACGAGCGTGTGCGATACCGTCGCGCGACAGGCGCGCGAGGGGAGGTATAGTTGATGCGCGGGAAGGGTTTTCGCCTGTGCTCGGTGGTTGTCCTAGGGCTTTTGTGCGCGGCAGTCGTTTGCGCTGGTCAGCGCGCCTTGGCCGCCGACGACGCGCTAGCTACGGCGCAGAAGCTAGAGGAAGCGTTTATCCGCGTGGCCAAACAGGTCGAGCCCTCTGTGGTAAAGGTGCTCGTTACGCGCAAGGTGCCCGTGCGCGTTTTTAACGAGGGCGACCTGCCGGACTGGTTCGACTGGCCGCCGGAGCTGCGGCGGTTTTTCCCGTTCCCTCGCTTTCCGGGCGAGGAGCAAGCGCCGAAAAAGCGCCAACCTCAGGAGACCGAGCCCACCTCCGTGGGCAGCGGTTTCGTCATCGCCGAAGGGTGGATCGCCACCAACTCGCACGTCGTAGACGGCGCGGAGAGCGTATGGATCGAGGTCGCCGACGGGCGGAGGATCGAGATCAAAAAGCGCTTGGTGGACAAGCTGAGCGACTGCGCCTTTTTGCAGTTCGACCCGACGCTGGTTAAGCTCCGCCCGCTTCCCTTGGGCGATTCGGACAAGGTGGAGGTGGGGAGCATCGCCATTGCCATCGGCAACCCGTTTAGCCTGGGAATTTCGTTTAACGTAGGCGTGGTGAGCGGCCTGGGGCGGTCGATCGGCGCCCCGCTGACCGACGAGGAGGGGCGGCCCATCCGGCGTATTCCGGGGCTGATCCAAACCGACGCGGCGATTAACCCGGGCAACAGCGGGGGGCCGCTTGTTAACCTGCGCGGCGAAGTTATCGGGATGAACACCGCGATTTACAACCGCGCCCTGGGCAGCGAGGGCATCGGCTGGGCTATTCCGAGCAACTTGGTGAAGAAAATCTTCAACATTCTGCGCGAAAAGGGGAAGGTGGAGCGCGGCTGGCTGGGCGTCGCCTTGGAGGAGAAGACGCGCGAGGAGCTCCAAGCCCTCGGCGCCCCCAACGGCGGAGCATATGTCTCGCAGATTACCCCGGGCGGCCCCGCGGAGAAGTCCGACCTCGCCCCGGGCGATATTATCATCGCCTTTGACCCCACCCCAGGCACGGGCAACGACACCGTTGCCATTCGCTCCAACCAGGACCTCATCGACGCTGTCGAGTTTACCGCTCCGGGGACCGAGGTCGAGCTGACCGTTATCCGGCTGAACGAGCAGAAGAAGGTCCGCGTAAAGCTTGGGACGTTCCCGCTGCGCTGGGGCGCGGGGATGCGGCCCCTGCTCGGCGGGGAAGGGCCGGCGGGGAACATCCTCGGGCTTTCCGTCGGGCCGCTTTCGGACAAGCGCCGCCGAGCGATGCGCATCCCCCAGGGCGTCGGGCTTGAGGTTACCGCCGTTGACGAGGGCGGCGTGGCCGAGCGCGTGGGCATCCAACCCGGCGACGCCCTCGTGGCCATTGACCAAACGCTGCTGCACACCGTCGATGACTTTAACAAGGCGGTTGACGCTCTGGCGGGCAAGCGTACGTGTATGCTACGATGGATACACATGGAAAACGGTGTGATTACCGCGCAGGCACGCCAGGTGCTCCTGCCCGAGGAGGGCGCCGGGGAGTAGCCCCGGGGCTCGGCGCAGCCCGCGCAGACCAGCGTGCCGCTCGCCGCAGGGCGGCGCGAGGTTGGAGATGTGCGCCTTGGCGGGTCAGGCAATTGTTAGCGCAGCGGGTTTTCTGCTTTGCGCTGTGGCGCCCTTGGTTGGGGCAAACGCGGCCACGCCGTCGCCCGCCGCGGAGCTTGCCGTTGCCACTCGGGCCGACCCCTACCCAGTGGCCGGCGAGCCGTTTGAGATAACCATTTCCGCCGAGGTAAAGCTTGCCGGGCCGGTTGTGGGCACGGTTCCCGTGCCCCAGGTCAGCGCCCCGGACTGGGCAAAGCTCGGCTTGCGCGTCCTAAGCGAGCAAACGAGTTTTCGCACCCAAGCCGCCCCCTCGGGGACAACGTGCGTCACGCAGCTTGCCGTGCGCGTCGTCGCCGACAGGCCAGGGACGATCGTTTTGCCTCCCGTGTCCGCCGCGGCGACGCTGCCCAGCGGGGACGTCCTGCGTGGGCAGAGCCAATCGTGCAAGGTGGTCGTGGCCAAACAGCCCGCGGGCGGAGGAGCGCCGCGGAGCGCGCGAACGGCGGGGAGGGCGAAGCTTGTCGCTGTGCCCGGGCTGGTCGGGCTGGCGCTTGTCCCGGTGGCCACGCTGGTGTTTGTTCTCTGGCTTGCCGCGCGGCGCGCCCAGCGGCATGGCGCTGTTCCCGAGCAGTCGCAAGAACGCGAGCTTGCCGAGCTGCGCAAGCTGGCGGAGCAGGAAAACGCCGCGGAGTTTTACGCCCGCGCCGTGCCACGCATCCGCCAGGCGCTGGCCCAGCGTTGCGGGTTCTCCGAGGCCGGGCTGACGACCGCGGAGTTCGTCGCCGAGCTGGGCGCGCACTGCCCCGACCGCGGCCTCGTGGGCCGTGTGGAGCAGTGCCTTACCGTCGCCGACGGAGTAAAATTCGCCGCAGCGCGCCCCAAGCCCGCCGACCTGTTCCACGACCTGTGCCTCGTAGAGACCATCCTGCGGGACTCTCGACCGCAACGGGAAGAGTGATCGCGTGGAGTCGGCTGAAATTCAGGCCATTGCCGAGCAGGCGCAGCGCAAAAGCGAGGTTCTGCGCAAAATCCAGCAGGAGATTCACCGCGTAATCGTCGGGCAAGAGCGGCTTGTGCAGCGTCTGCTCATCGCGCTGCTTACGGACGGGCACGTCCTGCTCGAGGGCGTGCCCGGGCTGGCTAAAACGCTTGCCGTGCGCACCCTGGCGCAGACGATCTCCGCCAGTTTTTCGCGCATCCAGTTTACCCCGGATCTCCTCCCCTCGGACCTCGTGGGCACAGTCGTTTACAACCAGCAGGCAAACCAGTTTTACATCCGCCGGGGGCCGATTTTCGCGAACATCGTTCTCGCCGACGAAATCAACCGCGCGCCAGCAAAGGTGCAAAGCGCGCTGCTCGAGGCGATGCAGGAGCGTCAGGTGACCATCGGAGACGAGACGCTGCCCCTGCCCGCGCCGTTTCTCGTTCTCGCCACGCAAAACCCCATCGAGCAGGAGGGGACCTATCCCCTGCCCGAGGCCCAGGTGGACCGCTTTATGCTTAAGGTTATCGTCAACTACCCCTCGGCGCGCGAGGAGCGGGAGATCGTCCGCCTGATGACCGCCCCGGAGGAGCCCACGGCGCGCACCGTGGCCGACCTGGAGGACATTGTCGAGGCCAAGCGCATTGTGAAAAACATCTATGTTGACGAGCGCATCGTATCCTACGTCGTGGACCTAGTCACCGCGACGCGTTCGCCCTATCTCACCGGCCCCCAGGGCGGCCCGCTGGTGGAGTATGGGGCTTCGCCGCGGGCGTCGATTTGGCTCGTCGCTGCCGCCCGGGCAAGGGCGTTTCTCGAGGGCCGCGGGTTCGTTACCCCAGAGGACATCAAGGACCTTGCCCCGGACATCCTGCGCCACCGAATTATCGTTACTTTTGAGGCTGAGGCCGAGGGGATTAGCTCCGAGGACGTAATTCAAAAAGTGCTCACCTCGGTGCGGGTGCCCTGATGGTTGCCCAGCGTGCGGAGCAAGCGGAAAGGCTGTTGGCTGTCCTCGAGCGCGTCAGGCGGATCGAGGTCAAGACCCGCCGCCTGGTGCAGGGGCTGTTCGTCGGGCAGTATCGCAGCGCGTTTAAAGGCCGCGGCCTGGACTTCGCCGAGGTGCGCGAGTACGACGAAACCGACGACGTGCGCCTTATCGACTGGAACGTTACCGCGCGCACGGGCGTGCTTCATGTCCGCCAATATGAGGAAGAGCGTGAGCTGACCACCCTGCTTGCCCTCGACGTCAGCCCGTCGGCGGCGTTCGGCACGGTAAACCAGCTAAAGGCGGACCTCGCCGTGGAGCTCGCGGCGATTATCGCGTTTTGCGCAACGACGAGCAACGACCGCGTGGGGGCGCTTTTGTTCACCGACCGCATCGAGCTCTTCGTTCCCCCGCGCAAGGGGCGGCGGCACGCGTTTCGCCTGCTGCGCGACGTGCTCAACTGCCAGCCCCAGGGGCGGGGCACGCGGCTCGTTGCCGCGCTGGAGTTTTTAAACGACGTCCTCAAGCGGCGCGCGGTGGTGTTTTTGGTCTCCGACTTCCTCGACGAGGGATTTGAGCACGAGCTGCGCGTGGCCAATGTGCGCCACGACCTGATCGCCGTGGAGCTAAGCGATCCGCGCGAGTTTGCCCTGCCTGATGTGGGGCTGGTGGAGCTGTGCGCAGCGGAGGGCCGCGAGCGACGACTGGTGGACACAAGCGACCCGCGCGTGCGCGAGGAGTTTGCCCAGCGAGCGGCGGAGGAGCGCCGGCGCCGGCTTGCCCTGCTGCGCAGCTTGGGCGTCGAGGTGCTCAGCCTGTCTACCGCCGAGCCCCTCGCCCCGCCGCTTGTCCGCTTTTTCCGCGAGCGGGAAAGGAGGCGCGCGCGGTGAGCCGCGGAGCACTAGTCGCGGCGCTCGCCCTCGCCGCCCTCCTGCTCGGCGCAGGGTGGGCGCAGCAGGGGGCGCGCGACAGCGCGCAAGACCTTGGCGCGTTGAGCGAGCAGCAGCTCGTGCAAATGCTGCGCGACGTGCGCGGGCCGGAGCCGCTTAACCTTCCCGTGCCCCCGTGGAAGTGGGCCGCGCTCGCCGCGGCTGCCGCGCTGCTTGCCGCGCTTGCTGCGCTGGGGCTTGCCCGCATGTTGCGCACGCCGACTCCTGCTCCCGTCGCCACTGCTCCGCTAGAGCCCACGGCGCGCGAGCGCGCCCTGCGCGAGCTGGAGGAGCTACGCCAGCGCAGGCTGTGGGAGCAAGGGCGATATGTGGAGCTTTCCGACGAGCTTTCGGCAATCTTAAAGCGCTTCGTCGCCCGCAGCGCGATAGCGCACGCCGAGAACCTCACGACCACGGAGCTCGCGCGCGCCCTGGGCGGGCGCTGGCGGGAGGAGGTTCGCCGGTTGGAGGAGATCTTGCGCGCCTGCGACGCGGCGAAATTCGCCCGGCAGCAGCGCTTTGCGGCAAACCCGATTGACCTCGCGCGGCAGTTTGTTCTCAGCTCGTCGGCGGAGAGCGGGGGTGAAGGGCAGTGAGCTTTGCCGCGCCCTGGGCTGCCGCGCTGGCCGGGGTCGTGCTTGCCGCGGCCCTCTGCTGCGAGGCACTTGCTCGACGGAGGCGCGGCGCGCTGCGCTTGCCCACGTTCTCCGCGCTGGGCAGAGCGGGGCGCCGGGCGTGGCTCGCGCGCTTGCACTGGCCGGTGCGCTTGGCGCTGTTTGCCCTGCTCCTCGTTGCCCTCGCCCGGCCGCAATACGGCTATCAGGTCGAGGAGGAAAGGCGCAAGGGGATCGACATCATAATCGCCCTGGACACCTCGGAGAGCATGAGGGCCGCGGACATGCGCCCCAGCCGCCTAGAAGCGGCCAAGCGCGTGACAAAGCAGTTTCTCGCGCGGTTGGAGAACGATCGCGTGGGCCTCGTCGTGTTCTCCGGCGCGAGCTATACCGACTGCCCCCTAACGTTCGACTATCGCACCGTCGCCGAGCACGTGGACCAGCTTACCACCGACGTCGTCTACGAGGAGGGCACGGCGATCGGCGAGGCCATCGCCAACGCCGTCTATCGCTTCGACTACAGCAAGAAACGGACGCGCGTGGTCATTTTAGTTACCGACGGCGAGCAGACGGTGGGCGGGCTTTCGCCGCTGGACGGGGCGCGCGTGGCCGAGGCAAAGGGCGTGCGCGTTTATACCATTGGCGTGGGCTCGCGCCGGGGGACGGTGATCGCCCGGGGGATCCCCATCTATACCCGGCTGGACGAGGAGACGCTGAAGAACATCGCCGCGCTCACCGGCGGCCGCTATTTCCACGCGGGAACCGCGGGCGAGCTTAGCACGGTGTTCGACGAGATCCAAAAGCTGGAGAAGACAGAGGTAAAGGTGCGCCAGCTAAAGCGCTACCGCGAGGCAATGGCGCCGTTCGTCGCCGGCGGCGTGTTGCTGCTGCTCGCGGACATCGTGCTCTTTGGCGCGTGGCTGAGGGTGCTGCGATGAGCTTTGCTGAGCCGAGGTGGCTGCTTGCCCTGCTTGCGCTGCTTCCCCTGGCGGCGCTGACCTGGGCCGTGTGGCGCAGCGAGGCGCGCCGGCGAGCGGCGCTCGGCGAGCCGCGCCTGCTCTTGCGCTCGGGAAGCGCGAGCACGCCCGGGCAGTGCGCGCTGCGCCTAGCCTTGGGCGCGGGGGCGCTTGCCTTCTGCGTCCTCGCCCTCGCCCGGCCGCAGGTGGGCTTTTTCCGCGGCAAGCTAAAGAGCGCCGGGATAGACGTGATCATATGCCTCGATGTCTCGAACAGCATGCGCGCGGAGGATATTGGGCCAAATCGCCTCCAGGCCGCCCTGCGCCTGGTGCAGGAGCTGGCCCAGGGGCTGGCGGGCAACCGCGTGGGGCTGGTTACGTTTAGCGACGCGGCGACGACCGTCTGCCCGCTGACCACGGACATCGACGCCCTGCTCACCATGCTCGGCTCGGTAGACTTCGACACCGTGGGCCGCGGCGGAACGGCCCTGGCCACGGCAATTAGCGAAGCTGCGCGGCGGTTTGACCCCGAGCATAAGCTCGGGCGCGCGCTTGTCCTCATTAGCGACGGCGAGGACAACGAGCAAACTCTTGAGGAAGCGATCCGCGCGGCCAAGGAGCACAAGATCGTCGTCTATTGCGTGGGCGCGGGGACGGCGAGAGGCGCGCCTATTCCTGAGCCCGGGCCGTTTCGCCTGAGCTATAAGAAATACCGCGGGCAAACGGTAATCTCGCGGCTGCGCGAGGATGGGCTAAAGCGCCTGGCTCGGAGCACGGGTGGGGCGTATTTCGCCCTAGCCCGGGCCGATGTCGCTCCGCGGCTGCTTGCCGCGCTTGCCCGCCAGCCGGGAAAGCGCCCCGTGGAGCGAGAGACCGTTCAGCGGCGCGAGCTGTTTCAGGTGCCTCTCGCTGTCGCTTTTGCGCTGCTTGTCGCGCAGACGCTGGTCGGCGCGGGCTGGCCCGCGCGGAGGAGGGAGCGAGGGCAATGAGGGCGGCGGTTGTGCTTGCGCTCGCCGGGCTGTGGGCCGCGGGGTTCTCGCCTATTGACTGGCTCAAACACCCCGCCGAAGTGCACACGGAGAAGGGCATTCGCGCCCTGCGCGAGGGGCACTACGACGAGGCCCTGCAGCGCTTCGGCGAGGCCGAGCGTCGTCTGCCGCAAAGCCCCGTTCCCCCGCTCGACCGCGGCGTTGCGGCATACCGCGCGGGACGGTACGACCAGGCGCTTGAGGCGTTTCGCGCGGCCGCCGAGCGCGCGGAAGGGGAAAACAGTCGGCTTGCTCGCGACGCACACTATAACGCGGGCAACGCGCTGTTTAAGCTCGGGCGCTATCGCGAGGCGATCGCTGAGTATGAGCGGGCGCTGGCAATAGACCGAGAGGACGGCGACGCAGCTTTTAACAAAAGGCTCGCCGAGGAGCTTTTGCGCCGGCAGCGCGAGCGCCCCACCCCTGCGCCCAGGCCCAAGCAAGGGAGAAAACAGCAAAAGCAGCAGGGGGGCAGGCGCCGGCCCTCGCCGCAGCCCTCCGCGGGCAGCGGGAAAAAGCAAAGCCAAAGCGAAAAGCAAAGCGCGCGCCAGCGCCAGGAAGAACACACGCCGCGCAGGGGCATAGCCACGCCGCCCCCCGCGCAGCAGCGGCCGAACCTCCCCAAGCTTAGCGAGGCGGAGGCGGAGCGCATCCTCAGGCTGCTCGAGGAACGCGAGCGGAGACGGAGGATGGGCTACGGGCGCAACCGCGGGCTGCAGCGCCTGGAGGAGCTGCAGCGGGAGATGGAGGAGCAATTGCGCAGGCTGTGGGGCGAGGAGAATATGCCCCGCTTTCCGTTCGAAGACTTCGACCGCTTGTTCGAGGAAGAACCCCCCGAGCCGGACATGGGCGACTACAAGGACTGGTAGCCGCAGCGGGACCTGGGCGGCCGCACCGCCTCGGAGATCCACGAGCGCGCGGTATTTTGCACAATTGACACGGTACATTCGGCAGTTTTGACAGGGCGCGCCCGTTGGGTTATACTGCGGTTGAGGGTGTTCTCGGCACGACGGGGGGACAAGCTAACGGGACATTTCTGGAGACGAGTTGCATGGTGATATACGATGATCTGGTGCAGGAAGGTGCGGCGCAAGATCGCTGCATTCAAGTGCGAAACATGCAGCGACGCGGTGAAGGTCAACCGGCAATATTTGTGCGGTCGGGCGTTCGATGCCCCGGTTGAGCAGGAGGTCGAGAGCAAAAAGGCGAGCACGCCCCAGCAAGGCAGCCGCCGCCGGTCGGGCAGCCGCAGCGGCCGCCGGCGCAGGCCCCAGGGCGTGCGCATGCGCGAGAAGGCCTCGCGCAACGAAAACAAATAGCGCGCACGAGCCGCGCCCGAAAGCGCGGCTTATTTCTTGTCCAAGCGGCCCTTTGCGCGCCAACGGGGGGCGTCCCGCCCGCGGAGGGGCGCTCTGGCCCGCGGCGAGTTTGTTATCCGACACTGTATTCTCGCCCATAGCGTTTTTGTCCCCGCGCTTGTCACGCTCCCTGCCGACGGGGTGTGTTTTTTGCCGAGCTGAGCGCGCCAGCGCGCAGCGGCCCAGGGTACGCCGAGCGACGGCGGTCTGCTGCTTGTGTTTAGCCCGGAACTGGAGAGCGCGGGGGCAGGGATAGTTGGCGCGGCGGCGCTTGGCCTAGCCGGCGCGGGGCTATGCCTGCGTCGGCGGGCGCTGGCGTGGGACGCGCTTTCCCTGGCGCTGGCGCTGCTCGTCTTCGCCTGGGCTTGCTGTTACCAAAGCCCCGCTGCTTGGGGGACCAAGCGGCGGTCGCGCAGGAAGATCGCCTGCGTGGGGCAGTGCGCGCGGCATATTCCGCAGCCATAGCAGCGCAGGGGGTCGACCCTCGCCTTTGCATTTGCGCGGTCCATTTCTATCGCGGAAAACGGACACACTTTCGCGCACTCGCCACAGCCCACGCAGGCCTCCCAGCGAACCACGGCGACGTACTCCGCGCGGAAGAAGAGCTTAAGCCCATAGTCCAGCGTGCACTGCATGGCATAGCACACCGGCTGCCGGCAGTTGCACATTCCCCCGACAAACGGCGCGACATAGGCCCAAACCGTGTGCACCACACCCTCAAGCTCCCACTGGCGCATGAGGGCGAGGGCCTCAGCGGAAGAGATGCGCTGCAGGCCGGCGCCGTCCGGCCCCTCCCAGAAGCTTTTCGGGACAAGCTCCTCGAACACGCTGGTGTGGGGCAGAATGCTCAGGCCCAGGCAATACGCCCGCTCGCGACGCTCGATGTCGCGCCGGCAAAGGCAGGGGAGGAGCACAACGGAGCGCGCCAGGGCGAGCACTTGTTCGACGTCCTCGAGGGGGATGACTTGGCCGAAGTGCTCGCGCTTGGCCCACTCCGTGCCCCAGGCGAGCGCTGCGCGGCGCACCGCGGGCGAGGCGTTTTTTAGCGCTTGAAGCACGCGCACGGCGGCGGGGACAACGGTTTGAAACTCAAGCAAAAACCGCCGGATCCTCCGCCGCCGGCGCAGGTCGTTGGCCAGCTCCTCGGCGTAGTTCTTTGCCTGAAGATACCACTTCTTCCCCTCGCCATGCTCCAGGCAAAACTGGCACACGTGGCGCTCCCCCGTGCGCTGGTTGTCAGGCTAGCGGGAGGAGGGCTTTCCCCCGCCCAGGCGCCGGGCGAGCCGCCCCACGGCGGCGGCCAGCACACCGAGCGCTCCCCCGAGCGCAAGAGACAGAGCCAGGCAAAAGAGCATTACCGAGACGCGGTGCAGCCCCGCCCTGCCCGTCGCGGGATCCGCTTTGGTGACTAGGGAAAACGCCTGCCACCCACCCCACACTACCCCGCCGCAGAGCAGAGCGTAGGCGCACCACAATGCACCTGCGCGCCGCAACAGGAGCAAAATGGCGCCGGCAACAAGCCAGGCCGCACACCACAGGGCGACAGCCCAAGTTAGGGCGTGGGCAAACTGCGCTTGGGAGACGAGCTCCGGCAGGTAGTCGTATTGCCCGGCCACCGGCCCGCGCCGCCTTCCCTCCGCGCGCCGCGCTATGCCCCGCGGGCGAGGGCCACGCGCCCGCTGCGCGAGGTCTCCTTTATCCCGTAGGGGGCGAGCATGCGCTCCAAAGCCTCGATCTTCTCCGCATCGCCCGTGGCGGAAACGATCAGGCTCTCCGGCGCGACGTCGACGATCTGCGCGCGGAACACGTTGCAGATCTGAATAATCTCCGCCCGCGTGCGCGCCGTGGCGGTAACTTTAATCAGGGCCAGCTCGCGCTCCACGGTGGGGTCCGAGGAGTAGTCGTAGACTTTGACCACCTCGATGAGCTTTTCTAGCTGCTTGCGCACCTGCTCCAAGACTTCCTCCGAGCCCTCCACGCAAATGGTCATGCGCGCGAGCTCCGGGCGGTGCGTGCGGTTTACGGAGAGGCTCTCGATATTTATCCCGCGGCGGGCAAACAGCCCGGCCACGCGCGCGAGCACACCCTTGCGATGCTCAACCAACGCCGAGATCGTGTGGACCATGGGGAGCCTCCTTTACTCGAAGCGAATGTCCTTCACCGTCCCGCCCGCGGGGATCATGGGCATCACGTTTGCCGTGCGCACCACGCAAAACTCGATAACGCACGGGCGATCGTCGATCTCCAGGGCTTTCTCCAGCGCCCCGCGAACCTCGTCGTTGGACATTACCCTCATGCCCACGGCGCCGTAGGCGTCGGCGAGCTTGACGAAGTCCGGGTTGCCCTCAAGGTCCACCGCGGAGAGCCTGTTGTCGTAAAACAGCGTTTGCCACTGTCGCACCATGCCCAGGTACTGGTTGTTGAGGAGGATGATTTTAATGGGCAGCTTTTGCACGACGGCCGTGGTCAGCTCTTGAATGGTCATTTGAAAGCCGCCGTCGCCGGTAACGCAGCACACCAACTCGCCCGGCCGAGCGACCTGCGCGCCCACGGACGCGGGCAGCGAATAGCCCATCGTCCCCAGCCCCCCGGAGGAGATGAAGTGCCGCGGCTTGTCCGTCTTGTAAAACTGCGCCGCCCACATTTGGTTCTGCCCCACGTCGGTGACGATAATCGCCTCGCCGCGGGTGAGCTTATACAGCTCCTCGATCACATACTGGGGCACCACGCCGTCCTCGCGCATCTCATACTTCAGGGGATACTTCTCCTTCCACTCCTCGCACTGCTTGTTCCACTCGTCGGGTTCGCGCGGGTTAACGTGTTCGATAAGCTCCTGCAACACGAGCTTGCAGTCGCCCACGATGGGATACGTCGCGGGAACGTTCTTGCCGATCTCCGCCGGGTCCACGTCGATGTGCACGACCTTGGCGTGCGGGGCGAAGCTGTCCAGCCGGCCGGTAACGCGGTCGTCGAACCGCGCCCCGATGGCGAGCAACAGGTCGCACTCGTGAATGGCGTAGTTGGCGTAGGCCGTGCCGTGCATGCCGGCCATGCCCAGGCTCAGGGGGTGGGTCTCGGGAAAGCACCCCTTGCCCATGAGCGTGGTAAACACGGGGCAGTTGAGCTTTTCCGCGAGCGCCACGACCTCGGGATGGGCGTTGGCGCTCATCGCGCCCCCGCCGACGTACATCAGCGGCCGCTTGGCCTGGTTAATCGCCTCCGCCGCGCGGCGAATGGCGCGGACATTGCCCCGCGTGGTCGGCTTATAGCCCTCGTGGGCGCAAGTTTGCGGGTAGCCCTCCATCTCCAGCTCGCCGAGAAACACGTCGCGGGGGAAGTCCACGAGCACGGGCCCCGGGCGCCCCGTGCGCGCGATGTAAAACGCATCGTGCAGCGTTTGGGGGATGTCCGCGGAGCTCTGCACGAGGTAGCTGTGCTTAACGATGGGCATGGTAATGCCGAACGTGTCCGCCTCCTGGAACGCGTCGCGCCCGATAGACGTGGTGGGCACCTGGCCGGTCATGGCCACCAGGGGGACGGAGTCCATGTAGGCGTTGGCGATGCCCGTAACGAGGTTCGTGGCCCCCGGGCCGGAAGTTGCGCAGCACACGCCAACCTTCCCCGAGGCCCGAGCATAGCCATCGGCGGCGTGCGCCGCCCCCTGCTCGTGTCGGCAGAGGACGTGGCGCACGTCCGACTCGTAAAGCACATCGTAAAGCGGGATCGTTGCCCCGCCGGGGATGCCGAAGATCACTTCCACGTTTTCGTTTTTGAGACATTCCACAACGGCTTGTGCGCCTGTGATTTTCATTGCTCTGTCACCTCCGCGCTTGCGCCGCAGGGAGAGGACCACGCCGGGGGTCGTCGCCTGCGGAGACAACTATTGCCCAAACACAAAGCACCTGGACAACGTCCATGTTCAGGGCGTCGGGAAGAGATGGAGCGGAGCGAGACAAGCGCCTAGTACGACGCCCCCAGGGCGGCGCTGCGTACCGCGCGGGCGTAGCGCCCGAGGAAGCCCGTGGCGATCTTCGGCGCCGGCGCCGTCCAGCGCTCCCTCCGCCGCGCTAGCTCCTCCTCGCTCACGCGTAGCTCCATGCGCCGGTTGGGGATGTCAATAGCGATCTCGTCGCCGTCCTGGACCAGAGCAATGGGGCCGCCCTCCATGGCCTCGGGCGAGACATGGCCGATACACGGCCCTCGCGTGCCCCCGGAAAACCGGCCATCGGTAATCAGGGCAACGCTTGACTCCAGGCCCATTCCGGTAAGTGCCGCTGTCACGGAGAGCATCTCGCGCATCCCGGGCCCGCCCTTCGGGCCCTCATAGCGGATGACCACCACGTGGCCCTCGCCCACGCGCTTGTCGACCACGGCAGCCATCGCCTCTTCCTCCGAGTCAAAAACCACCGCTCTTCCCGAAAATACCCTGCGCTCCGGACTGACAGCGGACTGTTTTACGATAGCGCCGTCGGGGCAGAGGTTGCCCCATAGGACGGCTATACCACCCTCTTTTGCATACGCCGTCTCCGGGCTGCGGATAACCTCGCTGTTGCGGATCTTCGCCGACGCCGCGATCTCGCGCACCGTCTGCCCGGAGACCGTGGCGCAGTCGTTGAGCAGCTCGCCGAGGGACTTGAGCACCGCGGGAATGCCCCCGGCGTAGTGGAGGTCCTCCATGAAATAGTCCCCGCCCGGGCGAAGCGCGGCGATGTTCGGCGTCGTCCGCGAGATGTCGTCGAACGTCTTCAGCGAAAGCTCCACACCGGCCTCGCGGGCGATGGCCGGGATGTGCAGGCAGGTGTTCGTCGAGCCCCCGAGGGCCATGTCAATGCGAATGCCGTTTTCGATCGCCTCGCGCGTCATAATCTGGCGCGAGGTAATGTTCTCGCGCACGAGGCGGACGATCGCCTGCCCGCTACGGAAGGCGATGCGCCGCTTCTCCGCGCCCACGGCGAGCGCCGTGGCGCAATAGGGGAGCGACATGCCCATGGCCTCGGTGACGCAGGCCATCGTGTTCGCGGTATACAGCCCCTGGCACGATCCGCACCCGGGGCAGGCCTCCATCTCCAGCTCGGCCACTTCCGCGTCGCCGATCTCCCCCGCGGCGTAGCGGCCCACGGCTTCGAACGTGTCGCGCACGAGGCTCAGGCGCTTGTCGCCCAGCCGGCCGGCGAGCATGGGCCCCGCGGTAACCACGATGCACGGGATGTCCAGCCGCGCCGCGGCCATGAGCATGCCCGGGGTAATTTTGTCGCAGTTTGTCAGCAGCACGAGACCGTCGAGGGCGTGGGCCACGGCGATGCACTCGATCATGTCGGCGATCAGCTCGCGCGTAGGCAGCGAGTAGTGCATGCCCCTGTGCCCCATGGCGATGCCGTCGCACACTCCCGGGACGCAGAATACAAATGCCGTCCCGCCCGCGTGGTGGATGCCCTTCTCGATAAACCGCTCCAGGTCGCGCATGCCGATGTGCCCGGGGATGAGGTCGGTAAAGCTGCTGCAGATGCCGATGAACGGGGTGTCCAGCTGGGAGCGGTCGATGCCCGTGGCGAAGAGCAGTGCGCGGCGGGGCATGGCCTTAATGCCCTCGACAATTGCCTTGTGCCTCATCGCTGGCCCCTTTCCGTAGAGCACCGGCGCCGGGGCGTCCGTGCCTCGTTTAGGCTTCGCCCAAGGATAGCAAAAGGACCTCGCTGCGCGCGGAGGTCCTATGGCCA
>CAZMGT010000042.1:0-34455 GCA_964565895.1 uncultured Armatimonadia bacterium
CTCGCGGGCTTCTCGACGTAAACATCCTTGCCCGCCTGGCAGGCGAGGATCGTGCCCAGGGCGTGCCAGTGGTCCGGGGTGGCGATGAACACGGCATCTACCGCTCCGTCGTCGAGCATCTTGCGGAAGTCCTGGGTAGCTTTGGGGGCTCTGTTTTGAATCTTCTCAATGCTCTTTGCCGCACGCGACGCCCGGCGCATGTCCGGGTCGCAAACATAGGCCACGACAACGTCCTCGCGCGCGGCGACCGTTCGGGCGAGGTACGACCCCCGGCCGCCCACGCCCATTACGCCCACAACAAACCTCTCGTTGGCGCCCAGAGCGCGGGGACTGGCAAACATCGCACCGGCTGCAGCGAGCCCTAGCGCCGCACCCGTGGACTTTAAAAACTCCCGGCGGCCAACCAGGCGAGCGGACATTTTCGCTCCCTCCCATCCTTCGCGGACAGGCCCTGTGCTCCGCTACTATTCTGCTGCCGCCAAGGCGGACCTGCCGCAGGGGCGAACAGCAGGGGCGCGGCGTTGACTTGTCGCCAGGGTCGTGCTACGCTCCTCGCGCTTACTGGGTGGCGCGCGCTTGCGCGGCTCCCACGCGGAGGGCGAAAATGGAGCTCGCCGACTTGGCCCGGCAAAGCGATACGCGGGGGATAAAGCTCGACCGCGCCGGTGTCCGCGGGTTCCATATGCCCCTGCAAATCCGCCAGAAAAACAACGGATTTCAGTGGGTCCTGGGCGATATCGACGCCACGGTGGAGCTTCCCGCGCACTGGCGCGCGACGCACATGAGCCGGTTTATCGAGATCCTCAACGAGTGGCGCGAAAAGCCCATCTCGGGCGGCGAGATCCGCGAGATCTTGCAGCAGATGACGGAGCGCTTCGAGGCCCCCGGGGCAAGCCTTGCCCTACGTTTTAAATACTTCTTAAAAAAACGCGCCCCCGTGTCGGGCATCGAGTCCATGCTCGACTATCAGTGCGAGTTCCTCGGCGAGCTGCGCGGGGGCAAGTACGACTTCGTCCTTGGGGTAACCGTCCCCGTGATCGCCGTCTGCCCCTGCTCCAAGGAGGTCGCCGACGAGGGGGCGCACAGCCAGCGCGCCCTCCTCCGCGCGCGCATTCGCAGCCGGCCCCCGCTGTGGATCGAGGACCTTGTCGCCATCCTCGAGCGCCAGGGGAGCTACGAGGTTTTTCCGCTGCTTAAGCGCCCCGACGAAAAGCATGTTACCGAGCGCTCGTTCGCCCAGCCCAAGTTCGTGGAGGACATCGTGCGCGACGCTGTCGTCGCCCTGCGCGAGGTCCCGGGAATGCGCACCATTGAGGTGACCTGCGAAAGCATGGAGTCTATCCACAACCATACGGCCTACGCCCAAACAACGGTAGATCTGCGCCGCTAGCCCCAGGCAGAGGGCGCCCCCGCCGCCGATTGACGGTGATACTGCCCTCCGCTACGATCGGTCCGCCATGAGCGAGACGATCGGCATCGGCGTTGTCGGCTATGGGTTCATCGGCAAGGTGCGCGCGCACGTTTACCGCAGCCTGGCCTTTTACTACAGCTCCCTGCCCGTCGAGCCGCGGCTCGTAGGCGTGTGCACCTCGGGCGAGGAGACGGCGCGCGCCGCCCGCGCCCACGGCGGCTTTCGCTTTTATACCACACACGTTAACGAGCTTTTGCTTTGCGACGAAATTCGCATTATCGACATCTGCACGCCAAACCACCTGCACTGCCCGCAGGTCGTCGCTGCGCTTCAGGCGGGCAAGCACGTCTATTGCGACAAGCCCCTGTGCGTTAACGCCGAGGAGGCGCGGGTAATCCTCAACGCCGCGCAGCAGGCAAAGCAGTGCCGCGGGCAAATGGCCTTTCACTATCGCTTCGTCCCCGCGGTACTCCGCGCGCGCCAGCTTGTGGACGAGGGGTTTGTCGGGCGCGTGTTTCACTTTCGCGTTGCTTACTACCACAGCGGGTATACGGACCCCGAGCGGCCGATGAGCTGGCGCCTGCGCCGCAAGCACGCCGGCGGGGGCGCCTTGTTCGACCTCGGCTCGCACGCCGTAGACCTCGCTCGGCACCTTGTCGGCGAGATCGTCCGCGTGTTCGCCCAGCTTCCCACGTTCATCGGCGAGCGCCCCACAGCGCCGGGGAGCGCGGAGCGCGAGCCGGTGGATGTAGACGACTATGCCGCGCTGCTCGTTGAGACGGAGAGCGGGGCCACGGGGATAATCGAAGCCTCGCGCATGGCCAGCGGGAGCAACGACCGCCTGTGGTTTGAGATCTACGGCGAGCACGGCGCCCTGCGCTGGGACCTTGAGGACCCGCTGTGGCTTTATGCGTTCGACGCCCGCGCGCCCGGTGAGCCCATCGGCGGCCGGCGGGGGTGGACGCGCATCGAGTGCGTGCAGCGTTACCCCGCGCCCGCGGCCTTGCCCGGGGAGAAATGCGCGCCCGGGTGGGAGCGCTTTCACGCCGCCGCGCAATATCACTTTTTGGAGTGTATCTGCCAGGGGCGCGAGCCGAGCCCCTCGCTCGCCGATGGCGCGCAGTGCCAGTTTGTCCTTGAAGCTGCGCAGGTCTCCGCCCAGCGCCGCGGTTGGGTCGAGGTGCGCGAGGTCGCCGAGGGCGCCGTGCGCAGCGTATAGCGCTCGCTTCCGCGCGGAGGTTTGCTCGATGTTCCGCATCGATCTTCACGTACACACCCGTCGCTATTCCCCGTGCGCCATTGCCACGGCCACGGAGATGATCCGCGCGGCGATCCTCGCCGGCCTAGACGGCATCGCGATTACCGAGCACGGGGTTGAGTACGACCGCGAGCTTTTGCGCCAGGAGCGCGAGCGAGCGGGGCTTAGCGAGTTCGTCGTCCTCGTGGGGCAGGAGGTCGCCTGTTACGCCCACGGCCGCTATGCGGGCGAGTTTCTCGTCTTCGGCTGCCATCCGCCTGTTGACCCCGGGTCAACGTGCGAGCCGGAGGAGCTTGTGCGCGCGGTCCACGAGCGCGGGGGAATCGTCATTGCCGCGCATCCGTTCCGCTACTCTTTGGAGGTGGGCCGGGGGCAGTGCGCGTTGGGCGTGGACGCCGTCGAGGTGCTCAACGCCAACTGCGACGACGAGCGCAACTACCTCGCCCGCCAAGCGGCGGAGGCCGCCGGCCTGCCGCAGGTCGCGGGAAGCGACGCGCACACGGTGCGCGTGGTGGGCCGCTATGTCACGGAGTTTGACGTGCCCGTGCGCACGGAGGAGGAGCTCGTGCGCGAGGTGAAAGAAGGCCGCTGCCGGGCGGTGGCCTTGGCCTCGCTGGGCATGGCGGAGGTGAGCTAGCCCATGGGCGATGTTAGCGACGTGGTGATCCTCGGCGCGGGGCCGGCGGGCCTCTCCGCGGCGATCTATGCCGCGCGCGGGGGCCTGAGCCTGCGCGTGTTGGAAAAACTCCTCCCCGGCGGCCAGGTGACAAACACCGACCGCGTGGAGAACTACCTCGGCTTCCCCCAGCCCATCCCCGGGGGGGAGCTCGCCTCGCGCATGGCCGAGCACGCCGCGCGCTTTGGCATTAACCCCGAGATGGCCGAGGCCCTTGCCGTGCGCCGCGAGGACGACCTGCTCGTCGTAAAAACGCCCGAGGGCGAGGTCGCCGCGCGCACGGTGATCGTGTGCACCGGCGCGCGCCAGCGCAAGCTCGGCGTGCCCGGCGAGGAGGAGCTGCGCGGCGGCGGGGTGTCCTATTGCGCCACGTGCGACGGCTTTTTCTTTAAAAACCAAGAGGTGGTCGTCGTCGGCGGGGGCGACTCCGCCCTGGAAGAGGCGATCTATCTCTCTGGGATCTGCAAAAAGGTCCGCGTAATACACCGGCGCGATGCCCTGCGCGCCGTGCGCGCTCTGCAAGACGAGGCGTTCTCGCGCGAGAACATCGAGTTCGTCTGGAACACCGTGGTGGAGGAGATCCTCGGCGAGGAAGGCAAAGTACGGGCGGTGCGCACGAAAAACGTAAAGACGGGCGAGGTGGGGGAGATCGCGACAAGCGCCGTGTTCATCTACGTTGGCCTTGTCCCCAACTCCGACTGCGTGAAGGAGCTGTGCGAGCTGGACGAGGCCGGGTTTGTGAAAACCGACATGTTCATGCACACGTCGGCGCGCGGCGTGTTTGCCGCGGGCGATGTGCGCGCGGGAAACTATCGCCAGATCGCCATGGCCGTGGGCGACGGGGCAACAGCGGCGACGAGCGCCATTCGCTACTGCCTCGAGGGCTAGCTTGGGGTCGGGTGCTGCATCGTGAGCAACGAGCTATCCATGTTCGACTGTGTTAGCCCGCTCGACTTCCGCTACTACGGGCCGAACAAAGAGCTCGTCCGCCTGCTTTCGCCCTATGTCACCGAGCGCGCGCGGCTGGAGTATGAGAAGAAGGTAGAGTGCGCCCTTGCCCGCGTGCTTGCCCGGCGCGGCGTGTGTCGGCCCGAGGACGCCCAGGCGATCGAGCGCGCCTGCGCCGAGGTTACCGCGGAGGAGGTCGCCCGCGAGGAGGAGCGCATCCACCACAACATTCGCGCGCTCGTTAACTGCATCAGGCGGCGCGTCCCCGAGGCCGCCCGGCCGTTCGTGCACCTGTGCGCGACCTCGTTCGACATCATCGACACGGCGCTTGCCGCACGCTTTCGCGACTGCGCCCGCGAGGCGATCGTCCCCACGCTGCTCGAGCTCGAGCGCACGCTCATTAACCTTGCCCTGCGCGAGAAGGACCGCCTGCAGATCGGCCGCACGCACGGGCAACATGCTGTCCCCATAACGTTCGGCTTTGCCATAGCGGAGTACGTCAGCCGATTGGGCGGGCGGCTCGAGGCGATACAGCGCGCGGCGGACGGGCTGCGCGGGAAGTTCTCCGGGGCGGTGGGCGCGTATAACGCCTCGCGCCTGTTTTTCGACGACCCCGAGCAGTTCGAGCGCGAGGTGCTCGCCGAGCTGGAGCTCGAGCCCTCGCCTCACTCCACGCAAATCGTCGAGCCCGAGCCCATGGCCGACTTCTTCCACGCGCTCATCTCGTGCTTCTCCGTGCTTGCCGCGCTCGCCGACGACATGCGCCATCTGCAGCGCACGGAGATCGCCGAGGTGGGCGAGGTGTTCGAGCGCGAGCAGGTGGGCTCGTCAACCATGCCCCATAAGCGCAACCCGTGGAATTTCGAGAACGTCAAGTCCATGTATAAAGCCTTTCTCCCGCGCATGATTACCGTGTACTTAGACCAGCTCTCCGAACACCAGCGCGATCTGACAAACTCTGCCACAAACCGCTTTTTGCCGGAGATAATCGTTGCCCTGGTCGCTTCTGCGTTGCGGCTAAACAAGGTCATGTCGCGCCTGGTTGTTGATGCGCAGCACATGCGGCGCAACCTCGAGCTTAGCCAAGGGATGATCGCCGCCGAGCCACTTTATATCCTCCTCGCCGCGCACGGTCACCCCGATGCCCACGAAGCGGTGCGCAAACTAACGCTGCGCGCGCAGGAAACCGGTCGGCCGATACACGAGCTTGCCGAACAGTCGCCCGAACTTGCCCCATATTGGGAGAAGCTCAACGCGGAGCAGCGACAGTTAATACGCGATCCTTCGCGCTATGTTGGTATTGCCGCGGAGAAGACGGAGAAGATCTGTGCGCAGTGGCGCGAGCGACTGAACTTGTAAGGAAAAAGTTTGGTTTGAAGGCAGGGATGGAAAGAATCTTTTCGTAAATGACTAGCGGAGTTTTAATAGCGAAGCGAACAGTGCGCGGACAAGTTGCGCGGGACATTGACAATTGAGGTGCTGAGCGTAGAGCCCAGCCGAGTGGCGGGCGCGTTACGGCGTTGCGGTGTTGCTCCCTGCGGCGGCGCCTGGGCTTGGCGTGGGCGCCTGCCGTCGGGCAGCGCGATGTGCAGTGGACCGGTATAGTGGCGCCGGCGGGGGCAACGCTTGTTGTCCGGGTTGTTTGTTTGTAACCGCTTGCTGCCCGTTGTGGGTAGCGCAGCGCGCAACGCGCGGTTAATCTAGCCGCGAAGAGAGGGCTGCGATCGAGGATGCCTGCTAAGAAGACGGCCAAGAAGGCCACTAAGAAAGCGACCAAGAAGAAAGCTACTAAGAAGAAAGTTACCAAAAAGAAAGCCACCAAGAAGAAAGCAACAAAGAAAAAAGCTACAAAGAAAAAAGCGACCAAGAAAAAAGCTACAAAGAAAAAGTAGTTGCCCCCAACGCCCCGTCCGGACCACTGTGCCGCGCTCGAGCGTGAGAGGCCCCCTGCGCTTCTCACGCTCATTTCTTTTGTATAATCCTCGCGAGGTGATCCCCGTGCCCACTGACGCCGAGGTTAAAAAAATTATCGAGCTCTACCGCCGCCACCTCAACCGCTCCCTCGCCGACTTGCTCCGCTTTATGGGTTTTGAGGCCATCGAGGTCCGCGGCCAGGGGGCGACCGTTTACGACACCGCGGGCAACGAATACATCGACTGCCTCGCCGGCTTCGGCGCCCTGTCCATGGGCCACGCCCCCCAGCCAATCGTCGACGCCGTAGTTGACCAGGCGCAAAAGCTCCCCCTCTCCACCCGCCTGCTCTTCTCCGCCCCCGAGGCCGAGCTTGCCGCGCAGCTCGCCCGCATTACCCCGGGCGACCTGCAATATACCTTCTTCTGCAACAGCGGGGCGGAGGCTGTCGAGGGCGCGCTTAAGCTCGCCCGCTTTCACACCAAGCGCACGAAAATCGTCGGCGCCATCGGCGGCTTTCATGGAAAGACGTTCGGCGCGCTTTCCGCCTCGGGCCGCGATGTTTACAAAGCCCCTTTTCAACCTCTTGTCCCAGACTTCGCCCACGTCCCCTACGGCGACATCGAGGCCCTCGACCGCGCGGTAGACGAGCGCACGGCAGCGGTGATCCTCGAGCCCATCCAGGGCGAGGCCGGGGTAATTATCCCTCCCCAGGGCTATCTCAGGCAGGCGCGCGAGCTGTGCACCGAGCGCGGCGCGCTGCTCATCCTCGACGAGGTGCAAACGGGAATGGGGCGCACGGGCAAGAACTTCGCCGCCGAGCACGAGGGCGTCGTGCCCGACATTATGACGCTGGGCAAAGCGTTGGGCGGCGGAGTAATGCCCATCGGGGCGTTCGTGGGCACCCCCGCGGTGTGGACGATGTTCGACGAAAACCCCCTGCTCCACTCCTCGACGTTCGGGGGCAACCCCCTCGCCTGCCGCGCGGGGCTCGCGGCGATCGACATGCTCGAGCGCGAGAACCTCGCCGCGCGCGCCGCGGAGCTCGGTGGATACTTCTTGGCCAAGCTCCGGCAGCTCGCCCGCCGCTACCCGCAGCTTATCGAGGAGGTGCGCGGGCGCGGCCTGCTTATCGGGGTGAGCTTCGCCGACGCCGACGTGGGAGGCATGGTCATCGCCGCGCTTGCTGCGCGTCGCGTGCTCGCCGCGTATATGCTAAACAATCCCAAGGTGGTGCGCTTCGAGCCGCCGCTGACCATCGCCCGCGAGGAGATCGACCAGGTGCTTTTGCGTTTCGCCGAGGCGCTTGAGCAAACGGCGCACACGTTGGCCGAGCTGGGCATCGAGGTGCCTGGGGAAACGGAGTAAAGCTTATCGCACGCTGGGGAGGCAGGCTCGTGCCTGTGTTAAGGGTTATCGCCTGCTTGGGTTTATTGCTCGCCGCTTTGGCCCATGTTTGCGCCGCTCAGCCTGTGCCGGGCGAGACCCCGCCCGCAGACGCGCCCGAGCAAAAGGCTCGCGGCGAGCAAGCCGAGCTCCCGCCCGCCCCCGCCGCGGACGAAGAGGCCCTGCGCCGCGCGCCACAGAGCGAGACCCCCTCCGCCGGCCCGCGGCGCGGCGTGTTGGCGATCGTCGAGGGGCTGCTCTGTAGCTGCCTCAGCTTCCTGGCGATCATCGGCCTGCTCTACTACCTCGGGGGCCGGTTCCTCTGGCTCCCCTGGCTCTGGCCCGTGGCCCTCGCTCAGGCGGTGTTCGAGTGGATCGACTCAGCCTGGGCGCGCGTGGCGAGCAGGCGCGCCCTGCAGCGCGAAATGGAGGCCCGCCTGGCCAACCCGCGCGACTCCCTCGCCCGCTATAACCTGGGCATCATCTACATGCGCCAGCGGCGGTTTGACCTTGCCGCGGAGGAGCTCGCCGAATCCGTCGCTATTAACCCCGATCGCGCCGATGCGCAGTGGCGCCTTGGGGTGTGCTTAATGCGCCTGGGGCGTTTTGAGGAAGCCATCGCTCCGCTCGAGGCGTGCGTCGCTCGCCGGCCGGACCACGCCTATGGCCAGGCGCAGCTCGACCTCGCCGAGTGCTATCTCCGCTTAGAGCGCAACGCCGACGCCGCGCGCGTCCTGCGCGAGCACCTTAAGCGGCACCCCAACGACGCCCAAAGCCACTTCGGCCTGGCCACCGTCGCCGAGCGCGCAGGCGACCGCGAGCAAGCGATCGCCGAGCTGCGCGAGGTCCTCGCCTGCGCCCAGCGATCGCCGCGCCTGCACCGCCGACGCGACCGCAAACTGGCCGCCCAGGCGCGGCGCAAGCTGCGCGAGTGGGGCATGCGCTAGCGCCGCCCGCCTAGGCGAACCACACGCCATAGCGCCGATAGGCCTCGCCGAAGTAAATGCCAAACGTTCCCCAAAGCACGCCCGCGGTGAAATAGTGCCCCATGGCCAGGCCATATGCTGCGGGAATGAGCCTGCGGTAAAGCCCCGAGCCCCCCAAGCGCAGCACGGCCACCTTGGCCACCCAGGCGATCAAAAACGACCCCCAAATCAGCCTCCCATAGGCCGTGGCGATGGCATAGCCCAACGGGTGCAACGGAAACTTAAACCACACGTTGCGCACCAGCCACAGGCCCACGGCAACAAACGTCCCGGCAACTGTGGCGCTCGTCTTCGCCATGTTCGGCCCCTCGGGCGACTCCATATTTGCCGCAAGCGCCGTATATTCGCGCACGGCAAGCGTCGTGCGATACCCCCCCTCGGTCGTTCCCCCCTCGAGCACGTTCGCCCCGTAGTCGTAGTAGGTGATAAGGTGCATTGCCCAGCCGAAAATCAGCCCCAAGAACATCGCCACAACAACCGCGCCCACGATATCTCCGCGGCGAATGCGCGCCGAGTCAGAAAGCTTAAACGCCTCCATTTGATAGGCGGAAAGAACGGGAAACCAGGCGTCCTCCGAGCCTCCGATAAACGAAAACAGCGAGAGAATGGTCAGCCCGCGAAAGTCGCCACCTGGGGCAAACCGCTCTACCCCAAATGCGTTAAGCAGCATGCGCTTATGTTGATAAAACGGGAAGACGAGGATGTTCGGCACGCCGATTTCCGCGCGCACGCGATTGTAGGTAAGCACAATGGCCAGCAAAATAGCGAGATAAACCGCCCCCATCCACAGGGGCAGGCCCATCGTCCGCCACCAGGCGAGCAGCGCCGCCGCGCCGAAGGCTAGACCTAAGAACGCGTAGCGATAGCGAAGCGGCTCGCGCGACTCGTCCACCCCGCCCTGCCCGAGCGCCGTGCCCAGCGCGCCCCAGAGGTGCCGGCGGGCGACCCAGAGCAAAAGCAGCGCCGCCCCCAAATATGCTCCGCCGCACTGCTCCTGCTCATAGGGTATCTCCGGCTGCTGCCACCCGCGCATCGAGGCGAACACCTTTAGCGCGCGGTTGGCCACGTAAAAAAACCAGGTGGAAAAGCAAAGCTCCGTGGGCGCGAGAAAGCCAAACGCAATGAGCTCCGGCCGATAGTGCATAATCATCGGCCGCACGGCGTCCCACGGGCGCTCGGTAAACAGCGCGCCGACGTCGAAGCTCTTGCCCAGGGCGGCGAAGCTCGGGTTAAGCGCGTGGATAATGTTGTTCATGTTATAGGCAAAGGCCAGAAAAAAACCCAGCCACATATAGCGGTTGCGGAAGAAGTCGGGGACGATGCGCCCCTCCTCGCGCGCGGTAATCGCCACGGGCAGCTCGGCGATGGAGAAGTTTAGCCGCTCCCGCTCCACCCACTGCTTACGCAGCACGGCGTTTAAACAAAGCAGCGTAAGCCACAAAATGGTGAAAAACACAAACCAAATCCCCAGCGAGGGCAGCCACTGCCCCCAGGGGACAATGCCTGTGTCCGTCCCCTCATACATCTGACGGATGGTTTCGAAATCCCGAGGAACGATCCACTGCGGCAGGTAGGCTTGGATCTTGTCGAACCCGTTCTCCGGCGAGGCGAAGTAAAACGGCACGGTGATGAACGCGAGGAAAATCCTGCTTACCCCAAGCGAGCCCATGGGCACGGCGATCGCCAGAATGCAAAAGACAACAAGCGCCTCGGCCCGCGTCAGAGCAAGCCACCGGCACACGCGCCCAACGAGCGGCGAGGCCAGCGCCAAAAGCACCAAAAACGCCAGCGCGGGAATCGGCGGGACGCTCTCGCCCACCTGGCAGGAGTGCGTCACAAGTTCCGAGCGGCGCAGCCAAAGCGCGCTAACATACAAAAACACCACGGCAACGACAAACGAGCGCAGGGTTAACCCGCGCAGCGCTTGCTCGCTGTGTTGCTTCGTATTGTCTTGCTCCATGGCTTGCGCGCCGAGGGATGACTTGCCGCGGGCGGCCGCAGCGCCGCCTCGCGCTGCCTTTCGGCCCTTCGCGCGCCGTCTCCTACGAGGGCGTCGCGGGCGCCGCGCCCCTCGCGCATTGCGCCTGCGCCAAAACCGGAGTAGGATGCGCCGCCCCCTGCGGGGAATGCTCCGCCCAAGCACGCCATTGGGCATTTGCGGGAGGGCGAGGCGATGAACAGGCGACAGTTCCTCGGCGCCGCTGCGGGCGCCGCTTTCGCTTCGGCAAACAGCGCGCGCGGCTCCCTGCGCGGGCCAACGCGCGCTCGGCGCGACTACGCCCCACGCGCCGCACAGGCGCAAAAGTTTCTCGCCCGGCCGAACATTTTGCACATTACCGTGGACCAAATGCGCTTCGACGTCCTCGGGGCAAACGGCAACCCCATCTGCCGCACTCCTGCGCTGGACAAGCTTGCCGCGGAGGGTGTGAATTTCCTCCGCGCCTACACGTGCATTGGCATCTGCAGCCCTGCGCGGGCCTCGCTGCTTACCGGCCGGCTGCCCCACCACCACGGCATCCTAACCAACACGCACGCCAACGATGCCGTGCGCTTAGAGCTTCCCCGGGGCGAGCCCTCGCTCGCCGACATCCTTCGCCGCGCGGGCTATAACACCGGCCACGTGGGCAAGTGGCACGTGGGCCGGAGCAACGACCCTCGCCGCCACGGCTTTCGCGACAGCAAAATGCTTCTCCCCGGCTGGGGGCAGTATACGGAGAAGATCCCCCTCGCCGACGAATCCGCTCTGCGCCTGCCCCTTTCCGGCGCACCGGTGCACGCCCGAGCGGAGATTCCTCCGGAGCGCTCGCGCACCTATCGCATCGCCGACGCGGCGATTGAGCTCCTGGAGCGCTACGCCGCGGACGCGGCGCGGGGCACGCCGTTTTTCCTCCGCGTAGACTGGTCCGAGCCGCACTGGCCGCACTACGTCCCCGAGCCGTTCGACTCCATGTACAACCCGCGCGACATCCCGCCCTGGCCCAATGCGCAAGACGCGTTTGCCAACAAGCCCTATGCCAACCATCGCCTGCGCGAGCAGTGGGGCGTGGGCGATGTGCCTTGGGCGGAGTGGGCGCGGCTCGTTGCCCGCTACTATGCGGCGATTACCGAGCTCGACGCGAGCATCGGCCGCCTGCTCGACGCGCTGCGCCGCTTGGGCCTGGAGGAGAACACGGTCGTCGTGTTCTGCGCCGACCACGGCGACCTTACCGGCAGCCACGGGCTGTTTAACAAGGGCCCGGTGATGTACGAGGAGATCTATCGCATCCCGCTGATCGTTAGGTGGCCCCAGGGGGCACTGCGCGGGGCGCGCTGCGAGGAAATGGTTCACCTGCACGATCTCATGCCCACGTTGCTCGAAGCCGCGCGCATCGAGCCTCCGGAAAACCTCGACGGGCGCAGCCTGCTCCCCCTCCTCCGCGGCCACCTGCCCGACGACTGGTATACGGAGTGCTTCTGCGAATACCACGGCTCAGAGCTCGGCCTCTATTCCCAGCGCATGGTGGTTACCAAAACGCACAAGCTGGTCTTCAACATTCCCGACCGCAACGAGCTTTACGACCTGCAGAACGATCCCCACGAGCTAAACAACGTCTACGACGATCCCGCCTACGCCGAGGTGCGCCGCGAGCTTGCCGAGCGGCTCATCGCCTGGCTTGAGGGCACGGGAGACATGATGGACCGCTGGGGGCCGGTTGTCTTGCGTGCGGCAAAGTAGCTTTCGCCGGAGGTGGGCGACCCTGGGCAGCGAGCCATCCAAAGCGCCGGACATCGCGCGGCTTGTGCGCCTCGCCGCCGAGCTGCGCTGGCACATTGTGCGCATGATGCAGCCCAACAAGGCGCACCACTACGGCGGGTCGCTTTCCGCCGCAGACATCGTCGCCGCGCTGTATTTTTACAAAATGAACTACGACCCCCAGCGCCCGGACTGGCCGGAGCGCGACCGGTTTATCATGAGCAAGGGGCACTCCGTCCCCGCGCAGTACGCCGCGCTGGCCATGCTCGGCGTCATCCCGCTCGACGAGCTGCCCACGCTCAAGCTCATGGGGAGCCGGCTTCAAGGACACCCCGTGTTTCGCTCGCCGCCGGGGATCGAGGCGTGCACTGGCTCGCTCGGCCAGGGGCTGTCCTATGCTGTGGGTGTGGCTCTTTCCGCCCGCGTGCTCGGCCGCCGCTTTCGCGTGTTTGTCCTTCTTGGCGACGGCGAGCTGCAGGAGGGCCAAGTTTGGGAGGCGGCAATGACCGCCGCCCACTATCGCCTGGACAACCTCACGGCGATCGTCGACCGCAACCGCCTGCAGGCCATGGGCCAAACGGAGCAGCTCATGGCCGTGGAGCCTATTGCCGAAAAGTGGGCCGCGTTTCGCTGGGCCGTGCGCGAGATCGACGGCCACGACATGGCCGAGATCTGCGCCGCGTTGGACTGGGCCTGCGCCATTCGCGGCCAGCCCGCGGTAATCATCGCCCACACGACCAAGGGCAAGGGGGTGTCGTTTTTGGAAAACGATGTTTCCTATCACAACGCCCCCCTCCCTCCGGAGCTGCACGAGCGGGCGCTTGCCGAACTTAAAGCGGCGCTTGAGCGGAGTTGAAACACATGGCCGGCGCAGACCAAGGCGAGCTTTTAGAAACCCGCGCGGCATATGGCGAGGCCCTGCTTGAGCTGGGCGAAGAACTGCCCCAGCTCGTCGTCCTCGACGCCGACCTTGTGCGCTCCACGCGCACGGCGCAGTTCGCCGAGCGCTTTCCCCAGCGCTTTTTCCAGCTAGGCATCGCCGAGCAGGACATGGTAAGCACCGCCGCGGGAATGGCCGCCAGCGGCCTCGTCCCGTTTTGCAACTCGTTCGCCGTGTTTCTCACCGGCCGCTGCTACGACCAAATCCGCCTGCAGGTGGCCTATCCGCGGCTAAACGTGAAGTTGGCCGGCTCTAGCGCCGGGCCGACGCAGGGGCCGGACGGCGCAAGCCACCAGTCCATGGAAGACGTGGCGCTCATGCGCTCCCTGCCCAACATGACCGTGGTCGTCCCCGCCGATGCCACGGAGACGCGCGCCGCCACGCGGGCCATCGCCGAGATCGACGGGCCGGCATATCTGCGCCTCGGGCGCTACCCCACGCCCGTGCTTTTCGGCGAGGGCTATCGTTTCGCCCTGGGCCAGCCCGTGGTTATGCGCGAGGGAGGCGACCTGGCGCTGCTCGCTAACGGAATAATGGTCTATCGGGCGCTGTGCGCCGCGGAGGAGCTTGCGCGCGAGGGGCTCTCCTGCCGCGTCGTTAACGTGCACACGGTAAAGCCCATGCCCGCGGAAGCGATCGTCGACGCCTGCCGCGGGGTGCGCGCTGTGCTCACTGTCGAGGAGCACAGCGTAATCGGCGGCCTGGGCAGCGCGGTCGCCGAAGTCCTCGCCGAGCACCACCCTTTGCCCCTCAAGCGCCTGGGCGTGCCCGACAGATTCGGCGAGTCGGGCCTTGCCGACGAGCTCCTCGCCGCCCATGGGCTAACGGCCCAGGCCATTGCCCATGCGGCGCTTAAGTTCGCGCGCAAGCTGGGCTAGCTGCCGCCAAGCAAACGCAGCGCGCGGGCAAAGTTTCGGCCCCCGCGGCAGGGGTTATATTATTGACAAAGCGACTGACCTCGCGCGGGCAACCAACCGGGGAGAGAGCTGTGGCGGGAAGAGCGATTGTTTTGCTGGCTTTGGCCTCCGCCCTCGCGGCGCTGCTCGTTGGTGGGTGCGGGGCCGTTCCCCTGCCCCTGCCTCCCGGGGGAGCAACGCCCACCCCCACACCGCCCGCGGAGTTAGACATCGTCGAGGTTAGCGTAACCCCCGCGGAGCTGCCGTTTTCCGGCGGCGAGGTGGCCATTAGCGCCGTTGTCCTCGGCAACCCGACGGAGGTATGGGCCACGGTGTCCTCGCCCAGCGGAGGGGAGGCCCGCGTAGAGCTCGCCCCCGCGGGCGAGAACAGCTTTGCCGGCCAATACCTCGCCCTGCCTAACCCCAACCCAAACCCCGCGGTATACTCCGTCGCCGTCGGCGCCCGCGCCGGCCAGCGCACAGCGCGCCGCGAAAATGCTGCAACGTTTTCCGTGCGCGGCGTGCAGGAGCCGCCGAGCGCGCCCTCGTTCTAGCCCCACGCGCGGCTCCTCGCCGTGGGCGCTAACCCATCCTTCGCCCACGGCCGCACGAGTATGCGTTCCCGCGCGCCTGGCCCGGGCGACGCAGGGCTTTTTCCCCTTCCCGCGAACACCGGCAAAAACGTCTTGCACGAAAAAGAAGGTGCGCCTATGGTTCAGCGCAGCTTCCGCGTGTTTGCGCTTTTTGCTCTCGCCTTTGCCCTGTGCCTCAGCGTCCGAGCGCAGGAGGAGGTAACGGTAAAGGTCGAGCTGGGTGTGGCCACGAAGCGGCCGAAGAAATGGACGGGCGAGGTCTCCGTCGCGGGGGCGAAGCTGCTGAGCGTCGTTCCCTGGTCCCTAGAACAGCCGGATAACGACGCCGTGAGCGGCGACGGTTCGTTTGAGCTCCTCAGCCGCAGCGGGCGCAAGGTGTCCACCACGGTGGAGAACTCGCCCGACGGCTTTCTTCTCAGATTGAGCTCCCCGCGCGCGACCGTTCGCGTAACGACCAACTCCGGCGAGTTCTCCTTTGCCCCCGGGCGCTTGGCGCTGGGCGAGAAGGTATCCGGCCTGGGCGGCGACATCGTCGCCCAGCGCTTGCCCACGGAAACGCGCCTGTCCACACCCGCGCGCGACGACGACGTGCCGTGCATCGCCGCGGGCCCGAGGGAGACGGTATGGGTCGTCTGGGTTTCCTGCGCCCAGCGCCGGGAGAAGATCCTCGCGCGCAAGTTCGATGGCAGGCGCTGGCTGCCCGCGGAGGAGGTCGCCCCCGAGGGCGGGCTGTATCACCAGCCCCAGGCCGCCCTTGACGGCCAGGGAACGCTGTGGGTCGCCTACTCGCGCCTTGTCGGCGGGGCGTGGGAGCTGTTCGCCGTCCGCCGCGAGGCAAACGGGTGGAGCAAGCCCCAGCGCCTTACCTCAAACCCCGAGCCGGACATCTACCCCCGCCTGGCGGGAAACGCCCGCGGGCAACTGGCCCTTGTCTGGCAGTCGTTCCGCGAGGGCCAGGCCGATGTCTACCTGAGCGTGCTTCAGGACGGCCGCTGGAGCGCGCCGCTGCGCGTGACAAACCACCCCGCCGACGACTGGGAGCCCGACGTCGCTGTCGCCCCCGACGGCACAGTGGTTGTCGCCTGGGACACATATCGCAACGGCAGCTACGACATCTACGCCGCCACATATAGCGCGGGCAAGCTTTCGCCGCCGCTGGCTATCGCGGCCACGGAGCTGTTCGAGGCCCATGCCTCCGTCGCCTGCGACAACTTGGGGCGGGCGTGGATCGCCTGGGACATCGGCGGGCCGGAGTGGGGCAAGGACTTTAGCGAAAAGAAGGGCTTTGAGTTCGCCGGCTCGCGCACCCTGGGGCCGATCCACACCTACCGCCGGCTGGGGCTCGCCTGCTTGGTCGCCGGCGAGCGGCACGACGTGCCGGACGAGCTCTCTCAGCGCCTCCCACCCGTGCCCATGGTGCGCTTCGTGCGCAACACCGACCGCGGCGGCCCGCATTACGAATATCCGCGGCTCGCCGTAGACCGCTCCGGCCGGCTGTGGCTGTTCTACCGCACCAACCCCTACGGCTTTTACGTACACATCAACAGCACGTGGTGGACCTACGGCATGTATTACGGCGACCGCGGGTGGTCAGAGCCGTTCTTGCTCCCGGGCAGCGCGGGGCGCAACGATATTCGCGCGTCGGTGCGGCCGGCGCCAGAGGGCGGGGTGTGGGTTGCCTGGGCGGGCGATGGGCGCGACTTCGACTGGAAGCAGCAGCTCCCCAGCAAGAGCCCGAAGGATAGCGAGGTCTTCGCCGCGCGCCTCGTTGCGCCGGGCGCGGGGCGCACGCCCAAGCCCGGACCCGCCGCGCGGGCCAAGCCCGCCGCCGTCGCGCGCGAGCCCCTTCGCCCCAGGGCCACGCTCGTCCGCGGCGGCCAGCGCTTTTACCTCTTCTGGGGCGAGCTGCACCGCCATACCGACATCTCCTGGTGCTCCTCGAACGTAGACGGCTCCCTGCTCGACACCTACCGCTATGCGTTCGACGCCGCCCGCCTGGACTTCTTGGCGATCACCAACCACCACACCCACCAAAACGCCTACGAGTGGTGGCGCACGCAAAAGGCCGCGGACCTGTTTGTCGTCCCCGGGCGGTTCGCTGCGTTCTACGGCTACGAGCGGAGCATGGGCAACGGCCTGGGGCACAGAAACATCGTCCAGCTCGAGCGCGACCTGCCCATCGTCTATACGCCGGTGGAGCTGCCCGACGCCAACGATACCCTGCGCTTGTGGAAGACGCTAGAGGGCCACCGCGCGATAACCATTCCCCACCAGCTCTCCGGTCCGTGGCACGACTGGCGCTACAAAAACCGCAAGCTCGAGCCCGTCGTCGAGCTGTTCCAGGGCCACCGGGGGTCGTATGAATATCAGGACTCGCCCCGGCCGCGCGGGCTTAGCCCGGGGAAAAACCGCGGCTCGCTGTGGGACGCGTATTCGCGCGGCGTGCGCGTGGGGGTTATCGCAAGCTCCGATCACATGTCCACGCACGTCTCCTACGCCGGGGTTTACGCCACGGATCTTTCCCGCGAGGCGATCTTCGCTGCGCTGCGCGCCCGACGGACGTTCGCGGCGACCGACCGCATCGTCCTCGACGTGCGCATCGGCGAGCACATCATGGGCGAGGAGTGCCCCGCGGGAACGCCGCCCGTGCTCAGCGTGAAAGTGCGGGCCACCGGGCCCATCGAGCGCATAGACATCGTGCGCGACCAGCAGATTATCTATAGCCACAAGCCCAAGGGAACGACGGCGGAGTTTACCTTCCGCGACCTCAAGCCCCCCAGCGGAGCAACGTACTATTACGCCCGCGTGCTGCAGAAGGACACGAACATCGCCTGGTCCTCGCCCATTTGGGTCGGCGGCTAGCGCCTGGTGACAGGGCAAAAAAAGCAGGCTCCCCGCGCGGGGAGCCTGCTTTTGCTCTAGCGTGCGCCTAGCCGCGCTGGTCGATGGGGATATACTCCGCGGTCATCTCGCCGATGTACGTGGCGCGCGGGCGGAAGATGCGGTTGTCGGCGAGATACTCGAGCACGCGGGCGCACCAGCCGGCGACGCGGCTGACGGCGAAGATCGGGGTGAACATCGCCGTCTCGAAGCCCAGGCCGGTGTAGACGATGCCCGAGTAGAAGTCTACGTTGGGGAACACGCCCTTCTGCGCGCCCAGCTCGCGGCATACCACGTCGTCGAGCTTCACCGCGGTCTCAAACAGCGGGCGCAGGCTCTCGTCGCGCTCGGCCATGAGCTGGGCCAACGGCTTGAGGATGCGCGCCCGCGGGTCGTAGGCCTTATACACGCGGTGGCCGAAGCCCATGACCTTCTTCTTCTCCGCGCGCATCTTCTGATACCACTGCTCCACGTTGTCCGGGCTGCCGATCTCGCGGAGCTGATACAGCACCTGCTCGTTCGCCCCGCCGTGCAGCGGGCCCTTAAGGCTGCCGATGCCTCCGACCACGGAGCTGTACATGTCGCTCAGCGAGGAGTTGATAACCATTGTCGTAAACGTCGAGGCGTTCATGCCATGGTCGATGTGCAGGATGAGCGCCACGTCCATAATCCGCGCCAACAGCTCGTCCGGCTTCTCCCCGTTGACCATGTAGAGGAAGTTTGCCGAGTGATCGAGTTCGGGATCCGGCTCTACCGGCTCCTCTCCCTTGCGAATGCGGGCGATCGCTGCGGCCACCGTGGGGAACTGGGCGATGAGCTTGATCGAGGTCTCCGTTTCGTTCTCCACCGTCGCCTCGTCGGCCTTCGGGTCGAGGCACCCCAAAATGGAAATCCCCGTGCGCAACAGCGACATGGGATGCGTGTCGCGCGGGAGCTGTTTAAGCACCGACAGTACCTGCTCTGGGACCTTCCGGTTGGCGACCAGCTTCTGCTTAAACTCGTCCAGCTCCGCGCGCGTGGGCAGCTTGCCGAAAAGCACGATGTACGAGGACTCCTCGTACGACGACTTCTCGGCAAGGTCGAAAATGTTATACCCGCGGTAGACGAGCCAGCCCTTTGTCCCGTCTACGTAGCCGATCTTTGACTCACAGGCAATCGCCCCCTCAAGCCCCTTCCCGATCTTCACCTCAACTGGCCATTCAACCGCCCCGGTAAACTGCGGGGGCGGCGCGTCCGCGGTCTCTTCGGCTGCGACCTTCGCAGCTTCGGCGATGATCCTGGCGACCTCGTCCATACTGCTCATCCCTTCGAGTGCGTAATGTGTGGCGCGTGTGAAATTCGCGATCGCCGGCTGCACCTCCTGCTTTGCAGGCCAAAGTTCGGCCGGGGCGGCGGCCGTGCGCCCGGCCCCGCGCTGCGCGCGCTTTCGCGGTGAAGGAATAGCCTCGGCCGGCGCGAAGTCAGCCCGTGAATATAGCGGTTGTTGCGCCTCTGCCGCCCCCGCTTCGCCTCGCAGGGCGCAGGGGACTTGCGGCGGGGCGCTGCGCGCGGTTTCCGTTGCGCGCGTGGCTGCTATGAACAAGCTGAGGGTTTACGGCGCGCTGTTTATTCTCGTTTGCCTGGGGCTGGCCGTCTCTATGGTAGAGCGGCACGAGCCGCGCCGCGTTCCCCCACCGCAGACCCCCGTGAGCAAGCGCGGCGACGAGCTGGCGCGCAAGCTGTGGCAGGCTGAGCGCTGGTATTTGACCCGCGCCCCAACGCCCACGCCTGAGCCGACCATGCCTCCCGAGCTGCGCCGAAGGACGCTGGGCCCCACGCTCGCCCAGGCCCTGCGCGCCCCTGGCCCCTGGCCCCCGCGGCAGTGGAAGCCCGCGGGAAAACCGCGCTGGGCGCGCCGTTGGGAGGACGGCGGCGCGGAGTTTCCCTGGGTAAAAGTCCCCTCGCAAGAGGGAAGGCTGAGCACCTGGCGCGTCCCTGCGCAAAAGCCCGCCGCTGCTCCCCCGCCGCGGCAAGCGCAGGCCCGGCGGCTACGCGATATCGCGTTGGCCTGGTCGCGCGGCCCAGGGCAGCTCAGCCCGCTGCAGCGCGAGATGCCCGTGGTTGCCCTGAGCCTTGTCCCGCGCGACTTGCGCGGCACGGTGCTCGACGGCTACGGGGTATCGCTGCACCTGTTCAGCCTTACGTTGATCGGGCAGAGCCTCATGGAAAGCGCTGCGCATACTCCGTCGCCCACCGCTGAGCCGTGGCTGCGGCCGCGGCCCGTGTATCGTCCCCGGGCGCAGTTGACGGTGCAGGTGTTTGCCGACGATGCCGAAGCCCGGCGCGCGATTTACGCCTTGCACTATTTCTCGTTGCGCGAGGCGTGGCTCCGCGGCGAGGAGGCGACGTTTCGCGGCCGGCCCGTGGGCGACGAGGCGCGGTGGCTCGTTCTCGCGCTCGAGCCCAAGGGCAGTAGAGGAAGGGAGCCCCACCTTCTTTTCCGCTGCGCCAACGTCTGCGCCGAGCTTTCCGTCCGGCACGACCGCCTCAGCCCGAGCGCACGCGAGGCTCTCGCCTGCCGGCTGGCGGAGAAGCTGTGCGCGCGCGTGCGCACCCTGCGCGCTTGGGCCGAGGCCCCGCGCGAGCGCGCAAAGCTTTTCGGCAAATCCGTCCCCGTGCGTCGGCTTGGCCCCGACCTCCTTGTCGCTCGGTTAAGCGACTTGGCCCGCGCCGCGGGGCTTGTCTTCACCTTCTCCCCCGCGCAAGAGAAGCTGATGGCGCGGCAGCTTGAGCTAGTGGAGCGCTCCGGGAGATTCGCGGAAACCCACCACAGCGTAGGGCTCGCAGAGCACGTCGCCTTGGCCACGCCGCAGGGCCAGCGGCTTGTCTTCGCCGTCAACTGTCCTGAGATAGCCGTCGCGGGAAAAACCCTCGCTACGCGCTTCCCCAACCTCCGCGTCTCATATGCGCCGGTTGCCGCGGACCTGCTCGTGGATGTTAACGGCTTTCTCCGCGCCCTCGGCCAGGTCCCCGAGGCATAGCCTGCTCCTTGCCTGGGTTTAGCCCCGTCCGAGCGTGCGGCGAGTGCGAGGGGGTCCTCGCGGCCCATCGCCGGCGCAGTCGGCGCAAAGCGCACTGCAGGCGCTTAGCTTGACATGGCCCTTGGGCAGGAAAGATAATCCGCAACTTGAGAGCAGGTGCGCCTTGCCCCCGGCGAGGCACCCCGCGGCGGTTCCGATATTCGCTCCGGCGGGTAAACTCGGCGAAGGTTTGCGCGGCTGCGCGTGGAATTTTTACCTGCCCCGGCGCGGCCGAGCATGGCGCTTGCCCGCCGCGCGGGGGCAGCCGAGGCGCGGGAGAGCGAATGAACCGAGCGCTACGCGGAACAGTGCCGCAGGGGCTAGCGCAAACGGGCTTGCGCCTGCTTTTTTGTCACCGCCAAAACAAAACGCAAACACGCGCCATGGCGCTTGGCGAGGCAATATTCTTCAGCCCGCGGCTAAAATTCGCTGCTTTCGGCCGCGATTAACGGGAGGAGTTGACCGCAGCGATGTTCCAGAAAATCCAGCCTCCGCAAGAAGGGACGCGCATTGACGTCCGCGACGACCGCCTCGTGGTCCCCGACGATCCGATCATTCCGTTTATTGAGGGCGATGGCATCGGCCCGGACATTTGGCGCGCGGCAAAGCGGACCATCGAGGCCGCTGTGGAGAAGGCCTATGGCACCGACCGGCGCATCGTTTGGTTCCCCATCTACGCCGGGCGCGCGGCGCTCGAGCGCTATGGCGACGACATCGTCCTCCCCGAGGACACGGTTAACGCCATTCGCGAGTACATCGTGGCCATCAAGGGCCCGCTCACCACGCCCGTGGGTGGGTTCGACTACGTATGTCTGGACTGCGCCAAGGAGCAGGACGGGGTTGACGGCCAGCGGCCGGAGCGCTGCGTGCAGTGTGGCTCGAAGTTCGTTACCAAGCGCTTCCGCTCGCTTAACGTAACCCTGCGCCAGACGCTCGATCTTTACGCTTGCGTGCGCCCCGTGCGCCATTTCGAGGGCGTGCCCAGCCCGGTGCGCCGCCCGCAGGACCTGAACGTGGTCATCTTCCGCGAGAACACCGAGGACGTCTACGCGGGCATCGAGTGGGAGCAGGGCACGGAGGAGGCGCTTCGGGTAATCAAATTCCTCCGCGAGACGATGGGCGTCACTGTGCGCGAGGACTCGGGGATCGGCGTCAAGCCGATCAGCATCACGGGAACCAAGCGCCTTGTGCGCAAGGCCATTCGCTATGCCCTAGACCAAGGGCGCAGGAGCGTAACCCTCGTGCACAAGGGAAATATCATGAAGTTTACCGAGGGCGCGTTCCGCGACTGGGGCTATGAGCTGGCCAAGGAGGAGTTTCGCGAGCAGATCGTTACCGAGGCCGAGGTCTACGACCAGTACGGCGGCCAGGTCCCCGAGGGCAAGCTGCTCATTAAAGATCGTATCGCCGACAGCATGTTCCAGCAGGTGCTCACGCGCCCGGCGGAATACGACGTTATCGCTCTGCCCAACCTAAACGGCGACTACCTCTCCGACGCCTGCGCGGCGCAGGTGGGCGGCCTGGGCATGGCCCCCGGGGCGAACATGGGCGACTACATCGCGCTGTTCGAGGCTACCCACGGCACGGCGCCCAAATATACCGGCCAGGACAAGGTTAACCCCAGCTCGCTCATGCTCTCCGGCGCGCTCATGCTCGAATATCTCGGTTGGCGCGAGGCCGCGGAGCTCATCCGCAACGGCATCTCCGCGGCCATCCGCGACAAACAGGTAACCTATGACCTGGCCCGGCTCATGGGCGACGTCGAGCCCATCCGCACCTCGCAGTTCGCCGAGGCCGTCGTGGAGCGCATGGCCTAGCGCGTCCCCGTTTGCCATTTTCGCCCCGGGAGGTGGTCCTGCCAGGTGAACATTCACGAATATCAGGCAAAGGAAATTTTCTCCCGCTATGGCATCCCCGTCCCCCAGGGAAAACTCGCCCGCTCGCCCGCAGAGGCGCGGAGGATCGCCGAGGAGCTGGGCCAGCCCGTGGTCGTCAAAGCCCAGGTGCACGTGGGCGGCCGGGGGAAGGCCGGCGGGATCAAGCTCGCCCAAAACCCCCACGAAGCGGAGCAGGTCGCCAGCCAAATTTTGGGCATGAACGTTAAGGGGCTCACCGTGGAGAAAGTCCTCGTAGAGCAAGCGTGCGACATTAAAGCCGAATACTACCTCGGCCTTACCGTAGACCGCTCCGCGCGCAAAGACGTGGTCATGGTCAGCTCCGTGGGCGGCGTGGACATCGAGGAAGTTAGCGCCCAGACGCCGGAGAAGATCGCCAAGCTCCACCTTCACCCCCTCTACGGCCTGCACGACTTCCAAGCGCGGCAGCTCATCAAGCAAGCGGATCTTCCCGCGGAGGTCTCGCGCCACGCCGCGGCGATGCTTAAGCAGCTATATCGGCTCTATTGCGACTGCGACGCCTCGCTCGCCGAGATCAACCCCCTTGTCCTCACCGGCGAGGGCAAGCTCGTTGCCGCTGACGCCAAGATCAATGTCGACGACAACGCCCTTTACCGCCAAAGCGAGCTCGCCGCGTTGCGCGAGGAGCAGGAGGAGGACCCCATCGAGGCCGAGGCTCACCGCCGAGGAATTACCTACGTCCGCCTCCCCGGGGGAAACATTGGGATCATCGGCAACGGCGCGGGGCTTGTCATGACCACCCTCGATATCGTCCAGCGCGAGGGCGGCCGCCCGGCGAACTTCTTGGACATCGGCGGCGGGGCGAAGGCCGACCTGGTAACCAACGCGCTTGAGGTCGTCCTCATGGACCCCGGGGTAAAGGGCGTCCTGTTTAACATCTTCGGCGGGATTACCCGCTGCGACGAGGTCGCCCGCGGCATCCTCCAGGCCACGCAGAGCATGGACATTCGCGTGCCCATCGTGATCCGCCTAACGGGCACGCGCGAAAAAGAGGGGCGCGAGCTGCTTAAAGAGAGCCCGCTCATCCCCGCGGAGTCCATGGAGGGCGCCGCACGGCGCATTGTGGAGCTCGTCGGCGCGGCTCCTACGGAGTGAGGTGTGCTTCCCGTGGCTATTCTCGTTGATAACCAAACGCGTCTCCTCGTTCAGGGAATTACGGGCAACGAGGGGCGGTTCCACACCGAGCTAATGCTGCAATACGGCACGAACATCGTCGCTGGCGTTACCCCTGGCAAGGGCGGCCAAGAGGTCCACGGCGTGCCCGTCTACGATTCCGTGCGCGAAGCGGTAGAAGCCCACGCCCCCAACGTGTCGATCATCTTCGTCCCCGCGCCGTTCGGCGCCGACGCCATCATGGAGGCCCTCGACGCGGGAATCTCCGGCGTGG
The DNA here is from genome assembly GCA_964565895.1 of uncultured Armatimonadia bacterium. Classification (GTDB taxonomy): domain Bacteria; phylum Armatimonadota; class Zipacnadia; order UBA1398; family CAZMGT01; genus CAZMGT01. The sequence continues at coordinate 23,981 of CAZMGT010000042.1, forward strand.
TGTGCATTACCGAGGGGATCCCCACGCGCGACATGCTCGCCGTATGCCAGCGGCTGGGCGAGGTCGGCTCGTGGATGATCGGCCCCAACTGCCCCGGGGTGATTACGCCCGGGCAGTGCAAGGTGGGCATCCTGCCCGGCGACATTTTCCGCCCGGGCAACGTGGGCGTCGTCTCGCGCAGCGGCACGCTGACCTATGAGATCGTCAACGAGTTGTCGCTCGCCGGCCTGGGGCAATCCACCTGCGTAGGGATCGGCGGCGACCCCATTTTGGGCTCCTCGTTTTTGGACATCCTCAAGCTGTTTGAAAACGATCCCCAAACCGAGGCCGTCGTGCTGATAGGTGAAATTGGCGGGTCGGACGAAGAGGAGGCGGCGAAGTATATCGCGACGATGCAAAAGCCCGTGGTTGCCTTTGTCGCGGGAAAGACCGCGCCCCCGGGCAAACGCATGGGGCACGCCGGGGCGATTATCTCCGGCAGCTCGGGCACGGCCGCGGCGAAGATCGCCGCGTTCGAGGCCGTCGGCGTGCCCGTCGCGGAGACCCCGGCCCAGGTGCCCTCGCTCGTCAAGCAGGTTCTTGCAGCCTAGCCGCTGCTGCAAAACTTAATTCGTCGCGCAAATCTCCAGCGCGCAGGAGGAGTGAGCTGTATGAAAATCGCCGTCATTGGTGCCGGTCAGGTAGGCGCGACCACTGCCTTGCTCATGGCCCAGCAGGAGCTCGGGGACATCGTCCTGGTGGACATCGTCGAGGGCATGCCCCAGGGCAAGGGGCTGGACATGGCCGAGGCCGGCCCTGTCCTCGGCTACGACAGCAAGCTTTCTGGAACAAATGACTTTAAGGACATCGCCGGCGCAGAGGTCGTCGTGGTCACCTCCGGCCTCCCCCGCAAACCGGGCATGACGCGCATGGACCTGCTCGAGAAAAACGCGGAGATCGTGGAAAGCGTCACCAAGGAGATCGTCAACCACGCGCCGGACTCGATTATCGTTATGGTCACCAACCCGCTCGATGTCATGTGCTACGTCGCCCTGCAGGTGAGCGGGTTCGGGCGCGAGCGAGTGTTCGGCATGGCCGGGGTGCTCGACTCCACCCGCTGCCGCTGCTTCGTTGCCGAGGCCGTGGGCGTTTCCGTAGAGGACGTGCAGGCGATGGTCCTCGGCGGCCACGGCGACTCCATGGTCCCCCTCCCGCGCTACATTACCGTCGCCGGGATCCCGATCACCCAGCTTCTCGATCAGGAGACAATCGACGCTATCGTCGAGCGCACGCGCAAGGGCGGGACGGAGATCGTCAGCCTGCTTAAGACGGGGAGCGCCTACTATGCCCCGGGCGCCGCGGTGGCCCAGATGGTCGAGTCCATCGTGCGCGACAAAAAGCGCCTTGTGCCCGCCTCGGCCTACTGCCAAGGCGAATATGGCTTGGAGGACGTTTACGTGGGCCTGCCCGTGATCATCGGCAAGTCGGGCATGGAGCGCATTGTGGAGATCGAGCTTACCGAGGAGGAGCGGAGCGCGCTGCACGCCTCGGCAGCGGACGTCAAGGAAGGGATCGACGCCTGGAAGGCGGGGCGCAGCGCGTAATTTACGCCGCAGAGAGAGGGGCTTTCCGTGGGCACAGGTGGGGACGGCGTGCGCAAGCTGTTCGTCGCGGCAACGCGGCAAAACCAGGGGAAAACCTCCGTCTGCCTGGGGCTAATGGCCGCGTTTCGCCGGCGCTTCGGCAAGGTCGGGTTTATCAAGCCCGTGGGCCAGCGCTACATCGTCGTAAACGGCCACCAGGTGGACGAGGACTCCGTGCTCATCGAGCGCGTGTGCCATGTGGAGTGCGCGCTGTCCGACATGAGCCCCGTGGCTGTAGAGCGCGGGTTTACCGAGCGCTATGTGCAAAACCCCGACCCGGAAAGCCTCATCCAGCGCATTAAGCGCTCGTTTGAGCGCGTCGCCCAAAACGCCGACCTTGTCGTCATCGAGGGCACGGGGCACGCGGGCGTGGGCTCGGTGTTCGACCTGTCCAACGCCACCGTGGCCCGGCTGCTTGGGGCGAAGGTGCTTATTGTCTCCGGCGGGGGCATCGGCCGGCCCACCGACGAGGTGATGCTGAACAAGGCGATGTTCGACATCGAGGGCGTGCCTCTGCTCGGCGTGGTCGTGAACAAGGTCATTCAGGAAAAGTATGCCAAGGTAAACAAGCTCGTGCGCAAGGCCATGGAGCGGCTCGGCCTGCGCGTGTTTGGCGTCATCCCCTACGTGGCCATGCTCTCCAACCCCACCGTGGCGCTGATCCTCGAGGAAACCGACGCCGAGCTGCTCTCCGGCAAGCACGGCCTAGACAACGAGGTCACGCGCACCGTCGTCGGGGCCATGCCCCCGCACGTCGCCCTGGACTACTTTACCGAGGGCGCTCTGGTCATTACCCCGGGCAGCCGCGAGGATGTTATCCTTGCCGCGATCAGCTCCTCGCTGGCAAGCAGCGGCGCAAGCGGCATTGCCGGCCTGCTGCTCACCGGCCCCGACCGCCCGCACCGTGCCGTAATGAGCCTTATCGAGCGCACGGACATCCCCGTGCTCTGGCTCAAACAAGATACCTACTCCGCCACCTCCCGCGTGCACGACCTAATGGTTAAGATCCGGCCCACCGACGAGAAAAAAGTGCGCACGCTAAACTGGCTCGTCGAGGAGTATATGGACGTGGACGGGCTGATCGCAGCGATCGAGGCCGACTAGCGAAGCACGCGGCAGGGGCGAACCGGAGGTGGTTGGCGATCAGGGAGGTTAGCGTAGAGCAAATTCGCGATGCCGTGCGCGAGCTATGCATTAGCGCAAACTACGACCTCGGCGAGGCGGAGTTTGAGGCGCTTCAGCGGGCCCGGCAAACCGAGGAGTCGCCTGTGGGCCGCGAGGTCCTCGACCAGCTCGTGCAAAACGCGGAGATCGCCCGCCGCGAGCGCATGCCCATCTGCCAGGACACCGGGGCCACCGTCGTCCTCGTGGAGATCGGGCAAGATGTGCACATTGTCGGCGGCGACCTTACCGAGGCGATAAACGAGGGCGTGCGCCGCGGATATGAGGACGGCTACTTGCGCAAGTCCATCGTCGCCCACCCGCTCGAGCGCAAAAACACCGGCGACAATACACCGGCGATGATCCGCTATGAGATCGTCCCCGGGGAGAGCGTGCGCATTGTCGTCGCTCCCAAGGGCGGGGGGAGCGAGAACATGTCCGCGTTTAAAATGCTTACCCCGGCGGAGGGCGAGGCTGGGGTAAAGGAGTTCGTCGTGGAAACGGTGCGCCGCGCAGGGCCCAACCCCTGCCCGCCTGTCGTCGTCGGCGTGGGCGTGGGGGGGACGTTCGACGTCTGCTGCTGGCTTGCCAAAAAGGCCCTCCTCCGCCCTCTCGGCCAGCCCAACGCCGACCCCACGTTCGCCCGGCTGGAGCGCGAGCTGCTCGAGCAAATAAACAACTTGGGCATCGGCCCCTCGGGCCTCGGCGGGCGGACCACGGCGCTTGCCGTGCACATCGAGTGGTTCCCCTGCCACATTACCAGCCTTCCCGTGGCGGTAAATCTTAACTGCCACGCCGCGCGGCACAAGGAGGTCGTCCTATAAACCACGCTTAGGATTGGGGGATTGGTTGCGCGCCATGAGCGAAGTGATTAAGCTGACCACGCCGCTTTCCGACGACGATATCGCCGCGCTGCACGCCGGCGACCGCGTGCTGCTCAGCGGCTCGCTAATTACCGCGCGCGACGCGGCGCACAAAAGGCTCATGGAGCTTATCGAAAGCGGCCAGCCCCTGCCCGTGGACCTGCGCGGGCAGGTCATCTATTACGTCGGCCCCACGCCTCCCAAGCCGGGGCAGATAATCGGCTCCGCGGGGCCCACGACGAGCTATCGCATGGACCCGTTTACCCCGGCCCTGCTCGCCCGCGGCCTGAAGGGGACGATCGGCAAGGGCAAGCGCTCGCCCGAGGTGATCGAGGCGCTAAAGCAGCACAAGGCGGTATACTTCGCGGCTACCGGCGGCGCGGCGGCCTTGCTCTCCACCCATATTAAGGCAGCGAAAATCGTCGCCTATGAGGACCTGGGCACCGAGGCCATGCGCCTGCTTACCGTGAAGGATTTCCCGGTTATCGTCGTCAACGACTGCTGGGGCAACGACCTTTACGAGCAGGGTGCCGCGCAATATCGCCGCTAGCGCCGCCGGCGACCAGGCGGGCGAGCCCGGCCCTCCTTCGCCCCAGCTCCCGACCATTCACAACCGACGGCGTCCTTAGCGTTAAAGCTCTTTAAGAGCAAAGCGCACAACGCGTTGTTTTTTGCACCCCGCCGCCTGCGAAGGAGTCATAATACAATGTGCGTCGATCCGACTAGAGAGATTTCCACCGGAGAAAAGGGCGTGATCACGGTGACAGCGAGGCCGCGCTTGCTAGTGGCGTGGGCGGTAGTGCTCAGTTTAGTTGTCCTCGCTGTGGCGCTTGGTCAGCCGGCGCGGCGGCGGCCGGCGGCGGGCGGCCAGAAGCCCGCCCCCGCCCAGGACAAGCAGGCCGCGGCGGAGCAGGGCAACGAGCAAAACCAGCCCCAGGTCGTCGTCTCCGTGACCGACCAAGGGGTGTCTCTGTTCTGCACGAAGGCCAACGCGCATGAGGTCCTCGGCCGCCTCGCGCAGGCCACTGGGCTGAAGCTCATCGTCAACGACACCGTCTCCGACCGCCTCACCCTTACCCTGCGCAACCGCACGCCCGAGGAGATCCTCGAGGCCGTGGCCACCGCCTACGGCCTGGCGCTGGAGAAGGTTAACGGGGTATACATGGTCAGCTCGGGCGTCCCCGACAATCCCGCCTCATACCTCCTCAGCGACATCGCCGCGGTTACCGCAAAGTACGTCCCCGCGTATCGCGTAAAGACCCTCATGCCCAATTTCCTCCAGGACTATATCAAGGTCAACCCCGCGCAAAACGCCGTCGTCCTTTCCGCCCCGCGCGAGGTCCTGGAGAAGTTTCGCGAAGACGTCGCCCAGCTCGACATCCCTGCGCAGCAGATCATGATCGACGTGCTTGTTGTCGAGTTTACCGATGTCAGCGTCGAGGAGCTGGGGCTGAACATTACCGCCCAGGGCGGAACAACGGCCATAGGTGTTGACACGCTCCTTGGAACAATCACCTTCCAGGGCATCGCCAAGCTGCCGCGCTCGTTTGAAAGCACGCTTAACGCGTTGTGTCGCGAGGGCCGCGCCCGCGTGCGCGCCCGCCCGCGCATCGCCACCGTTAGCGGCCAGCGGGCGAGCATTTTCATCGGCACGGAGAAGTTCATCAGCCAGCCCGTGCGCCGCGGCGAGAACTCCATTAAGGCCGGCGTGCGGCTTGAGGTCTCGCCCTATAGCGGCGCTGGCGGGGTAATTATCGTCAACGTCGGCCAGGCGGAGATCAGCACTCTTACCGCCCCCGATCCCGTCACTGGCCTGCCTAACAAGACAACGCGCACCGCGGAGACGATGGTCCGCGTGCACGACGGGGAGACGATCATCCTCGGCGGCCTGGTCCAGCACGAGGTGCACGAGATCCGCCACGCCGTGCCCATCCTAAAGGAGATCCCGATTATCGGGCGGCTGTTCGACCGCACGAAAAAGGAGGACGTGCGCACGGAGGTGATGATCTTCATCACCCCGCGCATCCTCACCCTCACCGGGCATCTACCTCCGGAGGAGGAAGCGGAGACGATGTCGCGCTTTGGCGTCTCGCCCGAGGGGCCGCTGCACAGCGAGGGGGCGAAGCAGTGACTGCTTTGGCGCACCTGCTCGTTGTCCTTGCAGCGCTCGGCCAACCGCCGCCGCCGTACCTGTTTCGTCCCCGGCGCGAAGTGAAGATCGAGGAGTATGCCTACGCGCGGATTACCGACGTTAAAGTGCAGCGGCTGAGCAACGCCGTGCGCATCGTGTTCACCGCCGACGGCGTCCTCCGCGCCGAGGTCGACCCCGAGCACGACCGGCCCGCCTATTACGAGTACGTAGGGGCGGAGCAGCGGCTGAAGGCCACCACGCGCGCCCCGTTTACCATTTGGAACGCGCGCTCCGCGGTGGGCAACTTCGTCGATGTTAGCTACTACCCCGTGAGCCACGTGGAGATCGCCCCCATGAGCGAAAGCGCCCTGGGGATCGGCTTGCGCATGGCGCTTGTCCTCTACGAGCCCGCGGGGGCGGTCCAGGTTTTTGATTTCAGAGGGCGGAGCGCTTGGCGCTGGCGGCGCGACGAGGGCATCGAGGTCACGTTCGACATCCTTCTCTCGCAGGACCGCAAGAAAATCATTATCACCGTGCACAGCAGCCGCTACATGCCTCCCGCACCGCCGAAGTACGATCCGGAGAAGGTGGGCGCTTATCGCTATCTTGAGGTGCGCGCCGCGGACAACCGCATCTCGGTGTTTGCCGTCAACGCCGCGGTAGATGCCCTGGTCTCCGAGGTGGCCAAGGCCACGGGGGCGGCGCTCGGTATCGAGCCCGATATGCGCGGCTATGTCACGCTTAACCTGCCCAACGTCACCGTGCAGGAGTTTGTCAACACGCTCGCCTGCGCCTGCGGCTATGGGGTGGTCGTCTCCGACAGCCGCACGGTGTTCACCCGCCCGCGGGCGAACGTCTCCAGCTACGTTGGCGGCAAGAGCCGACAGTATCCGGTGAAGTATATCCCCGCCGCGCAGGTCGTTGCCCTGCTCCCTGATGCCGTGCTTCCGTTCGTCCACGTAGACGCTGCGCACAACGCCGTGGTGGCCACCGCGCCCAAGCCTGTCTTAGACAAGCTCGAGCAAACGATTCGCGCGCTCGACCGGCCGTTTCCGCAAATCCGCCTCGACGTGCTCACCGTAGAGGCGACGAAGCGCTCTACGCTGCACAAGGTGCTCTCGCTGAGCTTTGGGCGGGGGCCGCTGCGCTTTGCCCTGGACACGCTTCTGGGCACCGTATTTTTCGCGCACACCGGCCCGCCGCCCGCGGCCGCGCAGAGCTTTACCATCGCGCCCCTCGCCCTCGCCGGGCTGGACCTGTTCGGCGAGATCTCCGCCGTGGCCCAGCGCACCGAGGGCGTGACCGTCTCTCAGGGCCAGATCACTACCCTCAACGGCAACGAGGCCGAGCTGTTCGCCGGCCAGCGCCGCTGGGTCATCCTTAAAGTGCGCTACTACAAGCGCTTCATTCGCGAAAGCCTGCAGTATATCGACGTGGGAACGAGAGTTCGGGCGACCCCGCTTACCGGCGACGGCGAGACGATCACCTTGAACATCGAGCCCGAGGTAGTGAGCATCGTGAGCGTTGACGAGTACGGCCTGCCCACGATCGCCACGCGTAGCGCCGAGGCCTCGGTGCGCGTGCGCGCGGGAGAGACCGTGCTTATCGCCGGGCTGCAGTATTTTTACAAGTCGGAGTCGCGCGAGAAGGTCCCCGTTCTGTCGGACATCCCTCTCCTCGGCTCGCTGGTCAAAGGTCGCCAGCTTCATCAGGAGGCGACCGAGGCGGTAATGTTCGTCACGCCCCGGGTCGTCCGCGGGGAGAGCATGGACATCCCCTTTGAGCCGTTTCCCCCGCCTCGCGAGGGGAAGCCTTGGCCGTGGGAGCAACAACGCGCGCCTCAGGTAACGCTCGATGCAGCGCGCGGTTTGTATCCGGAGTGATAGGCCATGCACCGTTTTGCTGCCGCCCTTGCTGCTGCAGCGCTCGCCCTGGCCCTCATCGCCGCTCAGCGCAGCGCGGCAATCGTTTACGCAAACATTACCGACATCCAAGTGCGCACGCTCTCTAACTCCGTGCAGATCATCGTTAACGCCGACGGCGTGCTCCCCTGGTACGGCTCGGACCTCGAGGATGGAAGCACGTACGCCTCGCGCGTGGTGATTAACTTCCCCGAGGCGAAAAACGCCACGGGAAAGAACTTTATCAACGTCGCCCAGTTTCCGGTAAGCCACATCCAGCTCAGCATCCCCCAGGGGGCGCAGGCGGGCATCGGCGTGCGCATGGAGCTCGTTCTCTTCCGCCCCTCGCGGATAACCGCCCGGCGCAGCGACGACCAGACGAGCCTGATTATCAGCGTGGAAAGCCCGCGCACATTAGTCGGCGCTGAAGCGGGCCCCGAAGGGCCCACCGCCGTCAAGCGCCAGCTTACGGTAACCGTCTCGCCCGAGGGGCGACTGACTATCGCCGCCGTCCGCGCGGATATCCACGAGCTGCTTAGCGAGATCAGCCGCCAGTCCAACTTGGACATCGCCGTAGACGACGCCGTGCGCGGCGAGGTAACTTTGTTCCTCGTCGATGTCCCGCCGGAGCAAGCGTTTCCGTTAATCGCCGCCGCGGCGGGCCTCGCCCTCTCCGACCCAGAGCAGACCGACGGCGTATATATGTTCAGCCAGGGCATTCCCGAGCAGCTCTCCGCGTATCGGCTGAGCGGCACGCGCTCGTTCCCCATGGCCAACGTCGAGGCGCGCACCGCGGCGGGCTTGCTCCCCAACTTCCTCTACCAATACCTCCAGTTCAACTCCCAACAAAACGCCGTCGTTGTGACCGCCCCGCGCAGCATGCTCGAGAAGATCGAGCAAGACCTCAAGGCCATCGACGTCCCCGCGCCGCAGCTACTCATCGAGGCCCTCGCCGTGGAGTTCGCGGACTCCAAAGACGTCGCCCGAGCGTTCGGCGTGACCTATCTCAACAAAACGGAGAGCACGAGCTTCGACTCCTCCGCGGGGACGATCTCGTTTGAGACGACCTCCCAGTCGCCGACGAGGATCATGGCGAACATCAAGGCCCTTGTCGCCCGAGGGAAGGCGAAGATTTGGGCTAACCCGCGCATGGCCGTGCTCAACGGCGAAGAGGCCCACATCTTCATCGGCCAAACGCGGTTCATTAAGGTGCAAATCACCACGTTCGGCGGGACGAGCGAGGAGGTACGCGGGGTTAACGTCGGTGTGGACCTCGAGGTCACCCCGCTCACCGGCGGCAACGACGAGATTACCTGCGAGATCCGGCCCAAGGTGAGCAACATCTCGGAGATCGACCCTGTTACCGGCCTCCCTGTGCTCAGCACGCGCGAGGTGTCTACTTCGATCCGCGTCAAAGACGGGGAGACGATCATTATCGGCGGGCTAATCAACCGCCAGACGTCGGTGTCGCACAAGAAAATTCCCATTCTCGGCGATCTCCCGCTCATCGGCCAGTTTTTCCGCAGCAAGGACTCCTCGACCACGGAGTCCGAGCTCGTGGTCTTCGTCACCCCGCACATTTTGGACGAGCACGGGCGGCTGCGCGACAGCGCCCTGGAGGAGGAGATTCGCCGGCGCTTTTTGGGCGAGGAGGGTGCCCTGCGCCTGCCCTTGGCTGAGGTGCGCAAGCGCCTGGCGCAGATTACCCCCGGCATGTCGCGCGACGAGGTGCGCCGCGCCCTCGGCGAGCCGGAGACGATCAGCACCCTTCCCGTAACCGCCGCCCCGGGCGCGGAGGAGGCCCCCCAAGCGCGCTACGAATACTGGAGCTACGGCCCGATTACCGTGCGCTTTAAGGACGGCAAGGTGCAGGCGGTGCGCGACCGCGGCGGGGCAGGGGAAGCTGGTGGAAAATGAGGCCGGCGGCGTGCGCAATGCTTGCCGCGCTGCTTTGTGCGGCGCTTGTTTGCGGCTGCGGGGTAGGGGAGTTTGGCCCGGCCGCCCTCTCCGCGCCACAGGGCGAGGCTAAGCCCAAGCCTACCCCGCGCACGGGGCGCGACGGCGCCCCGCTTGTCCCCGTTAAGAAGGGCGAATATCCCCTCGGCGGCGACCCCCAGCTCGACGACTGGGACCAGCTCCCCGCGCGCTCGTTTCGCGTGAAAAAGACGTTTTTCATCCAGAAGTACGAGGTGACGAACTGGCTTTATGCGCGGTTTTTAAACAGCGCCGGCTACCGCGGAGAGGACCCCACAAAAGGCTTCGGCAGCCAGGGCCGCCAGGTGCTCTTGCGCACAACCTCGCCCTGGTGTCACATCCGCTGGGACACCAAGCGCTACATCGTCGACGCCGGGTGGGAGGACCACCCCGTGGTCTGCGTGACCTGGTTCGGGGCGACGGCCTACGCCAAGTTCTACCGCATGAAGCTCCCCAGCGAGGAGCAGTGGGAGGTCGCCGCGCGCGGGGCAAAAGGCAACACCTTCCCCTGGGGGAACACGTGGCGCGCCGACCGCCTGTGCTGGGCCCTGCGCCCCGGGCCGGCCAGCCCCCCAACCGTTGCCGTGGGAAGCATCGGCAAGCGCGGCGAGAGCTGGTGCGGCGCGGCGGACATGGCCGGCAACGTCGCCGAGTGGACCCGCTCGCCGTGCGACGTGGGCCTGGTCGATGGCTCGAAATACGTTATTCGCGGCGGCTCGTGGCTTAACGACGAGAGCCAGCGCGTCCTGTTCCACGGCGCGCGCAGGGCGTTTGCCGACGCCGACGAGGCCAGCCCGGCGATCGGCTTCCGCTGCGTAAAGTA
>CAZMGT010000043.1:0-32526 GCA_964565895.1 uncultured Armatimonadia bacterium
CTCGACCCCGACGAGCCCGAAAACCACTATGCCCTGGCCCATGTCCTCCTCAAGCTGGGCGAGCAAGATGCCGCCGCAGAGCACATCTACCAGGGCCTAAAACGCGACGACAACCCCAAGCGCCGCGCACGCTATCGCAAGCTCCTCCGCGAGCTTGTCCCCGAGGGCTACGCTCAAACGGCCTAGCCGCGCCGCGCCTGGCGCAGGCGCTCGCCATACTGCCGCTCGTAATACTCGCGCCACGCCCCAGACTTAATCGGCCGCCACCACTCCTCGTTCTTCACATACCAGTTCACGGTAAGCTCCAGCGCCTCGTCCAAGCCATACTTGGGCGCCCAGCCCAGGGCGCGCAGCTTGGCGCTGTCCACGGCATAGCGGCGGTCGTGCCCCGGGCGGTCTGAAACGTGGACGATTAGCGAGCGCGGCTTGCCCAAAAGGTCGAGGATTCGCTGGGCGACGTTAATGTTCGGGACGTGGTTTCCCGCGCCGACGTTATAAACTTCCCCCGGCTCCCCGCGCCGCAGAACAACCTCGACCGCAGCGCAGTGGTCCTCGACATAAAGCCAATCGCGCTCCTGCAGGCCGTCGCCATAGATGGGCAAAGGCTCGTCGTCAAGCGCGTTTGTGGTCATTAACGGCACGAACTTCTCCGGATACTGATACGGCCCCAGGGTGTTCGACCCGCGGGTAACGAGCACGGGCAGGCCATGCGAGTGAAAGTAGCTTAGGGCGAGCACCTCCCCGCCGAGCTTGCTCGCCGCGTAGGGGTTGCGCGGCGCGAGAGGATCGCTCTCCTTCGCTGCGCCCTCGAGCACCTCGCCGTAAACCTCATCGGTAGACACTTGCAAAAAGCGCTCCACGCCTAGCTCGCGCGCCGCCTCGCACAGGACGTAAACCCCGCGTACGTCGGTCTCGATGAACGAGGAAGGGTCCATTAGCGCGCGGTCCACGTGACTTTCCGCGGCGAAGTTCACCACCCACCGGCAGCCGTCCATCGCCCGGCGGACAACCTCCGGGTCGCAAATATCTCCGCGGACGAACTTCAGCCGGCCGCAGTCTACCAACTCGCCGTAGGGCAGCTCGCCGCCCAACCGCTCGGGGGCGTCGGCGCAACGCTTAAGGTTTGTGGGATTGCCCGCATAGGTCAGCTTGTCCAGAACAACAACCTCGGCCTCCCCCTCGCGCTCAAGCACATAGCACACGAAATTGCTGCCGATAAACCCCGCTCCGCCGCAGACAAGGATCCGTCGCATGTTTGCCGCCGTCCCTCCCCAGGCCAAACGCTCGCTGCCCACAGCCCAGCCACAACTACGCTGCCCGGCAATTCTCCCCCTCTTTGCGCGCCCCTGCCCTCAGCTCCCGGCGCCCCGGGGAAGGCCGATGGCCACCCAAAACGGCCCAAACGCCTGCGCCGGGTCGTCCTGCAGGCCATAAAGGTGCTCGTGCTTGGTATAAACAACAATAAGCTCGCCGTCGTAGCGCACGATGCACGGGCTGCTGTTGTACTTTAGGTCGCTCACGCACGAACAGAGCTTTACCTCACGGCGCACCGGGTCAACGACGGCCAGGCCAATGTCGTGAAACATATACTCCCCCCACACCGCCGCGGGATACGGCCCGCCATACTTCCACACAACATAAAGCTTCTCCCCCACCTGCACGGCCTTGGCGTCTCTATTTCGCCCCTCGCACGAGATGGGCAGCGGCTCGCTAAACTCCCTCCCGTCGAACAGCGCAAGATAAAGCGGCTCATAGTCCCGCCGCGGCGGCGTAGTATAGCCCGCGTGAAGGGCCATGTCCGAAAACAACACGGCAACCTTGCCCGAATAGCTCGCCAAATATGGCCCGTAGAGATACGTCGAGGGAGCTTGCCTGAGGCGAAACTCGCGCGGCGAAGGCTCAAGCGTCGCCGGGTCCACCTCGCGCAGGACAATATAGTTCTCCACCCTGTCGCTCCAGGCAAGGGTATCCGCATAGCCCACCCACAGCTTGCCGCGAACAGCGGCAATGCCCCCGTTCCAACTGCTTGCCCCGCGGCGCAAAGGGGCGATCTCCCGCACGCCAAGCAGCGCCTGCCGCTCCATGTCATAGGCCGCAACGCAAAGGCGCGCCTCGCGCACATAGGGCGGCCGGTCGCGCTTAAACGAGACATAAAGCACATTGCCCAACAAACACGCCTGCACCTGCCCCTGATAGGTCACCCCGCCTCCGTCAATCGGCGGCGGGGCAACCAATATCTTACGCCACTGCGTCGCGCGCAGCGCCCCGTCCAGCTTGCACAGCTCCACCGCATAGTCCCTCGTGCACACAACATATGGCTCCCCGCGATAGAAAAACAGGCAGGGAAAGGCCACGCGCCCCAAGCCAAGCCTGCGCGAGGGCCAAATCTCAAGCCCCTCCCACCTTCGCGGCGCCAAAGCCCTCGTTCGCGCGCGAACAACCCCGCTCCGCCCCACAAGCGCGCCCTCGTTGGAATAAACCTGCGCGCGAAACTCATACTCCGTCTCTTGCCGCAGCAAAATCACATTGTGCCGCGGCTCGTGGATTATTGCCGGGTCCTCCACCCACATCTCGTCCCCCGCCGCGCGATAGAACACCTTCCAATAGCCCGTCCCCTCAAACCCCGGGTCGCGCAGGAGGTTTTCCTCTGGCTTTTGCGCCTCATATAGCGCGACATCGTCCACCCACAGCTCGCCCTCGCCGAACAAAATTATGCGCACCCTAACCACAAGCGCATCGTCGGGCAAAATAAACTGTCCCCCCTGGGGCCGCCAAAAGGCGTTGGGCATCATCTCCACCGTCGCCAGCGTCTCCCACCCGCGCCGGCCCGCGCTGTGGCAGTCAACCATCACCCGCGCCGCGCCCGTCGCCCCCGTCCGCCCGCGAAAGTATACAAAGCACGTATAGGCCTTCCCCGGAGCAAGCACACCCTGCAGCCGCTGCGTAACCTCGCAGCGTTTGTTCGGGTCGCGCACTTCGCTATATAAAAGCAGGCAACGGCTCCCCGAGCGCGCGCTAACTCGCCGAAACTCCACCCGCTGCCCCGGCCCCAGGGCGCTCGTTATCTCCCACGCCGCCTCCCGCTTCACCTCGCGCGCCACCTGCTCGTCGATCTCCAAAAGCGCGCTGTCGCACCCCACCCGAACCACGCGCAGCCGCACGCGCGGCGCATCGCCGCCGCCCGCGCCCGCCCCTGCCGCAAAAACCGCAGCCCACAGCCCAGCAAAAAGCGCAGCTTTCGCCCAGCGCCCGCTCAAACCGCACCGCCTGCCTCGCGCCAGCGTTGCACAAGCTCGCGCACCGCGGCAACCATGTCCTCCGCGCAAACCACCGCAGAGACCACCGCCGCGGCGTCGGCCCCCGCCCGCGCCACCTGGCCGATGTTTCCCGCGTTTATCCCGCCAATGGCCACGATCGGGGTATTCGAGCACGCCCTAATGCGCGCGATCTGCCCCAGCCCGCGCACTACCGCGCCGTCCTTCGTGGTCGTGGCAAACATTGCCCCCACGCCGAAGTAGTCGGCGCGCGCGGCCTCGGCCTCCGCCGCCTCGCGCTCGTCATGGACGGACACGCCGAGGATCGCCTCCTCGCCGAGGATCTCCCGCGCCGCCTGCGGGGGAATGTCCTCTTGGCCCACGTGCGCGCCGTCGGCGCCCACCGCAGCGGCAACATCCACGCGGTCGTTGACGATCACCGGCACGCCGGCGGGCCGGGCGAGCTCCAGCGCCTGCTCCACAATGCGGCACAGCTCGCGCGCCGGCGCCTGCTTGTCGCGGATCTGCACCATCCGCGCGCCGCCGGCAATTGCCGCGCGGACGACGTCCAGGTGCGTCCGCCCGGGGCGCAGGGTGGCGTCGGTGATTACGTAAAGCCCGCGGATTTCAGCCATGCCCCTCTCTCCAATCCCGGGGCAACTGCCCACGCACCGCTTGCAAAATGAAAAACGCCGCGGCGAAAGCTACGTTTCGCCACAGCGTTTGGAGAAAACTCCCTCTTCGGCCCCTACAGGCCCCGCGGACAACGCTCGGGCTATTTCAAGAGCACCGTCCGCCGCCAAACAACCTTCCTCTCCGCATTCTTCGCCGCCGAGCGGGAGGTAATGCCGTTGCCGGAATACGTCTTGCAGTTGTGGTGGCGGTCGACATAGTAAGCGTCGGTCTTCTTAACGATCAGGGGCCGTGGTTCGCGCCGCGGTGTTTTCACTGTGGGTTCACTCCCCTGTACGTTTGCTGTATTTTTTGTTTCGACATACACGCGCCAAGCCCTTCATTTTTTCACCCGGCCATTTCCCGTCGAAAGCCGCGGGGGTAAGAACGAGCGAATTCTGAGCGTTCTGTTGACTGTTGATCAACGAAAGTTCCCTTGGCGCACAGACCCGCGAAGCTAAAGCCCCACCCTCTTGCGATACTCCTCCCAAACCTCCCGGAGCATCGCGTAGTCGCCCTCCTCAAGCATCTCCCCCGTCGTCGGCTGCCCCGTGGCCACGGAAAGCGAAGGCACCCCGATCTTCGGCTGGTGCGGCATATACAGCCGCCACTCCTCCAGGTTCGGGGCATGCGCCCGGTCCGTGTCTACCAGCCAGTGCGGGCAGGCGATCTTCGCCACCCTCTGCCGAAACGTCATTGTGTCGCACAGGTTGCGTATCTCCGGAGCCACGCCATCTAGGCTAATCATGTCCACCACGTCGGCGAAATACGGGTTTGCGCACTGCGCGATGATCAGCGCGTCGCTTTTCGTCTGCTTTGCCGCCGTGTAGTAAAGCTCCATTAGCCGGCGCAAAAGCTCAATCCCCCACGCCTCGCCCTCCGCGCTAAGCTCCGCACCGTGCGGCGTGAGGTGCGTAAAGTCGATCATATATCCGTCGGCGTTCAGGCAGTCCTCCGCCGCAGAGAGGTGATAGCGCACTTGCTCGCGCAGCCGCTGCTCAAAGCGCGGGTTCGTGGGGTCCACAGCCACGGCGTTCCCCTCGCCGTCAACAATGCATTCCTCCGGGGGAATCCCCTCCGGATGCCACGCCTTTATCCAAAGGACAACCTTCTGCCCCCGCGCGTGGCGCGACTCGATAAACCGCCGCATGTTCGTAAACCGCGCGCCGTCCACCACGTTCTCGCCATAGGTACACTGCCACTTGTCGCCAACGACGATCGTTCCCGGGACAACCCCACGGCCTGCAAGTAGCTCCAGCCACGCCTCGTAATTGCTCTGCTCGGCATAGGTCGTCGCCGGCTGCGACGAGCGCCGCGCGCAGAGGCACTGCTCGCCCCAGCCGCAGAAAATGGGCTGCCACCACCAATGGGCCGCCTCGCGGTCGGGCCAGCTAATCAGCTCGCGGTTGAGCAGGTGCTCCACATAGCTCTCCAACGCCCCGTATTCGTCGCTGTCGAACGAGATGACGAGCTGTGGCGCGCGAAACCGCCCTTTTATGCGCAGGTGCCCCTCATAGTCCAGCGCCAGCCAAAACCCCCGACCGCCGTTGTAGGAAAACCTGTTAAACCCATAGCCTCCCTTCGCCGCCCCTACTCCCAGCCCCATCCACCATTTCCCGTCATAGGTCACCGCATAGCACAGCAGCCCGGGGGTAAAAATGCGGTTGTCGCCCTCTCCGCCGTAGGGATCGACCTGCGTGCTCTCCCACGCGCGGTGATAACGCACATCGCGCAGGTTGGGGTGGGGGTTAAACAGCGTAGCAAAGCCCGTCTCGGAGACCTTCTCCGCCCTCCCCAGCACTCCCCCGCACAGGCGATACTGCCGCACCGTGCCCTCGCCCTCGACCACGCAGCCCAGCTCCACGGCCTCCTCCCAGCAGCCAACGACCACCGTCTTTGCCCGCCAGCGCGCGCTGCGCACCGGGATGCGCAGGCGCACGTGATCCCGCGCCTGCTGCACCTGGGGCTGGCCCACGTCCAGCGTGGCGTCCGGCCCCTCGGCTGTATCTAGCGCGCAGGGGAGGAACAAGCGCGCAGCGCGCTTGGCTTCTACAAAAAGCTCCGCCTCGGGGCTGCCCACTTTGTAGCACAAGCGATATCGCCGGCCGGTAACGAAAATCTCGTCGCCCGCGCGGTCGAGGTTCAGCGGCACGATGAACACCACCGGGGAGAAAGATCGCCGCAGCGCCGCTTGAGCTAATTCATTGCCAAGGGGGCGATGTCCTTCACGCGCGAGGTCAGCGGCCTGCGTATATGCGCAGCGATTTTCGTGGAAAAGCTGTGCACAGATGTGCAAAATGCGCGATCTTCCGCGGCAAAACAGGACTCTGCGCTCGCTCTGCAGAAGAACTATTCTGCGCTGCGCACCAAGGGGGCCAGAGCATGGACAGCCAGGAAGAACTTAAAATCGAAGTCGACGTTGATATAGTCACCCTCGTTCGCCGCCTGACCGAGCTCACCGAGGCCATCCGCCGCTCCATAGACGAAGCCCAGCACGCCCGCACCCTGGCCTCGATGATGAGCCTAAACGACATTACCCACGAACTTGACATGGCGAAACTGCGCCTCGCCCACGCGCGTTATCTACTTGAGCAACACTCGCGCGAGGCGCGCTAGCCGCCGCCGGCGAGGATCATGTCCCCCGCTGGCGAACTACCGTTGTGCGCTCTCCGCTATCTTAAAGCTCACTGTTGCCGAAAAATGGCCACCTTTCGCTTTCCGGACAAGTTCGATGTTATCGTCGTCGGCGCGGGTCATGCCGGCTGCGAGGCGGGCCTTGCTGCGGCGCGCATGGGCGCGCGCACCCTCGTGCTCACGATAAACCTCGACCGCGTGGCCCACATGGCCTGCAACTGCAGCATCGGCGGCCCGGCCAAGGCGCACATCGTACGCGAAATCGACGCCCTGGGCGGCCAAATGGCCTTGGCCATCGACCGCACGCACACCCACATCCGCATGCTCAACACAAGCAAGGGGCCCGCCGTGCGCTCGCTTCGCGCCCAAGCCGACAAGCGCGCCTATGAGGCGGAGATGAAGCGCGCGCTTGAGGCACAGCCCAACCTTTGGCTCAAGCAAGCCACCGTGGACGAGGTCGCCGTGGGCGACCGCGGGGTGGAGGGCGTGGTCACGAGCACAGGAGTGATCTTTCGCGCGCCCGCGGTAATCTTAGCCACGGGAACATTTCTCGCCGCGGAGATCCACATCGGCCACCGCAGTTTCCCCCTCGGCCGCGCGGGCGACCCGGCGGCGTTTAAGCTCGCCGACTGCCTCCGCGCGCTAGGGTTTGAGACCGCGCGCTTAAAGACGGGCACCGTGCCGCGCATCCACCGCCGCTCGGTTGACTATGACAAGTGCGAGCTTCAGCCCTCGGACACGAGCGGGTTGCACTTTTCGTTCATTACCGACCTCCCCCCGCGCGACGACCTGCTCCCCTGCCACATGGTGTGGACCAACGAGAAGACGCACCAGATCGTGCGCGACCACCTCGCCGACTCCGCGCTGTATGGGGGCAAGATCGTCGGCGTAGGGCCGCGCTATTGCCCGTCGATCGAGGCCAAGCTCGTGCGCTTTCCGGACAAAGAGCGCCACCAGGTGTTTCTCGAGCGCGAGGGGTGGATTACCGAGGAGATATACGTACAGGGGCTGTCGAACAGCCTGCCCGAGATGGTCCAGCTAAAGATGCTCCGTTCCATTCGCGGGCTCGAGCGCGCGGAGATGACCCGCCCGGGCTATGCCGTGGAGTATGACTTCTGCCCGCCAACCCGGCTTCACGCCTCGCTGCAGACAAAGGCCATCCCCGGGCTGTTTATGGCCGGGCAGATAAACGGGACATCCGGCTATGAGGAGGCCGCGGGCCAGGGGCTTGTCGCCGGCGTCAATGCCGTGCGCTGGCTGCGCGGCGAGGAGCCGCTTATCCTCCGCCGCGACCAGGCGTATATCGGCGTGCTCATTGACGACCTTGTTACCTGCGGAACCGACGAGCCCTATCGCATGATGACCTCGCGCGCGGAGTTTCGCCTCATCTTGCGCCACGGCAACGCCGACCTGCGCCTTACCCCCATCGGGCGCCAGTTTGGGCTTGTCGACGATGCGCGCTGGGAGGCGTTCCTGCGCCGCAAGGAGGCCATCGAGCGCGAGCTTGAGCGGCTCGAAGAGCTTGCCGTCGCCGACTGCGAGGAGACGGAGCGCTGGGCGCAGGAGGTGGGCACAGCTCCCGTCAAGCCCGGAACGCGCGCCGCGCAGCTTCTCCAGCGGCCGGAGGTAAGCTATGAGCAGCTCGTTGCCCTAGTCGGCGACGCCGGCTGCCCGCCCGATGTGCGCGAGGAAGTGGAGACGCAGATCAAATATCGCGGCTACATCGAGCGCCAGCGGCAGCAGGCCGCCCGCCTGCGCGAGATGGAGGATGTGCTCATTCCGCCGGACCTCGACTACGGATCGATCGTTGGGCTAAAGGCCGAGGCGCGGGAGAAGCTGTCGCGCATTCGCCCGGCGACCATCGGCGCGGCGAGCCGCATCCCGGGCGTGTCGCCTTCGGACGTGTCCATCCTCGCCGTGCACATTACCGCGCTTGCCCGGGCGCGCGGGCGCAGGGCCGGTCGGGGGCGCGTGAGCGCCGGTGTTTCACGTGAAACATAGCGCCGGCGCGCCGAGCGTTCCCCGCCGCTGGCGACGCCTCCCCCACCTACTCGCAGAGCTAAACATCCCCCTGCCCGAAGGTGCTTTGCAGCAGCTAATTATCCTCGGCGAGCGGCTGATCGAGCTTAACCCCGCGCTAAACCTCACGGCGATCGTCGAGCCGGACGAGATTTGCCTAAGGCATTTTGCGGACTCGCTGCTCCTTTTGCGCGTGGCCGAGCTTGAGGGCAAAGTGTTTCTCGACGCAGGCACGGGCGCCGGCTTCCCCGGCCTCCCGCTGGCCATCGCCAGGCCCTCGGCGAAGGCGATCCTCGTTGATTCGCGGGGCAAGCCGATAATCTTTCTGCGCGAGGTCATCGCCGAGCTGGGGTTGGACAACGTAACCGTGCTCAGGGCGCGCGCCGAGGAGCTTTCGCCCAAGCAGACGGGGCCGGTGGACCTTATTACCGTGCGCGCTTTGGGCAAGCTGGAGAAGGTCCTTCCCGCGCTGCGCGCGCTGCTTGCCCCCGGGGGCGAGATCTGCCTCTTTCGCGGGCCAGAAAGCGCCGCAGTGCGCGCGCAGGAGGAGAAGCTTTTGCGCGCCGCGGGCCTGCGCGAGACGCGCTCGGTAGCGGTGTCCTGCGATCGCGGGCGGTGGCAGCGGCGCTTTCTCTTTGCCGCCCCCGCCTGAGATGTTTTTAGCAGGGAAGTTTTGGTTTCACGTGAAACAAAGATGGGGAGGGCAAGCAAATCGCCAATGCCCGCGCGGGTTATCGCCATCGTCAACCAAAAGGGCGGCGTGGGGAAGACGACCACGGCGGTGAACCTCGGCGCGGCGCTCGCCGCGGAGGACTTTCGCGTGCTCCTCGCCGACCTCGACGCCCAGGGCAACGCGACGACCGGCCTGGGGTTCGACCGCACGAAGCTTACCTGTTGCATTTACAACGTGCTCACCCAGGGCCTGCCCCTGCGCGAGGTGCTCTTGGAAACGGGCTTTGGTCCCCTAACCCTCGCCCCCGCGCGCATGGACCTTGCCGCGGCGGAGATCGAGCTTGCCCCAGTAATCGCGCGCGAGGTGCGCCTGCGCCAGGCGCTAAACGATGTCCTGGACAGCTTCGACTACATCCTCCTCGACGCCCCGCCTTCGCTGGGCATCCTAACCATCAACTGCCTCGCCGCCGCGCACGAGGTGCTTATCCCCATCCAGTGCGAATATTACGCGCTGGAGGGGCTGTCCCAGCTTCTGACGATCATCAACATGGTGCGCGAGGGGCTAAACCCCGCGCTGCGCATTCTCGGCGTGCTGCTTACGATGTACGACCGGCGGACGACGCTTTCCCGCGAGGTGGCCCGCGAGGTGCGCCAGCATTTTGACGGGCGGGTGTTCTCCACAATAATCCCGCGCTCGGTGCGCTTGAGCGAGGCACCGAGCCACGGGCTGCCGTGCACGACCTACGCGCCGCTTTCCCCCGGTGCGCGCAGTTACCGCTTGCTCGCCAAAGAGGTGATCGCCGTTGGGAACGAAGAGTAGGGGACTGGGAAGAGGGCTGGACTCGCTCATTCCGCGCCCCACGCCGACCGACGCCCCCCAGGGGCCGGTGCGCCACCTGCGCGTGGACGAAATCCGCCCCAACCCCTATCAGCCGCGCGCGCCGGCCGCGGACGAGACGCTTAGCGAGCTGGCGAAGTCCATTCGCACGCACGGGGTGCTCCAGCCGGTAATCGTGCGGCGGACGGCGGCGGGGTATGAGCTAGCCGCGGGGGAGCGGCGCTGGCGCGCGGCGCAGCTCGCCGGGCTCAGCGTTATCCCGGCGATCGTGCGCAGCTATACCGACGAGCAGATGCTCCAGGTGGCCCTTGTCGAAAACCTCCAGCGCGAGGACATAAACCCGATTGATGCCGCGAAGGCCTACCACCGGCTGGCGGAGGAGTTCGGCTTAAGCCACGACGACATCGCGGAGATCGTGGGCAAGAGCCGCGTGGCGGTGTCTAACACGTTGCGGCTGCTCAAGCTGCCCGCGGAGGTGCAGGAGAGGATTCGCGCGGGGCACCTAAGCGAGGGGCACGGCAGGGCCCTTCTTGCCCTAGACAGCCCGGCGGCGATCTTGGAGATGGCCGCGCGGATCGAGCGCGAGGGGCTTTCCGTAAGGGAGACGGAGCGGCAGATACGGCGGATGCAGCGCGCGGGCGGCCTCGCCCAGGCGCCGGTGCGCCAGCCGCGCGACCCGCACCTTTCGGAGCTGGAGCAGGAGCTGCAGCGCATCTTGGGCACGCGCGTCGAGGTGCGCCACAGGCGCGGCGGCCGCGGGACGATCGTTATCTCCTACTTCTCGCTCGACGAGCTAAAGCGGCTGAGCGAGCTGCTTTGCTCGCTGGGGCGCGCGGTGTCCGTCCGCCGGGCGAGCAGCGATGAGTAGCGACTACGAGCAAATCGGCCTCCCGCCGCTTGTTACGGGGACGACGAAGGTCGTCGGCGTAATGGGCCACCCGGTAAAGCACTCCCTTTCGCCCCCAATGCACAACGCGGCGTTTCGCGCGCTGGGGCTGGACTTTTGCTATGTCCCGTTCGACGTGCCGCGGGAGAAGGTCGCCGACGCTCTCCGCGGCCTGCTTGCCCTGGGCGCGGTGGGCACGAACGTGACCATCCCCCTAAAACAGGCGGCGTTTGAGGCGATGGACCGCGTAAGCGAGCACGCCGCGGCCCTCGGGGTAGTGAACACTGTCGTCTGCGCCGGCGAGGAGCTTGTGGGCGACAACACCGACGGCCCTGGATTCCTGCGCTCGCTCGACGAAGAGGGGGTGGACCCCGCGGGGCGGGACATCGTCATTTTGGGCGCGGGGGGTGCGGCGAAGGCCATCGCCCACGCGCTTGCCGAGCGCCGGCCGGCGCGGCTGACCATCGCCGCGCGGCGGCCGGAGCAGGTCGAGGAAACGGTTGCCGGCGTGGCGCGCAGGTTCCCCGATGTTCCCGTGGAGGGCGCTGACCTGCTCGACCCCCGACAGATGAACGCCCTGTGCCTCAAGGCGGAGATGGTCGTTAACGCCACGCCGCTGGGGATGTATCCGGAGGACCAGGCCATGCCGCCGGTGCCCGAGGAGGCCCTGCACCCCGGGCAGGTGGTCTGCGACATCGTCTACCGCCCCCTGGAGACGCTGCTTATGCGCCGCGCGCGAGCGCGCGGGTGCCAGGTTGTCGGAGGCGCGGGGATGCTCGTCCACCAGGGGGCGATCGCCTTTGAGCAGTGGACGGGTGTTGCCGCGCCGGTGGAGGTAATGCGCCGGGCGCTGCTCGCTCAGCTTCGCCAATAGGGGCGCGGGGCCGCTCGCGGGCGGGCTAGGGGACGTTGGCCAGGGGAATCCACACCGTCATCTCCGACACGCCGCGGTTTGCCCAGGCGAAGTAGGGGATAAGGCGAATGTTTATGCGCTCGCTGGGCGCGGGGGAAAGCGGGCGATAGAGCCTGCCTCTCCACTGGCCCAGGGGGACGCGCAGAGCCTCGCCCTCGAGCACAACCACGCCCCCGAGCAGGTCCGGGGCAAAGCGCGCGGTGAGCTTTACGTGCGCGGGCAGGCGCACCTCCCACACGCTCACGCCCTGGGGCAGGTCTGGCGACTCGAGGCAATAGACGATCGGCCCGCGCATTACGCAAACCTGGCCGCGCAGCTCCTCCACGCGCGGGTGAGCCTCGACCAGTCGCGGCTCCATGGGCAGGACAAGGCGCACGCGATCGCCCGCGGACCACTTTCGCTGAAGCTTAAGGTACGTCCCCGGCACCGGCGCAGGCTCAACCGGCGCGCCGTTTACGGTGGCCTGCGCCCCCTCGGCCCAGCCGGGAACGCGCAAGAGCAGAGCAAACGGCCGCTGCGGGGCGCGCGCGAAGCTCAGCTCGATCTCCCCGCTCCACGGGTAGTCGGTCTCTTGGGCGAGCTCCACTTCCGAGCCGTCGGGAAGCTGCCCGCGGAACGTGCTCGCGCCGTAAAGGTTAACCCACAGGCCATCGTCGGACACGCCATACATCCACCCGCGGAGCTTGGCGATGGTGCGCAGGAGGTTTGACGGGCAGCAAATGTGCCGCCGGCCGGGCTGAAAGCGCTCGTAGGCGTCGTTGGAGAGCAGGCGGTGCTCGCGCCCATACCAGCGCAGAACGTTGGTATAAAACCAGCTTTTGCCGTTAAGCCCAATGCCGGAGAGGATGGAGTTATATAGCTGGCGCTCCATGACGTCGGCAAACCGCGCCTCGCCGGTGATTTGCAACATGCGCCAGTTCCACATCGTGCAGCCGATCTGCGCGCAGGTCTCGTTATAAGCGGTGCTGTTGGGCAGGAAATAGGGCGGCCCGGCGGCCTCGTGGACGTCGTGCGCGGCCCACAGGTTGTCGCGAATGGAAAGGCCGCGGTGCAGCGCGCACACGCCGCCGGTAACGTACATCTTCTTCTCCGTAAGGTCGTGCCACAGGCGGTCGAGCGCTTCGAGGAGCGAGCGGTCGCCGGTTTCCATGTAGACATCGGCGGCGCCCGCGTAAAGGTAGGTGAAAAACACAGCGTGGCCGACAACCTGCGTTTCCTTGCGCAGGGGGACGAAATCTTGATTAAGGTCGGTTCCCCCGGGGACCGTGCCCCGGCGGTCGACGAACGCTTTGGCCAGGTCGAGATACCTTTTTTCGCCGGTGGTGCGGTAGAGCTCGACGAGGGCCATGATGATCGAGGGGTTTAGCGGAAAGTGGGCGAGCTCGGGCTTGGTCTCGATAAACAGCGGATAAAGGTAGTCGGCGACCTTGCGGGCGATGGCCAGGAAGTTGTCCTTTCCCGTCATGCGGTGGTGGATGCACGCCGCTGTAATCAGGTGGCCCATGACATAAAGCTCGTGATGCCGTGGGTTCTGAAACCTCTTCCAGCCGCGGAGGGTGATTTGCGTGGCGATGTAGCCATCGGGCTGCTGTGCGCGGCGGATGATGTCGATAACCTCATCCATGCGGCGGTCGAGCTGTTTGTCGCCTGTCGCACGGAAGACATATGAGGCAGCTTCGAGCCACTTGTAGACCCACTCGTCCTGCCAATGCGTGCCTGCGAACTCGCCCTGCTCCAGGCCGGCGGCGATGCGCAGGTTGGTTAGCGCATGGCCCACGTTGGGGTCGCTGAGCAGGTTCCACAGGTGGGGCAGGGTGACGGAGCGGCATTGCTCAAAGCGCTCGGCCCAGAAGCCGTGGGTGAGCTCTACCGAGGAGAAATCCACGCTGCGCATGGTGCAAAACGGGCTGTTTTGCGTTTTGGTAAGGCCGAAGTCGTGCGTAGGGGTTGTCGGGGGCGGGGCAGCCACGGCGATCACCTCGCGGCAGATAAATATATATAGGAATACGGCTAAAACATAAGCATATGAGACGACCCTGCCATACATCGCCGCCCACCTCCGGCGCAGAGCGGCTATCCTCCGCAGCACTTTGGCTTAAGCACAAAGTCGCCCACCGCGCACCCCACATCGCGCGCGACCACCGGGCACTTCGCGCAGAGCAAAAACCACGTCGGCTTGTCCAGCTCGGTCACCGTCTCATAGTTTGCCTGGCCCTTGGAGATAAGCAGGTCAGCCTCCTCTAGCCGCTGGCGAAACTCCGCGGAGCAACTGTCCAAAAAAATCCCCACGGCGTCGGAGCCGGTATCGATTACCTCGACCAGGTCCGTCAGGCCAACCATTTGCGCGTCGTCCATCGTCGCGTCGTTTATCGCCGGCGCTCCGCGGACGACCACGGTCACTTTCTCCCGCGGCAAAAGCTCGATGAGCAGCTTGTCGAACACGATCTCGCCCGCGTTGTCGGCGAGGTAAAGAATGCGCCCCGCGCGGGCGAGCGAGCGGGCGAACTGCTCCGCCGTGCCGCCGAACAACGGAGCGCGCAGCGAGTTTTCGATCGTCTCCCACACCTTCTCCTGGTCTACGTGCGAGGCCGCGCCGAGGTCGATAATGTTGCCGGCAGCAGCCAGGCGCAGGGCGGCGTCGAGGGGGCTTGCCGCGCACTCAACCCGGCGCTTGAGCTCCGGGTAAAGCTCGAGCGCCGCGCGGTTAAACTGCTCCTTGGCCTTGCGGTAGGGATCGGGGTTGCCCGTGAGCTTCTTTACCAGCCGGTGCGTAAGCTGCGCCATGCGCGCGGGCGGCTCGCGATAGTCCATCTCCCAGGACAGGCGCAGCGTCTCACGCACCACGCGCTCGTGAACGGCGATATCGTCGGTGGCCATACGTGCGGCGTCGATCGCCTGGCGGATGAAACATGGGACACAATCCAGGTAGGTCTTCATCGCTCTCCCAGTCGTTTACTGCATCACCTTTTGCTCGGCGACGCAGAAGATAGTCGGCGACCAGGGGTCGAGGGTAAACTCCACCCGGTCGAGTACACCAAGATACTTCTTCGCGCGGACATCGTAAACATGGAGCGCGCGGGGCAGGTGTAGGGCGAGCTCTTGCGGCGCGGCGAGGTTTTTGTTGCCCCCGATTTTCTCCATCTCCGGCCGAATTATAACCTGCGGGTTAATCATCGTCGCCACAAACCAGCGGTCGGCGCCCCGCCAGCGGTGCACCTCGACGCACGAGGGCGGCGAGCCGTCGCGTCGCGTAACGTAAAACTGAGGCCGAGGCAGGCCTGCCTCCTGCGCCACGCGCTCCCACAGCCGGCGCATGGGCAGCTCCTTGCCCGGTTGCAGGCGCAACAGCTCATAGTCCTCGATGGCTGCGCCAAAGCGAATGACCTTGCCCCGCCCCACGCGGCGCACGTCCAGGTCCTTGCCGTTGCGCATCCGCGGGGGAACGATGTCGTCAAGCTGGCCGCGGGGAAGCATTTTGCAGTGCTCGTCCATTTTGGCGATGTCGCCGTAGACGAGCAGCGTGCCCCCGGCCTGGACGAAGCGGCGCACCTCCTCCGCCTCGCGCGCGGAGATAGCGATGGACATGGGCATGATAAACAGCTTAAACCCCTTGCGCAAAAGCTCCCCCCGCTCCACATCGCCATAGGCGATAAACTGCGTCTGAAAGCCGAGGTCCTCAAACGCCTTAATCACGCTGTTGCGCACCTTGGCCATGCGGTTGTGCCGCGCCTCGTAGCTGGAGAAGCGGCGGATCCAGGTGTCCTTGTCCACGAAGCTTTCGATCATCCAATCCGCCTGAATGCTCGGCTGAGAGTAGTGGATGGCGATGGGGTCGAGCACGGGCGTTGCCGAGCGCAAGAGCTTGACGATGCCCGACTGCGTAAGCTCGCGGAAGACGGGGGCGATGGCCCGGCCCTTAGCGCTCAGGGGCAGGTCGGGCTTGGAGAAGTCGATTACGCTGTCCTTGTTCCACTGGCTGCCTCCGCCGCAGCACCAGACGATCGTCCCCTGGTCGCCGTGGAGCAAAAGCCGCCACAGCTTGCGCGAGATTTGGTTTTTGTCCGAGGAGAACAACGTGCAAAACACGGGCGCCTCGGGCATAAACGAGCGGATGATCTCGCGCGCGCTGCCGATGTCATAGGCTTCGATCCAGTCGATCGCCCGGCACATTTTCGAGAAGTCGTAGCCGCCGAAGGCGTGGGGCATTTGCGTGCCCTCTACGCCGCACAGGGCGGTGGGGTCGACCTCCTTCGCCGCCTGGCGGAAGTAGTTCACGGCGTCCCAAAAGATGGTGTCCATGTAGGTCCTATGGTCGGCCCAGGGGGCCCAGTTAAAGTTTCCCGCGCGGTGGCGCCGTTTGATTTCGTCCGTGGTAAACGGGCGGACGTCGTCCCACGTGCGAAAGTTCGTCTCCCACTCCGCGTTAAGCGCGCCCAGCGAGCCATATTGCTTTTTCAGCCAGTTGCGAAAGCTGGCCAGGGAGAGGGGGGAGAAGTCGAAGTCAAACGGATTGGCGGAGGTGGTTACGGAGAGCTCGTCGCGGATGTTATACATCAGCGGGCGCGCGGCCATGTTCTGGCGGACGATCTGCCGCACGCGCTGGGCCTCGGTCCGCCGCCAGCGCATGTCCTCGAGCGAGGGGTTGCGCACGAAGTACTTCGGGTCGCGCGTTTTGGCATATCCCTGCCAGGCCTGGTTCCAGCCGCGGTCGCCCTTTAGGTATAGCCCGCGGACCATGTTCTCCACATAATAGGGGAAGCGGTTGCGCACAAGGTGCTCGTTGGAGGCCGTGCTGTAGACCATTGCCGCGGTGGCGTTCATCTCGCGCAGGCGGGCGATGACCGTGTCCGCGCGCTTGGCGTCGCGCCAGCAGTCGCTGAACGTCCAGACGATGGCCCAATAGTCGTCGCGCGAAAGCGTAGCAGGCTGGGCGGCAGCAAGCGTAGAAAGCGCCCCAGCGGCGCCAAAGAGCAGCCAAAGCCTCATTTTTCTCCCCCCGGCTGGCCGTTTCGCCGCGAAGTTCGCCGAAGCCGGGCAAAGTTCCTCGCGCGCCAGCACGACCTGCGCGGGGCGAGAGGCGCTTTCCCAAGCTCGTCCGGCAAGCGCCCCGCCGGGGGTGCGTGCCATGCCGGCGGGCCAAGGCACGCCGCGCCCGCTCGCGGTGTGGCTTAGGTGCGCTACGGCGGCGGGTGCCCTCTGGCGCGGTCGATTTCCTCCCGGAGCAGGTTGAGAAATCGCTCTTCAAGCTCGCAGAGAGCCTCTTCGGTCTCCGCCTCAACGCTTAGCCTAATCGCCGGCTCGGTGTTTGACGCCCTGATCAACACCCAGCCGAAGGCAAACCCCACGCGCACGCCGTCGAGGGTGCACACGTTCTCATACTGCGCCAAAAGCCGCGCCCCAACGCGCTCCATTACCCGAAACTTAACGCTGTCCTCGCAGGCGATCTTCGCCCGGCGAAAGGGAAACGAGGGGAGGGAGTCGGCGAGCGCGGAGAGCTTTTCTTTACAGCGGGAAAGCGCCGAGGCCGCATATAGGCTGGCGGCGATCCCGTCGTCGATAGGGAGGAGCGAGGGGATGCAAAAGTGTCCGCTTCGCTCCAGCCCGAGGCAGGCGTTTTGCGTCCTTACCGCGTGGACCATAAACGCGTTTCCCACCGGCGTGGGGCAAACGGTTCTGCCCAGGCGCTTGGCCAGTTCTTCCATAACCTTTAGGCACTCGACATTAGCCACGATGGGCCCCGGGTGCTCCCGAGCGAGCTCGCGCAGGATGACGTACGCCGCAGCCTCGGCGGCGAGGAGCCTTCCCCGCTCGTCCATAAGCGCCATGCGGTCGGAGTCGCCATCGTAGGCGACGCCTACATCGGCCCTGCGAACCTCGGCCCGGAGCTTGTCCAGCGCTTTCTCCTCTATTTCCGAGGGCCTGTTGGGGAACTCGCCGTCCACTTCGCCGAAGAGCACGGTTAGGGAAAAGCCAAGCTGTTCAAACAGCTCGGGGACCAACAGCCCGCCCGTGCCGTTGCCGCAGTCTACGACGACCCTAAGCGGCCTGCTTGCCCTTTTGACCTTGGCCAGCAGATACTCTTTGTAAGGGGTCAAGGAATCGGCCGAGCTCAGCCGCCCCTCGCTGCGCGAGGCGACGAACCGCCCGGCGAGGACCTCCTCTTTGAGCACGTCGATGTCGCGCTGGAAAAAGTCAACTCCGTCGGCGCGGGCGAGCTTAACGCCGTTCCACTCCTTGGGGAGATGGGAGGCGGTGATGTAGGCCGAGGGGAGGTTGTTTGTCCACCCCCAGAACAGGCAAGCGCTTCGGGGAACGACCCCAACGTCTACAACACCTTTGCCGGCGCCGCGCACACCGGAAATAAACGCCTCTTTTAAACACGGGCCGGATTTTCGCCCGTCCATCCCAACTACGACCTTCTCCCGGACAAACCTTCGGGCGAAGGCGTTGCCGATCCGCTCCATTATCTCGGGGCTGAGGTCGCGTCCGTAAACACCCCTAATGTCGTACGCTCTGAAAATGTCGGGATTAACAGCGCTGCTTCCCACGGGCATCCCTCCGCAGTTGTGAGCTAAAAAGCGCGGAAACCGCGGCACGGCCGGCGGGGCAAAAGCCTTGCCAAGCCACCGGCGAGGCAACAGACCGCACCCCATGCGCACCACGCGGCAGCGGAAAAGCGCTAGCTCCCACGCCGCAAAGGTGAAAAAGCGCACGCGCGCCTGCGGCTAAACAGCGCACGCGGCGACGGCTAGGATGTGCGCTCGCCTTGCCCGTCGCGGAAGAGGACAGGCAAGGCCCGAGGCGGACAAAAAAATCGCTTTCCCACGGCAGCGCGCTAATCCACGGCGCTGTCCCCCCTCTGGATAGTCCGGCTTGGGTGAGCGAACGTGGGGAAGAGGTGATCGCCGCCTGAGTGGCCCGCCGCCGCGCAAAGACAACTGGGAGGCGGAGCAGATCGCTCCACCCATAACTGTTGTGCAACCGCGAGCAGGGGCCTACATCGGCGAACACCTACCTGGCAGCCGGCGCGCGTTTGCCGCGCGTGCCGCGGCTGCAGTGAGGAAAGCGAAAGGGAGATTCTATTGTCTGTAACGAAACTCCGCTGGGAAAGTTTCACCGGTTGTGGAGAAAACGGCGAAGGCCAAGCTGCGCGCTGGCGGCAGAGATCGTTGGCCCAAAGCAACGGCCGCCCAGCGCGGCCCGCGCGGCGGCGGGCTTTTTCGCTTCCCCCGGCGTGCCGGGCGTCCGGCACGGCTCGCCAAAGCAACACGCGTTGAGCGCGCGGAAGGCAAAACGCAGCGCGAGGCAGCCAGCAGGCGCGCCGCGGCACTGGGCAGGGTCGAGCTGACGGCAGCGCAAAGGCGCTCGCCCGGCGTGTTGGCGACATGGCAAAGGGTGTAAAATGACCGCCATGCGCGACCAACGGCCACAGTACGAGCCGCGCACCTATCGCGAGCGCGTGAGCGGCGGCGACCTCGTCTCGTTCGAGGTGGCCATTGGCGAGACGGAGCTCCTCGTGCGCGCGGAACGCGAGCTGCGCGAGCAGGCGACGCGCTCCGTGCGGCGGCACCGCGCGGCGCTCGAGCGGTATATCGAGGAGCACCCGGGCTTTTTGGAGGCAATGGAGCCTGTTGCGCCGGCGCCGGGCGCGCCGGAGGTCGTGGCGCAAATGTGCGCGGCGGGCGCCGCGGCGGGCGTGGGGCCGATGGCCGCGGTGGCTGGGGCGATCGCCCAGCTCGTGGGGCGCGACCTGCTGGAGCATTCGCGCGAGGTGATCGTGGAAAACGGGGGCGACGTTTTCCTCGCCGGCGCGCGCGAGCGCACGGTGGCCATCTACGCAGGAAGCTCGCCGTTTTCGGGGAAGCTGGGGCTTAAGGTCGCCGGGGAGCTTTTGCCCCTGGGCGTGTGCACGTCGTCGGGGACGGTGGGGCACTCGCGCAGCCTGGGGCAGGCCGACGCCGTCGTTGTCGCTTGCCCGGACGCAGCGCTGGCCGACGCTCTGGCGACGGCGCTGGGCAACGTTGTGCGCGGGCCGGAGGACGTAGAGCGCGCGCTGGACGTTGCCCGCTCGCACGAGGAAGTCGTCGCCGCGGTAATCATCGCGGGCGAGCGGCTGGGGGCGTGGGGGAAGCTGGAGCTGGTGCCGGTTGGCTGGGCGGATTTTTGAAAGAAAAATCTTGACAAAATATTTCCGCCTGTCGTAAACTCTGCGAACCGCAGTTCGCTATCTCAAAACGGTTTGGGTGTGAGCGAGCAATGGGCAAGAGCTACGAGGAGATCAACGAGAAGATCAGACAGGGGAAGGCAGTGGTGGTCACCGCGGAGGAGATGATCGACATCGTCGCCGAGAAGGGGACGAAGAAGGCGGCCGAGGAGGTCGACGTGGTGACCACGGGGACGTTCGGGCCCATGTGCTCCTCCGGCGCGTGGCTGAACATCGGGCACACCAACCCGCGGATGAAGATCCAAAAGGCGTGGCTGAACGACGTGCCCTGCTACTGCGGCGGGGCGGCGGTTGATATTTACATCGGGGCCGCCGAGATGCCCGAAAGCGACCCGCTTAACCGCAGCCACCCGGGCGAGTTCCTTTACGGCGGCGGGCACGTAATCCAAGACCTGGTTGCCGGGAAGGACGTGCGCCTGCGCGCGGTCGCCTATGGCACAGACTGCTACCCCAGGCGGCAGTTGGACACCTGGATTAACATTCGCGACCTAAACGAGGCGTTTATCTGCAGCCCGCGCAACTGCTACCAGAACTACAACGTCGCCGTTAACCTGTCCAAAGAGCGCGACATTTACACCTATATGGGCGTGCTTAAGCGCGACTTGGGCAACGCCAACTACTGTAGCGCGGGGCAGCTTAGCCCCTTGCTCAACGACCCGTTCTACCGGACGATCGGCGTGGGCACGCGGATTTTCCTGGGCGGCGGTGTGGGCTATGTGTTCTGGCAGGGGACGCAGCACAACCCCACCGCGCCGCGCAACGAACGGGGCGTGCCCCTCACCGGCGCGGGAACCCTTGCCGTGGTCGGCGACATGAAGCAAATGTCGCCCAAGTGGCTCGTGGGGTGCAGCATGCTCGGCTATGGCGTGTCGCTCATCGTCGGGCTGGGCGTGCCCATTCCCATCCTCGACGAGGAGATGGCCTACTACACCTCGGTGAGCGACGCGGAGATCGAGGCGCCGATCGTCGATTACAGTGAGTCCTACCCCTACAACCGGCCGAAGGATCTGGGCCGGGTGACGTATGCCGAGCTGCGCTCGGGAAAGATCACGGTGCTCGGCAAGGAGGTGCCCACGGCGTCGCTTTCCAGCTACGCCAAGGCGCGGAAGATCGCGCAGACGCTGAAGGAATGGATCAAAGCAGGGAAGTTTCTTTTGGGCGAGCCGGTGCAGCTTCTGCCGTCGGCGGACTCGGGGCTAACGTTTAAGATGCTCAACGAGCGGCCGGTGCAGGAGACAGCGGCGGCGGACTAAGGGGTGAGGGAACGTGGCCTCGTGTCGCGTGGTGTTGCATTTTCCGCGGAACCTAATCGACCAGCCGGTGATTTGCCGGCTGGTCCAGGAATATGGGCTGGAGTTTAACATCTTGCGCGCGGACATTACCCCACACCAAGAGGGGCTGATGGTTCTCGAGCTCTCCGGCCCGGAGGAGAATCTGCAACAGGGCCTGGAATATGCGCGCACGCTGGGGTTGAAGATCCAGCCCTTGTCGCAAGATGTCGTGCGCGATGAGGAGAAGTGCACGCACTGCGGGGCGTGCGTAACGATCTGCCCCGTGGGCGCGCTGAGCATGGACCCCGAGACGTATGAGGTGAAGTTTGAGCATGAGAAGTGCATTGCCTGCGCCCTGTGCGTGCCGGCTTGCCCTCCGCGGGCGATGCTGGTGAAGTTCTAGCGCAGGCGATCTCGGGGGCAGTTCGCGCCGCGTGCGCGATGAGCATCGGGCGCGCGCGGCGTTTTTTTTAGCGCCGCAGAATGGGCTGCGCGCAAGGAGCGGTTTCTTTACGCGCCGGCGGCCGCGCGGCGCGGGCGGGGAGTTTGCCCCACGCGATAGTGGACGTAAACGAAGTTATAGACGGGCTGGCCCAAGGGCTCGCGGAAGAGCACAAAGCGCACGATTTTCCTCAACGAAAAGAGCGAAAGCTCGCTGCGCAGGCGGCTGAGGAGCGACCCTCGCCCGCCCGCCGCGGCCGCGGGCAGCAGCGGCGTTCCCCCGAGGATGGGCACGCGCTGGACGGCGTATTGCGGCGGGGAGAACGACTTGTCGCGCTTGTTTCTGATTATCAGCCGCAGGTTTTCCCTCGGTCGGGTGAGCCACCACAGAACGCCGGGTCGGCCGCGGTAGTACCAAAGCAAAATCCACGCGGCGTCGCCGGAGACGGCGACGTTGTATTCGCCCCGCGGGGCGGGGCCCGGGTCGTGCTCGCGCACGGCGCGGAGGAAGGCGTCCGTCGTCTGAACGTAGAGCAGAAGCTCCGAAGCCGCCGTGCGCTGCGGCCCAAGGATGGCATATGCGCCGCGGCAGAGAAACCCCAACCCCAGCGCAACAAACAAAGCAAGCGCCGCCCGCGCCACGCGCCGCCCGGCGCTTTTGCGTGCGCCTGCCCAGGAGAAGGCGTGGGCCAAAAAGCCCCCCGCGCAAATGCCCAGGGGGAGAACGATGTGCACGACGAGCCAGGGCACCTTCTCGTTGGCCATGCTGTAGAGCAGGATGCTGGCCAGCGCCCACCAGGCGAAAAAGCCGCGGGCAAGCGTCGGCCGGGCAACGCACCACACCGCCCCTAAAAACCCGGCGAGCGCCGTGGGCAGCTCATAAAGCACGAGCAGCAGCAGATAAAAGCTCGCCGGCCCGAGGATTTTCGGCTGCTGCTGAAGCCTCAGCCAGTAGCCGAGCATCTCGCCTACGCCCGCGAACACGCCGCGGGGCTCGCGAAACCCGTTTGTGTAAAACCCAGCATACAGCGCAAACGCCAACGCCAGGGCAAGCAGAACCGCGGGCCAGTCGCGGGCGACGGGCCAGGGGCTCGCGCCTCCCGCAAGCCGATGGGCAAGGAGCGAAAGCGAGCAGCGCGAGCACAGCCAAAAGGCCAACGCGCAGGCCGCCGCTGTGCCGAGCGCTTTTGCGTTGCCCGCGCGCAACGCCCACAGCGCGACAGCGGCGGCAAGGGCGACGCCCGCGGCAGAGAGCGCCACGGCCCAGCTTAGCTTAACATGGCGGCGGCGCTCCTCGCGCCGCGCGCGCAGGCAGCGGCCCCAGGCGAGGGCGTAGTCATACGCGCCGATGGCGAACAGGACGAAATATATGTTTGCCTTGGTGCATAAGCCGCAGGCGGCGGCGAGCGCGAACAGGTAATAAAACTCCCGCGAGCCGCCCTCGGCCAAGCGCAGATAGGCGACGACCATGGCCAGGGAAAAGAGCAAAATGTAGCTGTCGTGAAACAAATAGCGCTGGTAGCAGGCCGTCGCCGGCGAGGCGACGACGAAAAGCGCGGCAAAAAGCGCCCCCCAGCTCCCCAGCCAACGCCGCAGGGAAAACAAAACAAGCGTGCAAAGCGCCACGCCGCACAGAGCGGGCGAAAGCCGCGCGGCATAGTCGCTGTCGCCGAGCAGCCTAAACGTCGCCGCGGTGAGGTAATAGAGAAACGGCCCGTGAAACTTTGGGTTAAAGCGGTAGCCCGCGCCTTGAGCGAGATCCCACGCGGCGCGGGCGTGATAGGCCTCGTCCTGGTGAAACGGGCGCGCGCCAAGGCCCCACAGGCGCGTGGCGAAGGCGGCGGCAAGCAGCGCGAGGGCAAGCGCCCAAAACAAGTGCTGGCCGGCCGCGCTGGGGCCCGAGGGGGCCGGATGCCCATCGCTTGCCGCTGGCTGGTGCATTGGCTCGCTAGCCCTCTAAGCGGTCCTGCAGGTGCTCGCGATAGTGAAAGACAACCTTCGTCCACCCCGGTTCTTTCAGCGGCTGGCGGAAGAGGACGAAGGCGACCCATTTGCGCAGGTCATGCTGGGCGAGCTCGCTGCGGATTTTTCGCAAAAGCGGCTGCTTTTTGCGCATGTCCGGGGGATGGAAGAGCATCCACCCGCGCAGCTTAACCTCGCGCCAGCGATAGCCCGCGGCGATGTCGAACGCCGGATCGGGGCGGTCGAGGATAACCAGCTCCAGCCCCTCCTGCGGGCCCATGCGATACCAAGCGACGCCGCGCCGGTGGCGGAGATACCAGTACAGCGGCCATTGCGCGCTGCCGTCGATAGCGATGTTAATCGCTCCCTCAGGCGGCGGGCCGGGGTCAAGCTTGCGGAATGTGTCGATAAACTCCTCCGGCGCCTGCATATAAAGCAGCGGCTCGTGACTGTCCGCGCGGTTGGGGCCCAGGATGGCGTAAGCCCCTCGGCCGAGCAGGGCTAGGCCAGCGAGGAGGTAAAAGGCCAGCGCGCCCCAGGCGGCGCTCCCCACAAGCCGCGGGGCAAGCTTGCCCGCCTCGCGCGCCGCGGCGACGCGCCGGCCAAGGGCCTCAAACGCTGCCCCAAGCACCGCCCCGCCAAGCACGGCCAGCGGAAGCAGCGGGTGGACGACGAGCCAGGGCACCTTCTCGTTTGCCGCGGAGTAGATGGCCAGGCTGGCGATCGCCCAATAGGCGAAAAACGTGCGCGCCGCCGTGGGCCGAGCGAGCGCCCAGACGGTCCCGGCAATGCCCGCCAGGGCGGTGGGGAGCTCATACAAGGCAAGCAGGACGAAGTGGTAAATAAGCGGCCCGGGGAGCCGCGGGTGCTGCTGCTGACCACCCCAATAGGCGAACGTCTCATAAACCCCGGCGACAAAGCCGTAGCGATAGCGAAACCCGCTGGTATAGAGCGCGGAGTAGACGACAAGCGCGAGCACCAAGCCCTCGAGCACGAAAATCCAGTTTTGCGAGAGAAACGAGCGCTCGTCCGGCTTGGTTAGCGCGTGATGGAGCAAAGAAAGCAAAGCGCGCGACAGGGCCCACAGCGCGAGCGCCAACCCAACGGCAACGACGATGGGCACGAGCTTTTGCGTGGCAATGGCAAACAGCGCGCCCACTGCCGCACCGAAAAACAAACCAACGCTAAAAACAGCGCCCCAGAACAACTTGCGCGGCGGCTGCCCCGCGCCCCGGCCCAGGGCCAGCGCGCAGCGGGCAAGCGCCGCCACGTAGT
The DNA here is from genome assembly GCA_964565895.1 of uncultured Armatimonadia bacterium. Taxonomy (GTDB): domain Bacteria; phylum Armatimonadota; class Zipacnadia; order UBA1398; family CAZMGT01; genus CAZMGT01. The sequence goes on from CAZMGT010000043.1 coordinate 25,062, forward strand.
CGAACGAAGCGATGATGAACAGCACGAAATAGGTGTTTGCCTTGGTGCAAATCCCCAGCGCCGCGGTCAACGCGAGAGGATAGATATATGCCGCGGAGCCGCCGTGATAAAGCGCGAGGTAGCTGAGGATCATGACCAACGTAAAGACAAGCATGTAGCTGTCGTGTATGAGATAGCGCTGGTAGCAGGTCATCGCCGGCGAGGCGGTAACCAGCGCCGCGGAGATCACCGCCCCCGCCTCGCCGATCCACCGCGGGAGGGCGAATAGGATAAGCGCGACGAGGCCGATGCCAAACAACGCCGGCGTTAGGCGGCCGGTATAGTCGCTGTCGCCGAGCAGGCGGTAGGTTAACGCGGTGAGGAAATAAAGAAACGGGCCGTGATAAACGGGGTCGTATTTAAACCCCCGCCCCATGGCCAGGTCCCACGATGTGCGCGCGTGGATTGACTCGTCGTGGTGATAGGGCCGCGAGCCGAGGTCCCACAGCCTCGTGGCGCAGGCGGCGAGGAGGATAACCGCGGCGCAGAGCCAAAACGCGCGCGAATGCCCCCGCCAAAACGCAGAACACAGCCCGCGGCAGCGCTGCTCGTCGCCCGTGGCGCGCTCCTCGGTCAACGCTTTTCCCTCCCCCCGTCGGGCACGCGATAGATCACCGCCCCGGGCACCTCAAACACCTTCTCCCACGAGTCAAACTTCTCCAAAAACGCCATGGGATAGGCCCGGCGCTCAATCGGGCCGTAGAACACATAGTCAATTCCCTCTTTGCGGGCAAGCTCGGCGGCGAGCCGCGCGTCGTTGGTGGTATATATGCGCTGGACGACATCCTGCCTGCGGCGGATCTCGTCCCAGGCCTTCTGCCGGCGCAGGTCGTTGAGGCTCTTGCCCTCAGGGTCTTTCTCATACTCCTCGCGCGCCCTGCGGTCGATCTCCGGGTCGCCCACGTGCCATTGGAAGACGTGCGACTGCCAGGCGATGAGCGTAGGGCGGCCGGTGGAGCAGGAGAGGTGACCTATTTCGGTATAGTCGGAGCTGCCGTCGAGCAGCTCCGCGGCCTCGAGGATCACCTCGTCCTCGCGGGTGTTGTCCAGCACCCAGCGGATGGCCTGGTATTGCGCCGGCCAGCGGCGGCGGATGCCCTGGAAAATGTCTAGCGTAAGCCCGCCCACGGGGCGGCCCAGGCGGTTGGGCGTGCCCCAGATAACGTTGGGCAGGGTAAGCAGATATAGCCCGCAAGAGGCGAAAAACAGCGCCGCCGCAGGGTTAAACGAAACCCGCCGACGCAGCAAAGCAAGCGCCCCGGCGCAAAGGAAAAGCAGCGCAGCAAGCCCGCCCGCGGCCACGGCGGCGGGGACGAGGCGCGGGAAATCTCCCCTAAACCGCAGGCCGATGAGCGAGCAGAGGAAGACCACACCCAGGGCAAGCGGGGCAAGCCAGCCGATGCTCGTGGCAAACTCGCCGCGGCGCCGCCACAGCCAGCCCAGGGCATAAGCGTTGGCGGGGGCGAAGAGCATCCACGCCTCAAGGTGCATCTTAAACACCGTGTCCATGCGCAGGTGCGGCGGGCCGAGGTAGCCCACCTTGTAAAACAGCTCCGACCACAAAAGCAAAAACACGCCCACGGCAAAGCAGAGGAGAACAAAATGCTCCTCCGGCCCCGGCCGCTGGCGCACGCCCAGGGCAAGCAGCACTAAGGCAAACAGCGAGACAAGCATGGCGAGCACAAGGATGTCGCGCTTAAACCCCCACTTAAGCACCACCCAAGCCAAAGCAATGGCCAGGAAAATGTCCCAGGGGACGACCTTCCCCTCGCCCCGCCCGCGCCAGTCCAACGCCACGCGCAACGCCAGATAAGACGCGCAGGCGGCAAACGGCGGGGCCCAAACGAGGAGATAGCTCGCGGGCTCCGTTGCTGGCTGGGGGAGCTTCTGCCACTCCCACCAGCGAATGTCCGGCCGGAAAAGGCTGAAGAACGGATGATAGAGCAGGCGCGCGCAAGCCATGCCCAGCGCCCACAGCCCAAAGCACGCCGCCGCGCGCGCGAAAAGGCCGCGCCTTCCCGCTTGCTCGCGCGCGGGCCACGAGAAGAACAGCGCCAGGCCAACGACGATCGCGTGCGCGGGCAGGTCCCAGGTGTTTGTCGCGGCAATTGCCCCGAGCACCAAGGGCATGGGCCAGAGCGTACAAAGCACGCTTCTCAGCCAGCGCTCGCTCGCCGCGCACAGGCGCAGACACAGGGCCATGCCCAGCGAGAGAAAGCCCAGGGGCATGGCGTTCATATGCGCGTGTAGGTCGCCGAAGAGGAACGTGAAGTAGGGGTATTCGTTGATAACGTACTTGCCCGGCTCGTGGTCCGTCTGCCACACGTCGACCATCACGCGGGAGCTGTCCCAGAAGAAATAGGGGGTGGCGTGGCCGTGGTTTTCGATGAGCATGCGCAAGCCGTCGAGGTTTGCCGCGAGGCAGTATAGCCCCACGGTAAGCAGGCCGCCCCACAGGCCACCCGCGACCCCCAAGCCCACGGAAAACGCCGCCGAGGCGACAAGCGCAGGGACCGTGGCGCAGGCGAGGTTATAGAGAAACTCCCAGCGGCAGCCGCTCAGCTTGGCCAGCGCTGCGGCGATCATGTGCCCGAAGTAATAGTAGTTGACGTGGCCGCCGGCATACCACGCGTCGTGCGCGGGGAAATATTTGCTGGTATAGAGCGAGATCATAATCACGTGGTCCATGCGCTTTTCCCCGTCGAGAAAGTCCGGCCGAAACGCGCGGAACAAGGCAAACGTGGCGAAGAACAGAAGCCCGAGGAGTTCTATGCCCAAAGCCAAGCGCCAGCGCTGGGCAAGCCACCGCCCAAGCGCCCAACGCACGCAAAACGCGGCCACCGCCGAGGCCAGGGCAAGCGCCCCGAGCAGCCCAACCATCGTCGCCTGCGTAAACGGGAGGAGCTTTAGCGAGGCCCCGATCCACGCGAGGTACGTGACAAGCAGCGCGCCGAAGATTTTGGATAGGCCATAGCCCCGGTCGGGCAAGGCGCGAAAGGTGACAAAGCACAGGGGAAACGCGGCCCACCCGAGCAGCGCAACGACGAGCCACCACCACGCCGCCTGGGCAACTTCGCTCATCGCTGTCCGCTCACCTTATACACCACGGTGTCCCGATAGCGAAAGGCCACGGTGGCCAGCTTCTCCAGGGCCGGGCGCTCCGGAATGCGATAAGCCTGGCGCTCGCTGGCCCCGAGGACGACCCAGTCAATGCTGTACTTTTCGATGATACACCGCACCTCCTGCGGGTCTTCTGACTGATACAGCGCGCGCACGTCGTTTGCCCGGCGGAACACCGCGCTCCAGCTATGGTGCCATTGGAAGGCGTGCGAGAGCCAGTTTACCACGGCGGGAATGCCCGTTGCCGCGGAGATTAGCCCGCGGTCGGAATATGCCCCGCCCACGGCCTCGGCGAGGACGTCGCCCGGCGCCGCGTGATAGGTCAGCCAGCGCAGCGCGGCATAGCGCGGCTCGTCCAGCCGGCGCACGTCGGCCATAATGCTTAGCTCCGGCCCGCCGCGGGGGATGGAGCAGCGGAACGGAATGCCAAACAGCGGGGTTACCGCGCCGCAGAACAGAAGCAAGATCAGCGCCGCGAGGTAGGGCTCGGCAAGCCAGGGGCTAACCCTCTCTCGCCTGCGCCAAAGCCACAACACGCCGTATGCGCTGGCCAAGCTGAGCAGGAGCCAGGCGTGGTGGTGAAACTTCATTACCGTGTTTACCCGAAACCACTTGCCGGAGAGAAACTCCGTTATGTGAAACAGCTCCGAAAAAAGCAAAATTGCCCCGGCGGAAAAGGCGAGGAGAAGGGGAAAATCGTCCGGCGAATCCTGCCGCGTGGCAACGCGGGCGAGCAAGGCGAGAAGGAGAAGCGTGGCCACGGTGCCTAGGGCGAGGAAGTCGCGCTGCCCAAGGCCCCAGAACGCGCCCACGGCCCCTGCGGCGAGCAGGAGACAGCACAGGGCAACCCAGGCCGCAGGGCGCGCCGCGGGCGAGCTCTCCTCGTCGCGCAAAAGCGTTCGGCAAAGCAAAAACGGAAGCACCACGCCCAAGTGCACGGCGAAAACCATGAGAAAGTTTGCCCCAGGCGAAGCCGGCTGTGGGGTGAACTTAATCTGGCCCACTGGGCCGCGGTCAAAGGCTGTGAAAAACGGGCTGGCGCACAGCGCAGCAACGGCCACCGCGCCAAGCCAGGGCAAAAGCCCGCGCAAAAACGCCAGCCAATAACGCGGGCGCTCCGGCCGAAAAGCCCAGAGCAGGCCGACGAGCGCCAACCCTCCATAGCTGAACGCGCCCCACGGGTTGGTCATGGCGATTGCTCCGACAACCAGCCCTAAGCCAAGCGCCGCGGCGGCGCCCTCACGCGCGCTCAGCGGCTGCCTGCGCTCTCTGCGCAAAGCGACCAGGCCGAGGAGCAGCGCCAGGGCAAGCGTGCCCAGCGACATCTCGAGCATGTGCGCGTGGAGATCGCCGTAAACCATGGTAAAAAACGGGCACTCGGTGATCGTCCCGGGAATGACGTTGCACGTGCGCCACAGCGACCAAGGGTGCCCCAAGGCGCCGTGGCTGCGCAGAAAGAGGATATGCTCGCGCAGCTCGGCAACGCCGGCGAGGTTGCCCATAAACGCGAAAAAAATCACCGCCCACAACCCACCGGCAAAACGCCTAGCAAGGTTTGCCCCAAGGCCAAACACGCCCAGCAAAGCAAGGGCGAAAAAACCGGCATCGGCGAGGTTATAGCGATAGTCGAAGTCCGCGACGCTCGCGTGGGCCACCGTAGCGGCCATGACGTGGCCGAAATAGTAATAATTAACCCGCGCGCCGGCATACCAGTGGTCGGGCGGAGGGATCTCGTCGTGCCGCCAAAGCGAGTTGACAAAGCCCATATCCATGAGCTTTTCGCCGTCGAGCGCTTGGGCGATCCCCTGGCCGGGCTCGGCGTGTTGGCAGGCGCGGAAGGCGAGGACCATGCAGAAAAACAAAACCCCGGCGAGCTCGATTGCGCACAGTCTAACCCAGTTCTCGCGCAGCCAGGCGAAAAACCCCCGCCGCGCGGCTATGGGGAGGAAAAAAAGCCCCAGCCCAGCGGCGCAAAACGCGCAGATTACTACGGTCTTTAGGTTAAACGGGGCAAGCTTTAGCGCCGCGGAAAGCCAGGCCAGGTATGAGACAAAAAGCACGCCCGCCGCCTTGCACACGCTATAGCCCCGCTCCCACAGCGCGGGCAGGGAGAGGAAAAGCAGGGGAAAAACACACCACCCCCACACGAAATAAATCCCCCACCAGTGCGCGGCATACCAAAACACCGGCGAGGGCACAGGCTGAACGGCGAGCCCCGCGCTGGCCCGCCGCGACATGATCTTGTGCCGCTCCACGCCATAGTCGAGCAGAAGCCGCTCGTCAATCCGCCGCGCGATCTCCTCTGGGGAGAGCCGCGCCACATTGCGAAAGATAATTACCTTCGGGTGGTCGTAGACGCTAATGCTCTCGTCGCCCAGGTCATCGCGCCACTGAACTAGGCCGAGCAAGCGCGGGGGCTGCTCAAACTGCGCCTCGGGCATAAACCCCAGGCGGCCGGAGAAAAGCTGGACATAGTAGTTTGCCGTTTTCGGATAGCGCCACGGGTCGCGGAGGATGGAGCCGTAAAACCGCGGGCTTGCCGAGAACAGAAAATCCGCCCGCGAAAGCTGCTCCGCGAGCCGCGCGACCTTCGCCGCGGAGTCCGGCTGGTAGTGGTCGGTAAGCTCCAGGCGCAGACCCCAAACCTGAGGCACGAGGTCCCAGCCGTCCTCGCAGAGCACCACCGCCCCCGGCCGGGCGTTGCGCATTAGCCACTGCTCGGCGCGGTGCAGCGTGTGCGGCTTGCCGTAGATCGCCGCATATGCGGCGCAGTGGATCACGCTGTAGCCCAGAACAAGCGCGGGAAGCGCGGCCGCGAGCCGCTTGGGCCATGGGCGTTGCGCGCGCTCGGCGAGGCGGAGGACGAAGCGTGCGCCAGCGAGGCACAGCACGGGCGCCGCGGGGAGCATATAGCGCGCGAACTTGGCATACATGAAAAGCACCGTTGCCAGGTAAAGCAAGCAATAGAGCGTGGGCAGATGCTCCGCGGACAGCCGCCGGCGCGCGGCGTCCCACACCAGCGGCCCAAGGCCAATGAGGCAGACCAGCCCCAGCGCCGGCCCAAACGTAAACAACACCAGGTCGCGCGCTTGATAGGCCACAGGGATCGTCCCGTGAAACTGAATCGTGTAGGGATAAACAACCTTCCCCGTGGCCATCGCCTGCTGCTCTAGAACGTGGCGCTTAAACGTCGCGAAGTCGAGCACGACGTAGGGCTGAAGCGCAACGAACAGCGCCGCAAGAGCGGCCAGGGCAAGGGCGACGCTGCCCAGCCGCGCAAGCCAGCGCTGGCGCGGCCACGCGGGCGAACGAACGTAAGCCCAGGCGAGGACGAAAAGCAAAACCGCCGCGCTAACCTTCGTGGCCAGCGCCAAGCCGGCGACGGCAACCATGGCCCAGGCATCACGCCGGCGGCCGTCGCTAGCAAACCGCGCGGCAAACCACAGTGCGCCGACCATAAACAGAGCGAGCAAGCTGTCTACCGTGCCATAGTGCGCGTTTTGTACGCACAGCGCCGCCGCCGCCAAAAACGCCGCCGCCCACAGCCCAACCCGCCGGCCGAAGCACTGCGCCCCCAAAGCATAGGTGAGCAGGACCGTAGCAATGCTCGCCCCCGCGGAGATCGCCCGGGCGAGATAGTAGACGTTTGGCGGGCGACCGAGGAGGTGCTCGCCGAACTGCTTGCCCAGCCAGATGAGATAAATGGGCAGGCTGCCGTATGCGAAAAAGTGTGGGTTCATATCGTGCGGGCCGAGGCGCTCCACGGTCATCACAATCTGTCGCTCGTCGGGGTGGATAATCGTGGCCCAACGCAGGCCATAGAGGCGGAGGACAGAGGCGCCGAGGAGGATGAGCAGCAGCCAAAGCCAGTGCCGCGCAACGCTCCCGCGGCGGGAGCGGGGCGCAGCGGGTTGTGTAAAAAAGCCCATGGGGCGGTCGCCTCGGGGTGGTGTCGAAGGCCTCTTTGGTTGCACAAATGTGTTCTTTGCCCGCCGCGCAAAGTTCCTTCCTGCAGCGCTCTCCCAGCGCGGGGAAAGAAAAGCGCCCAAGCGGCACAGGTTGCGCCGCGCGCGATGACCGCAGACGTCTTGGCTCGCGTGGAGCAGGGGGGGAGCCTCAACCGCGCGGGCTGGGGTCCGCGTCGACGGAGCTGCAGGAGAGTGTGGCGGGAAAGCCCTAGGCACATAGGCCCAGCCCCAGCGCGGAGGGGGCGCGGCAGCGGCGCTCGCGACCAGCAAAAGCGCCTCCCTCTGTCGAAGGCGTGCCGCGCGCGTTTTTGCGGTCGGCGCGCAGCGGCCAGGCACGC
>CAZMGT010000043.1:32536-34197 GCA_964565895.1 uncultured Armatimonadia bacterium
GCTGAGCCGTGGGCCGTAGGCAACCCTGCCCCGGCTTGGGTGGGTTGGGCCGCGAGAACGGCCTCGCGCGTGAGCATACACGCTGTCCCGCGCGGCGCAACATGCAAGCGGCCAGCGGCTTCCGTTTCAGGGGAGAGCTTTGGCGAGCTAATGCAGCTCGCGCGGTGCTGTATGCCCGAGGTTTTTGGCGCGCCAAACGCACCATGGCCGGCGTTGGGGCAAAAGCAGCCGAGGCAAGACAACGGTTCCCCTTGGTGGGTGCTTCGCTGGCGAAGGCCCGGATAAGCATCGCGGCTGGGCCGGAAGCTGCAGCGTGCCTTTTCAGTAACTGCCGACGCCGGAAGGGCGAACTAGTCGCCCTGCTTTTCGTCGGCTTGACTGCTGTATTCCGCGGGCATCGACGGTTGGCGAGAAGCACGCGGGCGGCCTGGGTTGGGGTAGTTGGCGGGCCGTAGTCTCGGTGAGGACGCGTCGGAAGGCGACAGCTTGATACGAAGCGCAGCGCGTTGTTTGCAGAACAGCGACCTTCCCTTCGGATGGCGCTCGTGTCGGCCGCGGCGCTCACAGGCCATCAATGAGGGGCAGCGAGTATTCAGCGGGATGGATTAGGGTGGTCGGCGGGGAGGTGGTAAAGCTGTGGACGGGCGGGCAAACGACGCCTCAGGGCAAAGCGCGGGGTTCCTCCGCCAGCCATGGCAGGAGGTCGCCGCCACGGTTCCGCCGCAAGGCAGCGGCGGTAAATGCCTTCCCCTCCGCAACCTGGGTGCGAATGCGAGTAGTGCGTGCCGCTAGCGCATGGCGAGGAGTTTCAAGCCTCCCCCGCGCTTCCCGCCCCGACCACGCCAGGCCACCTCCCCGCCAGCGCGCCCTAGGCCACCGCGCCCGCGCGCGGTGCACCGCCTGCCTGCTACGGAGCTCTCGTCTATTGGACCTTAGGCCTCACCGTCCCTTCGAGCCTAGTCGCTTTCAAAGACACGAAGCAACAGACACCTGGGCGGCTTGGGTTGGGGTGGCTGGCGGGGAGGTGGTGAAGGTGCGGGTGGGTGGGAAAGCGGTAGCTCAACACGAAGCACACATTGCCCCAGTTCCCGCCGGAGGACGCTGCCGCTGCGGCTTCGCGGGAAGGCAGAAGGGGTAAATGTGTTTTCATCTGCTACACCACTCCGAAAGGATGGAGTGCGGGCCGCTTGCGCGTCGCCCGACGGTTCACTGTGCCACCCGCGCGCTTCCCGCCCTGACCGCGGCTCGCTAGCTCCCCGCCAACCGCCCCTCAGGCCACCACACGCTGCGCGTGGCAGCTCGTCCGTCGCTGAGGGCTGCGTTCACAGAAGCGGGGAGGGCCCGATTCCCTGCGAGAGGCCGGTCGATTGAGAGCGAGGGAAAGCAGCAGCGCCCCAAGTTCTCGCACCGACGAGGGACGGTCACGGTAGAGGTCGGCCGCAACGCGCCAGCTTGCCAAGAAGCTTAAAGCAAGCTCTGGAGCCTTCTGAGAGGGACTATTGCAACGACTCGCTTTCAACATCGAGGAGGCGAGGTCCTCCATCCGGCACAGAATGACGCCCAAACGCCCTGTGCGGTTCGTCGCTGAATAGGGCGTACCCATTACTCCCGCGCGCTTCCCGCCCTAACCCGGTCAGGCCACCTCCCCGCCAGCCGTGCCC
>CAZMGT010000044.1:0-33522 GCA_964565895.1 uncultured Armatimonadia bacterium
CGATCGTCCCCACGTTTACGTGCGGCTTCGTCCGCTCAAACTTCTGCCTGGCCATTTCGCTACTCCTCTCAGGGGCGAGCGAAGAAAAACAAATGGAGCCCACGACCGGGATTGAACCGGTGACCTTGTCCTTACCAAGGACACGCTCTACCGACTGAGCTACGTGGGCAGAAGATGGTGGGGAGAGGAGGATTCGAACCCCCGTAGGGCATACGCCCAGCAGATTTACAGTCTGCCTCCTTTAGCCACTCGGACATCTCCCCACCGGCACTCGCCTGTCAAAAAAACGAGCCCTTTTTCTGGGCCGGAATAATGATAGCACAACGCGACAGAAAATCAATACCGCGGGGCGCCCCGCAGGCCCCCGCGGCAGTAGGCATGACTATGGAGCCGAGGGTCCGATTCGAACGGACGACCGGCTGATTACAAATCAGCTGCTCTACCGCTGAGCTACCTCGGCTCGGAGCAACCCCGCGGGCGGCGGGGGCTAGTTGCCGTCCTTTTGATAGAGGATCTCGCGCAGGCGCTGTTTCATTTTGCGCTTGGCGCGCTGGAGCGCATTGTCGATTTGCTTGGAGGTCATGTTCAAGCGCTTGGCGATGTCGTGATAGGACTCGCCGGCGAGATAGGCGGAGAGGGCGATGCACTCCAGCTCGCTCAGCGAAGCCTTCATGCGCTTGTTAATCTCGCGGACGGTGACTTTGCCGAGCACCACCTTCTCCGGGTCGCTGGCCGAGGAGATGGCGGCATCGGGAATTTGCAGCTCGGGCGCGTCGTCATCGGGCGGGGAGTCGAGAGAGACGGACATGTTTAGGGCATGATGCTTTTTGCGCGTGGCCATTTTCGTGGCCGTGATAATTTGGCGGGTAATGCACGTTTCCGCGAACGAGCGGAAGGCGGCGAGCTTGTCCGCTTTAAAGTCGCGGATCGCCTTAAACAGGCCGATCATGCCCTCCTGGACGACGTCCTCGCGCTCGGCCCCCGCGAGGAAGAACGTGCGCGCCTTGCCCTCGACCAGCCCGCGGTACTTGTTAAGCAGATGATCAATGGCAAGAGTGCAGCCGCCTTTGGCGCGCGCGACCAGCTCTTCATCGGGCAACCCGGAGAGGCCGAAGGGCAGCCCGTATTCCAAAGTCCCCATCGCGGCCTCCTGCATCCAGCGCCTTTATGTTACCGGAGCGCGCAGTACGCACTCCGTGGGCCACAAAGCTTAGCAACGACGCCAGCGGCGTGGAGGTAGCAAAGCTACCCGGAGGCCTACTTCCTCTAGGCGGACCAGACCCCCACAAGACGCCCACACTCTGACCTCACTGCTGACAAAAGTATACGACTTTCCACATTACCAGTCAAGTCGGGCGCGTTTCCCAAGGGGATCGGCGGCTGCCCAGCGGGCAATTTTGGGTGCACAGCGCGCCGAGCAATGTGCTATCAGGAAACTTCTGTGCACGCTTAAAGCTTGCGCAGATACATAAACCACACGTAAACGGCGCTGATTATCAGCGTTTGCACCATGAGCGGGGCGCCGTACTTAAGATACTGGATAAAGCCGATGGGATGGCCCGCGCGCCGGCTTATTCCCGCGACAACAACGTTTGCCGAAGCACCGACGAGCGTGCCATTGCCCCCGAGGCAGGCGCCCAGGGCCAGCGACCACCAGATGGGCATCATCTGTGGGCTGTGCACGCCCAGCCCGAGCTGCTCGGCGAGGTTGATCACCAAGGGGCACATCGCCGCGACGTAGGGAATGTTGTCAACGACCGCCGAAGCCACTGCGGAAAACCACATTACGGCCATGGCCAAAAGAAAAATATTGTCGCCGAATAGGTTGAGAATGAGTTTGCTTAGGTCGTGGATAATGCCCACCTTGACCAAGGCGCCGACCATGATAAACAGGCCGATGAAGAAAAAGATCGTCGGCCACTCGACCTCCTCGAGGATCTCGCCGGTGTCTAGGCCGGAGAAGAAAAAGAGGACGGCGGCGCCGGAGAGGGCGACGGTGGCCGGCTCCCAACCCATGCGGTTGTGCAGGGCGAAGCCGACGAAAATTAGCCCGAGGATGACGAGGCACTTGCGCAGCAGACGGGGGTCGGTAATTGCCTTGCTCTCGTCGAAGGCGAGGATGCGCTGCTTGGCTTCCTCGCTTGCCGTGAGCTGGTTGCGGAAGATAAGGCGCACGGTGAACAGGTAGACGATCATCACCACGAAGATTACCGGGGTGAGGTTAAACAGGAATTGGTTGAACGTGAGGCCGGCCTGGCTGCCGATGATGATATTGGGCGGGTCGCCGACGAGGGTCGCCGTGCCCCCGATGTTGCTCGCCATTATTTGGCAGATGAGGATGGGCACGGGGTTGATGTCTAGGGCGTCGGCGATGACCAGGGTTACCGGAGCGATGAGCAGCACGGTAGTGACGTTGTCCAGGCCGGCGGAGAGCACCGCAGTAACCACAGAGAGAAGGAGCATGATGCGCAGGGGGTCGCCGCCGGAGAGTTTGGCGGATTTTATGGCCACCCACTGGAACACGCCGGTGCGCTTGGTAATGCCCACGACCATCATCATGCCGATGAGCAGGAAGACGGTGTTCCAGTCCACACCGGGGAGGCTGCGCAGGCCGGAGCGGAGGAGGGTTTCAAACGCCGACTCGCGCTCCTCCACAGCGGGGGCGACATGGTCGGGGTCGGCGGTGTCTGGGGTGCGCGGGGCCTCGACGACCTGCTCCACGCCCTCAACCACGCCCTCAAGCCCGCCGAACGCCTGCTCTTGGCTGACGATTCCCAAAAGAAGCATGAGTGCCGCGCCGAGCAGGGCGACTTTTGTTTTGTCGAACTTGTCCGAGGCGATCGCCGCGTAGGCGCCGACGAAGATGATGCCCGCGAGCCACTCGTGCAGGTAGTGGGGGATCACTTCGCGCTCCTTTCGGGGTTAATGTTTGAGGATCTCCTGCAGCACGTCTCTCCTGCCCACGGTGCCGACGAGCTTGTCTCCGCGGAGGATTAGCACGCGGCGAGTGTTTTTTGTCAACATTAGCGTGGCGAGCTCGGCAACGGTCGTGTCCTCGGTGGCTTGCACGAACTCGTTGACCATAATTTGCCTAACGCGCACATCGCCGGCCTCGGAGAGCAGCTCCTCAAACGGCTCGAAATCCTCGGGCAGGAAGGCCACGTCGCCCAAAAGCTCCACATACCAGGGGAGGAGCAGGCGAATAATCTCGCTTTCCGTAACAAGCCCGAGGACGTGGCCCTCGTCGTCGACCACGGGGAGGCCGCTGACGCCCTTGTCGAGCATGCGCTTGGTGACCTCGTCCACGGTCTCCTCGGGTCGCGCGACGACCACGTCGCGGGTCATGATCTGCGCAGCGGTCACTCTCGTTTCCCCTCCTCGGTGTACATACGCCCGGGCCGAGCGATGGATTCGCGCCGCAGCGTGGGTTACCTGCCTCGCTAAGGAAGCTGCTCCACAAGGCGCTGCACAGCAAGCGGGGCGAAGAGCGCCGCGGCAAGCAGGGCAAGCAAAAGAAGCCTTAGCCCAAGGCGGGCGTCGCGCACGTCGGCCTGGTGCGCGGGCGAGGGCTGTGCGCTGGCCCGGGCCTCGTGTTCCTCATCGGAGAGGAGCCACCAGCCGAGTGCCCCGGCCTCTGCCGAGAAGGGGATGATGAGCCACGCCGCCTGCCTCCCGGCAACGCTCCACATCGCGGCGACAGTAAGCCACTTGCCCCAAAAGCCGGCGAGCGGGGGAATGCCGGCAAGACACACCAGCCCGCCGAGCAGAGCGATGGTGCAAACTGGCGCGCGATGGGCCTGCTCGAGGAACTCCAGGCCCCCATGGCGCGCGATATGCTGTCCGCGGAGCCAGTCCAGCGCGAAAAAGGCCGCCGCAAGCCCGACCTGGCGCGCGACGACGGTGTGCGCCACCGCGGCCAGGCCCACCTCCGCGCCGGTCATTGTGCAAAACAGGGCGAAGAACACATAGCCGAAGTGAACGGAGCCGAGCGCGGCGAGCTTTACCTCGGGCTCGGGCGAGATAAACGCGGAGATTACGCACACGAGAAGCGTGGGGGGCACGAGCCAGAGCGCCGCGGAGACATAGGGCTGAGCGTTGGCGATGGGGAAGATGCGATCGTGGCTGAGCAGGGCGATACGGAGGAGAAGGAGAGGGCCGAGGGCCGGCGGGCCGCCGGTGAGGACGAACGCCATTAGCCGCGGAGAGGCGCCCTCCGCAGCGCTTAGGGGCCAGAGGCAGAACGGAAACTGCGTTCCCAAGGCCATTAGCCCCAAGAACAACAAGGCAAGCACGCGCGCGCCGGAGACGAAGCTCGGCGGGGGCACGGAGCTGAGGTTGGCCAGGGCAAAGCCCTCGTCGCAGGACTTGCCCGCGATGATCAGCGCCGTGGCCGCCACGGCAGCGGCGATAAGCGGGGAAAGGCGCGCCCAAAGGCAATAGGGCTCGTCCTTGGCTTGGGGCGCGGGAAGCAAGGCGAGCGCTGCGCCGCACGCGAAAAGCAGAGGGACAAGCACAAGCAGCCGGCCGCAAAGCATTATCGCCACGCCGAGGCCGGCGCAGAACAATATCCACACGTCCTCGTGCTTGGCGAGAGGATGCTGCTGCGAGCGGGGGGAGGTATGATGCCAGCCCGCAGCGAGGAGAGCGAGGACGACGAGCGAGGCGCCGAAGAGGCCGGCGGGGTCGATCTGCCACGCGCCGCGGGGGACGCCGAGGGGCTGCGCCTTCCACCCGGCCGCGGCGACTTCGCGCCAGAGGTAGCCCAAGCAGGCGGCGGAAACCAGCCCCGCGCCGAGGAGGGCCATCGGCCGGCGGCGGGAAAAATGGCACAGCGCCGCAGCAAGCAGGGGCACGAGGATAGCGCCCAGGGAAGCGGCGACGAGCACAGGACGTTCCTCCGCAGAGGGACTTGCGCGGGAGCAACGCTCGCGGCCGCGCGCGGAGCTGGCGCCGCGGCGAGGTCTATGATACAACATGCCCAGTTTCGTTGTCAGCCGCGAGCAAGCGTGGCCGCGGTTGCGAAGGGTGGGTGGCGTGCGTAACGCGCTTTTGGCCGGCGGTTTGCTAGTTGCCCTGTGCGCTGGGTGTTGCGCGGGGCGAGACATTGCCCTGGACGAGGCGCTCGGCGGCTATGCGCGGAGGAAGACGGAGTTTCTCGTCCGCCGGGCAAACGCGTGGAAGGGGATGGGCTTTCCCCTACACGTGGCCCAGGAGGAGTGGAAGTGGAACGAGATTGCCCCGTGCTGGATCGGCGCGCACGCCTGCCTTGCCCTAAAGCGTTCTGCGGAGGAGGTTGCCCGGGCGAACGAGTTTTTCCGCGAGGCGCCCATTGACTGGAAGTTCGACCCGGACATGCGCTTTTGCGAGCTGTTGCACAGCTACTTTGCCTTTCGCGACGACCCCGCGCTGTCGCGCGAGGCGCGGGAAAGGCTCCTCGCGCTGTTTTCCGAGCATCGCGGGCCAAGGCGCGCGCCGCAGGACCCGCGGCAATATGGGACGACGGAAAACCATGCGCTAATGGGCTATGTGTGGCGGCTGCTCTGCGCGCAGATCTTGGGGGATGAGCGGGAGTTTTCCGCGGCCGCGGAAGCTCTGGGCGCGTTTTTCGACGACCACGCGCGGCGGGGTTGGGACGAGTTTGCCTCGCCGTGCTACATGGAGAAGGACGTTGGCGCGCTGCTTTTAGTGCGGCAGTGGTGCCGCGATGAGCTGCTTCGGCGCAAGGCGGAGATGCTGCTCGATGCGCTGTTTGCCGAATACGCCGCGCTTTCGCTGGAGCAGATGTACTGCGGGCCCGCGGCGCGGGTATATGGCCGGGAATATCGCCCAGCGGAGGCAAACCACAACAGCCGGCGCAACAAAGCGTGCCACGGGGCCTATTCCTGCGGCTATCTGCTGTTTGGCATGGGTCGGCCGGCATATTACGGCGTGCTTGGGGTAAATATCCTCGCGACGAGCGACTATCGGCCGCCCGAGGTGGTCGTGGACCTCGCCTGCGACCGCGTGGGGCGGGGGACGTATGAGTTTCGCTCGCGCAAGCACGGGGGAGCGCGCATCTATTGCTACTGCACGCCGGAGTACATCCTGGGCTCGAGCGTGGAGCTGCCGGGGATCGCGGGGATGCGCGGGAGGGACGCGCTGACGAACTCGCTCGTCCTGCGGGGCTCGACGCGCAAGGTGTTTTTCACGGAGACGCTGCCCGGGGCAAGGGTGTTTCAGTATCGCAACGTGCTCGTGGGCGCGGGTGGGGCAAACGAGGCCTATTTTCCCCTCAACGAGCTGAACGAGGTTTTAGAGCGCGAGGGATGGATTTTCTGCCGCGACGACGAGGTGTTCGTGGCCTACCGCGTGTTGCGCGGGGGATATCGCTGGGCGCACGTAAAAAGCCCGCTCGTTTACGGCGACTATATTAAGTTTTCCCAGCCGCGCTCGCCGTTTGTCCTCGAGGTGGCCCTGGCGGAGGAGTATGGGGGCGATTTTCAAGCATTCGTCGAGGATATCGCGGACAACGAGCTGCGCGAAGCAAGCGCGGGCGTAAGCTACCGGAGCTGTGGCGAGGCGCGCGCAGGGCCTGGGGCAGAGCCGTTTTCGCTTTTTCTTCCCGTGCGCGGGCTGCCGCGCGTAGAGGGGCGGGAGGTTGACCTGAACTGGCCGCTGTTTGATTCGCCCTATTTGCGCGCGGCGTGGGGCAGCGGGATAATCGAGGTGAGCAAGGGGAGCCGGCGGCTGGTTTTAGACTTCTCCAACCCCTCCGCGCCGCGCAAGGTTGAGAAGTAGGCGGGAGAAGGCCGCGGGGCGAGGCAAGACCTGGGACGGCGGCGAGATGGACGAGGAAGGCTCGGTTTTCCGTAAGTCGCTGAACGACGCCTACGACCACTTGGGGGTTGCGCTGGCGACAAACGCCCTGTGGCTGATGGCCTCGCTGGGCGCGGTGCTTGTGGGGACCTCGCTTGGGGCGCTGGGCCGGGTGTGGGGGCGCGAGGCGGTGTTTGGGGTGCTGGGGGGAGCGCTGGGGGTGGTGCTCATTGTCGGGCCGCTGAGCATGGGGCTGTTTGGGGTGGCCGAGGCCATGTCGCGGCGCGAGGAGCCCTCGCTCGCGCTGTTCTTCCGCCACAGCGCGGGTCGCTTTTGGGCGGGGGCAAAGTGGGCCGCGGCAAACATTGCTGCCATCGCGGCCCTGTTGTTTGTCGCGTGGTTTTGGTTTCGCATGGGCGGAGCGGCGGGGAGGGTTATCTCGATCGTTTGGGCGTGGGTGCTCATCGCTTGGATTTTCGCGCAGCTTTATGCCGGGCCGCTGATGAGCCTGAGCGAGATGGGGCTGTTTGCCTGCGAGCGCAATGCGCTGCTGCTGATGCTCGCTTTTCCGGGGCCGACGATAGTGCTTTTGGCGCAGGTGTTGCCGCTTTTCGGGATGGCCATCGCTGCGCCGCTTGTCGCCGGGCCCGCGGGGCTTGGGCTAAGCGTGCTCGTGAGCGGCTCAGTGCTGTTCATTCTCGCCGCGCTGTTTCAGGTAAACACCCTGCGGGCGCTTGTCCGGAGGCTGGAGGAGGGGATGCGCGAGTCGGAGAAGCAACAGGCGAGAACGGAGGAAGAGCAATAAGCGATGGCCGACGTGGTAACGCTGGGGATTTTGGTGGCCGATGTGCTCGCCCGGCCGGTTGACGAGTGGCCGGAGCGGGGGCTGCTGGTGACCGTGCCGGAGATGACCCTGCACATTGGGGGCTGCGCGGCGAACACGGGGATCGGGCTGGCTAAGATGGGCGTGGACACGGCGGTTGTGGGAAAGGTGGGCAACGACGGGTTTGGGGACTTTGTCATTAACTTTCTCAAAAAAAGCGGAATCGACACAAGAGGCGTGCGGCGCGACCCCCAAGCGAGCACCTCGGCGACGATGGTTATGGTGCACAGCGACGGCGAGCGCAGCTTCATCCACCACATCGGGGCAAACGCCACCCTGCGCCCGGAGGAGATCGATTTTGAGGTAATCTCCGGGGCGAAGCTGTTGCACATCGCGGGCTGCTTTCTCATGCCCGGGTTCGACGGCGAACCTGCAGCGGAGGTTTTGCGGCGGGCGAAGGAGCTCGGGGTAACGACCTCGCTGGACACGGCATGGGACGCGACCGGGCGCTGGGCGGAGATCGTTGACCCCATGCTGCCCCACGTGGACTACTTCATGCCCAGCGTAGAAGAGGCGCGGATGATCGCCGGGCGGGAAGATCCCCGCGAGGTGGCCGAGGTGCTTCTGGACAAGGGCGTGGGCACGGTGGCCTTGAAGATGGGAGGCGAGGGGGCATATGTGCGCAACGGCGAGGTGGAGTTTTCCGTGCCCATCTTCGCCGTGGAGGCGGTAGACGCCACGGGCGCGGGCGATGCGTTTGCCGCGGGGTTTATCTGCGGTCTGGTCCACGGCTGGGACCTCGAGCGGGCGACGCGCCTGGGCAACGCCGCGGGCGCGCTGTGCGTTACCGCGATGGGCACGACGAGCGGCCTGCGCAGCTTGGAGGAGACGGTGCGCTTTATGGAAAGCCATGGGGCATAGGCGAGTTGCGCTGCAGGGCAGGGGAGGGCAGAGATGAGCGACGAGCCCATTGACCTGGGGAGCGAAATGTCCGTCCTGGACAACGTTATCGGCAAGCTCCAGGGCGTGTTTAATTGCTCGGGGGCGATTTTGCTTGTCGGCACGGAGGAGAACAGGGAGCAGGTGCAGTGTGTTGCCGCGGCAGGCGAGACGGGGCCGTTTGAGAAGGGCAAATGGACGCCGCTTAACCTGACGCCGGCGAGCAGGCTCGCCGAGGGCGAGCGCTACGTCATTTTGCGCCATACGAAGGATGCGGAGAGCGAGCTGAGCAAATTGCTGCGCGACAAGCTGCGCTCGTCGCTTTGGCTGCCCATCGAGGCCGAGCGCGGATATTTCGGCATCCTCGGGCTGTTTGACCGCCGCGAGGGCTTTTTTACCGGCGACGAAATCCCCATGCTCGACATCGTCGCCTCGCAGATCTCGAGCATTATTAACCTTTACACGCGGCTGGACGAAGTAACGATTAAGGACGAGCAGACGGGCCTTTACAACGCGACGTACTTTCGCCGACGCCTTGCCGACGAGCTGGGGCGCTGCGTGCGCTATGACTGCGAAGTGAGCCTGGTTGTGCTTATCGTTACCGCGGTTTCGCCCACGGACAAGGACAAGCCCCAGCCGGTAAGCGAGGCGGCGATCCGTACCACGGCGGACGCCATGGTTTACTGCCTGCGCTCGACGGACGTGCTCGCGCGCTTGGACGAGAATACGCTGGCCGCGATTTTGCCGGAGACGAGCGCCCAAGGGGCGGCAGTGGTTGCCGCGCGGGTCGGCGCACAGACGGCGCGGGCGCTGGGCGAGCGGCTCGCCGAGGAAGGGAAGTTTGAGATCGCCGTGGGCGCGGCGACCCGCCAGTCGGACACAGACACCCCCGAGGCGCTCATTGAGCGGGCGCGGAACAACGCGCGGCGCGCGGCGTCGATCGGCTAAGCGCGGGCCGGGGCAAGAGGTGGTCGCGTGGTCTCTTTAGAGCTTGTGTTTGCGGTTTTCCGCCTGCTTTTGGCGGTGACCACGCTGTCTTGGATGCTCGGCGGCGAGGTGCGCTTTCCCCCGGGCTGGAGCGCGGTGCTCGTGTGGATCGTCGTGGCCACGTTTTGCCTGTATACCCTGCTCGTCTACGTCTACACGCGCCAGCGGCCGGAGCTCGCCGGGCGCATCGATAGCCTCACCGCGGTGATCGACGCGAGCTTCGTCACGTTTATGGTGTTGCTCACGCCGGAGGGGCCGATCGCCTCGCCGTTTCGCCTGTGCTACATCGCCGTGGTCGCCCTGCACGCGTTTTACTTTGGCTTGGGGTTTGGCGTGCCCCTGGCGCTTGTCTGCGGGGCGCTTTATGTCGCGGCGTGCGTATATCACGAGAGCCCGGTTGAGGATTGGCTGCTGCAGGTGGGCTTTCCCATTGTGCTAATGGTCGTCGTCGGGTTTTGCAGCGGGGTGCTGCACTGGCGCGAGCACGACCGACACCAGCGCCTGGAGCGGGCAATCGACGACCTCGAGCGGCGGGTGGACAACGCGGAGCGCACGTCGGCGATGGTCAACCAGCGGGTGTTTGAGCTGTACTCGCTGTATCACATCAACCCCACGGGCGGGATGTCGGCGCAGTTGCGCGATGTGCTGGAGTCGGCGTTTGAGGCGGCGCGCGGGGTGCTGGGGATCGATGCCTATGCGTTGCTGCTCATTGATGAGCAGACGCGGCGGCTGCGCGTGGTTGCCGCGCAGGGGCTGCCCCGGCGGCTGGTGTTTGCCGCGCGACCGCACGCCGACGAAGGGGTGTGCGCGCGCGTTTTAGCCTCGCCCGAGCCCAAGCACTTCGCCCCGGCGGCGGAGCAGATTACCGAGATCTACGGCGAGCCCGTGCCCGAGGTGTCCGGCGCGCTGCTTTCCGTGCCCCTGTCCGTGCGAGGGGCGGTGGTGGGCATAGTTAATTTCCACCGCGGGAGCGAGCGGCGGTTTCGCCCGCCGGAGATCGCTCTGTTAGACACCATCGCCCGGCACGTGGCGCTGAGCATGGGCGCGGCGACGTTTTACCAGCAGGTGCGCGCCTCAGACGCCGCGGACACGGAGAGCGGGCTGTTTCGACGCGAGCACCTGGAGGAGCGGCTGCGCGACGAGTGGCGCGCGGCGGCGCAGAGCGGGATACCGATCTCGCTCGTGCTGCTTGGGGTGCGCGGGCTGATGAATCTTCCCGCGGGCGAGGAGGGGCCGCGGGCGCGGCTTGTGCGCGAGGTGGGGGGCGTGCTCATTCACCTCAGCCGGCGCACGGACATTGCCGCGCGGTTTGACGAGGAGACATTTGCCCTGCTTATGTCCGGGGCCTCGATGGACGTTGCCGGCGAGGCGGGGAACAGGCTGCGCGAGCGCGTGGAGGAGGTTGTGCGGAGCAACGAGGAGTGGCGCGAGGCGGTGGAGGCGGTGGCCATCGGCGTCTCCGGCTATCCGGACAACGCCACCGAGCCGGAGGAGCTGGTGAGCCGGGCGCGGGGTGCGCTTGTGCGCGCGCTGCAGCGCGAGGAGCCGGGCCCCGGCCGGCGGGCCCCGGGCGGCTAGGCAGCGGGCATGGGCGAGCGCTTGCTGCGGAGGGAGAGCGTCCTCGATGAAGCTTGCCGTGCAAGAGCACATGGTTCCCGGGCGGACCGTTGCCGAGAAGATGGAGAACCTGCGCAAGTTCGGCTATGACGGGATGGAGGTGCGCGGGTGGGGGCTGCTGGAGCGCGTGGAGGAGATTAAGCGGGCGTCGGAGGAGACGGGGGTGCCGATTAGCACGGTGTGCGCGGGGTTTGGCGGAGCGCCCCTTTCCGGCGACCCCAAGCAGCGCGAGCAGGCGTGGCGGGACATCGAGCAACTGCTCCAGGCGGCGGGGGAGCTGGGGGCGGTGGGGGTTATCGTCGTCCCCGTGTTCATCGGGCACCAGCCGCGCATTCCGGACCTCTCCCCGCTGATGACGCAGCGCGAGGCGGAGGATCGCCTGCTTGTGAAGTGCTTAAAGCGCGCGGCGAAGGCGGCGGAGAAGGCGGGGGCGTCCATTTTGCTCGAGCCGCTGAACCGCGGGGAGACGAACTACCTGCGCACCCTGGCCCACGGGGTGGAGCTGTGCGAGAAGGTAAATCACCCCAATGTGTGCCTGATGGCTGACTTTTACCACATGAACATCGAGGAGCTAAACATTCCCCAAGCGCTGAAGCGTGCGCGGAAGTTTCTGCGCCACATTCACCTCGCGGGGAACACCCGGCTGTTGCCCAACTATGGGAGCACGGACTTCCGCGCGGGGTTTAACGCGCTGCGGGAGATCGGCTATCGCTATTTCATGGCCCTGGAATGTGCCATTCCCGGGCCGCCCGAGAAGGAGCTGCCCAAGACGGCGCGCTTTTTGCGCCGGTGCATGGAGGGGTAGGCGCGGAGCCGGGGCGGAGGAAGAGCAAAGCAAACGGCCAGCGGCGCGGGGCAGCGCGCTGCCGGCGGACAGGAGCGAAATGTGGAAGGGCAACGGGAAACGCCGCTGACGGCGGAGGAGATGCTCGCGGACCTGGACAAGCGGGTGCAAAACCTGGAGTCGTTTGTGCTCAGCTTGCTCTCCGCGCTCCAGCCGGATGGGCGGGTGCACCCCGTGTGGCTGGCGCGGGTGAAGGACGCGATGATGCTCGACCGGCCGCCGGAGGAGAAGGAGCAATAGCGGCGAGCGAGGCGGAGCCAAGGAAGCGATGGCCAAGCAGTTTGCCGCGGAGCTGAGCCTCGGAGAGCGCGTGGCCAGCCCGTTTGTCGCGCGGCGAAAGATCGTCCGCGAGTTCCGCAACAAGCCGGGGAAATACCTCTCCCTCGTCCTCGGCGACCGCAGCGGGGAGATCCCCGCGGTGATCTGGGAGGGGGCGGAGGACGTCGCCGAGACGTTCGCCGAGGGCGACTTGGTTTACGTCGAGGGCGTGGTCGAGGAGTATCAGGGCAAGCCGCAGGTGCGCATCGAGCGGCTGGAGCGGCGCGCAGCGGAGGACGTCGAGCTGACCGATTTTGTGGAACGCGCGCCGCGCGACGCGCGGGAGATGATCGAGGAGCTGCGGGCCGCGGCGCGCTCGGTGGAAAACCCCTATTTGCGGCGGCTGCTCGAGGAGTTTTTGCACGACCCGCAGGTTTGCGCGGGGCTTTTGGACATGCCCGCGGCAAAAGGGTTGCATCACGCCTACTTGGGAGGGTTGGCGGAGCATATTACCGCGTGCTTGAAGATCGCGGAAGCGGTGTGCGAGACACACCCGGAGCTGAACCGCGACTTGGTTGTCGCGGGGATCATTTTGCACGACGCGGGGAAGCTGGAGGAGCTCACGTTTGGCCAGACGATCGACTATACGCCGCAGGGGCGGCTGCTCGGGCACATTGCCCTGGGGTTTTTAGACGCGAACCGGCGGATGGACCGCATTAAGGGTTTTCCCGAGGAGCTGCGCCTGCAGCTTTCGCACATTATCCTCGCCCACCACAACTCGCCGGAGTTTGGCTCGCCCGTGCGCCCGATGACCGCCGAGGCCGTCGCCGTGCACTTTATCGAAAACTGCGACGCGCAAATAAAACGCTTTGTTACGCAAATTAACGCCGCCCGGCAAAGCGGCGAGCTGTTTACGGAGTTCGACCGCTTGCTCGAGCGCTATCTTTATGCTGGCCCGCCGCCCGAAGCGAAGGACGAGCGGAACGAACAAGAGGAAAAGCCCCAGGGACCACAGCCCACACTGCTTTAACGCCGCGCGCTAGCCGCGGGGGCGCTCCTCGCCCGCGGCGGCGGCCCGGGCCTCCGCGGAAACGGGCCGCACGAGGTAGACAACGGCGAGCACGCCGAGCGCCGCGCCGATGGCGAACTTCAGCGTATCGTCCAGGCGGGCGAGCGGCGTGAGAAAACCCTCTACCACGGCGGCGATGGCGAACAGGGGCGTGGCGCCCACGGCAAGGAGCACCGCCTCGCGGCCGGCGACGTAAAGCGCATCGCGCCGCCTGAGCCTGCCCGGGGCGATTAGCGCGTAGCCCAGGCGCAGCCCTCCGCCCGCGGCGACGACCACGGCGAGCAACTCCAATATCCCGTGAGGCAGGACGAGGGCGAGGAACGGCAACCCCGCGCCATGGGCCATGTAGAGCCCCGTTAGCCCGCCGAGGATAAACCCGTTTTGGACGAGCACAAGAACCGTAGGAACGGCGCAGAGCACCCCGCCGGCGAACGAAATTAGCCCCACGCGAATGTTGTTGCCCATAATCGCCGAGGAGAGGACGGTGCGCTCGGCGGGGCTGAGCGCGGCCATGGGGCTGTCTTGGGAGAACTCCTGAGGGTCAACGGAGCGGGCCATCGCCTCGCCGATGAACGCGCGGGCGAGGCGCGGCTGGGCGTAGGTTACGCAAAACGCAAGCGCCCCGGAGCCGAACAGGAGTACCGCGGCGACGAGGACGTAGCACGCGTTTTGCTGCACCGCGGCGGGGAACACGGAGGCGAAAAAGCGCGCCACGCGGCTGCGCGAGGTGGTTGTGCGCGAGCGGTAGATATGCGCGTGCGAGCGGGCGACGAGTCGGTTGAGGTAGGCGACGATCGCTTCGTCGCTCGCCCCGGACTGGGCCTGGGCGAGGTGCGAGCTGACCGTGCGATGGAGCCGGCCGAGCTCGTGTAGCTCCTCGCGGGAGAGCGCGCGGATGCCCCGGGCGTCGATTTTGTCCAACAGCTCGCTAAGGCGGTTCCACAGCTCGCGCTTGCGCTCGATGCTCTCGGGGGCAGCCATGGCCTAGCCCTCGCCGATCTCTACGCGGGCGATTCTCTCCTTTAGCTCGGCGAGAAACGGGGCGCCGTCGGCTCCGTCAATGGCGCGGTGGTCTACGGTAAGAGTTAGCCGAAGGGTGGGGCGAACCTCCAGCCGGCCGTCGACGACAAACGGGCGCGGGGCAAGCGCGCCCACGGCGAGGATGGCCACCTGCGGGGGGCTGATGATCGCGTTGAACGAGTCGCAGGCGCCCGGGCCGATGTTCGAGAGCGAGAACGTCCCGCCCAGTTGCAGGCTAGCGCGCAGCTTGCCCCGGCGGGCGAGGTCGAGCATTTCGCGCATCTCGGCGGAGATCTCGGCAAGCGACTTTTGGTCGGCGTTGAGCACAGTGGGCATGAGCACCCCCTGGGCAGTGGCCGCGGCAACGCTGATGTTTATCTGGCGGCAAAGGCGCACGGCGCCGTCGACAAAGTGCGCGTTAAGCCGAGGGTGCTCGCGCAGAGCGAGGGCGACGATTTTAATCAAATAGTCGTTGTAGGTCGGGGCGGGGTGCTCCTCGTCGGCGGCCGCTTTGGCCTGCTCGCGCGCGGCGACGAGGGCCGAGGCGTCGACCTCGGCGTGCATGGAAAACGAAGGGATTTGGCGCATGCTCTCCGTAACGCGCTGGGCAATGGCCCGGCGGACGGGGGAAAGCGGCTGCTCCTCGTAATCTACCTCATAGGGTTTGCGCTCCATGCTATCCTCTCCCAGAAAGGCGTGCTGCGAGCCCGTCGTGCGCGGAGCAGATGGCGCGGATGAGCGCGCGCTCGCCCTCGCGCCGGGGGTCTAGCCCGGAGACGTGGCGGAGGACATATTCCGGCCCGCGGGGGTATATCTCCTGGGCAAAGCGGCGGTCGAGGGGGTCGAGCTCGCCGTATTCGTCGCGGCCGCGGAAGAGCATTGCCGCCGCGGCCCCGCGGACGATCGTCGGCGCGGGAAGGCCGTGCTTTGCGGCAAGCAGCAGGGGGCCGATAAGCCGGTCCTCGCGCGAGAGCTTGCGGCAAATGTCGCGGCCCACGCGAAAGATGGTGTCGCCCAGGGCGCGGTTGGCAAACCGGCGGAGGAGGTCCTCGATGTGCGCGCCCAGGTTTTCCTCGTTAAATTCCTCGGGATACTCGGCGATCAGCCCCCGCGCGCTCTCCCACATCCCCCGGCGCGCCGCGGAGCGCACGGGCTCGTGCTCCACGGCCTGGTAGACGTAGACCGCGCCGGGGAGCTCGAGGTGGCCGAAGTAGGCGACCAGCGCGTGGCCCAGGTTGTGGATAAACAACTTGCGGTCGACATAGGCGGGCATGTTCGTCTTAGGGTCGAGGCCGGGAACCTGGGGGATGGGGTTCTTGAACGCGAGGGCGTCGCAGATAAGCGTGTTATAGCTTTCCGCGTAGACGCAGAGGGGGTCTTTTGCGCGCTGCTCGTCGGAGATGATGGGGACCATTTTGCCGATGCTCGTCTCGACGAGGCCGACGTAGTCGTCAAGCGGGAAATCCGGGGGAAGCAGGGCGGCAAGTTTTTCGCGCATAAACTGGGCGGCGTTGCGCATGTTTTCGCAAATGATCACATCCAGCGGCCCCGCGCCGCAGCGCAGGCGGAGCACCAGCCCCTTAGCGAGCGCGGGGCAGATGTTCTCCAGCGCCGCCGGGCCCACCGCCGTGCCGGCGACGGCGGCGTCGGCAAGCTCCTCGGCTACCGCGGCGCGGTCCGCGCCGTGCACGGCGCGCACGTTGGTGATCGTTAGCGTCTCGGGGTTTTCGTCGCGGATCTCCACGCGATATTGGCGGCGCTCGTTAAGCGCGCGGACGAGGCGCTCGTCAATGTCTACGAAAACGACCTCGTAGCCAGCGCGGGAGAAAAGCTGGCCGATAAACGAGCGGCCAATGTTTCCCGCGCCGAACTGAACGAGCTTCATGGCCACAGTACGCCTACCCGTGGGCGGATTTCCGGCACGCCCCGTCAGGCGCGGCACATCTCGACGATGTTCCGCGCGACCTTCTCCGGCGAGGGAATGTTCTCGCGCTCGAGCGTGGGAGCCATCGGGGGAGGGACATCGTGCGCGGCGACGATGCGCGTGGGCCCCTTAAGCGCGTCGAAGCAGTCGCGCTGGGCGACGTAGACGATGTGCTCGCCGAAGCAGCCGGTGCGCGGGGCTTGGGTGACGACCATCAGGCGGCCCGTTTTGCGCACGGAGTTGTTGATCAGCTCCTCGTCGAGGGGGATGAGCGTGCGCGGGTCGACGACCTCGACGGAAATCCCGTGCTCCTCGTGAACCATCTCCGCGGCCTGCAGAGCTACGGGGACCATTGCGCTGTAGGCGACCACGGTAATATCGCTGCCCTCGCGCCGGACGACGCCCTTGCCCAGGGGGATGGTGTACTCCTCAAGCGGGACGGGGTCGCGCGTGGTGTAGAGGTTTTGATGCTCGATGAAGATGACCACGTTGTCGTCGCGGATCGCCGTCTTGAGCAAGCCCTTAACGTCGTACGCGGTAGACGGGGCGACGACCTTTAGCCCGGGGATCATGGTGACCACGGCCTCGAGGCTCTGCGAGTGCTGGCCGGCATAGCCCCTGCCCCCACCGATCGTCGTGCGGATAACGAGGGGGATGGTTGCCTTGCCGCCGAACATGTAGCGGGCTTTGGCCGCCTGGTTGCCCACCTGGTCCATGGCCATGAGGATGAAGTCGATGTACATGATCTCCACCACGGGGCGCATGCCGACCATCGCCGCGCCCACGCCCGTGCCGCAGATGCAGGCCTCGGAGATGGCCGTGTTAAACACGCGCTCGCGCCCGAACACCTCGAGCAGGCCACGCGTGGCCATGAACGCCCCGCCATAGTCGGCGACATCCTCGCCGTAGACGATGACGCGGCGGTCGCGGAGCATCTCCTCCATGAGCGCCTCGGCCACGGCGTGGCGATACATGAGCCTGCCCTCGTGGTCGCGCCGGGGCTTGGGCGGGGGCGAGAGGAGCTCGGACTCCGGCGTGCGCCACTCCGGCGAGATGTCGTCTGAGGTCGTGTCGGCAAACAGCCCGACGTAGATGTCCTTGGGGTCGGGATCGGTCATCTGCGAGGCCTCAACGGCGCACTGCTTCATCAGCTCGTCGGTCTCGCGCTCGAGCTTTGCGATCTCCTCGGCGGTCATCACGTTCTCGGCGAGGAGGGCGTTTTTCAACTGCTCGATGGGGTCCAGGGCGCGCCAGGCCTGCTCCTCGCGCTCGGAGCGGTAGGACGTGCGCTGGTCGCTTAGGGAGTGGCCCATGTAGCGGTAGGTGAGGCACTCGAGCATTACCGGCCCCTGCTTGTTGCGGCATTTTTCCGCGGCGCGCGAAACGGCATCGCGCACGGCGAACACGTCCATGCCGTTAACTACCTCGGCGTGCATGTTTACGTCGTTATAGCCTGCGGCGCGCTGAGCGAGGTAGCGCACGCCGGTTACCTCGCCCACCTGCTGGCCGGTCATTCCGTATTGGTTGTTTTCCACGAGGTAGATCACCGGCGTGCCGTTTTTGAACTGGCTCATGGTGGCGAAGTTGTAAGCCTCGTGGCAGATGCCGTTGTTTTGCGCGCCGTCGCCCATGAAGCAGAGGACGATGCGCCCGTTGCCCAGCTTCTCGCAGGCCATTGCCGCGCCCGTGGCGATGCCATAGCTGCCGCCGACGATGGCGTTTGCCCCGAGGTGGCCGACGTTGAAGTCCGCGATGTGCATTCCCCCGCCGCGGCCGTGGCAATAGCCCTCCTCCTTGCCGAACAGCTCGGCGATCGTCGCGGTAACGTGCTTTCTAAACGCCTTTTCGCGCAGCTCGGGGTCGTCGGGGTCCAAGCCCCAATATTCGGCGAGGCGCTTGGGCTCCATGACCTCGATGGCATAGGCGCCCTTGGCGATGGCGTGGCCGTGGCCGCGATGGGTGCTCGTGATATAGTCGTCGGCGTTGATCGCGGAGATCGCCCCCACGGCGACGGCCTCCTGCCCGATGGACAGGTGCGTGGCGCCGACGAACTTGAAATCGGGCAGGGCCTCATACTTCCCCGCGCGCAAGTCGACGATCATCCGCTCGAAGTACCGTATCGTGAGCATATAGCGGAGCATGCGCTTGACCTGCTCCGGGGTAAGGCCCGCGGCAAGCTCGTCGCGCAGCGAACCGCGGTAGGTGAACAGAGGGATGGGCTTAAAGCGGATTTCGCCGGGGGTAAAGTCCGGAAGCACATCGATGTTCTTTGGCATAAGACCCTCTCCTCGGCGCGGCAGGGTAAATTGCGTTTTGCGCACTGTGTCACGGCCGCGCGCACGGTTCTTCGCGTGGCGGCCGGTGTTTTCGGGCATCAGTCCATCTGCTGGCCGCCGGTAACGTTGATCGCTTGGCCGGTCATATAGCTTGCCTCGTCGGAAGCGAGAAAGACGAGCACATTGCCCACGTCGTCGTAGGTGCACCCGCGGCCCAGGGGCACCTGCTGCTCGTATTTTTTCCTAACCTCCTCCTTAGAAATGCCCCAGCGCTTGGCGTATTGGTCATAAAGCGTGTTTACCCAAAGCGGGGAGTCGAGCAGGTTGCCGGGGCAGATGGCGTTTACCCTAATTCCGTGCGGGGCGAGCTCCAGCGCCAGGCTTTGGGTTAGGCCGATGCCCCCAAACTTGCTCGCCGCATAGGCGGAGTTTTTAAAGCTCCCCTTTTTGCCCGACTTAGAGTTGATTTGGATGATAACTCCGCTCTTTTGCTCGATCATCACCGGCGCCACGGCCTTCGCCCAAATGAAGTAACCGACGAGGTTTACCTCAATAACCTTTCGCCAATCGTCAACGGAAAACTCGCGAATGTCGCCGGAGATGACGATTCCCGCGTTGGAGACGAGGATGTCGATGCGCCCGAACTCGTCGAGAATCTGGGCGACGCAACGCTGGGTGCCCTCGAAGTCGGTAACGTCGTTTTTCAGGCCCAGGGCGCGGCGGCCGAAGCGCTCGGCGATCTCCTGGGCCACGGCTTTGGCGCCCTGCTCGTTAATGTCTGTGACGGCGACGTGTGCCCCCTCCTGGGCCATGCGCTTGGCGAGGGCCTCGCCCAGGCCCTGCGCGCCGCCGGTGACGATGGCAAACTTGTCCTCGAGCCGACGGGAAAGGCTAGCGGCCATCGTTACGCTCCTCAATAAAGATTCGCAAAAGCTCCTGCTCGGCCTCGTTTGTCCAGCTATGGCGCGGGCCGAGCTTTGCCGCGACAGAGGGGAGCACCTCGCCCAGGCGGTCGAGCGGGGTTAGGGGCAGCCCCTCCACCTGGGGGTAGATGACGATTTTGCCCGGAAACAGCCCGTCGCGCACGGCCTTTAGCCCGTCCAGCGCGGCGTCGATGCCCCCGATCGCGGCTACGGAGAGATTCGGCGAAAGCTGGCCGCTTTCCGTCTTGGACAGGGTATATTGCAGGTCGCTAATTGACGAGCCGCTCGTGCCTACGACGCGCACGTCTTCGAGGAAAATGCGCGACAGGTCGAGCGGGGCGAGCGTGCCGCGCTGGACGCCGGCGAAGATGTTTAGCACGCCGCGCGCGCGGAGCCAGCGGAAGCACTCGCAGATTAACGCCGGCGAGGGGACGAGGAGGACGACGTCGTCGAACCCCTCGGGGGCGAGCGCGCGCAGGCGGCGTGAAAACTCCTCCTCGCCTAGGGCTTGGGGGTTGAGGCAGCGCAGGGCGATGTTTCGCCGAGCGGCGATCTCGCCCATACGCTCGGCGAGCGAGTCCAGCCGCGCTTGGTCGATGTCTGTGGCGACGACGAGCTGCGGGGGCTGGGGAAGCTCTAGCGCGCGCTGGACGTGCATTTGGCCCATGGGCCCGCCCGCGCCGACAACCCAGAGCAGGCCGCCGGGGACGATCTCCGCGTTGCGCGTGCGGCGGTAGGACTCGGAGATGTCCGGCCCGCGCGAGCCGATGTAAAAGAAGTTTTCGTAGTGAATGCGGCCGGCGTCTACCTCGACGGGGGCGGAGAGCGGCTCGTCGGCGACGATGTTCACCACGCCATCGCGGGCAAGGCACTGCCCGGCGGCGGAGATTAGCCGAGGGTCGGCCGGGCCGAGGACGATGACGTCGTCGAACGCTCCGCCGGCGTGCTGTTCGGCGAGCTGCTTAACCTCGCCCTCGCGCACTGCGCAAAACCCCGCTCCCCAGCGCTGGGCGGCGCGCTGGAAGAGCTGCTCGGCGGCGCCGGACGGCCCGAGGAGGACGACGACGCGCGGCGCGGGGCCGGCTTCGATTACCTCGCCCAGGGAAAACTGGCGCTCGGCGGTCTGCTCGGCGACGATGACGCACAGCGTCCCGCCCTCGCGCAGGCCCATGCGCGGGGCGGCGCGATAGGCGCGCTCGACGCACGCCCAAGGCTCGGAGAGGCCGGCCTCGGCATAGCCCGTCTCGGGCTTGAGCGGGAGGAGATAGCACCCCTCGTCGCCCTCGAGGATCTCCTTGCCGATAACCACATATTGCGCCAAGCCGCCGGCGAGGGCGTAGCCGAAGGCGTAGTTTACGCCCTTATAGTAAATGTCCGCCTGGACGAGGAAGCGGTCGCCCACGCGAAAGCGGTCGCGGAGGTTTTTTCCCACGCCGACGATGGTCAGGGCGACCTCGTGGCCGGGGATAACGGGATTGGCCTTTAGGTCGCGCCCGCGCAGGCGAGGGTGCTCTGAGCCGAGGTTGATTATTTTGATGTCGCTAAAGCACAGGCCGTTAGCATCTACGCGGGCGAGGAGCTCGTCGTCCGCAAACCGCGGGACGGGGATGCGCTGTGGGCGCCCGTTTTCCCCGACGTTTTCCATGCCCTTGCCGGTAATTTGCCAGGCGAGCATCGTCTCGGGAATGGGCGTCCGGCCCGCGCGGTAGTCCTCGAGGGTCGATCCCATACCAATGCACTTCCCGGCTATCCGACTGGAAAGACTATAGCAGCGGTGCTAATTTGTCTACCCAGAATCGCTGCGCAGTGCAAGGCGGGCGCGGCGGAGGGGAGGGAGCGGGGGAGAGGCGGGGGAAGCTCTGCGCACAACGGTGAGGCGAGGAGCAAAAATGAGCACGCGCGAGGAGATTTTGGCGGAGCTTGTCGCGCTTTCGCGCTGGCTTGGGGCGCCGGAGCGCGACCTGGTTATTCTGGGCGAGGGAAACACCTCGGCGGCGATCGACGAGCAGACGTTTTTCGTAAAGGCCAGCGGCACGGAGCTGGGGACGATCGGCCCCGAGGGGTTCGTCGAGGTGCACACGGGGGCGGTGTTAAAGCTGCTCGAGAAGGGCGAGCTGAGCGACGAGGAAGTGATGCGCGGGCTGGGCGAGGCGGTTGTTGGAGAAACGGCGCTGCGGCCCTCGGTGGAGACCTTTTTGCACGCGGCAATGCTCGCCCGCGGGGCGCGGTTTGTCGGGCATACGCACCCGAGCGACGTTAACGCGATTTTGTGCTCGAACATGTGGCGCGAGGTGCTTGAGGGGCGGCTGTTTCCCGACGAGGTAATTTGCTGCGGGCCGGCGCCCTGCCTTGTGCCCTATACCGACCCCGGGGTGCGCCTGGCGCACGCGGTGATCGCCGCCGTGGAGGAGTATCAGGCGACGCAGGGGACGCTGCCCAAAACGGTCTACATTCAAAACCACGGGCTAATTGCCGTGGGAGAATCGGCGCGCGAGGTGCGGATGATCACGGCGATGGCCGTAAAGGCGGCGCGTATTGCCTGGCGCGCGGCGGCGCTGGGCGGAGTGCATTTTCTGGACGAGGCGAACATCGCCCGGCTCTATACCCGGCCGGACGAGAAGTATCGCGAGCGCGTGCTGCGAGGGGAGCAGCCGCGGCAAGGCCAAGACTAACGCGCGGGGACGTATAGCCGCAGGTCGTCGAACCACCCTGTGTCGTCGAACGAGCCAAAGCCCACGCGGCCTGTGGGGAAGGTCTTGTCCCAGGCGGTCATCACCGGCTCGGTCATGTCGTCAATGTACGCCGAGATCTGCCCCGTTGCCGCGCGGCGAACGAGCTTGAGTAAGTGATAGCGCTGGCCGACGAGCCACGCCGGCGCGCGGCTGTCGCTCGTTATCGGCTGACGGTCTTTGCCGTTGACCTTGCAGATGGCGTTGTGCACGTCGTCGGAGACGTTGGAGAAGTGGACGTAGTAGTAATGCTCCATGTCGCGGAAGCCGAAGTAGATGTCTACGTCTTGGCCGCGGAAGTCGGGCGGGCGCTCGCACTTGGCCCTGAGGGTGAGGACAAAGTCGCCCACCTCGGGGGCGTTGAGGATGGCGTAGCCCCTGGGGGCGCGAATTTTTAGAATTTGCTTCCCCGGCTCGGCGAGGTGATAGGCCCACGAGCCGGCGGGGTCTTTCTCCACGCGCCACACGTTGCCCTGGCGGGGCGAAAACGCATCGGCGCGGCCGTCCTCGAAGTCATAAGCGGCGGCGAGGCGAAAGCGCGGGGGAAGGTTTGCCTGCTCCTCAGGCGTTTGGCCCAAGCCAGAGACGACGACCAGCGGGCGGCGGGCAAAGTTGTCGTAGACCTGGGCCACGCCCGCCTTGCGTGCCGTTCCGCGGTGGAGAAAAATGCGGAAGCGCAGAGTGATCGAGCTGCCCGCGGGGATGGCAAAACTCGCCTCAGGAGCGTTCGCCCCGGCGAGGCCGCGCGCTCCGAACGGATTGCAGGCGAGCAGGCCGTAGTCGCGCACGAACCAATATGCGGGATGGTTGGGGTTTGCCGGGTGGTCGAGAAGAGCGATGCCCACCGTTTTGCCCTTTACCTTGCCGCTGTAGTCGCACCAGGTGGCGCGGCGGGCAAACGTTTGCTTCTCGTTAACGCCGCCCGCGGAGTTCTCCAGCCGCCCGCCGTGCTTAACGGACATCGAGGTGGCCACGCGGAAGGCCATCAGCCCCTCCTTGGTGTCCCTAAGCAACACGTTGCCGCTGCTTGCGATAAGCGTTACCTCGTAGTCAAACAGCCGCCCACGGGCCGTGGCATAGGCGCGCAGCTCGCGCACGTCGCTCATTACCACTGTGCCGTCGGGCGCGAGCCAGTCGTTGCTCGTGCGCAAGACGGCGAGCACCGGCCCGCTTTGGAGAAGGTCGAACGAGCGGTGGGCGATACGCGGGCCGGAGTCTTTTATCGCCCAGAAGTTGTGCCCGTTTACGTCGCCAAAGGTAAACCACATGGAGCGGTGCCAGGTATGGTCGCGCGTCTCACCTGGAACATCGGGGAGCATGGGGAACGCCCGAGTTACCGGCTGGCCCGTGGGGCCGATCACGGGCCAGAAGAACGGATAGGGTAGGGCGCCGCCGTAGTTGTAGGTGAGCAGAGGCTCGCCGCGCAGGCGAATTTCCACTTTTCCAGCGCGCGGTTGGCCCACGCTTACCTGCTCCGACGCGGAGGGGGCGGCGCGCAGAAGCTGGGCGCGATAGCGCGCCGTTTGCCCCTTGGCAAGCGAGGGGAGCAGCCAGTAGAGCGTCGCGCGGCCATTTCCCCGCGGGACAAGCTGGCAGGGAACCTCGCGCCCCGTTTCATCGAGCAGGCGCACGCCGCGCACGCCCGGGGGAACGGGGATGTCTGCGCTGAGGGGGCAGTCGGCGCGGTCGAGCTCGCCCGCGCGCACGGTTATCGTAAACTGCTCTCCCCAGCCGGGGAGGGAAAGGCCAAGCAAAAGAAGCGAGCAAACCAGCAAGCGGCACATCTGCCTCACCTCGCGACAACGCGGCGCTCTCCGCACGGCTATGAAGGCCCCGAGGAGACAACGAGCGAATTCGCCCAGGGAAGTCCGCGCGCCTTCTTAGACCAGGCTGGGCCGCGGGAAAAGGCGATTGGAGGTTTTCACATGCGCAGGTTGACTTTTGCTGTGCTATGTCTTGCCGTCTTAGTTTGCGCGTGCTGGGCGATCGTCGCAGGCAGCGCGCAAAGCTCGCCGAGCGAGCCCTCTGCGCCGTATTTCGCCATGGGCTGCCGCGTGGGCGAGGTTACCACGAGCTCGGCCATCGTTTGGACAAGACTTACCGCAGAGCCCGAGGCGCGGCGCGAAGCGGTATTCTATTACAGCCCGTGGCACGAACCCGGGCCGAAGAAGCTGCCGCTGTACATCAGCGAGCGCCAGCTTGAAGGCGGCTGCCCCGGGGCGCCCGGGCGGGTGCGGCTGATCTATGGCACGCGCGCGGACCTCAGCGGAGCGAAGACGACGAAGTGGTATTCCGTCGGCCCGGAGCACGATTTTGTGCATCAGTTTAAGCTCAGCGGGCTGGCGCCCGATACAACCTACTACTACGTCGCGGAGTGCACGGCGCCCGCGGGGACAGCGCGCCGGCGCAGCGCGTTGTGCTCGTTCCGCACCGCCCCGCCGCGGGAGAAAATGGCCGAGGTGCGGTTTACCGTTATCACGGGGCAGATGTATCCCCATCAGGATACGGAGGGTGGGTTTAAGATCTATCGGGCGATGCTTGCCCTGGCCCCCAATTTTCTTGTTGCGACGGGCGATACCGTCTATTACGACAACCGCTCGCCGAAGGCCAACAGCGTAAAGCTTGCCCGCTATCACTGGCACAGAATGTATTCTTTGCCGCTGATCGTCGAATTTCACCGGCGCGTGCCCGGCTATTGGATGAAGGACGACCACGACGTTTACTGCAACGACTGCTGGCCGACGATTAAGCCGCGGCTTGCGCCGTTTACGTTTGCCCAGGGGCAGAGGATTTTCCGCGAGCAGGTGCCCATGGGGGAGAAGACGTATCGCACGTTTCGCTGGGGCAAGGGGTTGCAGATTTGGCTGCCCGAGGGGCGCGACTTTCGCTCGCCAAACACCGCCCCCGACGGCCCGGATAAGACCATTTGGGGCAAAGAGCAGCTCGCCTGGCTGAAGCGCACGATCCTGGCCAGCGACGCCTATTTCCGCGTGCTCATTAGCGCAACGCCGATCGTCGGCCCCGACCGCAAGACCAAAGCGGACAACCACGCCAACAAGGCGTTTGCCTATGAGGGCAACGCGTTTCGCCGCTGGGTTAACGAGAACAAGCTAGACAATTTCTTCGTCGTCTGCGGCGACCGGCACTGGCAATACTATTCCGTAGACCCGGAGACGGGCGTGCAGGAGTTTTCCTGTGGGCCCGTAAGCGACGTGCACGCCGGCGGCTCGCCGGGCGAGGACCCGCGCTATCATCGCTTCCACCGCGTAAAGGGCGGGTTTCTCTCAGTCACCGTGTTCGAGGAGGGCGGGAGGCCGACGATCGCCTTTCGCTTCCACGACGTCGAGGGCAATGTGGTCTACGAGCACAAGGTGTCGCGTTAGAGGGCGCCGCAGAGGAGCGGGCGATGGGCAGCGAAGAGCGACGGCCGTATCGGGTAATCCTAGGCACGATGACCTTCGGCGGCCAAACATCGCCCGAGGACGCCGCGCGCATGGTGGGCATGTTCTTGGACGCGGGGCATAGTTGGATCGACACAGCATATATCTATCAGAACGGGCGGACGGAGGAGATCTTAGGGTCGATCCTGGGAGGCGGGCTGCGCGAGAAGGTGTTTTTGGCGACAAAGGTGCACCCCGGGCCCATCGGCGAGCACCCGCGCGTGGGCTTGGGGCCGGCGGAGGTGCGCCGGCAGGTTGAGGCGAGCCTCGCCCGCCTGCGCACGGACTACGTGGACCTCCTTTACCTGCACCAGCCGGACAACGACACGCCGCTGGCCGAAACGCTTGCCGCCTGTAACGAGCTTGTGCGCGAAGGAAAGGTGCGCGAGCTGGGGCTTTCTAACTACGCCGCGTGGCAGGTGGCCGAGGCGGTGCTCACTTGCAAGCACGAGGCGCTGAGCGAGCCGGTGATCTATCAGGGGATGTATAACGCGCTGACGCGCGACGTGGAGCGCGAGCTCATTCCCGCCTGCCGGCGCTTCGGCCAGGTGTTTGTCGCGTATAACCCGCTCGCGGGCGGGCTGCTTACGGGAAAGTACGAAAGCTTTGCCGCAGAGCCGCGAAGCGGGCGGTTTGCCGACGCCTTTCCGTGGTATCGCGCGAGGTTTTGGAAGGAAAGCTACTTTCGCGCCGTGGACGAGGTGCGCCCCGTGGCTCAGCGGCTGGGGATTTCGCTAACCGAGGCCGCGCTGCGCTGGCTGCTGCACCACTCCGCGGCCGACGGAGTGATCCTCGGGGCAAGCCGCGTGGAGCAGCTTGACGCGAACCTCGCCGCGTGCCGCGCGGGGCCCCTGCCCGAGGAGCTGCGCCAGGCGCTGGACAGGGCATGGGAGATCGCCCGGCCCGACTGCCCGCGCTACTTTCGCGACTGAGCCGCAGAGAGGCCCGCGGCAGCGCCGAGGGTGCGAGCGCGTGGACAGGGGGGGCCGGATGGGCATATAATTCAATTGCCGCGGGCCCGTAGCTCAGCGGT
The DNA here is from genome assembly GCA_964565895.1 of uncultured Armatimonadia bacterium. Classification (GTDB taxonomy): domain Bacteria; phylum Armatimonadota; class Zipacnadia; order UBA1398; family CAZMGT01; genus CAZMGT01. The sequence continues at coordinate 26,678 of CAZMGT010000044.1, forward strand.
CAGAGCAGCCGGCTCATAACCGGTTGGTCCCTGGTTCGAATCCAGGCGGGCCCACCACTCCCGCGCTTTGTCCGCGTTTTTTCCCGGTGTATCATCGTCGTGCTCGGAGAGGCTTGCCAACGCCCATGCCCCAGCTTGTGGCCATCTTCGACCTGGACGGGACACTGACCACCGAGCGCAGCTCGTGGCGCTTTCTGCACGAGCGCCTGGGCATTTGGCGCGGCCGCGCGGAGCGCTATCAAGAGCAGTACTTGCGCGGCGAGATCGACTATGTCACGTTTTGCGAGCTCGACGCGCGCGAGTGGGCGGGCATTGCGGCGGCAAAGGTGGAGGCGATCGCTGGGGAAATCGCCCTCGCTCGCGGCGTGCCGGAAACGGTTGCCGAGCTTAGGCGGCTGGGTTTTCGCTTGGCCATTGTCTCCTCGGGGCTCGATCTTCTCGCCCGGCGCGTGGCCCGCGAGCTGGGGTTCGACCGCTGGGTGGCAAACAGCCTCGTCGCGCGCGATGGAGTGCTTGTCGGCGAGGCCATCGTGCGCGTTTACGACGACAACAAGCTGCCTGTTGCCGAGCAGGTGTTGCGCGAGCTGGGCGGATGCTGGGAGCGGGCGCTGGCCGTGGGCGATTCCGAAAACGACCTTCCCTTATTGCGCCGGGCCGCGGTGGGCGTTGCCGTCGCTCCGGAAAGCCCAAAGGTCGCTGCCCAAGCGCCACACGTCATCGCCCCGGGGGAGTTTTCGCGCATCGCCGAGCTCGCGCGGGGGGTGCTCGGGCAAGCGTCGCCCGGGCGGGGTCAATAGCGCCCGTGCTCCATAAGCGTCTCCCACATAGCGAGGATGTTTTCCGGGGGAACGTCGTTTTGGATGTTGTGCACCGCGGCAAACACAAACCCGCCCGCGGGAGCGAGGATGTCGATCTGCCGCTTAACATGCTCGCGCACTTGCGCCGGCGTCGCTTGGGCGAGGACGGTCTGTGTGTCCGCGCCGCCACCCCAAAACACAAGGTCGTCGCCGAACAGCCGCTTTAGCTCCGCAGTATCCATTCCCGCGGCGGAGAGCTGCACGGGGTTTAGGATGTCTATGCCAAGCTCGATGAGGTCCGGAATAACCTCGCGCACCGCCCCGCAGGAGTGGAAGAACAGCGGCTTGCCCCCGCTCGCTTTCTTCACCTCGGCAACGAGCCGCGCCAGCCGGGGTTTAACCATCTTCCGCCACATCGCAGGGGCGAGCAGGAGGCCGTTTTGCGTGCCGTAATCGTCGGCCTCCATGAGCACGTCGACGCAGTGGCCCAACTCGGCCATGGCCATGCGCCAGTATTCGATCTTCAGCTCTATAATGCGGTCCATGAGCATTGCCGCGGCGCGCGGGGCAAGGGCGAGGTCCATGAGAAACTTGTCCATGCCGCGCAGCCTGGTGGCCATCTCAAGCGCCCCGGCGCAGGGGCTTTTTAAGATTACGCATTTGCCCTGCGCGCGAAAGCGCTCGGCTTGCTCGCGCAGCCCGCGGACTGTTAGCGGGTTTGCGGCATCGGGCATGGGGTAGGCGGCGACATCGCTTGGGGAAAGCACCTCTGGCTCGCCCAGCGGGGCGCGACAGACGTCGTAATAAAGCCCCCCGCGTTTTGGCATGCGGTGGTGCGTTCCCCACTGGTCCTCGAAATATAAGTAGCTTTCGTCCTGCCACTCGCGTGGGCGCCAAGAGGGGTCTGGGCCGGGGAGCAGGCCCCTGGTGTCAACGCGGAGCCGCTCGAGCAACGCCTCGCTGGGCCGGGCGAGCTGCTGCGTGCGGTGCAGGCACTCCGGCTGCTCGGCGAGCCCTAGTGCCCGCACGAGCTCGCGATAGGCCCCCAGGCAAATTCCGGTAACCACCGTGCCTCCGAGGTCAAACGGCACGCGGTCTGGCTCGCGGTGCGACAGCGCGGCGAAAATGCGCTCGCGCGAGGTCATGCTGCGTAGCGCCTCCCTGCGAATCTTTGCGCCAGTGTGGCACGAAACCGCCAGCCAAGGCAAGTATCGCTTTGGCCGGGGCGAGGAGAGAGATCGGCGCGCGCAGAAAAACACCTACGGGTGATGAGCCGATGCTTGCCACGGTTGCAGTTATTGGGGCGTGTTTTGGGCTTTGCGCAATGGGCCAGCAAGGGCCTTATCTCTGGACTGCCTCGCCAATGCAGCGCTTTATGCCCGACCAGCTAAGCAAGCCCGCGCCGGCGATTCACATCTACGCCGCGCGCAACGAATGGGAGCCGTTTCAGGTAGTCGTGGCCTCGGGAGCGAGAGCAATTACCGTGCGCGCGATCGATGTGTCGGACCTAACCTCCGCGCGCGGGCGCATCGCTGCGGAGAACGTCCGCTGCTTTCGCGAGCATTATATCGAGGTGAAAAAGCCGAGCTATCGCTCCGACGCTCAGCCGGGATGGTACCCGGACGCGTTGATCCCCGTGCGCATACCAAAGGAAGAAGCATTGGCCGGCAAGCCGCGGTTTGTCGCGCTTCCCGCAGAGGTACCGGCCGGTCGCGCGCAGGCATTTTGGGTTGAGGCATACGTGCCCAAGGGCACCGCGCCGGGGGACTATCGCGGCGCGGTTACCTTTTCCCTGGAGGGCGGCGCGAAGCTCAGGGCAGACGTTACGCTAACGGTGTTTAATTTCGAGCTGCCCGATCGCCCAAGCATGCGCTCGCACTTTCCGGGCATTCGCTCAAGCTCACTGCAAAAGCTCGGCGTGCCCCAGGAGCGGTGGTTGGAAATCCAGCGGCTTTATGAAAACGCCCTTTGCGCGCACCGGCTAATGCCTAGCTTTCCCGCGGGACTTGCGCCGCCGGTCGCCGAGGACGGGACGCCGCGGTTCGCCGAGGTCGAAAAAGAGCTTATTGCGCGGCTTGACGAGCTACACTGGAACTCGATCCAGGTGCCCTTTCGCCTAAGCTCGCCGGTGCGCGACGCGCTCGGCGCCGGCCGCGCGAAGGCCGCGCGCTACTTGCGCGCCTGGCGCGACTGGCTGAAGCGGCATGGGCGGCTTGAGGACGCGTATATCTATTGCATCGACGAGCCCAACGACCCCGACGCCTACGAGCGCGTGCGGCAAGCGGCAAAGCTCATTCACGAGGCGGCGCCAGGGCTTAAGCTGCTGGTTACCGAGCAACCCACACCGCAAAAGCCAGAATGGGGCAACCTGTTCGGCGCGGTAGACATTTGGTGTCCGCTGTGGCCGCTGTGGAATGAGGAAGACTGCCTGGCGCGGCAGAAACTGGGGGAGGAGTTTTGGACGTATACCGCGCTGTGCCAGGGCAAACAACCCACGCCGTGGTGGGAGCTTGATTTCCCGCTGCTCAACTATCGCGTGCCGCTGTGGATGAGCTGGCACTATAACTGCGTTGGTCTGCTCTACTGGAGCACAACATTCTGGAGCCATGTTGACGACCCGTGGACGGAGGCCCTTAGCTTCCGCGAGCGCTGGAACCAAGAGGGGATGCTGTTTTACCCCGGCCCGCCCGCGGGGACGCGCGGGCCGGTGGCCTCGATGCGCCTGAAGATGCTGCGCGAGGGAATGGAGGACTTTGAGTATCTTAAGCTTGGGGAGAAGGTCCTCGGGCGAGAGCGCACGGCGGAGCTGTGCCACCGTGTGGCGCGGAGCTGGTGGGAGTGGGAGAAGCGGCCGGAGGTGCTAGAGGGGGCGCGGGTGGCGCTGGGGGAGGAAATTTCGCGCGCAGTTGCCCAGGGGCGTTGATCGGCGGGGCGCAAGATGCTATACTTTTTTGGCGGCGGAGAGGTGGCCGAGTGGCTGAAGGCGTCTGCCTGCTAAGTAGATATGGGGCGATTAAGCTCCATCGAGGGTTCGAATCCCTCCCTCTCCGCCAACCCTCCCCCTCCTGGCGCGCTGGTGGCCAAATGGATTAAGGCACCTGACTACGGATCAGGAGATTGCAGGTTCGAATCCTGCCCAGCGCGCCAGAATTTATGTTGAGGGTTTGGCGACGTGCAGGCTCATTTTTCCCGAAAGTGGGTTGGAGCTAGAAAGAAAGTCCGATATTGCCCGAAAGAGGTAAAATGGCTTTCCGAGCAGAGCAAAAAAGACCCACACAGCAAGAACCAGCATGGGCTAACTTGGCGCGAGGAGTTAGAACGTAGACTTCAGCAAGGCAGTCAGGGAATCCCTTCTTTTCCCTGCGTTCCCGACCCTTCCAACCCTCTCTGCAAAGCGTGCCGCAACAAACCCGAGGATTTCAGCGAACATTACGGCTTCGACGAGCTGGGTACACAAGTTTGTGGCGGTCGCACGCCGGTAAACCCTGGGCGTGAGGCAGCTAAGGCGGTAGAAAAGGCGCTAACGCCCGCTGGAAGAGACAAGACCGAAACGCGCCGCCGTCCAAGGACCCGCCGCGCGAGCGTGCGGCGGTGCCCGCCTCCGTACGTGCAGGTAACGCTTAGGAACTTTGAGGCGGAAAATGGGATATTGCGCGTTACTCCTGGTCTTGAGATTATGATTAGGTTTTATCAGTGGAGCGAAAGTATTGTTTTCGCGACGTACGGTCAGACCAGAGTGACGGCAACAAGAAAGGGCCGATACCTTCAGAGCAGCGACCTTGCTCGTTGGTTTTCAGAAAATGCGCTGAAGGAGCGCGACGTGCTTCGCATAGAGGCACCACGTACTTCCAAGGAGTTACCTCGTCTTTACGCTGTGCACGGAGCTGTTGAAGAGGAGTGGACCGCTGAACACGAGTCGGAGAGCGAGCGCGAAACGTATGGACAGCCGCTCAGAGATTTTGTCTACCACGAGCTGAGTAAGAGCGAAGTGTACCTCAGCGCCGCAGGCATTGCGCGCCGGCTTCAGCGCGATGTTCACAAAGGTATTGACGACGCCGTTGTTCTACGATGCTTACGCGCGAACCCACATTTGTTTGCCCCCCGCGAAGGCTGCAGCACGTTTTGGGGGCTTAGTGCGTGGACAAGCGGCTTGCGCCCAAGAGGCGTGGATAAGCAATCACTGGTTTTCGCCATTGCGGATCGCGACCTTGTCTATGAGTGCCTTCGCGAGAGGAACGAGCCAGCGAGCACTGCTGAAATCGCCGAGTGGATTGCAGGGTACTTCCGCATCCCTGCAGGCGAGGTAAAGTCAACTAGTTTTCTTTCCCCGAGCGACTCTCGCTTGATTCGGCTCACGGACGGCCGATGGGGACTTGCTGAGTGGATTGAGCAGTGGAAACGGGGGCTAGAACTTTGCCAACGCAGGCTGGACGAGTGGAGTAAGATTACGAAACGACTGGCAGTGCTCAGATCGCAGGAGGACAGAATCGGAGCTTCCCTTCTGGCTCTTCGGCGGTCGATATTTGCGCGCCTTTCGGCGGGCTCTCTTCCGTGGTTCTATAGGTTTTTTATCAGACTAGGAATGCTTTTGGCACCTCGGCTGAGGCGCAGGTCCGCGCGAGTTTGCCAGGAAATCGCCGGGCTGGAGAGGAAACTGAGCGCGGTGCAAAAAGCAATGCGGGCGGACGAAGAATCGCTGCGGTCCGTCGATAACGAGCAGCTTACCAGGCAACGCGATCGCCTCGTCGCGCTTTTGTCGTCTATTGTGGAGAGTCCGTAAGGAGGGGTGAATATGCCTCGATTTACAATACCGGTGAACAGCTTTAGGCGGCAGTATCTTGAAGTTCCGGAGGAACTCGTGCGCCTGTTTCCGACCCGGCTAGAAAAACTGCCTGTGCGTGCCGTAGATGATGACGGAAACGAATATGTAGTCGACCTTTATCCTTCTCGGCGGCTTTTGGGTGGACTTGGTGAGTTGTATCGCTACTATGAACCTGACGAGGACTCCAATGTCGTGATTGCGGTAGACACCTCCCAGCCAGAGCCCATCAGGATTTCGTTTGACAGCCGTACTCCAGTGAGTGCGAGGGGGCTGTTCGTGGGAAAGCGATATAACATGGTCGCTGCGCGCAAGTACGAGTTGGGTAGAGACTACTATTTTCCGATCGTCGATTTGCTTACCCATGTCTTTGTCTGCGGCGTAACGGGATCTGGAAAGACTGTGCTCGCAAAGGCAGTAATTGAAGAGGCTGCATTGCATGGCATTCCAAGCATCTTGGTTGATCTGAAGGGCGACCTTAGCTCATTGGCTATCGCCCCCTTTGAAAGTTCGCCTCAAGACTTCGAAGAGTGGATCGAAGGCGCAACCACGGAAGAGCGCAAGAGATGTGCTCAGGACGCGGCAAAAAGACATAGGCAAGGGTTAGAAGAGTTTGGCTTGGACGTCCGCGCTGGCGAGCAGTTCGCTCGCCGGGTCGTTGTGCGCATCTACACACCGCGGTCAAGCAAAGGACTTCAAATGAGCTTCGGTTCGCAGTTTGAGGCTCCTGAGGATCCGAAAAGAATGTTCCAGCAAGACAGGGAGACTTTCGATGATCTCGTCGCGTCGCTGACAAACGCGTTTATCGATCGCCTGTATCCTGGGACGAAAAGAACACGCATCGAAAACGAGAGGAACTATCTTTACGAAATCGTGCATTATGCTTGGTTACACGGTATCGACCTCTCCGGTGAGGAAGGACTGAAGAGTCTTTTGCGTCTCGTTCAGGATCCGCCCTTCGAAACGATAGGAGGCCTGCCTGTCGACCAGTACATTAACGCTGAGAACAGAAAGGCAAGGCTTGTAAACAAGATCAACACGCTTCTTTCCGGGCCTGAAAGAATGTGGTTCCTGGGTGCTCCACTACAGATAGAAAAACTCTTGGCTTGCGAGGATGGCCGGGTCCCGGTAAACGTCATTAACGTCTCCCATCTAGACCATTTTGAGGATAGGAGTTTTGTTGTAGCAGATCGGAAGAGCGTCGTGTAGGGAAAGAGTGTAGATCTCGG
>CAZMGT010000045.1:0-17930 GCA_964565895.1 uncultured Armatimonadia bacterium
CGGGCAAACGTTATCCGCGCGCTGGGCAACAGAACCCCACTGCGCAGCAAACAACCCCCCTATGGCTTCGTCGAGGAAAACTGGGCCGCCCTGCACAGGCTGTGCGACCTCGCCCGCCGCGCCGGCATCTACGTCGTCATTGACCCACACACCACGCCCGGCACCAAACGCTCGACAACTACGTTTCCCGACGACGAGCTCTGGCGCGACCCGAAATTCGGCGACCTGCTCGTCCAAATGTGGGAGAGGATCGCCCGCGAGTTCGCCGGCCGGCCAGAGGTGATCGGCTACGACCTGATGAACGAGCCGGCCATCCCCGCCGACGCTCCGCCCGGAAGCCCTGCGGACTGGAACGCGCTCGTCCGTCGGCTCATCGGCGCCATTCGCAAGTACGATAAGGAGACCCCGATCATCGTCGAGCCGCCGGTTCTCCGCAAGGGCGGGCGGACGATTACCACGCGCATGACGGGGCTGTTTTACTTTCCCGAGAACATGCCCGACGCGCGGATTATCTATAGCCCCCACTTTTACCAGCCGGGGAACTTCACGCACCAGGGGATTGAGCGCCGGCCCACAGGCGTGGCCTACCCGGGGTGCGAGGGCTGGTTTCTCGACGAGCAGGGCCGCGGGAGCAAGGTCGTCTGGACCCGCGAGACCATCGCCCGCGCCCTGGCCCCTGCGGCACGCTTTCAGCGCGAGCGCAAGGCAATTATCTTCCTCGGCGAGTTCAGCGCCATGCGCACCGCCCCGGGGGCAGACCAGTGGGTCGCCGACGTAATCAGCGTCGCCGAGCAATACGGTTGGTCCTGGGCCTATCACTCGTTCCGCGAGGCCGCCGTGTGGAACCCGGAGCTCGGGCCCGATCCAGAAAACCGCACGCCGCTTGCCGACACCCCGCGGCTGCGCATTCTTAAGGCGGCGTTTGCCAAGAACGAGGGCAACTTCCTTCAGCCCGCGGAGCGATAGAGCGCGCGATTTGGGCCGGCGGCCGGCGCTGCGGAGCTTCCCTAGCCCTGCGCAGCAACAACAAAGCGGCCCCGCGCCCTGCTGCGGAGCGCGCTGCCGCTCGTTTGACCTGGCCGCGGCCTAGGACTTGCCGATGCGCTCGCGCACGAACTCCTGCAAGTCGTTCGTCGCCTGGGAGAACTGGTTTGCCGTCTCGATCACCGCGCCGTGGTTGATAAACTCCTCCTGCGGCTGGCCTTCGTTATACGCCTCGTTGAAGTAGGGGATCTTAAGCAGCTTTTCGATGACCTCCGGCGGGGCGTCCTCCGGCGAGGGGTCGATCTCCTCGCCGTCGTACTCGCGCAGCCAGGTTTCGATGACATTGGGGAAGATGGTTAGCACGACGGGCTTGCCGGCGAGCTTCTCCAAGTGCCACACGCGCTGCTTGCCGTCTACGGTGGGCCCCAAGCGCATGGACGCGGCAAGCAGCTTAGATTCATAGCCGCGCTCTTTAATCAGCCGCAGCGCTTTGTTAAACACGGCAATGCCCGCCCAGCGGCGGTCGGCCTCGCTGAGCTCGATCCCCAGCTCCTCGGCCTGCTGGTGAAATACCTTGCAGTCCTCCATGCGCCCGAGCATAAGGGTAATCACGCTGCGCCAGGCGGAGAGGTCCACGCCGTTTTTGCGGGCGAGCTCCAGGCCAACCTTCACCGCCTCGGCCACGCTCATAAGCTGGCTTAGGGTAAACGTGAGCGTGGCGTTGGTGGGAATGCCCATCGCGGTGAGGATGGTAATGCCGTAGATGCCCTCCTTCGTGCCGGGCATTTTAATCATGATGTTCGGGCTCATCGAGTTAAGGGCAATGGCCTGGGCGACCATTTTTCGCGTATCCTGGAGCACGCGCGGGTCAACCTGGCCCGAGATATAGCCCAGCTTGCCGTTGCTTTTTTCGTGCACCTCCAAAAACGCCTCGGCGCCCTTTTTGACCACCGAGCTATACAGCTTCCAGAACACGTCGAAGTGATCCACCTTCGCGCTCCCCGCGACCTCGTTGCGGATCCACTCCTCCCAGGGCGCCGGGTCGCGGTCCACGACCTGCTTCGTTAGCGGAGGGTTGGTCGTGCACCCGACAAAGAGCGACCAGATGTCCTCGAGGATCTCCTTCGCCCGGGGCTCAAACGGCGTCCCCGCGGCAGCTTCCAAAACCTCTTTTCTCCAGCTCTCGAAGATCAGCGGCGATGAGTCCCACCAGATCTCCAGCTCGGGGTGTGTCGCGGCCAGTCTCGCCAAACTGTTGTCCGCCATGGAGATCACCTCTGTTGCAGTGGTTGCCCTCGCGCCGCGCTTGTCCTGCGCTTTGCGGCGGCCGGGCAAGAAACCGCGATTGTCTTCTCTGGCTGCCGAGGATAATCCTTGTGGGGGAGATTTTGCAAAGCGGCGCGCAGGCCGCGACAAAACATGCCCCGCCGGCGCCTACTGCTCCTGCCCGAGGAGCAGGCGGACAATGCTCACGAGCTGCTCCAAACGATAGGGCTTGCGCAAAAACGGCGGCATGTCCTCTGCCCCGAGGTCCTCGGGGGCCAGCGCCCCGATATGCCCGCTGGTCATGATAACCTTCACCTCGGGGTTTATCTCGCGCAGGCGGCCCAGGCACTGCGCCCCGTTCATCCGCGGCATGGTTAGGTCTAGCACAACAAGGTCGATCTCCTGGGCGTGGGCGCGGAATATCTCCAGCGCCCGCACGCCGTCCTCGGCCTCGAATACGCGATATCCCTGGGCCTCGAGCGCCTCGCGGGCCACCCCGCGCACGATCTCCTCGTCGTCGACAACAAGGATCGTCTGCCGCGCCTCGGGCGCCGCCTCGCCGACAGGCGCCTCGACCGCCGGGGCGGCGTGCCGGGGGAGAAAAATCTCCACGGTCGTCCCCCGCCCGGGCTCGGAGCGCACGGCGATCCACCCCTCGTGGGCCTTCACGATGCCATAGGCTACGGCGAGGCCCAGCCCGCGGTGCTCCTCGGGGTCCTTTGTCGTGAAAAACGGCTCAAACAGGCGCGCCCGCGTCTCCTCGTCCATCCCACAGCCCGTATCGCGCACGGCGATTACCGCGAACCTCCCCGGCCGGGCCTCGATGTTCTCCGCCGCCTGCTCCTGCCCCACCTGCCGCTCGGAGAGCGAAATGCTCAGCGTCCCCCCGTCGGGCATGGCCTCGCGCGCGTTGGCGCAAATGTTTTCCAGCGCCTGGCGCAACTGCGTCGCCTCGCCGGAGATGGGCGGCACGTCGCGGCGGAGGTGCGTGCGCACGGTAATGCTCTCGGGCAGCGCTTTGCGCAGCTCGCGCACGAACTCGCGCAGGAGCAGGCCCAGGTCCACGGGCTCGCGCCGCGGGGTGCGCTGCTGGCTAAAGGCAAGGAGGCTTTGGGTCAATTGAGCCGCGCGCTCGGCGGATTTTTCGATCTGCCCCAGGCGCTCCAGCCAGGGGTGGTCCGCGCCGGCCTCCGCGCGCATAAGACTCACGGAGCCCAAAATGGCCATGAGAATGTTGTTAAAGTCGTGGGCCACCCCCGCGGCCAGCGCGCTCACCGTCTCCAGCCGCTGCAGGTGCTGGAGCTGCTCCTCGAGCTTCTTGCGCTCGCGAATGTCGCGCGCCACGCCCTGCACGCCGATGATCTTTCCCGAGGCGTCACGCGTTACGCTGGTATGCACCTCCGCGGGGATACGCGCCCCGCGGCTGTGCACAAGCTCGACCTCGAACGGAAGCACGCTCTCGCCGGCCATTCCTCGCGCCCCCGCCTGCTTGACGAGCTCCGCCGACTGCGGGGCGAGGATCGCCTCCACGGGCTGCCCGATAAGCTCCGTTATCGGGACCCCGGCAAGCTCCGCCGCCCTGCGGTTGGCGAACGTTATCCGCCCCTCGCCGTCCATGGCAAACACGATGTCCGGCGTGCTGTCGATCACCGTGCGGTAGCGGTCGCGCGACTCGGCGACGACGCGCTGGAGGGACTTTTGCTCGTTGAGCATCTCAAGCAACAGGGCGCTCTCGCGCGCGGCGCTAATGGCCAGGGCGCTGTGCAGGGCGAACGAGGAAAGCAGGGCGCGCTCCTCCTCGTCGAACGGGTTTTCCCGCTCGGAGCACAAAACAAGGGCCCCAATGGGCCCCTTTGCCGCGCGCAAAGCAAACGCCGCGGCGCTGCGAAAGCCGCATTGCGCCGCCTCGTCGCGCCAGCGCTCGTACGCTACGTCCACGAGTAGGTTGTGGCAGATCTGCGGCTCGCCGGAGTCGATCGCCGCCCGGGCCAAGGCGAAAAGCAGCTCGTGCTTGTCGTGCGGGGCGGGCTGCTCGCCGGGGCGCGCCGGGAACCCTTGCTGGGCCACCATGTTCAGCGCCCCGTCGCTGCCCAAAAGAGCGATCCAGCAGTGGGAATAACCCAGGACGGTAGTGGCGGCGCGGCAGAGGGCGGTAAGGATGGCGTCCAGGCTAAGCGAGCCGGCAAGTTGCGCGGCGGCTTCGGCAAACTGTGCAGCGCGGACGCTGCGCGCCTTCCCCCCACGTTGCGGCAACTGAAGGTTGCTCCCCTCTCAGTCCGCAGCTCAACGGCGCATGCAGCTAAGTTCCCGCACGCCTTGCCGTGTGCAGCGAGATAATGGTTTTCCGCCGATTTCTTCTAATCGCCGCCCGTTTCTCCTTCACCGCGGGTCAGTTTTCGTTTAGTTCGTCGCAGCCTGTGTGCATTTTGCGTGCATATGGTGAGTAATAGGTGAAATTTCCGCCAAATTCGCCACAACGGGCCCAAGCGCGTCCCGCGCGCTGGGCTGCGCTTCGCTTGCCGCTCAACCTCGGTTCGCCGCGAGCTCCGGCGCCCTGCCGTTCTACCCTTGGCCTGCGCCGAGGAAGGTTCGCCCAGGCCCGCGCACGAACAAAGCGCGGGCGCGTTGCTCCGCCCCGATGTTTGGCAAGGGAGAGAAGCTTAACCATGAACCGCATCTCACGTCGGCAGTTCCTCAGGGCCGCGGGCGCATCTGCCCTGGCTGCGCGGCTTTGGGCGCGCGCGGCGCATGCTCTCGGCCCGGGCGAAAAGCCAAATCTTTTGTTCATTACCACAGACGACATGGGGCTTATGCTCGGCTGCTATGGCGACCGCCAGGCAACAACCCCGCACATCGACCGCTTGGCCGGCGAGGGCCTGCGCTTTAACTATGGCTTTGTCGTCTCCACCTGCTGCTGCCCCAGCCGCTCGGCAATGCTCACCGGCCTGTTCCCTCATGCTAACGGGCACTATGGGTTCATTCCCGAGGTTAAGCTGCACCGCTGGGTGCGCACGTTTCCCGCCTACCTCAACCCCGCGGGCTACTATACGGGGCTAATCGGCAAGTTTCACGTGGCCGGCGCGGAGGACCAGTTCCCATTTGACCATTTGGTGCTTACGGGGAAGGTCAACACGCGCTCGCCGCGGGCGATGGGCGCCGCCGTGGCCCGGTTTTTGCGCGAGGCGGGCGACAAGCCGTTTTTCCTCATGGCCAACATTACCGACCCCCACAGGCCCTATCCCGGCCAGGGCCGCGGCAACCCGCCCTGGCCCAACCCCCATCGCCCGGAGGACGTCCCCGTGCCCCCCTATTGCCTGGACACGCCAACCGTGCGCAAAGACCTCGCTTTAATGTACGACGCCCACAGCCGCGCCGACGCCACCATCGGCGCCATCCTCGCCGCACTTGACGACGCCGGCAAGCGCGACAGTACGCTCGTCGTGCTCATCAGCGACCACGGGCCATCGCTGCCCGGAGCGAAGACAACGATGTTCGACGCAGGGATTCACATCCCGTTTCTCGCGCGCTGGCCCGGCGTTATCGCCCCCGGGCGGGTGAGCGACGCTTTGGTTAGCGCGGTGGACATCCTCCCCACGTTCCTCGAGGCCGCCGGGGTTGAGGTTGACCCGAAAATTCAAGGCCGCTCGTTCCTCCGCGTGCTGCTTGACGAGGACAAGCGCGGCGCCGAGCAAATCTTCGCCGAGCACACCAAGGCCCAGGGCAACCGCTACTTCCCCACCCGCGTCATTCGCACCCATCGCTTTAAGTACATTCGCAACCTGCGCCCGGACATCGAGTTTCGCAACAACGCCCTGGCCGGGGTCGTCGCGCGCGAGCTGATGCAGCTTTGGGACACCAACCCCCGCGCGCGATTTCTGCTTGAGCGCGTCGTGCGCCACCCGCACGAAGAGCTGTATGACTTGGAGAACGACCCGAACGAGTTTCACAACCTCGCCGACGACCCCGCCTACCGCGATGTGCTAAACGACCTTCGCGAGCGCCTCAAGCGCTGGATGACGGAGACCGACGACCCGTGGATTGCTCTGTGGGACTACGACGGGAGCAAGCCCGACCCGTTTGAGCCGAAGAAGACGAAAGACGGGCCGTTTTCCCCGAAATGGCTGGACAGAGCGTTGCGCGCGGCGCGCAGGCGCAGCGGAGCAGGCTAGCGCAGCGAAGGGGGTGCGCGCAATGCGGCTGGGCGGGCCGGTTTTCGGCGACGCGTCAACGCCCGAGAAGTGGGTCGCCGCAGTAAAGCGCCAGGGCTATAGCGCGGCCTACTGCCCCGTGGGCGAGGGTGCCGACGAGCAGACGATCGCCGCCTATGCCCGCGCCGCGCGCGAGGCGGGGATTGTTATCGCCGAGGTGGGCGCGTGGAGCAACCCCATTAGCCCCGACGAGCAGGAGCGCAAGCGCGCGGTTGAGCGCTGCAAAAAGCGCCTTGCCCTCGCCGACGAGATCGGCGCGCGCTGCTGCGTGAACATCGCCGGCTCGCGCGGGCCCAAGTGGGACGGCCCCCACCCGGACAACCTCACCCGCGAGACGTTTGACATGATCGTCGAGGTCGTGCGGGAGATCATCGACGACGTCAAGCCCCGCCGCACGTTTTATACCCTGGAGACGATGCCCTGGATCTTCCCCGACTCGCCGGAGAGCTACCTCGAGCTCATTCAGGCGATAAACCGCAACCAGTTCGCGGCGCATCTTGACCCGGTAAACCTTGTGTGCAGCCCGCAGCGCTATTTTAAAAACGGCGAGCTAATTCGCGAGTGCTTCGCCAAGCTCGGGCCGCACATCAAAAGCTGCCACGCGAAGGACATTTTGCTCAGCCCCAAGCTAACGGTGCACCTGGACGAGGTGCGCCCCGGGCTGGGCGGGCTCGACTACGATGTGTTCTTGCGCGAGCTAAGCAAGCTCCATCCGGACACCCCGCTCATGCTCGAGCATTTGAAAACGGAAGAGGAATATCGCCAGGCGGCGGAGTACATCCGCTCCAAAGCCCAAAAGCTCGGGCTAGGCTTTCGCTAGGCCAGCCGCGCGCAGGAACATATGTCCGCGCGCTGAACTTGGCGCACACCTTTAGGGGGTGAGACCATGCGCAGTGCTTTTCTCTGGCCCGCGCTGGTCCTCTTCGTTGTCGCGGCCCTGCTTTGTGCGGGCTGCGCCCGGCAGCAGACAGCGGAGCAGTCGCAGGCCTCCACGCCGGAGCAGCCGGAGCAAACAGCGGTTACCGAGGCCCAGCAAACGGAGGCCCCCACGGCCGCAGGCGTGGAAGTCGGTTGGCTTACGGACTTCGACGCCGCCCTCGCCAAGGCCGGCCAAGAAAACAAGCCGCTTATGGTCGACTTTTATAGCGATTGGTGCGGCTGGTGCGGCAAGCTCGACGAGGATACCTACTCCGACCCCGACGTGCAGAGCAAGGCGGAGCAGTTCGTCTGCGTCAAGGTTAACGGCGACGCGCGCGAGGATCTCCTCTACCGCTATAACATCGACGCCTATCCCACCGTGCTCTTCTTAGATGAGGAGGGCCACGAGATCCACCGCGTTGTCGGCTACCGCGGCCCGCAGGAGTTCCTCGGCGAGATGGACGCCGCGCTGGCCAACTTTAAGTAGCGCTTGGCGCGACAGATAGCGCCGACGCTGGGGAAGAGGGAGCGCGCGATGCTCCACGCAGAGGTCGGGCTTGTTGTCCTTGTTGCGCTCCTTTCCGGAGCGAGCTTTGCCCAGCACAGCGCCCCCGCGCCCGAGCGCTGGAAGCTTGCCTTGGGCGAAAACGGCTTTGTCTCCGGCGACATGTGGGGCTACCAGATAACGTGCGACGAGATCCTGCGCCACGCGGCGGAGCTCGGCTACGAGGGCATTGAGCTGATGAACGCCATCGAGCCGTTCCCCGACCCGGAGGACGAGCAGGCCGTGCAGCGGCTGCGCGAGCGCTATGAGCGCCTGGGCCTGAAGATCATCGGTCTGCAGTGCGCCCCGCGCCGCGGCCGGGCGATCTCCCCCGACCCGCGCGAGCGCCGGGCCTATGCCCAGGAGATCATCCGCCACCTGCGCCTGGTAAAAGCGTTGGGTGGGGAGTATGCCGGCGTGTGGCCCGGGGGCCGCCGGCCGGATCTACCCGACGAGGTAATCGTGCGCCGCCTGGCCGACGTTTTCCGCCAGGTGGCCCCGGTCGCCGAGGAGCTGGGGATTAAGTTCACCATCGAGCCCGAGCCCGTGCAGATTGACTACAACTACGACATCGCCCTGCGCATTATCGAGGCCACGGGCAGCCCCATGTTCGGCGTGATCTACGACCCCACGCACGCCGCGACGACCTCCGGCGGCGACCCGTTAGGCGTGCTCGAGCGCGTGGGCAAGCGCATCTTTCACGTGCATTTCGCGGACAGCGACGGGACCCAGCTCGTGCACAACGGGCGCGTGCACTCGAGCAAGCACCTGGCCGCGGGCGAGGGCAACCTCGACCTGCGCGCCATTTTGCGCAAGCTCAAGCAGGTTGGCTATCGCGGGTGGATACAAGTGGATATGTGGCAAAACCCCACGCCGCTAGAGTCCTCGCGCAAGACGAAGGCTTTTTTGGACAAAGTGCTGGACGAGCTCTGGCCCCAGCGCTAGGGCGGCGCAGGTTGGCGAGGGTGAGGGCAATGGTCAGCGTCCGCCGCTTCGACACCGAAAAACACTCGCCGGAGGCGATCGCCGCCGAGCTTCGCCCGCCGCTGCTCGAGCGCTATGAAGATGAGGCGCGCGCCGTGGAGGAGATCGTCCAGCGCGTGCGCCGCGAGGGCGACGCCGCGGTCCTCGACTATACGCGGCGGTTTGACTGCCCAGAAATGCGCGCGGAGAGGCTTGAGGTAGGCGAGGACGAGGTTACCGCGGCCCTGCGCGAGGCCGACCCGGACGTCGTCCGCGCCCTACAGCAGGCGTGCGAGAGCGTGCGCCGGTTTCACGAGCTGTGCCTGCAGCGATCGTGGCTGGAACATTTCGAGGGCTACGCGCTGGGGGTCAAGTATACGCCCATCCGCCGCGTAGGCGTCTACGCCCCGGGCGGGCTGCCCCTCCCCTCGAGCGTCTACATGAGCGCCATTCCGGCAAAGGTCGCCGGGGTGCGGGAGATCGTTTTATGCACGCCGCCCGCGCGCGATGGTCGGGTTAACCAGCTAATGCTCGTCGCGGCGAGCCTCGCCGG
Organism: uncultured Armatimonadia bacterium; assembly: GCA_964565895.1. Lineage (GTDB taxonomy): Bacteria > Armatimonadota > Zipacnadia > UBA1398 > CAZMGT01 > CAZMGT01. The sequence continues at coordinate 9,437 of CAZMGT010000045.1, forward strand.
GGTCGACCGCATCTTCGCCATCGGCGGGGCCCAGGCCATCGCCGCCATGGCCTTCGGCACGGAAACCGTCCCCCGCGTGGACAAGATCGTCGGGCCGGGCAACATCTACGTCCTGCTCGCCAAGCGCGCGGTGTTCGGCCAGGTGGGCATCGAGTGCCTTCCCGGGCCGAGCGACGTTTTGGTCATCGCCGACGAGAGCGCGCCCGCGCGCTATGTTGCCGCGGACCTGCTCAGCCAGCTCGAGCACGGCCCGGGGTCGTCGGCGGTGTTATGCACGCCCTCAAGCGCCCTCGCCGAGGACGTGCTCGCCGAGCTAGAGCGCCAGCTCGCCGACCTTCCCCGGCGCGAGACGGCGGAGAAAAACCTCGCCGAGCGGGGGGCGATCGTCCTCTGCCGCGACCTCGCCGACTGCGCGCGCGTGGCCAACGCCATCGCCCCGGAGCACCTGGAGATCATCGTCGAGGGCGACCCGGGGCGGCTGCTCGGGCTAATCGAAAACGCGGGCGCGGTGTTCCTCGGGCGCTACGCGCCGGAGCCGGTGGGCGATTACGTCGCCGGGCCGTCGCACGTTCTCCCCACGGAGGGGATGAGCCGGTTTATGTCGGTGCTCGGGGTGGAAGATTTCCTAAAGCGCACGAGCATTATCTCGTATTCGCGCGAGGCGCTCGTGGCCCGCGCGCGTACGGTGCAGCTTCTCGCCGAGGCCGAGGGGCTCGCCGCCCATGCGCGGAGCATCGCGGTAAGGCTCGAGGAGGGCCAACCCTAGGCCCCGCGCCCTACTGTTCCCCTTCCTCCTGCTCCTCTTGCTCAAGCAGGCGCTGAACGGCATCGGGGTTGACCAAAAACAGCGTGGGGTTTTCTTGCAACAGCTCCACGCCGGTGTCGATCAATCCCTTGGCGTCGATTACGCGGACCTCCGCCTCGCCGATCTTCCCCACCTGAATTAGCTCCCGCTCGCGCAGCGCAGGCTCGAGCACGGTAAAGTCGCGCTCGATCCCCCAGCGGTGCAGGCGCACGCGCACCGTGCGCTTTTGCCCGTTTTCGTCAACGATCGTCGCCGCTACCGGCTCCGGCAGCAGGTGCCAGGGCGACTCCGCCAGCTCCTCCACGGTGTGCACCGTGGTGCACGAGTTTAGGTCCACGCCGAGGAGGACGATTTTCCCGCCCTCAATGGCCATGCGGTAATATGGCGTGCCCCGGCCGCAGGGTGTGGGGCACTGCTCGTGTCCGCGCACGAGGTCATAGGCGAGCGGCCCCACGCAGGCGACGGAGTGCGTGGGGTGCAGGCTGCGCACGGCGTCCCAGCGCTGGCGAAACGTCTCCGGAATGACCCCCGTCCAGCACGGCGTTTCGCGCACGTCGAAGTGCGGCGGGTTGTCCGGCGAGTCCTCGGGCGAGCCGGTGAGCGTGGGGACGATCACCGTGCCCTCGGCGCCCACGGCGTCGAGCAGGCCGTCGATTACCGCGTCGGCCCCGCCCTCCACTTCGCCCAGGCTGTTCAGGGAGCTGTGCACCAGGATGACATCGGCGGGAGCGATCCCCAGCGCAGCCAGGCCTTGGGCGATATCGCTGCGTGTCACCTTCTCCGCCATGGAGCACTACCTCCCGCCTGGCTTTTCGCGCAGCAGGGCGCCGATTCCTAGCCCCGTCGCTGCGCCGCCGAGCTAAGCGAGCCTAGGAAAACCAAGCCCCGCGAAGAACAACTAACTGCCCGCGCGCGGGCGCCGGCCTGCTTTGCGGCGTTCGTCGCGGGGGCCTGTGGCGTTTTTTTGCCTCGGGCGCGTTTGCGCCGCGCGCGCAAGCGCCCGCTCTGTGGAAGAAGGGAGCGTGCGCATGTACGACATTGCCGTGTTGGGCGGAGGGCCCGGGGGCTATGTTGCCGCGTTGCGCGCCGCGCAGCTTGGCGCTGCGGTGTGCCTTGTCGAGCAAGACGAGCTCGGCGGGGTGTGCCTAAACAAAGGGTGCATCCCCACCAAGGCCCTGCTCGCCTCCGCCGAGGTTTACGCCAAGGCTCGCCGGGCGGAGGAGTTCGGCGTTTGCCTCTCCGGCCTGGGGTTTGACTGGGGGAAGATTCAGGCGCGCAGCGGGGCGGTGGTGCGCCGCCTGCGCCAGGGGCTGGAGCGCCTGCTGCGCGGGCGCGGGGTAGAGGTCCTGCGCGGGCGGGGCGAGCTCGTTGGCGAGGGCGAGCTCGTCGTCCACACGCCGGACGGCGCGCAGCAAACCGTTCGCGCGCGGGCGGTGATCGTAGCCACCGGCTCGTTGCCCGGAGAGCTTTCCCAGGCGTCTTTTGACGGCCAGGTTGTGCTTAACAGCGACCACGCGCTTGCCCTGCGCGAGCTCCCCAAGCGGCTGGTCATCGTTGGCGCGGGCGTTGTCGGGTGCGAGTTTGCGTGCTTGTTCTCGGCGTTTGGCGTGGAGGTAACGCTTGTCGAGCTTCTCCCGCGCATTCTGCCCATGGAGGACAGCCGCATTTCCGCGGCCCTTGCCGCCGCGCTGCGCAAGTGCGGGGTGCGCATTTATACGGGCACGGCGCTGCAGGGGGTTGAACGCCGCGCGGAGGGCGCGGTGGCCACGCTCGAGGAGGGCACGGAGCTTCTCGCCGACGCCTTGCTCGTCGCCGTGGGCCGCGTGCCCCGCAGCCAGGGGCTGGGGCTGGAGGAGCTGGGTGTGGAGCTTGAGCGCGGGGCGCTTGCCGTGGACGAGGCAATGCGCACCTCGCTCCCCTGGCTTTACGCCATCGGCGACGTAACGGCAAAAACCTTTCTCGCCCACGCGGCCAGCGCCCAGGGCGTCGTCGCCGCAGAGCGCATCCTCAACGCCTCAGAGCGCGAGCTGAACTATCGCGCGATCCCGAGCTGCATCTTTACCATCCCCGAGGTAGCGAGCATCGGCTATACCGAGGACGAGCTGAAGGAGCGAGGGATGGAGTATACCGTGGGCCAGTTTCCCCTCGGGGCGAGCGGGCGCGCCGTCGCCCTGGGCGAGGGGGAGGGGTTCGTCAAGCTCCTCGCCGCGCCAGATGGCACGCTCCTTGGGGCGCATATTATCGGCCCGCACGCCACGGAGATGATCGCCCCCGTGGCCCTGGCCATGCAGGCCGGCCTGGGGGCGGAGGAAGTTGCCGATGCCGTCCAGGCGCATCCCACGATGGCCGAGGCGGTGGTCGAGGCCGCCGCGGCCATCTTCGGCGAGGCGCTGCACATTATCGGGCCGCCGCGCAGGGGCTAGCCGGTGCACGGCGGGTTGAGCCGCCGTGGGCGAGGATAAACCGCGCGCCCCGCCAAGCTGTTAACTGGAAAAAAACAGCGCCGCTGGGGGACAGCGAAAATGGCCGAACAGCGCGTTCCCGACCCACAGGAGCCGATCCGCGGGATGAGCCCGCCCACCGTCCCGCCGACCATTCCGCCGCAGTTTTCGCCCCCGGGGCAAAAGCCGCGCAGCGGGATGAGCACGGGGTGTATGATTGCGCTCATTTTGGGCATCGTGGCCGTGCTCTGCGCGGGCGGCTGCGGCTTGTTATTTATCGCGGGATACAAAAAGGCCGAGGAGGTCGCGCAGGAGGCCGGCGTTGACCTTAAACAATCGATCCGCAGCGGGGTAAAGATGGCCCTACAGACGGAACCGATCGCCGAGAGCGAGATGACCTATGTCGCCGAGGTGGGCTATCTCGACCCCGAGACGGGTCGGGTGAGGGAGATGAAAAAGTTCAAGGGGGTAGAGCTGGGCGGGGTGGGCATCGCGGTGATCGGTTTTGCCGAGAAGCCGGCGGAGGAGCTGGGCGTCGCTCCGGCCGGCAGAGGGGAGAAGACCTACCTGCTTGAGCTGGCCTGCGAGTCGCTCGACGGCGAAGAGCACGATTTCGACACGGAGTTTTTCACCATGGCCGTGTGCGCCTCGGGCCTTCAGCAAAGCCCCTCAGGGACGACCAAGGACCACCAGGGAACGGTGCCCGCGGGGGGCGACATGGGCTTCCCCGAGCTTATCTTTCGCCTGCCGGAGAGCGCGGGCGAGGTGAACATTAAGATCGTTCACGTGGGCAAAGACGGCGTGTTCCGCGGCGTGGTCGTTCCGGGAAGGGCGATCCCCGCCGACTAGCGCGCCAGCCCACGCCCCACTCGCCTTAGGCGGGCGGCAAGGCCGCCTTCCACCCCGCGTGCAACTGCTCGGCGAGCTGGGCCACAAGCCGCTTGTTCTCCGGGCGGTTGGCAATGTTTACGTTCTCCTTCGGGTCAACCTTGTGGTCGTAAAGCTCGCGCTGGCAAAAATCTTTGCTTTCGTCTACGGCGCGCCACTCGGTGAACCGATATCTATCCGTGCGCATGGAGTAGCCCATGACCCGGCCCACGCCGCGGACATAGCGCGGATATTGGCTAAACGCCGCCTTTTTCCACGGCCGGTTGGGGTCCTCGAGGAGGGGGACAAAGCTCGTCCCCTCCAAGCCCTCAGGCAGGGGCAGGCCGCACAGCTCGCACAGCGTGGGGTAAATATCCACGAACTCCACCAGGGCGTCGGTGCTCCGCCCAGCGGTCTTCTGCCCGGGAACGCTAATCATTAGCAGCGAGCGCACGGAGGTCTCGAAGTTCGTGTGCTTGCACCACAGCCCGTGCTCGCCGAGCTGCCAGCCGTGGTCGCCCCAGACGATGATGATCGTTCGCTCGCGCAGGCCCAGCCGCTCTAGCTCGGCGATCACCCGCCCCACCTGGGCGTCGGTATAACTGGTGCACGCGTAGTAGCCGTGGATGAGCTGCAGGGCTTGCTCGTCGCTCACCGGGCCCTGCTTAGGGATGCCGTAATACTTGCGCAGCTCGCCCCAGTTGGTGAGCGCGACCTGCGGCGCGTCCTTCGGGGCGAACGGATTGTCGGCGAGCGAGAGCTGGTCTTTGCGATAAAGGTCCCAGTACTTCTTTGGGGCGACAAACGGGAGGTGCGGCTTGAGGAAGCCCACGGCGAAGAAAAACGGGCGGTCTTTGATCTCGTTGAGCACCTGAATCGCCTTGTCCGCCGTGGCCCCGTCGGCAAGGGCGTTGTCGGGGACGTCGGGGGCCTCCCACGCCGGGCCGCGGGGGCGCTGGCGCCAGTCGCGAATGTCCTTCCCCTGGGCCTTCGCCTCGGCGAGCAGCCGCTCGAGCAGGGCAATGTTCTCCTTTGTGTGATACGTCGGCCGCTTCGGCCCCCACCAGGGCACGCTCCATGACTGGGGGTCGTCCAGGCCGCCGTGGTAGACCTTGCTCAGACCCTGGGTGTGATAGCCGTGGAGCTTGAACTGCTCGGGCAGGGTGACCACGTTGGGGATCGTTTTGCGAAAGTGCGTTTGTAGGTCGTAGACCATCGTCGTGTCCGGCCGCCGTCCGGTAAGCAGCGAGGTGCGCGAGGGGCTGCACACCGCCTGCTGGCAGTAGGCGCGCTGAAAGATCAGCCCCTCCGCGGCGAGCTGATCCAAATGCGGCGACTTAACCACCGGGTCGCCGTAGCAGCCGAGCTGCGGGCGCAGGTCGTCAATGGCGATGAATAGGACGTTCATGTCCAGCTTCCTGCCCAGCGCCGCGCCCAGGCTGTGCACGATCGGCGCGCAGAACGAAAACCCCGCGGCAGCAGCCGCTGTTTGGAAAAACCTCCTCCGTGTCATTGCCGGCATGTTCCTCTTCCTCTCCTTTCGCCTCGGCCGTTAGAGGCCGCGCGGAGCAGCCCCCGGCGCGCGGAGGCCGGCTATTTCCTCTGCCGGTGGCCCCCGTAGTAGGGGTAGCTGTCCCACAGTTCGCCGCGGCCGAGGGCGCGCGCGTCTTTTATCTCCGCCATCCACCGCTCAAGCTCGCGCGCCAGCCGCTGTTTGACCTCGGCATACTCCGGCTTGTCCGCCACGTTGCGGAGCTGGCCCGGGTCGTTGCGCAGGTGATAAAGCTCCTCCGCGGGGCGTTTGTCGAAGGCCAGGGCAAACAGCTCGCGCACGGCCTCGTCCTCGCGGTGGTCGAGCATGTAGAACTTCGTCGGCGAATCATCGCAGTCGCCAAAGCCCCGCGCCCAGCGGCCGATGGGCTGGGGGTCGCCCGCGGGCCAGCGCTCGGGCGCGAAGTTGCGGATATACAAAAACTCGTGCGTGCGCACGGCGCGGCTGGGATAGCCCAAGCCCCCCGCGCGGCACCAGGCGTGCCGCTCGCGGCCGAAAAACACCTTGTTGCGCTCGGGGTCTGTGCGGCCGGAGCTGTTTGAGGTGAGAATGTTCAAAAAGCTCTTGCCCGTCATCTCGGGCAGGGGCTCCAGGCCGGCGGCCTCGAGAAACGTGGGCGCGAAATCCTCGAAGCTAATGAAGTCGTCCACCACCCTCCCCCCAGGGACGCGCTCCGGCCAGCGCACGGCAAGGGGCATGCGCGTGCCGAAGTCATAGAGGTTGGCCTTCGCCCGGGGAAAGGCCATGCCGTTGTCGCTGGTCACCACAACGAGCGTGTTGTCGAGCAGGCCGCGCTGCTCGAGAAGCTTGAGCATCGCCCCCACGTCGCTGTCGTAGCGCTGAACGTCGAGGTAATAGTCCAAAATGTCGCTGCGCACCTCGGGCGCGTCGGGCAGGTGGGGAGGGACGATGACCTTGCTTGGGTCCATTCCCGCGGCGCGGCCGGAGCCTTTTTTATACGGGCGGTGGGGGTCGTAGCTGCCGAACCAAAAGCAAAACGGCTTGCCCTCAGGGACGCTGTTTAAAAACTCCTCGAAGTTCTTATAGCGGTTGCCCGCGGGGTTGCGCTTGCGCCCGCCGGGCTCGTCGCGCCCCGGGCCCCAGCCCTTGCGCATATAGCCCACGTGATAGCCGGCGGCCTCGAGCAGGTCCGGATACACGGGGAACTTGCTGGGCAGCGTCCCCCACAGGTCGCCCCCCTCCTCCAGCCGCCACGGCGCTTGGCCGGTGAGGATCGAGCTGCGCGAGGGGCTGCACGAGGGCGCGCAGCAATAGGCATGGCGAAAGAGCACACCCTCGCGCGCCACGCGGTCGAACGCCGGCGTTTTGACCACCGGGTCGTTCATGATGCTCGTATGGGCCCACGACTGGTCGTCGGCGATGCAAAACAGAATGTTGGGGCGGGGTTTTTTGCGCTTTGGCGAAGCCCCTGCGCCACCGCCTTGGGCGGAGGCGAACATCGTTTGAGCAAACGCGCCGGCGAGGGCGCCGAGGCTTGCTCGCTGCAGGAAACCGCGCCTGTCCATAGCTAGCTCCTCCCAGGCAAAGCAAGGTGCCACGCGGGGCATTCGGCGTCGGCCGCCGCCTCCCTTCTCTTGGCCGCTAACTGGGCAAAGGGCTGCGCTGGGAGGGGGGCGAAGTAGTGGCTTGCCACGCAACGCGAAATTCGCAGTGGAGGAGCAAAATGGCCCGGGAGCGCAAATCCGACCTCGCCCTACACGGGGGCCCGAAAACGGTTAGCGAGCCCTTGCCCCCCTGGCCCTGGGTGGGCGACGAGGTGGTTGACGAGGTTATCCGCCTGCTCCGCGAGGAGCCCCTGCTCGTGCTCACCAAGACGGGGGTTATCGAGCGCTTTGAAAACGAGTTTAAAGAATACCACGGGCGGCAGTTTGCCCTCGGGGTAAACTCGGGCACGGCGGCGCTGGACATCGCCGTGGCCCTCAGCGGGGCGGGCCCGGGCGACGAGGTCATCGTCCCCACCTATACCTGGGGGGCGAGCGCGGGGTGCATCATTCACATGAACGCCATCCCCGTGTTTGCGGACATCGACCCCAAAACGCTTACCGTAGACCCGGAGAGCATCCGCCGGCTGATTACCCCGCGCACAAAGGCGGTGATCGCCGTCCACCTCTACGGCCACCCCTGCGACATGGACGCCATTATGGCCCTTGCCGAGGAGCACGGGCTGTTTGTCATCGAGGACTGCGCCCAGGCCCATGGCGCGCGGTATAAGGGCCGGGTGGTGGGCTCGTTCGGCCACGCCGCCTGCTTTAGCTTTCAGGCGAGCAAGAACGTGGCCAGCGGCGAGGGCGGGATGATCCTCCTCGACGACCGCGACCTATACCTCCGCGCGCTGCAGGTGGGCATGCACACCAGCCGCCAGAGCACGGAGATCCCCGAGGACCACCCGCTGCGGCGATATACCGACAGCGTAATGTTTAACTTCCGCATGCACCCCATCTCCGCGGCGATCGGCAGCGTGCACCTGCGCCACCTAGACGAGTGGATCTCGCAAAAGCAGGAAAACGCAGCAATGCTCAACTCGGCGTTCGTGGACCTCCCCGGGGTGGAGCCGACCTATGTCGCCCCGCACGTCGTCCACGGGTGGCACATGGTCCCTCTGTTTTACCGCGCGGAGGAGCTGGGCGGCCTGCCCCGGGCGAAGTTTATCGAAGCGCTCAAGGCCGAGGGCGTGCCCATCTTCTCCTACATCTCCACGCCCATCCACCTCCGGCCGATCCAGCAGGAGCATCGCTTCTACGGCCGCGGCTGCCCCTGGGAGTGCCCGTTTGCCGAGCGCAAGATCGGAAGAGCGTCGTGTAGGGAAAG
>CAZMGT010000045.1:17940-33258 GCA_964565895.1 uncultured Armatimonadia bacterium
TTTGCCGAGCGCAAGTATGAGTATCGCGAGGGCGACTGCCCGGTGGCCGAGAAGCACTGCGCGGAATATGAGCTTAACCTCCCCGGAGGGTGGCTCTACGCCCCGTGCGAGGCAGCGATCGAGCAGATTATCGCGGCGTTTGAAAAGGTTGTCGCGCACGCCGACCTGCTTCGCGAAGAGGCCCGGGCGGCGGGGCGATAGCAAGGCGCACGGGGGTTTGCCATGCGTAACGTGCGCGTAGGCGAGATCGAAATCGGCGAGGGCCGGCCGTTGGTGTTTATCCTTGGCCCGTGCGTGATCGAAAGCCGCGAGCACAGCCTGCGCATGGCCGAGGCCCTGGCGCGCCTTGCCGCGCAGCGGGAGATTCCCGTGATTTACAAGAGCTCGTTCGACAAGGCGAACCGCCAGTCGTTGCGCTCGTTCCGCGGGCCGGGGATGGAGGAGGGGCTGCGCGTGCTCGCCGAGGTGCGCGAGGCCTCCGGCCTGCCCGTGCTGACGGACATCCACGAGCCCGCGCAGGCGGCCGTTGCCGCGGAGGTCGTGGACGTGCTCCAGACGCCGGCGTTTTTGTGCCGCCAGACAGATCTTCTCGTCGCCGCGGGGCGCACGGGCAAGCCGGTGAACATTAAAAAGGGGCAGTTCCTTCACCCCGAGGCGATGGCTCAGGCGGCGGAGAAGGTGGAAAGCGGCGGGGGGCAGGCGCTGCTCTGCGAGCGGGGGACGACGTTTGGCTACAACAACCTCGTGGTCGACATGCGCAGCCTGGCCATAATGCGCGCCCTGGGCCGGCCGGTGATCTTCGACGCCACGCACTCCGTCCAGCTCCCCGGGGCGGCGGGGGCGGCCTCCGGCGGCCAGCGCGAGTTTGTCCCCGTGCTCGCCCGCGCCGCCGTCGCCGCGGGCGTGGACGGCATCTTTATGGAGGTCCACGACGATCCGGACAACGCCCCCTGCGACGGCCCGAACATGATCCCCCTGGACCAACTCCCCGGGTTAATCGACTCCCTGCTGCGCATTCGCGAGGCCGTTTAGCGGCCGTGGGAACAACCTTTGCCCTGCCGCGGATTCTAATGTGCACCAGGCGGCGAGGTGGATAGATGGCCCCCAGGCGCGTGCTGCACCTAATTACCAGGATGATCGTCGGCGGGGCGCAGGAGATGGTCCTCCTGCTCGGGCAAATGCTCGACCGCGAGCGGTTTGAGACGCACGTCGCCTGCGGCCCGCAGACGGGGCCGGAAGGCGACCTCGGGCCCGAGCTGCGCGCCGCCGGCGTCGTTGTCCATCGCATTCCCGACCTCGTGCGCGAGCCCGCGCCCCTGCGCGACCGCCGCGCGCTGGAGCAGATCCGCCAGCTTTTGCGCCGCGAGAAGTTCGACATTGTCCACACGCACACGGCGAAGGCCGGCGTGCTTGGGCGCTATGCGGCGCGCAAAGAGGGCGTGCCCGTGGTCGTTCACCACGTCCATAGCTGGAGCTTTACCCCGGAGCACAACCTTGTTCTGCGCGCGGCGTTTTGCGCCGTGGAGCGCTGGGCCGCGCGCTGGTGCGACGCCTTGTGCGTGGTTACACCGGTGGACATGCGCCGCGGCCTGCGCCTGGGGATCGGCCGCGAGGAGCAATATGTGCTCATCCGCTCGGCGATCGACCTGGGCCGCTTTCCCCGCGCGACGGCCGAGGCGCGCGAGGCGGCGCGCGGCAAGCTGGGGATCGGCGCGCAGGAGGTCGTCGTGGGGCTGTTCGGTCGGCTTTCGCCCCAAAAGGCGCCGCTGGACTTCGTGCGCGCGGCGCAACAGCTCGCCGGGCGGCCGGAGATGCGCTTTGTCATCGTGGGCGACGGCCCCCTGCGCCAAGCGGTGGAGCGCGCCGCGGCAGATCTCGCGCGCGCGGGGCGCTTGGCTATGCTCGGCCTGCGGCGGGACATCGGGCGCCTGCTCCCCGCGCTCGACATCTACGTTAACGCAGCGCTGTGGGAGGGCCTGCCGCGGGGTGTGCTCGAGGCGATGGCCGTGGGCTTGCCCGTGGTGGCCACCGATGTCGGCGGCGTGGCCGAGGTCGTCGAGGATGGCGTAACGGGGCGCCTTGTGCGCCCCGGGCGGCCGCGCGAGCTGGCGCAGGCCATCGCCGCGCTGGCGAGCGACCCTGTCCTCCGCCGGCGCATGGGCGAGCTGGCCGCACGCCGGGCGCGCGAGTTTTCCGCAGAGCGCATGGTGCGCGCGTTGGAGGGGCTATATTTGGAGCTGCTGCGCCGGGCGAGGGAGCGGGCACGCGCCGCGTAAGCTGGCGCCTGCCGCGGTTATTTGCCCGTCGTTTCCGGCTCGGCTTGGGCGACGACCTCCGCCGGCCGATATACCGGCACGCGCAGCAGGGCGACCAGCGCGACAAGCGTTAGCGCGCCGAGCCCGGCGACAACGGGGATTAGCGCGCGCTGGCCGAGCTTGGCCAAGGCCACCGCGGCCGCGCCATAGAGGCCGTTAACCGCCCAGAGGAGGACCACCGCCGGGCGCTGCCCCATGCCCAGGCGCACCAGGCGGTGCGAGACATGGTCTACGCCGCCCACGTAAAACGGTCGGCCGTGGGCCACGCGGCTAACGACGACCAACGCGGCATCGGCCAGGGGATAGCCGAGGAGGACGAGGGCCGCGGCCGCGGCCAGCGTTTGGTCGCTTGCCCTGTGCACGTAGCGCATGGTGAGCACGGCGAGGACCAGTCCCAGGGCCATGCTCCCCATGTCGCCCATGAAAATCCACGCCCGCCTGCGGAAGTTATATGGGAGGTAGCCCAGGCATACGCCGGCAGCGAGCAACGCGGCCACCGAGCCGCTGAGAAAGTAAAACGCGCCGGAGAGCACGGCGACGATCCCCGCGGAAAGACCGTTCATGTTGTCCGCGAAATTGATTACGTTAACGAGCGTGATTATCCAAAACGCGGAGATGGCGAAGTCCAGATAAGGCTGGCCGGTAAGCGCCACGCCGGCGCCGGCGCAGACGACGGCGAAGGCCACCGCGGCCTGGCCGATGAGCTTCTGCACGACGTTCAGCCGGGCGACATCGTCGGCCAAGCCCACGGCCATAATCAGCGGCACGCCAAGCAGCAGCGGGGAGTCGAACGGTTGGCGCGCGATCGCCGCGCGCAGGGCGAGCAGGGCGCAGAACGTAACGCCGATCGCCGCCCCGCCGAGCAGGGGCGTGGGGCGGTCGTGCACCTTGCGGCTGTCGGGCATGTCATAAAGGCAGAAGTAGCGCGCAAGGGCGCGCGCCGCAGGAACAAGCGCGGCGCACACGGCGGCCGCCGCAGCAAGGTAAGCTAGTTTACTCATCTGGTCGTCTCGCTCGCAAGCAACGTAGTGCGCGCGGGAACTGGCCCGCCCGCTGCGGTTGTTTTGACCCACAGAACAGACGATCGTTCCCGCAGCGCCGTCTCGCCTGAGTCAAGGAGGGGAAGATATAGGCAAAGAAGCAACATCGGCGCAAGCAGTTTACCGAACTTCGCCCGTTTTGGGCAACCGGCCGAGGTGAGAAAATGAGCCCCGCGGAGAGTGCTTTCCCCGCCCCGGGCAAGCCCGACTTCGCCGAGGTAGATTTTAACCAGGCCCCGTTCGTCGTCGTCTGGGAGGTTACCCGGGCGTGCGACCAGGTGTGCCGGCACTGCCGCGCTGTCTCCCGCCCCCACCGCGACCCGCGCGAGCTTACCCTCGACGAGGGCCGCGCGCTATTCGCCGAGGTGTTGCGCTTTGGCAGGCCGCTGTTTGTGATCACCGGCGGCGATCCCATGAAGCGCCCGGACATCTTCGACATCGTGGAGCAAGGCGTGCGCGCCGGCCTGCGCATGGCCCTTACCCCAAGCAACACCCCGCTCGTCACCCGCGAGGCCGTGTTTGAGTTCAAAGCGCGCGGGCTTTCGCGCATGGCGGTGAGCCTCGACGGCTCCACGGCGGAGATCCACGACGGCTTCCGCAGGGTCCCCGGGTCATTTCGCTGCACGATGAACATTTTGCGCAGCGCCGCCGAGGCGGGAATCTCGCTGCAGATTAACACCACGGTAACACGGCACAACCTGCACGATTTCGACAACATGGCGCGGATGATCAAAGACTTTGGCATTGCCATGTGGAGCGTGTTTTTCCTCGTGCCCACCGGCCGGGGGAAGGTTGAGGACGAGGTTCGGCCCGAGGAGTTTGAGATGATTTTCCACAAGCTCTATGACCTGTCCAAACAGGTCCCGTTTGACATAAAGACCACGGCCGCGCCGCACTTTCGCCGCGTCGTCCTTCAGCGGCGGCTGGCCGAGGGGCTTGCCCCGGAGGGGACCGTGCCCACCGTTAAGGGCCCGGGGTTTGACGCGGGCGATAACATCCGCCGCGCGCCGAAGGGCGTCAACGACGGCAACGGGTTTATTTTCGTTTCGCACATCGGCGAGATTTTCCCCAGCGGCTTTTTGCCGCTTTATCTGGGAAACGTGCGCGAGGTTTCCCTGGTCGAGACCTACCGCAACCATCCCATCTTGCGCGAGCTGCGCGACTACTCGAAGCTGAAGGGCAAGTGCGGCTACTGCGACTTTCGCGACATTTGCGGGGGCTCGCGCGCCCGGGCCTATGCGGTAACCGGCGACTATTTGGCCTCCGACCCCTACTGCATCTACCAGCCGCCGCGGCCCGAGGAGCGCCAAGCGCAAGGAGGAGAGAAGAGCTAGAACCAGCGCTCGGCGTCGGGGTCGGCGCTGAGCAGCGAGCCCAGCCCCAACAGCGCGCCGGCAAGCAGCCCCCCGCCGACAAACGGCGAAGCTCGCGCCAGCGGACTGCGCACCGCGCGCTGGGGCGAGTCCGGCCGCAGGCGCGCCAAGGCGAGTGCGCTTGGGGCGTGGTTGGGGTCGATCGCTAGGGCCTGCTTCCAATATTTCTCCGCCGAGGAATAGTCGCCGCACTGCGCGTAGAGCGCGCCGACGGAGTAGCACAGGTCGGCGTTTTGCGGGTCGCGCTCAAGCGCCACGCGCCACAGGGCGAGCGCGCGCTGGGGCTTGCCCTGCTGAGCATAGGCGGCGCCCAGGTGAATGCGCGCGCTTTGGGCGAGGGCCTCGGGCGGCCCCGCGGCAAGCAGCTCCTCGAGCACGCGCGCGGCATCCTTTGTCTTGTGCCGCGTCAGCAGGACGCGGGCCAGGTCGTGCTTGGCGTCGAGGTCCTTCGGGTTAAGCTCAACGGCCCGCTCATACGCGCGCTGGGCCTCGCGGAACTTCTTCTGCGCACAAAGCACATCGCCCAAGCAGTTGTGGGCGTAGGAGTCGTCGGGGCTGGCCTCTAGCGCGTTGCGATAGGCCTGCTCGGCCTCGGCGAAGCGGCCCTCGGCAAACAGGCGGTCGCCTTGCTCCAGGAAAAAGCGCTCGGCATAGGGGCGCGCGGCGAGAACTTCGGCGCGCCGGCTGTGCCATCCCGCGCCAGCGACCGCCCCGCAGGCAAGGCAGGCCCTCGCGTTGGGGGGCAGCAGCCGGCGGCAGGAGGGGCAGCGCACGGCGACAGCGCCGACCTTCTCCTCGACGTGCAGGGGCTGCGGGGGCCGCGGCGGAGGGGCGGCGGCCAGGGGAAGGCCCGCGGGCGCCCGGCGCGCCGCGCCCCTGGGCTTGATATAGCCCAGGGCAATGCGCAGGGCGCGCACGTGCTCCCAACGTTGGGCCGGGTCGCGGGCGAGGCAGCCAAGCACAGCGTCGATGACATAGGCGGGAATTCCCCCCACGCGCTCAAGCCGCGCTTTGGGGTCCTCCGGCTCGCTGTCCACGGGCACGGCCTGGGTGTCGTCTAGCTCGAGGTGGCGAAAGCGCGCGCGGGAGATGGCCCGCGAGGGCGGCTTGACGATAAGCGGCTTGCCCGTGAGCAGCTCGAACATTAACGCGCCGAACGAATAAATGTCGCTGCGCACCGTGGCCCCCGTGCCGTTGGCCACCTCGGGCGCGGAATATGGCGTGCGATAACCCCGGGCGTAGCGCGAGGGATAGATCGCCGCGCTGATGCGCAGGGTGGAGAAGTCGGTGACCTTTATCTCGCCCCGCTCGGGGAAGAGAAAGATGTTCTCCGGCCGCAGGTCTAGATGCTGAATGTCGCGCTGGTGGGCGTGATCCAAGGCGATGAGGATTTGGCCGGCGAGGGCAAGCACGTCGTCCACGGTCAGCCGTTCGCCGCTTTGCAACGCGCGGCGCAGGGTGCGCTGCTCGAGCAGCTCCTCCGCGAAAAAGCAGACGGCCTCCGAGGCCCCGAAGCAGTAGATGTCTACGATAAACTCGTGCGCCATCGCGCACAGCGCCTGAACCAAGCGGTTAAACCCCGGCTGCTCCCACACGCGCCTTTTCAGCGGCTCGGGGTCGTGGTAAAGCAGCTTTACCGCCGCGCGGTGGCCTGTGGCGATGTGCTGGGCGAGGTATACCTCGCCAAACGGTCCCGCGCCCAGCTTGCGCTCCAGCTTATAGTCGCCCACTTCGGCGCCCGCAAACGAGCGCCGGCCGATGTGCGCTCCGCTGCTTGGCTGCATCGCTTTTGCCCCGCGAAAGCCCTTCGGCCGGCCGACGCGCATTCCTCCCCGGCGCACCCCTGGCCGTTTGCCCGGCGATCGGTCACAATATGTCGCGGGCGACGATCGGAGGCGAGGCCATGGGCAAGGCGCGCGCGCTGGCGAGCGCGGCGATATTGGTCGCGGGGGCTGTCGCACTCGTCTATCTCTACACCCGCCCGGGCGAGGAGGAGCGCATTCGCCGCCTATTTGCCGCTGCGGAGCAGGCCGTTGAGCAGCGCAACCTGCGCAAGGTCATGCGCCTCGTCTCCCCGGACTACCACGACCCCGCGGGGGCCGACTACAACGACGTGCGCGAGGCGTTCCGCAGGGCGTTCGCGACCACCTGGCGGTTTCGCGTGACCATCTTCGACCTGCGCGTGGCGCTTACGGGAGGCGGAGGGGCGGTTGCCCGGGCGTATGTCGTCGTGGACGTGCTCGGGCTAGGGGGCGTCCGGCAATATCGCCTGCAGGGGCCGATGAAATTCGACCTGGCAAAAGAGAGCGGCCGCTGGCGGGTAATCTCCTCCGAGGGGGCGCAGGAGATGGTCCGCCGCAGCGGGTTTGAGCTGCCCTAGAAGCGCCTTTCGCGCGCCGCCTACTTGCGCTGGGCTTTGCCCGCGGGTGGGGCGTCTTTCCGCCGCCAGCGGGGAACGTTAAGCCAGTTGCGCTCCTCCACGCGCAGCTTGGCGCGCTTGCGAATCTCATAAAGCACGCTTTGGATGTCGGCCAGGCCGCCGATCCACATCGTCAGCTTCTCGCCCTCGCGCGTGGTAATTTGGGCGCGGCTTGCCGGAGCAAGGGGGTGAAGGGCGACTTCGACGATCTCGTCCCAGTCCAGGTTAAAAATGCGCCCGCGCCAGTCGCGCCAGGCAAGGCCCTTGTCGCCGAGGAGCACGCGGCCGTTGCGCGCCAGGCCGATGGACCGCGCGGCGCTGTGGATGACGAACAGGGTAAACACAAGCACCAACGCTACGCCCCAGGGGGTGATGATCCAGTCCGCCCCGGGGATCCCCGGGCGGCCGTGAGCTACGGCCCAGGCGTGCACGATGAGGTTGCGCCACAGCCAGCCGCCGAGGAAAATCTCCAGCGGCAAAACAAGGGTAAAGTCGCACCCTGGGGTATAGCGATATTGCTCGACGCGCTCCTCGCCCACGGCACACGCCCCGCCAGCGCAAATGGGTGCGATTAGCATACCACGAAACAGGGCGCGGCGCAGGCTGGGGCGGAGGAACATTTGCTCAGGCGGCGGTCTCTTTAGAGAGTGAGGAGAAAATGTCCTGCGCCGGGCGAGAGGGGCAAAGGGACTAATGCGCAAGCTGCAGATAAGGGGCGCGGCCGATGCCGGTCAGTGACGAGCGACTGGCGGCCGCGGCGCGCGCCGGCGAGGCGGGGGCGTTTGACCTGCTCGTGGAGCGCTACGCGGCGCGGGTGGCGGCGTTCTGCCTGCGCAACGTAGGCGACCCCGAGGAGGCCCAGGACCTGGCCCAGGCGACGTTCCTCGCCGCGTTTCGCTCGCTGGCCAGTTTTACCGACGGCCGCCGGTTCGCTCCCTGGCTGTTTGGCATCGCCGCCAATCAGTGCCGCATGTGGCACAGGAAAAGAGCGGCCGAGGTGGACTGCGCCGAGCCTGTGCGCGAGAACGTGGCCGACCCCGGCCCCACGCCCGAGGGGATCGTTCAAGCCGTGGAGCAAAAGCGGCTTGTTCGCCGCGCTGTGCTCGGCCTGCCCCCGCGCTATCGCGAAGTGATTACCCTGCGCTACTTGCAGGGGATGAGCACGCGGGACATCGCCGCCGCTCTCGGGCTTTCCGGAGAGGCCGCGGCAAAGCGCTTAAGCCGCGGGATCGACATGCTCCGCGAGCGGCTTGCCGCGCTCGAGGGGATGGGCAGTTGAGGAGGTGCGCGGGGTGACCTGCGCGCGGTTTCGCTGGAAAATTCACCTGTTCTTAGACGGCGAACTCGAGGGGCAAGAGCTTGAGGAGTTTCTCGCCCATGCGCGCGTCTGCCCTGCCTGCGCGCGCAAGTTGCGCGAGGTTCAGGCCACGGGGGAGCTTCTGCGCGAGGCTCTTGCCGTGGAGCATGCTCCGCGCGAGGCGGCCGCGCTTGCCGCCGCCGTGCGCGAGGAGCTGGACAAGCAGCGCGCGCGGGGCGTGGCCCGCGTGCTGTTTCGCCTCCCGCGCATGCTGCGCTTGGCGCTCGTCGCTGGGCCCGCCGTGGCTGTTCTCTGCGTTGCCGTTTACGGCGCGGCCCTGCCCCTGCTTACGGCAAACCAGCGCGTGCAGGTTTACGCCCCTAAGCGCGTCGCTGCGGAAAGCGTAAGCGTGGTTAAAGTCGTGGCCCAAGAGGAGGGCACGGGCGCCCCGCTCGCCGGCGTTCCCGTGCGCCTTGTTGCTTATCGTCCCGGCGTTGACGAGACGGTTTGGACCGACTCCGCGAGGACCGATGCCACGGGCATGGCCACGGTCGCCCTACGCGTGCCGGACATCGCCGAGCAGTGCCTGCGCCTGGAGGTCTCCGCGGAGCTCCCCGGCGAGCCCGCTGTGGTCCACGAGCTTGTCCCCGTGTTTCGCGACGTGCGCCTGCTGCTGTCCACCGACAAGCCCGTCTACCAGCCGGGGGAGACGATGCACATTCGCGCGCTAGCGCTGCAGATGCCGCGGAAAAAGCCCCTGGGCAAGCAGCGTGTGCTGATTACGGTAAGCGACGCGCGGGGCAACGTTGTCTTCCGCGAGGAGCGAGAGACCTCGCCGTTCGGCGTTGCCGCGGCGCAGTTTGCCCTTGCCCCGCGGGCGACCGTGGGCAGCTATCAGCTCGCCGCGCAGTTGGGCGAGGTCCGCGCAGAGCGCACCGTGCGCGTCCTGCGCTGCGTTGTCCCCCGCTTTCGGATAAACATTACCACCGACCGCGACTCATATACGCCGGAGGACACGCTTTGCGCAACGGTGGCCGCGTTTCGCCTGCTCGACGGGTCCGGGGGCGGGCGGCGGGTGTCTATTGCCGAGGCGCGCGTGGTGGTTACCGTCGCCGCGATGGACGGCCAAGGGCCGACGTTCGCCCGCCAGCTCTCCGGCACGACGGACGCCGAGGGCAAGTTTTCTTTCTCCCAGCCCCTGCGCGAGCTTATCGGCGAGGGAGAGGGCCGCCCGCTGCGCGGCTGGGTGGTCATTCAGGCCACAGTGACTGACTCAGCCGAGCAGCAGGAGAAGGCGACCATTGCCCGGCCGCTGGCCAGCCGAGCGATCGAGGTGAGCTTCCTCCCCAAGGGGGGCAAGCTTATCCGCGGGCGCAACTCGGTTGTCTATGTGCTTACGACCTATCCCGATGGCGCGCCCGCGCGCTGCAACGTGGTCGTCCGCTCGCCGGAGCTGCGCCTGCGCTGGTCGGGCAAGACGGATAGCACAGGGGTGTTTGCCCTAAAGCTCAGGCCCGCGGGGAGCAGGGTTACTCTGCGCGCAGCGGTGCGCGATAGCAACGGCACCGCGGCGGAGGCGGAACAGACGCTTAGCGTCTACTCCGGCAAGCACCTGGCGATCGTTCCCTGGGCCGCGGTCTACGAGGTGGGCGACACGCTGCACGCCGAGGTGTTTAGCGCGGAGCGGCGGGGCACGGTTATCGTTGATGTCGCGCGCGAGGGCCAGCCTGTGGTTGTCAAGACGCTTGCCCTGCGCGAGGGGAAGGCGGGGCTCGACGTTGGCCTAACCGAAGACCTCGTGGGCACGCTCGTCCTCCACGCCTATTGGCCGGGCGAAGCGCGCGCGGCTTATGGCGACACGGCGGCGGTGTTCGTTAAGCCCGCCGACGACCTTAACGTTGCCATTGCGCTGGACCGCAGGCAATATCGCCCGCAAAGCGCGGCGCGGATTCGCTTTTCGGTAACGGACAAGCGCGGGGTGGGGATTCCCGCAGCGATTGGTGTGCGTATCGTCCACCCCGCGGCGCTGGATATTCCCCAGGAGGACCCGGCGCTGCAGGCGATGATGCTCGCCGTAAACGAGAGCCTGCGCCGGCAGCGCGAGGTTCCCGGCGAGGAAGCCGTGGACATCATCTGCAGCGTGGTTGAGGGGCCGGAGAGCGGGTGGCTTGAGCGCCGGGCGAAGGTTCTCGCGAGCGCCGCGCGGCCGAACTGGCCCAAGCTGTCCATCGCCGGCGAGACGAGCCGCGAGCGGCGGCAGCGCGCGTGGGAGCACGGGCGGGCGCTGCTTGCCGCGGCGTGCGCGGGCCTTGCCCTGTGGCTCGCTTTGCTGCTCTCCCTGGGCGCGGGGGCGCTCTTTCCCCGGGCGCGGGTTGCCGCGGCCCTCGCCCCCCTGCGCCGCCCACCAGGCAACGGCCAGGCCGTGGCTCCCCTCGCTCGTGCGCGGCCGGTTGGGCGTTATCTTTCCCGTGCGCTTGCCCTGCTGCTTGTCCTGGCCGGCGTGGTCGTCCTCGGCGCTGCTCTGCTCCGCCTGCTTAGGCCGAGCCCGGTGGCCCTGGAGGGGCCCGAGGGCGCTGGTCCGCGTGAGGCACGCGCCGGCGCCGTTCGCGCCGCGCGCGAGGCCGGCCCGCGGGCAGGGCGCGGCGACGCAGCGCTTTGCGTAGATTTCTCCCGCCAGTTTCTCCCACAAACGATGTTCGTTAACCCGGCGGTAGTTACCGACGAACACGGGCGGGCGGCGATTTCCGTTCCCGTAAGCGGGGCAGCGAGCACATGGAAGATCAGCGCTTTGGCCAACGCGCGCGAGGGTGGGATAGGCTCGGCGGAGGCCGAGCTGCGCGTGGCGCAAGGTTTCTCCGCGCGGCTTGCCCTTCCCCCGGCCGCTGTCGTGGGCGATGTGCTCGGGGCCACAGTTGTTCTTTCCAACAACTCCGAGGCAAGGCAGCGCCTGCGCATCGTCGTCCGCGGGCAGCCGTGGTTTAAGCTGCTTTCGCCGGCCCAAGCAACGGTAAGCGTTGGCGCGGGGCAGGCCCGGGCGTGGCGCTTTACCCTGGCCCCGCGCGAGCCCGGCGAACGGCGCCTGGCCGTGTCCGTTGTCGGGTCCGGGCTGCGGCAAACGGTCTCGGCAAAGCTGCGCGTCGCTCCGCGCGAGCCGCCTGTCCGGCGGAGCTTCTCCGGCACGCTGGGCAACGGCGCGCAGATTAAGCTTTACGTTCCCGCTCAGGCAACGCTGCCCCGCGGCGCCGTGGTGCTCAAGCTCTTCGGCTCGACCGCGGCGCACGTGGCCGAGGCGCTGGACGCCCTCGCCCAAGGAGACTGCGCGGCGCTCGACCGCTCGCTCGCTGTCGCTTGGCTTGCCGGCGCGCTGAACAGAGCGTTGGAAAACGACGCGCGCGAGGACGCACAGCTCGGCCAACGGGCAAGCGAGCTCGCCGGAATTGCCGTTCAAGAGGCCCTTGCGCTGCAGGCGAGCGACGGAGGGTTTGGGCCGTTTATCGGTTCCCCGCCCACGGTGGCCGACACGGCGCGCGCGCTGCTTCTGCTCGGCGGCGCGGCGGGCGCCTGCCATATTGATAGCGCCGCGTTGGCGCGCGCCCAGCGCTGGCTCGTCCAGCGGCAGCGGCGCGACGGATCATTTTCGCAAAGCGAATCGGCGGCCGCCTCGGCCGAAAAGACGTTCGCAGGGACAGCCTGGGCGGCGTGGGCCCTGGCGCGGCGCGACCCGCGGGCGAGCGCGACCCAGCGCGCGCTGCGCTATCTGCGCAAGCACATGCGCGCGAGCCGCGATCCCCTGGCCCTCGCCGTCGCGCTAAACGCCCTGGCCGAGGCCGGCGAGCGGGGCGAGGGTGCGCGGCAGGGATGCGTGCTCCTCGCCGAGCTTGCCGCGCACAGCGCGGAGGGGACGTTTTGGCCGTTGCCCATTGGCGGGGCGGCCGCGGCGCCTGCGCTGCCCGATATCGAGGCCACCGCGCTGTGCGCCCTCGCGCTGCTTAGGCAAAGCTACAACCCGGCGTTGGGGCGCAGCGCGCTGCGCTTTCTGCTGGCCCATAAGGCAACGGACGGCGCGTGGCAAACGCCACTGGCCACGGCGTTTGCCGCGCAGGCGCTTGCCCTCGCTCGCGAGGGGCGCGCCGCCGCGCAGCGCGAGGTTGCCGTGCGCATAGGCGGGCGGACCGTCGCGCGGGCGACGGTGGGCGGCGAGGGGAGCGCGAAGCCTGTCGTCGTTGACTTGAGCCGGCACATCTCCCCGGGCGAGAGCGTTGTCGAGCTTGCCTGCGCGCCCGCGGGCGGCGTGGACTATCAGCTTTCGGCGACCTTCTACGCGGGGCAGGCGAGCGGCGCGTCGGCGGGCGCGGCGCTGGTCGAGGTAGCCACGAGCTACGAACGCACCGCGCTTGCCCTGCGCGAGACGACGCGGCAGTGGATTAGCGTTTACGCCCCACGGGGGACGGGAGGCTCTCGCGTGGCGGTCGAGGTGCCCTTGCCCGCGGGGTTTGAGGTAGAGCGCGCGGACCTGGACGAGCTTGTCGCGGGTGGGGCGGCGCTGGGGTTCGACGTCGCCCCCGGGCGGGTTTTCCTGTGGCTCGACCCGCTCGTCGCGCGCCAGAGCAAAACCTTAAGCTTGCGCCTGCGGGCGACTGCCCCCGCGGAGGCGAGCGCGGGGCCGGTTGTCGCCTATGCCTGCCGGCTGCCCACGGTGCGCGGGAGCTCGGGCGTGCACAAGCTCGTTGTCCGCGAGGAGGGGTAGCCCCGGGGCGAGGGGGCTGGGCCGGCGAGGGCAACCGGGCGAGAGACGCCGGCCAACGGACCGCTGCGCGGGTAACAAATGCTTGGCGGCCTTTGGAGAAGCCTGACGGGCGACGGAGGGCCGACCGCGGGACGGGTGGCGATTGGGCTGTTTTCCACGGCCTGCGGGGTCGTTGGCGTTGCCCTGTGGGCGGCGGCAGTGCCCAACCTCTATGAGACGACGGTGGCCTTCTCCGGCGCGGAGTCCGTTGCCCGCTGGGGCCAAACGCTGTATCGGCTGGGGGGAGCGGTCTACAACCACCCCGCGCTGGCCACGCTCATCGCCGCCATCTATGTGTGCCTGGGAATAGTCGTCTCGATCTCCTCGCGCGAGGAAACATGGGACCTCTGGCTTTTTTTCGCGGCAAGCGTCGCCCCGATCGTCCTCGGCGTGGCGCTGATCGCCGCGCTGCAAGAGGGCCTTGCCGCGGGGGTCTCCGTGGGCCGCTAGGCGCTTGCGGAGCAGCGGCTAGCCCGCGCGCGGCAAGGCTTTCCCCCAGCGCCTGCCCCATGAACTTTTCGTTTCCCATGGCGTCACAACTTGTGGAACGATACCACAGGGGGGCAGAGCCTGCGCCCGCCGCGAGCGGGGGGCGCTCGCGCCCGCGGGTTGGTTTTGCGGTTGCGCGGCGCGCGCGGCAAGACGTGGCGGGCCCCGGGGAGTGAGAGCGATGCGCAACGCAGCATTGGCCCTCGCCGCAGCCCTGTTGCTCGGCGGGATAAGCGCCGCGGAGCGGCACCCACTGCCGCGCGGGGTGCTGGAGCAGGTCGGGCTGCGCGCGGACATCGTTAGCTTGAACTTAGTTAACGGCCTTGAGCTTAGCGAGGAGCAGTTGGCCGTCGTTCTTAAAGCCGCGGAGGAGTGGGGCCAGTTTTACCAGGGGCGCCTGGAGGAGCTGGCGCGCGCCGAGGAGGAAGCGCGGCCCGTGCTCGAGCAGTTGCGCGAGGTGCTTGCCCGTGGCGAGGAGATTCCCGAGGAGCTGGCGCGCAAAGTGCACGAATATTCGGCCAAGCGCGAGCGCCTCGCCGCAGGGCTAGAGCGCGTAGGGCGGATCTATGCCCAGCGCGTGCTCGATGTGCTTAACGAAAACCAGGTCGCCCTGCTCGACGAATACCACCCGTGCCTCATCCCCCCGAAAACGCGCGATACCTCGGCGATCGGCTCGCCCGTAGGCGACCCCACGCCCGCGGCGCGGTTGCTCGACCTTGTCCGCGGGCTTCCCCCGCTGGTATACCAGCAGCAGCGCGAGCGGCTGATCGAGGGCATCGTGCGCCGGGTGGAGCTGGCCAAGCGGATCACGATAACCCCCGAGCAGCGGGCGCAGTTTCTCGCCGTGCTCGACGAGGCGCGGCGGCTGGACGACGTGCAATATGCCGCGCGGCGCGAGGAGCTCGCGCGCAAATTGATGGTCATCGAGGACCCCGAGGCAGAGCGCGAGAGGAACCGCATGTGGCGGCTACAGCGCATTCGCCAGTTTCTGCTTAACCCCAACCTGCCCCAACTGCTCGGGCAGCGGAGCAGCGGGGAGAAGTAGCGAGCGGGGCGAGGTGAGCCCATGGGCGGGGTAACACGGCGCGAGTTTTTCGCCGCACTTTCGCGCTGGGCGGGCGCTTCGGCGCTCGCCGCTGTCGCTTCGCCCGCGGCGGAGGGTGTGGCGCGCAAGGGCTATATTGCGCGGCGCGAGGCGCAGTTTTACGACAAGCTCCCCGGGGGCCGCGTGCGCTGCCGCTTGTGCCCCAGGGAGTGCGAGGTGGGCGAGGGCGAGCGTGGGTATTGCGGCGTGCGCGAAAACCGCGGCGGGAAGTACTATACCCTCGTTTACGGCAACCCCTGCGCCCTACGCAGCGACCCGATCGAAAAGAAGCCCATTTTGCACGCGTTGCCGGGGAGCAGGGCCCTGTCGTTAGGCACGGCGGGGTGCAACCTTAACTGCAAGTATTGCCAAAACTGGCAAATGTCGCAGTCGCCGCCGGAGAACACGACGAACCACATCGTTCCCCCAGAGGCCGCGGCGAAAGCGGCGAAGGCTGGCGGGGCGAAGTTCGTGGCCTTCGACTACACCGAGCCCGTGGTGTTTATCGAATACGT
>CAZMGT010000046.1:0-33128 GCA_964565895.1 uncultured Armatimonadia bacterium
CGAAGAAGCCAAGCGGCGCGCCCTGTTTGCCGCGCAGCTCGACCCGGAGGGGTTTACCGCACACTCGGTCTCGGACTTCGCCAACGCCGCGGTCGTCCTTGGCTGCGCCTTTGCCTATGACTACCTTTACGACAAGCTCTCCACAGCGGAGCGCGCCGCGCTGCGCGAGGCGATCCTCACCCGCTGCCGCATCGCCTTTCGCTCCTACATTCCCAAAAAGGAGCAGCAACTGTTTGGCGCGCACGCCTGGCAGCACGTTATCCAGGACCTAACCGCCGGCGCGCTCGCCGTTTACGACGAGTCCGAGGAGGCGCGAAAGTGGTTTGCCTGGAGCTTTAAGATGCACGTTGCCCTTTATCCTTGGTATGGCGAGGGCGACGGGGGCTCGGCCGAGGGCGCGGGATATTACGAAAGCACAAACATGCTCACCAGCTTGCGCGCCGCGCGGCTGTTCGAGGCGGCCACGGGCGTGGACATTACCCAAGGCACGTGGTTTCAAAACAACCCCTATTTCCTCATTTACGCCCACCCGCCAAACCACCCGCGCTCGATGTTTTGCGACGGGGGAATTTCCACGCGCGTTCCCGCGGCGCGGGAGAAGCTTGCCGCGCTGCTTCACGCAGCAAAGATGGGCAATGGTTACTCGCGAGCTTATGCCGAGGCGATTGACGCGGGGCTGCCCACGGGGCTCGATGGCATGCTTTACTTCCTAAGCTGGCCGCTTGACCTGCCCCCGGCGCGCCCGCTTGCCGAGCTGCCCAAGGGGCGCGCATTTTTCGACGTTGGCGTGGCCTACCTCCACTCAGCAATCGCCGATCCGAAGAACAACATTATGTTCGAGTTTCGCTCCAGCCCCTATGGCTCGTACAACCACGCCCACGCCGACCAAAACAGCTTTAACATCTACGCCTTTTCCGACCCGCTCATCGTCGACGCCGGCTATTACACCTCCTACGGCGACAAGCACCACTACGGCTACACCATTCAGACCATGGCGCACAACACAATCCTCGTAGACGGCAAGGGGCAGGCGGCGCGCAACGTCGACGCCTATGGCCAAATCGTGCGCTTCGAGCAGCGCCCGGGGCAAGTTTATCTCCTGGGCTCCTGCCCGAACGCTTATCATGAGGTAAAGCTTTCCCGATTTGACCGCCACGTGCTTTGGCTGGAGCCCGATACGTTCGTCATCTTCGACGTTCTCCAGGCGCCGAGCAAGCACCGCTTTCAGTGGCTTTTGCACACGCTAAACGAGATGCAAATCGACCGCCGCCGGCAGGTGGTGCGCATTGCCACAGAACGCGCCGAAGCGCGCGTTACCTTGTTTGCGCCCCAGGGGCTGGCGTTTAGCCAGACAAACGAGTTTGCCGTAAAACCCGAGGCCTGGCGGCCGGACAGAAAGGGCCGAAAATATCCCAACCAGTGGCACCTTGTCGCGCAGACGAACAAACCTGCGACCTCCGCGCGCTTTGTTGCCGTAATTCAGGTGTGCAAAAAGGGCCAATACGCAGCGCTGCCCACCGTTAGCGCGCGGCTTTCCGGCAACACGCTTTCCGTACGCCTTTCCGACGGGCGCCGGGGCGAGATCGTCGCGCAGTGAGCGACGCGCGGGCTATTTTAGATACTCCAGCAGCTCGCCCTCCGCGGCAAATAGCTCGTCGAACATCTTGCGCACCTCGCCCGGGGTGCACACCGCCGCGGTCAAAGGGTCGAGCATAACGGCATAAAACGCTTTGCGCGGGTCGGCCTCGAGCACGGCGCGCACGGCAAGCTCCTGCACGGCAATGTTCGCGCGGTTAAGCGCGGCGAGCTGCGGGGGAAGCTCGCCCACGTGGCAGGGGTGAACGCCCGTTTCGTCCACCAAGCAGGGGACCTCAACGCAGCAGCCCTCGGGCAGGTTGGTAATCAGCCCCCAGTTGCGCACGTTGCCGTTAAAGCGATAGCGCGCGCCCGTGACCTTGGCGTGAATGATATGCGCGGCATACTCGTGCGACTGTTTCAGCTCAATGCGCTCCTCGCCGGAGACCTGCCTGCGCAGCTTCTCGTCCATCCATTCCCAGCGTTTGCTCCCGCCGTGCTTCTCCGGCTCTCTGTGTTGCAGGCCAAAGTGCTCCAAAAGCTCCGGCCGCTTGCGGAAATAGGGCACGTATTCGGACATATGCCTCGTGGACTCGGTCACGAAGTAATCAAAATGCCGCATGATTTCGAAGCGCACGGGGTCCTTGGCGTAGATTTCGGGATCCTCCATCGCTTGCCACAGGCGGGGGTAGGCGTCTTGGCCGTCGACGCGAAACTCCAAAAACCACGCCATGTGGTTAATTCCCGCCACCCAGTGCGAGACGCTCGCGGGGTCCGCGCCGATATATTCGGCGAGCCGGCGCGCCGTGCCCTGGACGCTGTGGCACAGGCCAACGACGTTAACTTTCGTCGCCTCGCTCATGAGCCAGGTAAGCATGGCCATGGGGTTGGTGTAGTTGAGCATGAGGGCGTCGGGGCAGAGCTCCTCCATGTCGCGGCAGATGGCGAGCATCTCCGGCCCCGTGCGCAGCGCGCGAAACACTCCGCCCGGGCCAACGGTGTCGCCCACCTGCTGCGACACGCCGTAGCGCTTGGGGATCTCGATCTCCCAGTAGTAGGGCACACCATTGTAGGCCGGGCCGCCCACGCTAATGGCGACGACGACGAACTCGGCGCCCTCGAGCACCTCGCGCCTGTTCTCGGCGCCCACGATTTTCGTCGGGAGGCCGTGGTCCTGCACAATGTGCTCGACGTAGCGGGTGACCTTGTCCAGCTTCTCGCGGTTGATGTCTACCAGGGCGATCGTTCCCTCGCGCAGCTCGGGATACGCGAGGATATCCGCGCTGAGGCGAATGCCGAAGCCGCTCCCTGCTCCGATGATTACGATCTTGGCCACAAATCTCTCCTCCCTTTCCCGCCCCCCTGTGTTCAAGCGCGGTAGCAAAAGCTCCTTGGTCGCCGAGCCGTTTTGCTTTGCGCCACGCCCTGTGGAGCATTGTTGCTCGAAGCCGCTTGCGCCGCGCGGCGTTTGCCACAAAAGAAGGAGTCTCTCTTGCGGGGGGAAAACTAAACGAAGCAAGCAGGCCGGAGCGAGCGGGAGCTCAAGGACCTTGCCCTTGCCGAAGATGGCCGCCCGCCCGGCGTAATTAGCGAGGAGGGGGAAGAGATGAAACGGCGTGAGTTTCTCTCCCGTGCCGCTGGCGCAGCACTCGTCGCTGGTTTTCCCACGATCCTTCCTGCCTTGGGTCAGCAGCGCCGCCCGAATATCGTTTACTTCATGACCGACGACCAAGCGTGGCACGCGATGAGCTGCGCGGGGAGCAAAGTCATCAAAACGCCAAACATGGACCGCATCGCGAACGAGGGGGTAATGTTCACCAACGCGTTCGTGACCAACTCCCTGTGCCAGCCGAGTCGCGCCACGTGCCTTACCGGCAAATACTCGCACACCACCGGCGTGCGCACAAACGGCGGGCGCGTCCCGCCGGACCGCGTGGCGTTTGCCGGCCGCGCGTTTACCGACTACTTGCACGACGCGGGCTATCACACGTGCTTCATCGGCAAGTACCACATGCGGGGCAAGCCGGCGTATTTTGACATTTGGATGGGCTTTCAAAGCCAAGGGCGCTATTACGACCCCAAGCTGTTGGACTTTAACGGAAAGCTCGTCCAAGAGCGCGGCCACGTGACAGACAAGCTGGGCGACCGCGCCGTGGCCTACCTCAGGGAGCACCGCAAAGATCCGTTCTGCCTCCTGCTGTGGTTTAAGTCGCCGCACCGCGACTGGCGGCCCGCGGAGCGGTTTAAGGACGCGCTGAAGGATGTAGACATCCCCCTGCCCCCGACGTTTAACGACGATATGGCGCACGGCTACCCCGGCCGGCCGGACGTCATCCGGCGCACGGAGATGCAGGTGGAGATCGCCAAGCGCGCCCCGGACGGCGGGCTCATGCCGTTTAAGGAGTGGGTGAAGGACTACTATCGCTGCCTGCTCGGCGTAGACGAGAACATCGGGCGCGTGCTCGAGACGCTTGACGAGCTAAAGCTCACCGAGAACACGATCGTCCTGCATACCTCGGACAACGGCTTTTTCCTCGGCGAGCACCACTTCTTCGACAAGCGCCTAATGTACGAGCCGTCGATCCGCATCCCCATGCTCCTGCGCTATCCCGCATTGGTGGAGCGCGGCGGGCGGGAGATCGAGGAAATGGTACTTAACATCGACATTGCCCCCACGCTGCTCGACCTGGCCGGCCTGCCCGTGCCCCAGGATATGCACGGGGTAAGCTGGCGGCCGCTGCTCGAGGGCAAGCCCGTCAAGTGGCGCGAGGACTTCCTCTACGAATACTTCGAGGGGCCGCCCGCGGTGCACAAAGTCGCCCCGCATCGCGGCGTGCGCACCAAGCGCTGGA
Organism: uncultured Armatimonadia bacterium; assembly: GCA_964565895.1. Lineage (GTDB taxonomy): Bacteria > Armatimonadota > Zipacnadia > UBA1398 > CAZMGT01 > CAZMGT01. Next base: position 4,428 of record CAZMGT010000046.1, read on the forward strand.
AGTACATCGAATACTTCAAGGACAACGAATACGAGCTTTACGATCTGCAAAACGACCCGCACGAGATGAACAATCTCTATGGCAAGCCGGAATACCGCGCCATCGTGGAGCAGCTGCGCAAACGCCTGATCGAGCTGCGCCGCGAAACGCACGACCCAGACCTGACGTAGCGCGCTTCGTCCGGCTCTTTGAGGGAGGGGGCCGCGGTGGGAGAGAAGGCCAAGCCAGTCGTGAACACCTCGCGCAGCCCGTGGGCCAGGCTATGCCCCGTGCCCAGCGCGCAGGTAAAGCTTGAGGATTCGTTCTGGGCGCCCAGGTTGCGCAAGAACCACGAGGTGTCCCTCCCCAACCAATACGAGCACCTGGAGCGCACGGGGCGCTTGGACAACCTGCGCATTGCCGCGTGCTGGAAAGAGGGCACCTACCGCGGCCCGTTTTACAACGACTCCGACGTCTACAAATGGGCCGAGGCTGCCGCGTGGAGCCTGATCCACCACCCCGATCCAGAGCTTGAGGCGCGCTTGGATGCGGTAATCGAGCTTATCGCCGCCGCGCAGCAGCCCGACGGATACCTCAACAGCTACTTCATGTTCCAGCGCGAAGCCCAGCGCTGGACCAACCTGCGCGACTGCCACGAGCTCTACTGCGGGGGCCACCTCATCCAGGCGGCGATCGCCCACGCGCGGGCGACGGGCAAGGCGTCGCTGCTCGGCGTGGCCCAGCGCTGGGCGGAGCACATCTGCCAGCGCTTCGGGCCCGAGCGCGAGCCGGGCACCTCGGGCCACCCCGAGGTGGAGATGGCCCTCGTTGAGCTTTTCCGCGAGACGGGCGACAGGCGCTACCTCGACCTCTGCGCCTTCTTCTGCGACCAGCGCGGCCGGGGGATCATCGACGGCATGAAGCTCCGCCAGGACCACCTCCCCGTGCGCGAGCAGCGCGAGGTCGTCGGCCACGCCGTGCGCCAGCTATACCTCGCCGCGGGCCTCGCCGACCTTTACGCGGAAACCGGCGACCAGTCCCTGCGCGACGTCCTCGAGGACCTCTGGCGCAGCCTCACCGAGCGGCGCATGTACGTCACGGGCGGCGCGGGGAGCCGCTACTCAGGCGAGGCGTTCGGCGAAGACTACGAGCTGCCCAACCGCCGCGCCTATTGCGAAACATGCGCCGCGGTGGCCAACGTTATGTTTAACTTCCGCATGCTCCTGCTCACCGGCGAGGCGCGCTTTGCCGACGTGCTTGAGCTTGCCCTGTATAACGCCGTGCTCTCCGGTTGGGCGCTTAACGGCGTGGACTACTTCTACTGCAACCCGCTAGAAAGCCGCGGCGAGCACCGGCGCACGCAAGCCATGTGGGACGCCACCGCGTGCTGCCCGCCCAACGTCGCGCGCCTGGTCGCCTCGCTTCCGGGATACTTCTATTGCACCTCCGAGGAAGGCGTTTGGCTTAACCTGTTCGGCGCGTCCACCGCCGAACTGACCGTGAACGACACACCGGTGGCCATTACGCAGCGCACGGACTACCCGTGGTCCGGCGAAATAGAGATCTCCGTCGCTCCCGCGCAGCCGTGTTCGTTTTCGCTGTTTGTCCGTATCCCCGGCTGGGCGCGGAGCGCGGTCCTCGACGCCGAAGAGGTGGAGCCCGGGGCGTTCCTCGAGGTACGGCGCAACTGGAAGGCGCAGGACACGCTCAAGCTCAGCCTAGCCATGCCCGTGGAGCGCATCGCCGCCCATCCGCACGTGACAGAGAACACCGGCCGCGTGGCGCTTAAGCGCGGCCCGCTCGTCTATTGCCTGGAGTCGTGCGACCACCCCGAGGCGAATATCTTCGACATCGTTCTCCCCAGTTCCGCAGCGCTCCAGGCGCGGTTCGTGCCTGAGCTGTTGGGCGGCGTGTGCGTGATTTCGGGCGAAGCCGTTGCTTTAGACCACAGCGGCTGGGCGGGGCAGCTATATCGCCCGCAAAACGGCGCCCCGCCCGCGCGCAAGCCGGTAAAGCTAACGGCGATACCCTATTATGCCTGGGCCAATCGCGACCCCGGGGCAATGCTCGTATGGATTGCCGCGGAGTAGCGGTCCGGCCCGTTCGTGCGAGGAGGCAAGCGAGCAATGATCGAACGCCACGCGCAACACACAGTTTCCCGGCGACAGTTTCTCAAGGCAGGCGCAGCGGGCGCCCTTGCCGCTGCCCTTGGCCGCTGCTGCAGCAGGGCTTGGGCTGCGCCCGCACAAGGGGAGATCCCCTCTTACTTGAGGGGCTATGAGGAACTTTGGGCAAAAGACCCACGCGCGGCCGCCCTGCAGTGGTTTAGGGAGGCGCGCTTTGGCTTGTTCATGCACTACGGGGTATACAGCCTGCTCGGCCGCGGCGAATGGGTCATGTTCCGCGAGAAAATTCACGTTGCCGAGTACAGCAAGCTTAAGGACAAGTTCACCGCGGAGAACTTCGACGCCGAGGCGATCGCCGACCTCGCTCTCGCCGCCGACATGCGCTATATCAACATCACCACAAAGCACCACGACGGCTTCTGCCTGTGGAACACAAAGGAGACAGACTTCAACAGCGTCAACTCCCCCGCCAAGCGCGACCTCGTCGCTGAGCTCGCGCAGGCGTGCCACAAGCGCGGGCTCGGGCTGTTTCTCTACTACTCCCACGGGCGCGACTGGCGCCATCCGCACTTTCTGGGCATCGATGAGCTAGGTCGGACAGCGAGGCCGCACTACGACGAGCCAGAGCCGTTCTACGCGCCCCCGGAAAAGCGCGACTTTAACAAATACGTCGAGTTCTGCAAGAATCAAATTCGCGAGCTGCTCACCGGCTATGGGCCGATCGCCGGCATCTGGCTCGACGGCATTGGGACAACGCGGCGAAACCCTGACATCTATCGCGTGCCCGAGCTGTACGCGATGATTCGCAAGCTCCAGCCGCAGTGCTTAATCTCCTACAAGTCCGGGCTGTTGGGAACAGAGGATTTCCTCGCCCCCGAGCACAAGTTTCAGGAAAAGACCGAAAAGCCCGTGGAGATCTGCACCACAATGACTCCGCGCTCCTGGGGCTACGATAAGCAGTACGACGGCCAGCACAAGTCCGTAAAAGACGTGCTTGGCCTCCTCGCCTATTGCGAGGAGCGCGGGTTTAACCTCCTGCTCAACACCGGCCCATTGCCCGACGGCTCTATCGATGCGCACGACGCGCAAGTGTTCCGCGAGGTAGGGCGCATCCTGCGCGCAAATGACTGGCGCCGCAAAGGGGTTCCAACGATAACCTAGGCTGCGCAGCGCTTGCCAAGTCAAGCTGCTCCCAAGCGGCCGCCACGCCGCGCGCTGCCCCGCAACACATTCGGCGGCTAGGCGCTGTGGCGCGGGTCGTTGCGAGGTGGAGATGTTGTGAGAAGAATCTGCGCGCTGTGCCCCGCTTTTGTGCTTTGCCTTCTTGCAGTGCTCTCCTACGCCGCTGACTTGGAGGAGCTGGAGATCCTCCGCGCGGGCTATCCCCGCGCGTTTTTCTTCCGCGCGGCAGAGGGCGCGGCGCGCTCGCGGCGATTTTCCTATGAGCAATGGGAGCGCTGCTTCCTCCGGCTAAACGGGATTATCGGCAAAGTGCTCAACGAGGAAGTCCCCAATACTTCCCAGACAAACATCCCCTATTTCACGCAATACAAGCGCCGACACCCGGAAAAACTGGTATTGCTCCACTACAACGGCAACGCGCGCGACCCGCGCGACAATACCGAGGCCTTTTTCGCCGGCCACTGGCTTTATTACAACGGCTGCCGCGTGTTGTCCGACGTCCCCGCTCAGGCGGGAACGTGTTCCATTAAAGTCGAGGAGACCTCGCTGTTTCAGGTAAATATGGGGCGCTATAAGGATAAGAACGAGGATCTCGCCATCTGCCGCTTGGGGCCGAACGGCAAGCCGGATTGGTCCTATGCCGAGCAACTTCAACTGCTGGCGATCGACGCACAGAACAAGACGCTCACTGTGCGTCGTGGGGCATTTGGGACGAAACCACTAAACTTTCAAGCAAACAGGGCATATATTGCCGCGCATGTTACCGAGGGGCCGTGGGGCAAGCGAAGCAACCTGTTGTGGTATTACAACTACGCAACTTGCTGCCCGAAAGATGGGCAAGGCAGGAACTGTGTTGACGTGCTTGTGGACGATTTCGCGCGCCGCTTTTTGCCTGGGGGTGCGCTGGAAAGCTTCGACGGCGTAGAATTCGACGTCCTGCGCTTCGTCCTTCCCCCAAGCGGCCGGCGCGGGCCCGACGCCGATGCCGACGGCCGACCCGACAGCGGAATTGTTGGCGGGCGGAATTTGTACGGAATCGGCGTTTATGAGTTTTGCCGCAAGCTGCGCGAAAAACTTGGGCCAAACAAGCTAATCCTCGCCGACGGCGCGTCGTGGCGCCACCAGCGCTCATTCGGAGTGCTAAACGGGATCGAAAGCGAGGGCTGGCCTGTATTGTCTGACCCAGAGATAAACGATTGGTCCGGCGGGCTTAACCGCCATAATTTCTGGCGCGAAAACTCGTTTAAACCCTCGTTCCATTACGTCAACCATAAGTTCGTTCGCCAGGGAAAGACTCTCCGTGTTTCCTCAAATATCACCCGCCTTGTCCTCGCCGCGTGCCAGTTTACCGACGCCGCGGTTACCTATTCTCTCTCCCCACGCGCCGAGCGCGGCGAGATAATTGGTGTGTACGACGAGCTTTGGCTTGGTGAGGAGCACAGGACAAACTGGCTTGGCGCGCCGTTGGGCCCAGCGACGCACTTGGCGCTGAACACGCCAGATCTTTACCGCGGGCAAGGCACGCGCGCGTCAGCCAAATTCGCAGAGCAAGTTGAGTGCGAAAACTGCTCTGTCGCCGTAGACGATACGCAAAATGCATTTCTCGTCTCCTCCCCAAGCAGCGAGGAAGACAGGCTAACGTGGGCCCTCCCGCCCGTTGAGGTGGAGGGCGGAGAGCTAGTCGTCTCGCTAAACATCCGCGCCCAGCCCATGCGCGGCTATCCGCGCGCCGTCGCTCGACTGATACGCGTTTCCTGCCGCGAGCTGGGGGCGCTCGTCTTGCCCCAACGGCGGGAGGGGAAAATCGCCTTTCGCCAAGGGAAGGAGCGACCGCTCGACCGCCGCACCGGCGCGAGATTGGACTACTTGGGCCCGGTGACCATCGCTGGCGAAACGCACCATGCCTACTTCACTCATCCCCCATATATCGGCGGCGTGGGATATACGGTGTGGGAAGCCGAGGTTCGCATCCCTGCGGAAAGCCCGCGCCTTGTGTTCTTCACCGCTCTGCGCCCCGCGCGCGGCAAAAGCGACGGCGTAACGTTTATCGTCCAGCTCAGGGCGGCCGGGAAAACAACGGAGCTCTTTCGCGAGCACCAGGCCGAGCGCCAGTGGCTTGGCCACACCGTTGACCTCAGCCCCTGGGCGGGAACGACCGTGCGCCTGAGGTTCTTGGCCGACGCCGGCCCGCGCGACAACTCCGTCGCCGACCACGGCTGCTGGGGCGACGTTCGCGTGGTCAGCGCGAAATATGGCGCGCAGAGGGGCTATGCCGTGCCTGTGCCCGCGGAAACGATGACCTGGGCTAACGAGAAATGGTTTCGGGCAACGTTTTACTTCCGCAACGTCCCGCGCGGGCCGGTGCAGCTCGTATTTCGCGCGGAGGGGCCAGAGCCGGTTTATCTCGCTCAAATAACTGCGCACGCGCACGCCGACGCCGTGTTCCGGCTGTTTGAGCGCGGCGCCGTGCTCGCCAATCCCTCGTATCACAGCTACACGTTCGACGTGGCTCGGCTTGCTCCAGGGCGAAAGTTTCGGCGTATTCGGGGCACGGCGCTGCAAGATCCACAGACAAACGACGGCTCGCCAGTAGGCGCGCGCATTACCCTTGGTCCGCGCGAGGCGATTTTTCTCGTCTCGCGCTAGTCGCCGCGCGCAAGCAAGCGCTTAGCGAAGTTCGCGGCTTCGGAGAACAAGCGAGGTGAGTTTTTGTGGGTATTGCCTGCGTGCACTTTTTCAGCAAAGCGCTGGGCAAGGAGGGCCAGTTCGTCGCCTGCTTGCCGGACAGGCAGGAAGCCCCGCCGCCATATCCTGTCTTTTACCTGTTGCACGGGCTGTCCGACGACGCCACAGCGTGGCTCCGCTGGACAAGCGTTGAGCGCTATGTGCGCACGCTTCCCCTAATTGTCGTCATGCCCGACGGGGGAAGGGGATGGTATAGCGATGCCCCAGAGGGCATGGCCTACGAAACGTTTATCGTGCGCGACCTCATTAGCTTCGTAGACCGCTATCTCCCGACAGATCCTCGCCGTCGCGCCCGGGCAATCGGCGGGCTTTCTATGGGTGGCTTTGGGGCAATGAAGCTTGCTCTAAAACATCCGCGCCTGTTTTGCAGCGTAACGTCGCACAGCGGCGCGCTGGCCTTTTTGCGCCCCAAGTTCTTTCGCGAGGCCGGCGCTGAGTTTAGGCGCATTTTTCCCACGGCGCGTATCCGGCGCGAGAACGACCCGTTTGTTCTTGCGAAAAACGTTTCGCGACGGCTTTTGCCGCGCATCCGCTTCGACTGCGGGCAAGACGATTCTCTCATCGAGCATAACAGGCTTTTCCACAAGCATCTTAACCGGCTAGGCATTCCCCACGAATATGAGGAGTTCCCCGGCGCCCACGAATGGGGCTATTGGGACACCCACATTAAAGAGGCAATTGCCTTTCATTGCGCGAATTTCGGTATCAAGCAAAGCTAACAAACGCCCAAAACGGCAGTTAACGAGAGCGAAAGCCCGGCCAGGCAACAATAGTTACCACAAATGGCGCAGGGGAGAAGAAGATGCGCACAAAGCACGGAACCACGATTATCGCCACTCGCGGAGTAAAGGAGTATCGCGCCACGATCCCTCTGTGCGTGGCACGCAACGATGTTGTCCTCGAGGTCGGCTGCGAGTGGGGGACGACAACGAGTATTATTGCCGAACATTGCAATACCGTCCTCGGCGTCGATGTCGGCGAGGAATGCATTGCCCGCGCGCGGCAAAAGTATCCTCATATTCGTTTCGAGGTGGCCGATGGCTTCGATGTCCGCCGTTTGTTGAGCTTCGGGCTTGACTTCAACAAGATCTACGTCGACATTTCAGGACTTTCCGGCTATGCTTCGCTTCTCGATCTTCTTTCGCTTCTCGAGATGTATACCGCGGTTTTCGCGCCCCAGATTATCGTGGTAAAGAGTTCTGCGCTAAAGTTTCTTGCCATGCGGTGCGTTCCGTGGAGAGACGGGGTTGAATCGTTGGACGACCTCTTGTCTTTGAAAAGACGGTAACTTTTCCGCAAAACTTCGAAAAAAGTTCTGCCCGCCGTAGTCAGGTGCTCAATTGCGGTGTATAATCCCCGTGCAGGGGAATACATTTTGCGATAAGGGTGAGGAAACGTGCAATTACAAAAGAAGTTGACGATCGAACTGCGTCCCGAAAACGAGCTAGAAGCCAGAGCATGGAGCTCAATGGTTATTCACCAGGAGGCAGACTGCGTTCGGCTTGAGCTGAACCTCGATCTCCCCGCTCCGGCGGCACCCAAGCGCGCCGCCCGTAGGCGCGCCAAAAAGGCGGCCCCGAAAAAGCGCGCCCGGCGCGTGGCCCCCACCAGGGTTAAAGTGTGCGACGCCTGCGGCAAGGAGTTTAAAGGTTACGGCGCCTCGAAATACTGCCCCACCTGCCGCAGAACGATTAACAGACTGCGCAACGCGAAGAAGGATTGGCGCGCCTGGATTGCCGCCAAAAAGGAAGCCGCGGCTGGAGCAAGCAAATAATCGCATTCTTCCCCCACAAAAAACATGCCGGCCGCTACGGCCGGCATGTTCCTTTCAGGCAAATGTGCAAACGCCGCCCGCTTTGCCGCTATAGCTCCGCAGCGGCGGCAACGAGCGTTCGAGCAAACTCCTTTGCCGCAGGGGGCCCGTTGGCCGTAACAATGTTTCCGTCGCGTACCACGGGGCTGTCCACAATGGTCGCCCCGGCGGCCTTTAGCGTGGGCAACTGGCTGCGCCACGCCGTGGCCTTCTTTCCGTTAAGCAGCCCCGCATGAGCGAGAATTGCCGGCGCTACGCAAATCGCTCCGACAACGATCTTCTCCCGCTCCTTGCACTTGCGCGCAAGCTCTACAAACGAGGGCTCGTTTAGATGTTTGGCCATCCCCGGCCCGCCGACGAAGATCACCACGTCGAACTTCGCCGGGTCAGCATCGGCCGCGGCGATGTCTACGGCAATCGTCGTCTTGTCGGTTAGGATCGCCTCGCCGGCAGATACCGAGGCCACGGTAACCTTCGCCCCTGCGCCCTCGAACGCGCTGCGCGGCTCGCGATACTCCTCCGCCCGTATCCCCTTCGGGGCAACGACCATGAGCACGTTCTTGCCGGAAAGATCTGCGCCCGTTTCCGTGCTCGTCCCTTCGCTGACGTTCACCTGCGGCGCAGGGCTCGCCGGCGGAGCGGCCTGGGGCTTCTTGCACCCCACGCCAACCGCGCAGGAGAGCACGACGACAAGCACCCACACCAGCGCCATGCGCACCGTCACTGGCCTCACCACCTTCCGTTAATCAGCACGCCCCGCCCCCGCTACAGGGGAAACTTAACGACCTCTCCCGTGCGCGCGGACTTATAGATGGCGAGCACAAGCTCAACGGCCTTGCGCCCTTCCCGCCCCGGGATCATCGGCTCGCGATCCTCGAGGATCGCTTGCACGAAGTCGTTGATGAGCAAGCAATGCTCGCGCAGCCCCACCGCGGCCGGGTCAGCCGCTGTGCTTCCCCCATCGGGCGCCTCCTCTGCGCCCTCGGGCAAAAAGTCGCGGTAGTCTGCGCCCTCGACGTTCCACTCCACGATCTTCTCGCCGTCGAAGCGAATCGAGCCGTGCTCGCCATGGATCTCGATGCGCTCGGAAACGTTGGGCGGGGGAATGGCCGTGGTCCCTTCGATTACCCCAAACGCGCCGCACTTCCAGCGCACCACGGCGGCGGCGGTGTCCTCGACCTCGATGTTGCGCACGAGGTGCTCGGCGTGGCCGTAGACGCTCTCCGGGTCGCCCATAAACCAGCGCAGCAGGTCGATTTGGTGGATGCCCTGGTTCATCAGGCACCCCCCGCCGTCGAGCTCCCACGTCCCGCGCCACTCGCCGCTGTCGTAATATTCCTGGCTGCGGTGGAACTTAAGGTACGCATCGCCCAAGACGAGCTTGCCCAGCGCTCCCGAGTCCACGGCGTTCTTCGCCGCCTGAAACCACGGGCCCATGCGCCGCTGGAAAATACACCCCAGCTTAACCCCGGCCTTTTCCGCAGCGTCGATCATCGCGTCGATCTTCTCCAGCGTGACGTCGGGCGGTTTCTCGACGATCACATGCTTGCCCGCCTGCGCCGCGGCGACAGCCATCGGCCCGTGCATCCCGCTCGGGGTAGCAACAGCTACGGCATCCAGGCCATCGTGTTCGAGCATCTTCTCGTAGTCGGTATACGCCGCGGCGCGGCCCGCGGTAAGCTCGTTGCTGAGCTGCTCCGCCTTTCCCGGAACAACATCGCAGATGGCCACGAGCTCCGCTTGCTCGCAGGCGAGCACGGCCTTCATGTGATACGGCCCAATGAGCCCTCCACCAACAACGCCAAAACGGACCTTCTCAGCCACTTTCACCACGCACCTTCACCAGCGCTCATACCTCAGGGTAATAGTAATACGCAAAGGGCTGGAGGAAAACCTGCCTGCGCCGCGCACCTGTTCGCCCTAGCTCGCCTGCCGGCCCCCGCCCTGGGCGAGAAGCACACGGGCGATCCCCAGCAGCGCCCCGGCCTCGGCCAGGGCGTTCTTGTCGCCCGACTGGGAGATGCTCCGCGCGACCTCCAGCGCTCGCCGCAGGTCGCGGTGGGCTAGGTCCACCGCCGTTTGGCTTAGGAAAAAGCAGCGCGTAGGGGCGAACTTGTCCGGAATGCGGCGCATCATGGCCAGCCCGCGCTCGAGATCGTCTTTGGCGACGATCGCCGCGATACCGCCCACGGTGCGCCAGTAGGCCTCCGATGTCGTGCGCAGGGCCTCGGCCTGCTTTAGGGCAAGGTCCACATCGTACTGTGCCGTGGCCACGGCGATGAGCGAGAAAATGCCGCTCTGCCGCTGCGGGTCAAACAGGGCGTTGGCCAGGTTAAACGCGCGCTCTACCGCCTCGCGCGCCGTTTGCTTGTCCACGGGGAAAAGCTGCGAGGCAATGGCCAACAGGTCGGTAATGCACTCCTTTTTCTCCTGCGTCGGGGTGCCCTCGGCCTGTGCCCACCACGCGGCGGAGCTCATTGCGTTGCGGTAATAGCGCAGGGCAAGGTCCTTGTTGCCCGCCTCGAGCAGCCGCCGGGCCATGGCGATGTACGTTCGGGTTTTGTTCCCCGGGCCGGAGGCGCCGAGCGCGCGCTTGGCGAGCTCCGCGTCAAACGTCACGACATCAACGGCAAGCATGCGCAAACGCGGCGGGTCGACCTCGCTCAGCTCGTCCTGTACGAGGGCCTTCGCCTGGGCGAAGACCTGTTGCGCGCGGCTGTCCTTGGCTGCGGCGAGCTCGCGCGCCAAGCCGGCCAGAGCAAGGCCCTTTTGCCACGAGTCGCCGACGTTCGCCGCGTAGGCAAGCGCGCGGTCGAAGAACCGCTTTGCCTCGGCAAAGCCGAGCAGTCGCGCCTCGGCGCACAGCTCGGTGAACACCTCGATTCCCTCGGGCGCGGGCTTTCCCTGCTCCAGGTCGCTCGCGGCAAGCTCCATTGCGCCAAGCGCCGCGCGCGGGGCAAACGCCGCCGTCTCGCCGACATACGTCCGCAAATACTCCATCCGCTGCCCCCGCGGCAGCCGCTTAAGCAGCTCCACGCTGCGCTGCTCGTCTACTTCGGCCAGGCCGATGGCCACGGCGAGGAGCTTCGTCGCTTCCTCGGGCTTGCTCAGGTCCTGCCCCACGTGCTTCAGCGCGTCCTCGGCGTTGGGCTTCTCCCGCCGCGTAGACATGCCAAACAGTGCCGCCTCAAGCGCCATCTCTTGCGCGCGGCTGCCCTTGACGAAGTCCGACTCGACCACCTGCAGCGCGCGCTTGGGGTAATAGCGCGCGATCTCGCGCACGGCGCCGATGCGAATGCGCTGCTTGTGCAGTTGCGCCTTGCGCGCGGCAAGCAGGGCCAGCTCGGGCACGTTGCGCGCGGCGATTAGCGAAACTTGCTCCAGCATATCCACGTCGAGCAGCGGCCGGGCGTTGTCGATCGCATCGGTGATTGCGGCGATCCCCTTGCTCCGATCGAACTGCAAAAGCTCCGCGCCGATCGCCCCGAGCACTCCCGCGCGCGCCCGGGCGTCGTCAACGCTCATCGCCAGATCATAAGCCTCGGCAAGCAGCTTTGCTGCAGTCTCTCGCGGCGCCTGCTCCGCCCCCTGCGCGCACATCCCCGCGAGTAGCAAACAAGCGAGGAAAATCGTTCCTGCTTTCACGGCAACCCACCCCTCGTCGCGTTGTGCTTCGGGCTGCTTTGTCCCCGTTCCTCCCCGCCCCGCGGCAGGTTGTCCCCCGCAGCCCGCCGAACAGAGCCCCGAGGTGGACGAAATGATCCCCCGGGCGCCCGATGTTCGCGTCCCTTCTTTTTGGATCGTCCGGCCGGACAGGGTATACGAATATCTGGCCATTCTCATGGCGGGCGAGCTCGACGTATTCGGCACCTCGGCCGGCGGCCGGCCCTTGCACGCTGTTCGTTTCCCGCGCCCGGGCGCCCAGGACACGTTCCTCCTCCTTGCTGGGCTATATGGCCACGAGCCGGGAACCGTTGCCGCGGCGATAAACTTCCTCGAGGTCCTCCGTTGCGATCGCGACTTGCGCGCTAAGCCCTGGCCGCAGATCGTCCGCGCCGCGCGCACGATGAACGTTATCGTCGTCCCCATGCTCAACCCCGATGCCCGCCAGCGCTGCCCAGACAGCCTGGTGGGCTTTCCCACGCCCGCGCTGCGCTACTATGCTCGCGGGCTAACACGCGCGGGCCAGCTCGGCCCCGCCGCCGAGGCGCACGATGGGGTAAACCCGGAGCAAATGCTCCTTCTCGGCGGGTTTTACGACGACGCCGGCCTTCCCAGCGACCGTCACCACTCGCCCATGCTCACCAGCTCCGCCTCCGCCAAGCACCTCTTCGCCTACCTCGACCGCTACAAGCCTACCGCAGCGCTCGTGCTCCACGCGGGCTATGCCCCGCGTTTTCACATGACGCGTACGTTTCCCGAGGAGTTCCGCGAGAAGCTGCGCGCCGCGCACCGCCGCGCCGCGCAGCGCATTGCCGCCGGCGGAGCCAAAATGGGTCCCCTTGCCGGCGACCGCGAGCTGGCCAGCACGGGGGAAAACGACACCGCGCGCATGCTTCATCTGCGCTATGGCGCCCTGGCCGCCATATTCGAGGGCCGGCAGGGGCTGCTCGACAAGCTCCCCGCGTGCGACCACGACCAAATCCTCGACGAATACCTCGTGGCCATCGAGGAGTTTATCCAGGAGGGCGTGGGCGGTTTCCTTCCCCGCGTCGAACCGAGCTAGGCGCGAAAGCGGGGGCACGTCAAGACCGACGATGCGCCGGCGGCTTCTGCATTTTTGCCTCCGCGGCAGGACCCTGCGCGCCCGCGCCGAACCTACTTCTGAGTGTGCATTAATCACTCCGCATTTCGGAGGAGGAAAGCAATGAGCGAGGGCAAGAGAGACAGGGAACGGGCGCGTCTTTCCCGGCGGGAGTTTGTGCGCGCGGGCGCGGCGACGCTGGGCGGCGCAGCGCTCGCCCGGGGCTTCGCCCGCGTCTGGGCACAGGCTGCCGGGCCGGTAAAGCCTTCCCCCGTCCCGCGCAGAAAGCTCGGGAACACCGGGCTCGACCTCCCCGTGGTCTCCGTGGGCACGGTTACCGGCCCCGTCCCCGCGGTAATCCTCCGCGCGTTGGAGTGGGGGATGAACTTCGTCCATACCTCCACCCGCTACTCCGGGGGCAAGGCGATTCTCCAGGTGGCCAAGGCCATTAAGGGCAAGCGCGACCAGTTCATCCTCGGCTATAAGTTCTATGGCGAGGACGACCTGGACAAGGGCCTGCGCCTGCTGGGCACCGATTACGTGGACATCCTCTTCTTCCACAGCACCAAGCCTGAGATCGTCACCGCGGACATCGCCGACCGCTTCCAGAAGCTCAAGCAGGCGGGCAAGATTCGCTTCTTCGGCCTTACCTCACACGGCTCGGTGGACGCCGTCATGAAAAAGGGTCTGGAGCTGGGCTTCTTCAACGCTCTAATGCCCCGCTACAACTTGGCCAACCGCGACCTCATCGATCCCATCATCGCCGAGGGCGCGAAAAAAGGCATGGGCGGCGTGGTGATGAAGTCCTGGGACGGGCTGAAGGGCAAGGACTATCGCCCGTTCTGGGCCTCTATTTTGCAAAAGCCGCACTGGACGACGATCTGCAAGGGCCCCAAGACCGTCGCCGATATCGACACCTGGGGTCAGTTCGCCCTCAACCCCCAGGCCTATGCGAGTGAGGCCCTGGTTGAGCAATATGCCGCCGCGTGCCGCGGGGTAACTTGCCTCGCCTGCGGCAGGTGCACCGCGGTGTGCGAAAACGGCGTTAACCCGTGCGAGATCCTGCGTTGCGAGATGTACGCCGTGCAGTATGGCGAGGTGAAGCTTGCCCGGGCGCTTTATACCAAGCTTCCCCCGGAGAGCACGGCGCTTGCCTGCCGCGACTGCGGCACGTGCAGCGCGGTGTGCCCGGGCGGGCTGGCCGTGGCCGAGCGCATTCGCCGCGTGCATCGCCTGCTCGCCTAACCGAGCCACGCCAAACGCATAGGGAGCCGGCCAACGCCGGCTCCCTCGTTTTTTTTCACGCGGCCCGGCCCTCTTCGCGGGCCGGTATGCGTGGCGAAAAGCGCCTTTTGTGCAGGCTACGGGGGGACGACGATGGTCAGCCCTTCCCCGCGCATCTGGGCCGCCTCGCGCAGCAGGCGCCGGGCAATTTGCCCCAGGGAGATTTTTATCGCCCGCGGCATGCGCGCTAGGCGGCGCGCCGCCTCTTGTGCGTCGTCCACGAGCTCGCAGCGCTGGGCGAGGTCGCTGATGAGCACGGCCTGCGCGGGGATTTCGCTCGGCTCAACGCCCAAGTTGCGCAGGTACTCGAGCAGCGGCCGGCGGCGGGAGATGGCGATGCCCATTGCGGAAAGCTCCGCGGCAAGGCAGATGAGCAGGACATCGAGCAGCGTATAGTATCTGCCGCCGCCGCGGCCGCGTTGGGCGCGCACGGAGGCGCGGACAAGCTGCTTTTTATGCCAAAAGTGCAGTTTCGTGGGGCTGATATGGGCAAGCTGCGCCGCCGCCCGCGCGCTGAAGTAAACGGCCATCGCTCGCTCCCCGCGCAGAAAAGGTCTGCCTCGTTTTGCTGCCGAAACTGCCTAAGAAACTCTCCGGTTCACCTCCCGCAAGAAAGGAGCCACCGATGGACGACGACAGCCTAACCATCCTCCAGCGCGCCGCCGATGCCCACGGCGTGTGCGGACACGAGGACGAGGTGCGCGAGCTCATTCGCGAATATCTCGAGCCCGTGTGCGCGGAGATAAAATACGACAAGCTGGGAAGCATTATCTGCGAAAAGCCGGGCCAAGCCGACTCCCCACGCATCGCCCTCGACGCCCACATGGACGAAGTGGGGTTTATGGTCAAACTGGTCACCGACGAGGGCTTTGTCCGGTTCACCACCCTCGGCGGCTGGGTAGACCAAGTCCTCCTCGCCCAGCGCGTGGTCATCAAAACGGCCAAGGGCAAGATCCCAGGGATAATCGGCTCCAAGCCGCCCCACCTGCTTCCTCCAGACAAGCGCCGGCAAATGATTAAAAAAGAGGCGATGTTTATTGACGTCGGCGCGCGGTCGAAAGAACAGGCGGAAAAAGAGTTCGGCATCCGCCCCGGCGACCCCATCACCCCGGACAGCTCCTTCCGCACCCTCGCCGACCAGGGCCGCCTCCTGGGCAAAGCGTGGGACGATCGCGTAGGCGTGGCGCTGATGATCGACGCCATTCGTCGCTTGGGCGACGACCACCCGAACACCGTGGTCGGCGTGGGCGCGGTCATGGAGGAACGCGGCCTGCTCGGGGCGATTACCTCGTCGCACGTCTCGCGGCCCGATGCCGCGATTATCCTCGAGTCGTCGATCGCCGGCGACATGCCGGGGGTTAAAGCCTACGAGAGCCCGGACAAACTCGGCGCGGGCCCCTCGATCATCTTCCACGAGGCGGGCATCGTTCCCCCGCGGCGCTTTCGCGAGCTCGCCCTGAAAACCGCCGAGGAGCTTAACATCCCCGTGCAACACGGGTTCCTCGAGCGCGGGGCCACCGACGCGGGCAGAATTCACATTCACGCAGAGGGCGTGCCCACCCTTACCCTGTGCGTGCCCGCGCGCTATATCCACAGCCACACGCAGATTATCGACGCCAGCGACTACGACAACGCGCTTAAGCTCGTCCTTGCTCTGCTGAAGAAGCTCGACGCGCAGACGGTCAAATCTCTCACACAATGGTAGGCGGAGGCCAAGCCATGTCCCGGTTGTCGCTTCGTGCTGCTCTGGTTATCGCTGGCGCGCTTGGGGTGCTCTGCGCAAGCCTCGCCGCGCCCGCCGGCGAACAGAAGGCGCAAGAGCAGCCGACGCAAAACTCGCCCCGCGCCGAGCGCAAGCGCCCGCGCACGCCCCCGTTTCGCTTCGCCGTGTTTGCCTTTGCCAACGAGACGATCTACCCCGAGCTGGACTATCTCCAGCTTGGCCTGCGCGACATTGTCCGCGCCACGCTCGCCGAACACGAGCAAATCGAGCTCATCTCCGCGCGGGCCATCGACCGCGCCGTGCGCCGCCTGGGCTATAGCCCATATCGCGCCATTCCCCCGGCGCAGGCCCTGCGCGTGGCGCGCGAGCTCGACGCCGACTTTTGCCTCGTCGGCCTGTTTTGCGACGGCCAGCAAACGTTTGCCTTGCGCGCAAGCCTCGTTAAGCTGGGCGACCCGCCAACGGTCTGGCCCATTCCCCACAGCTTCGACAGCGCCGACGATGCCCCGGGCGCGGGCCAGCGCGTGGCGGAAATGGCCATTCACTTCGCCGGCCTGCCCCCGCTGAAAGAATACCCGAGCTTTCTCCGCGGCCAGCGCCTGCGGGTCGTGCTGAGTGCCGACGCCGCGGAGCTTTCCCTGGCCCTCGCCCCGGGCCAGGGTGCCGAGCTCCACCCTCTGCGCTATAACATCGCCCAGGGACGCAACGTGCGCGCCGTCGCCGCTGCCCCGACTGCGCCCGACGAGCCGGGCCGGCTGCGCATCGCGCTAGCTCAGCCCAAAACCCACGCCGTTTCGGCAACGGTAGAGCTCGATGTCCTCCTCGCGCGGCTGCCGCAGCAAGCCGTTCGCCTGCGCGCGGAGAAAGTTGGGCAGGGGAGCGCGGAGATCGCCATCTATAACCTCAACCGGCCGGACCAACCCGAGCTTGTGCGCAGGGTGCGCCTCGACGCGCAAACGGCATCCACGGAGTTTTTCCTCGACTGTCCCCGCTTGCGGGCAAACGGGCCGGTGTTTTGCAAAGCGGCGCCGTTTGGCCGGGTGGCCGGCTCGCTGCCGCTTGCTTCGGAGGCGGAAAAAGAGGCTGGACAAGGCAAGAAGCCAGCGCAACAAGAGCCCGCGGGGAAAAAGCAAGGCACGCCCCAACCGGCGCAGCAGCCCGCCTAGGCCGCGCTTTGAGCGGAAAGCTCGTCGCGCCTCTCCAGCTCTTCAACCACTGCTGCGCCCACGCTGTCGCCCCACACGTTTACTGTGGTGCGGAAGCGGTCTAGCAGCCAGTCGATGGTTAACAGTAGCGTGATCCCCTCGATGGGCAGATTAACCGCGGTAAGCACGATGACCATGGTCACTAGACCGGCCTCGGGAATCCCCGCCGCGCCAATCGCCGCCAACGTTGCCGTGAGGAAGATAATTATCATGTGCACCGCGGTAAGCTCGATGCCGAACACCTGAGCCACGAAAATTGCCGCCACCGCTTCGTATAGCGCCGTGCCGTCCATGTTTACCGTAGCGCCCAGGGGGAGGACGAAGCTCGCCGTGCGGTTAGAGATGCGGTTACGCACCCCGACGCACTCCATGGTCAAGGGGAGGGTGGCGGAGCTCGAGGCCGTGGAAAACGCGTTAAGCAGCGCGGGCGTCATGTTCCGCGCATAGGGCCCCACGCGCTGCTTGCCCCAAACGCGCAAAATGAGCGGCAAGGTAATCAGCCCGTGAATAGCCAGACCCACGAGCACCGTCCCGAAATACTTGCCCAGGGCGACGAGCTCCGGCAAAAAGCCGCGAAACCCGCCCGCGTCGCCAATGCGCGCGGCAATCAGCCCCATGATCCCCAGCGGCGCGATACACATAATGAGGTGGACGATTTTCATAATCGCCTCGTTTGCCGCGGTGAAGAACTCCACGGCCACCCGCCCGCGCTCGCCCAGCGTGGTGAGCATTGCCCCGAAGAGCAGGGAGAACAAAATAAGCGGCAAGATTTGCGTCTCCGCCATAGACTTAAACAAATTCCGCGGGATCATCCCGACAAGCACCTCGTGCAGCACCTCGACGATCCCCTTTTTCTTCCCCTTAACCTTCTCCGCCACGCGCAGCTTAAGCGCCACGCCCCGCCCCCTGGGGCGGGGCTTTGCCTCGCCTCCCTCCTTATCGGTCCAGCCCTCGACGAAAATGCGCTGCCCGCTCGCCTCGCGCACTATCCCGCGTAGCCCTTGGTCGAGCAATTCCACCACATATCGCTCGTCGTAGCGCGCCCGGCGCAGCTCCGCCCCCTCAAGATAGGCCGTCGTGCGCTCCACGCGATACCGCGCCTGGGGCAGCTCCTCCCCGTGGGGCACCCCGCGCCCCGGCTGCACAACGTTCACCAGGACGATCCCCACGAGCACGGACATCCCCGTGGTAACCATGTAGTAGACAATTGTCCGCCAGCCGATGCTCCCCAGCTCGCGCACATCGCCCAGCCCCGTAATGCCCGCGATCATGGAAACAATGACCAGGGGCACGACGATCATCATCAGCGCGTTCATAAACACCTCGCCGAGCACGCGCAGGCTCGACCCAACCTCGGGGAGCAGGCCCCCAATGAGCGCGCCGATGACTATCGCCCCAGCGATGCCGTAAAGCACCCAGCCCGAGCCGGGGCCTCCGTTTCCTCTTTGCTCTCGGCTTTGCGCCATGGCCATCCCTCGTCTAGCTCGCACACGGTGAGGGGCGAAGGTCTATTCACAAACCCGGCGGCGATCCCTTTTCTCGCCGCTTAACCGACGCGCGGAATGACATAGGGCCCGTCGGGGATAACGATTACCCGGGCTTTCGGCCCATGCTTGGCCAGCGCGCGCTCCAGCCCCTCCTCGAGGCTGGCGATCGGCGTGGCAAACGCCGCGCGCGCGTCGTCCTCGCTCAGCCCGTCGCAAAGCAGCAACAGCTCGTGGTCGGCCAGTGCCTTAAGCAACATATGCCCCGCCCACTGGTCCACGACGAAGCGGCGCGGGTCGTAAAGCGTCTTGCGCAGGGCATCGAGCGAGTCGTGCGAGCGCAGAAGCTGGGCAAACTCCGCGCTGCCCAGCCCTTGGGAGAGCTCCGCGGCGAGAATAATCGTTCCCCCGGGCTTAACGCAGGGCAGCGCGCCGACCATCCCCTTCGTCGCCTGGTAATAGCCGGCGTCGAGCGGATATCCCGCGCTGGAGGTAATTACCACGTCCGCGCGCTCCGGTGCCTGGGCCACGGCGTGCTCCTCGGCGAACCGGCAGGCGGCGAGGTGCGCCTCCTCCAGCTCGCCGGCCCACACGCCGGTAAGCTCGCGCTCCTCGTCGACCGTTACGTTAACGGTAAACTCCGCGCCGGCCATCTTCGCCGCATCAAGCGCCCGCTCGTGCACCGGGTTTTGCTCGAGGACAAGGTTCGTCGCCCGCGGGTCGTCGAGCAGCTCTGCGCTGTGTAGCTCCTTAATCGTCTCCGTGGCGCACAGGCCGGGACAAATCGCCTTCCGCCCGCCCGAAAACCCTGCCATATAGTGCGGCTCGACCAGCCCCACGAGAACCCTTAGCTCGGCCTCGATGTACCCCTTGTCCACCCAAACGGGCATGCCCTGCGGCGTCTCGCCGAGCAAAACGTGCTCCGCGCGCCGCCGGGCATAGTGGTTGCGTACGACATGCTTGCTGATGATCTCCACGCCGAGCATTTCCACAAGCTGCCGCCCGACCGTCGGCTCGTGCATTCCCGTGGCCAACAGCAGCGTTATCCGCTCCGGAGCGATGCCCGCGCGCACGAGCGTACGCAAGATCGGCGGAAGGACAACGGCGTGGGGCAGGGGGCGGGTGAAGTCGGGGATGACCACTGTGGCGTTTGCCTTTCCGCGGGCAAGCTCGGCAAGCGGCGGGCAGCCCAGCGGCCGCTCCAGCGCTGCGCGCACCGCGGAAGCCGGGTCACCAAGCCGGCGCGCCGGCTTAGCGCGCAACACGGCCAGCAAATTCTCCTCGGGAACGTCTACCTCGACATAGCCCTTGCCATAGCGCACGCCAACGGTCATTTGCGCCTCTTTCGCCGTTCATCGGCCGCGGCAACTAGCGCCTTAAACAGAGGGTGCGGCCGCGTGGGCCGCGAGCGAAACTCGGGGTGAAACTGCGAGGCGATGAAAAACGGGTGGTCGGGAAGCTCGATCATCTCCACAAGCTTCTCGTCCGGCGAGAGCCCAGAGAACACCATGCCTCCCGCGGCCAACCGGTCGCGCAGCGCGTTGTTTACCTCATAGCGGTGCCTGTGCCGCTCGTAAACGATTGTTTCCTTATAGGCCTTTGCCGCCTGCGTGTTGGGGAGGATCTTGCACGGATACAGCCCCAGGCGCTGCGTCCCGCCTTTGTTTTCGATTACCTTTTGCTCGGGCATAAGGTCGACCACGGGATACTTCGTGTTCGGGCAGAATTCCGTGGAGTGCGCCCCTTCCATCCCGCACACGTTGCGCGCGAACTCGATTACGCTTACCTGCAGCCCCAGGCAGAGCCCGAGAAACGGAATATTCTTCGTCCGCGCATACTCCACCGCGCGAATCTTCCCCTCGATCCCCCGGTCGCCGTAACCCCCGGGGACGAGGATCCCGTCCACGTCGCCGAGGAGCTTGCGCGGCTCCTCCTTCTCCAGGTCCTCGGAGTCCGTCCAGACGATCTCCACCTCGCGGTTGTTGGCCAAGCCGCCGTGGTTTAGCGCCTCGATAACGCTGATATATGCGTCGCGCAGGTGGACGTATTTGCCACACAGGGCAATGCGCACTTTTTCCTTCGGCGCGCGAATGCGCTCCACCAGCGCCCGCCACTCGCGCAGGTTTGCCCGCCGGTTGTCCAGCCCAAGCTTCTTGGCGATGAGCTTCCCCAGCCCCTGCTCCTCGAACACCAAGGGCACGGCATAGATCGTGTCCAAGTCCTGGGCCTCGATTACCGCCTCCTTGGGAATGTCGCAAAAGAGGGAGATTTTCGAGCGGTGCTCTTCGCTCAGCGGCTCGCGCGAGCGGCAGACGAGGACATCCGGGGCAATGCCCATGCTCCGCAGTTCGCGCACGCTGTGCTGCGTGGGCTTGGTTTTCAGCTCAAACTCCGGCCCCACCGTGGGAATGAGGCACACGTGGACGAACACGGTGTCCTCTTCGGGCAGCTCGTTCTTCATCTGGCGCAGGGCCTCGATAAACGGCTGACCCTCGATATCGCCCACTGTCCCCCCGACCTCGACCACGGCCACCTCCGCCCCCTGCGATGCCGCGGCCATGCGAATGCGCTCTTTGATCTCGTTCGTAATGTGCGGGATAACCTGAACGGTCGCCCCAAGATAGTCCCCGCGCCGCTCCTTGGCGATTACGCTCCCGTAGATCTGCCCCGTGGTGATGTTCGCCATGCGGGTAAGGTTAATGTCGACAAACCGCTCGTAGTGCCCGAGGTCCAGGTCGGTCTCCGCGCCGTCGTCGGTAACGAACACCTCGCCGTGCTGATAGGGGCTCATGCTCCCCGCGTCCACGTTAATATACGGGTCGATCTTCTGCAGGGTAACGCGCAAGCCGCGGCTGCGCAGCATGCGCCCGATCGACGCCGTGGTAATCCCTTTGCCCAGCCCTGAGACGACCCCGCCGGTAACGAAGACAAACTTGCACATGGCAAGCCCTTCCCTCGCCAGCTAACCTATCACAGCGTGCGAGCGCCCTACGCGCCGCGCGGAGATTATTCGCCTGAGCACATACTCCTTCGCCTCGGACACCGCCCGCTGCGCGGCCATGCCATAGGCCAAGTTGCAGGCGATCGCCGAGGAGAGCATGCACCCCGTCCCGCGCACACGCCCTGCCGTGGCCACGCGATTTGCCGGAAACTGGCGCACGGACTTACCGTCGTAGAGCACGTCCGTGGCCGCCTCGCCCTCCAAGTGCCCGCCGGTAACGAGCACGGCCGCTGCGCCATAGCGCTTGGCGATCTCCTGCGCCGCTTGGGCCATCTCCTCCGCGTTACGCGGCGGGTCGCCATCCAGCAGCGCGCCAGCCTCGGCCAGGTTTGGCGTGACCATTGCCGCCAGGCAAAACAGCTTCTCGGCTACCGCCCGCCAAGCGTCCTCGGCGACGAGCGGCGTGCCGTCGCCGGCGGCGATAACCGGGTCCACGACAACGTTGCGCAGCTCCGCCGCGCGCAGGCGCTCCGCGATAACCTCCGCGCACGACGCCGTGGGCACCATGCCTATCTTACAGGCGTCCGGGGCAAAGTCCTCCAACACCGCGCCAAGTTGCGCGGCAACCACCTCCTGCGGCGTGGGAAAGACGTGTCTAACCGCGCTCGCCGTTTGGCTCGTTACCGCGGTAACCACGCTTAGCCCGTGGAAACCGAGCGCCGCAAACGTGCGCAGGTCGGCCTGGATCCCCGCGCCCCCGCTGGAGTCTGAGCCGGCAATGGTCAACGCCACGCGGGTTATCATCGCAGGCTCCTTATCAGCCCGGGAAGCTCGGCGAGCGTGCCGATGATATAGTCCGGCCGGCGCTCCTCCGGTGTGGCGTTTTCCGCCTCGCTGCGGCTCGTCACGCCGGTGAGCACGATCACCGAGGTGCAGCCAAACGCCCGCGCCGAGCGCACATCGGTATCCAGCCGGTCGCCCACGGCAAGCATCTCTTCCGGTCGGCAGCGCCACTGCTCGGCCATTGTCTGCAGCCCCAGGGGCGAGGGCTTGCCCAGCTCGATCGGCTTCACCCCGGTCGACGTTTCCAGCGCGGCGACCAGGCTCCCCGCGCCGGGCCAGGTCAGCCCGCCCTCCACGGGATAGCACGGGTCGCGGTTCGTGGCGATAAACCGCGCCCCGCGAACAACGGCCACGTGTGCCTCGCGCAGCTTGGTGTAGTTTATCGCGCGGTCCATGCCCACGACCACGGTATCCGCTTCGCTGGCCTCCGCGGCAAGCTGCACGCCGGCCTCGCGCAGCTCCTCCACCAGCCCGAACTCGCCGATAACAAAAACTCGGGCCTCGGGAAAGCGCTGGGCGAGGTATAACCCGGCGAGCCTCCCCGAGGTGCACACCTCGTCCACCTGCGCCTCAATCCCCAACCCGTTGAGCAGCTCGGCCACCGATGCGCGGTGCCGCGTGGAGTTGTTAGTGAAAAACCCCAGGCGCAGGCCCATCCGCCGCAGCTCGCTCAGCCCCTCGCGCGCCCCCGGGCAGGCCTCTCCGCCGCGGTACACTACTCCGTCAAGGTCCAGCACTACGTAGCCGATCATTGCGCTCGGTGGGACAGCGGAACGTCGCACCCTTAGAACGATCTCTTGCTCTCGCGCGCTGCCCGTGCGCTCAGCCCTGCGCGCAGCCGCTCGCGCTCCGCCTTTTTCAGGGCAATGCGCTCCTCCAGCCGCTCCACTTCCTCCATCTCGCGGGCGAGGGCGGAAAGATCCGCGCTTCCCCTTGCCCGCAGCTCCATCGCCGCCTCGCCCAGCCGCTGCAGCGCGCACTGCCGGTCGTACTCCAGCTCGCGAATAGTGCGGTCAACAAGCGCCAGGCGGCCCTGCAGGCGCAAAAAAACGCTCAGCCAGCGCCCGGCACGACCCAGGGCGCCGAGCAGCGCGTGCCCCAGCCGCGCTAGCTGCTCCAGGACATCCTCCTCGCGCAGCTCCTCCAGCTCCTCGCTCGTCTGCCGCCTGGCCACGTGCCCTCACCTAGTGTGTGGGGATCCTGTGGCTCAACTCCACCACAGTGGGATAGATCTCCTTGTATATCTGAAACTTCTCCGTGTAGATCTCGTGTCGCTTTTCATCCGGCTCATAGCGCTCGCGCTCGTGAATCGCCGCGGCAACGGCCTCCTCGTCCGAGGAGTACTCGCCGATCGCCCGCCCCGCGAGCATCGCCGCCCCGAGGCAGGGGGCTTCGGTAACGTCGAGCGAGATAATGGGCTTGCCGAAAATGTCCGCCTTAAGCTGCAGCCAAAACGCCGAGCGCGCCCCGCCGCCAATGGCTCGCAGCTCCTCGATGTGCACGCCCGCCTTCTCCAACAGCTCGAGGTTCATGCGCATCTCAAACGTCACGCCGTCTAAGCAGGCCTTGATTATCTCCCCCCGCGTGGTAGACAGCGTCAGCCCCATGATTACCCCCTTGGAGTGCGAGTCGAAATACGGCGTGCCCGTTGAGGTAAAGTGGGGCAAGACGTAAACGTCCACGGGGTCCGGCGAGGCGTTGGCGATGAGCAGCTCATAAGGATCGCGCCCCGTGCGCTTCGCCTCCTCGACCTCGGGCTGGCCAAACGTGTCGCGGAACCAGCGCAAAAGCGCCCCGCCGGTAAAGTTAAACGCCAGGGTAACGTAAAGATCGCGCGCCGCGTGGGGGTAGCAGCAGAAGCTGTTCTCGAGCATATCGTCGGTTAGCACAGGCTCGGAGAACGCCGGGGTAATGCATTCCACCGTCCCCGTGCCGTCCACGGCGATATTGGGGTGAATGACGCCCGCGCCAAACGCGCCCGCAGGCTGGTCGTGCGCGCCCGTGGCCACCTTAACCCCCGGCCGCAGGCCCAGGCGCTCGGCCATCTTTGGGCTAACCTCGCCGACCACCTCGCCCGAGGGCAGCGGAGGCGAAAACACCGCTGGGTCTACCCCGGCCTTGCTGCAGATCTCCTCCGACCAGCACTTGTTGATGATGTCAAAGCACATCGTGCGCGCGGCGAGCGCGTAGCTCATCGCCGGCTCTGCCCCGAGCTGCTCCATGACGAAGTCCTCGAAGCAGCGAAAGTGCTTCATCCGCTCGCGCAGCCCGGGAACGTTCTCATAGAGCCACATAATCTTGGAGATCGTGTGCATGGGGTGCAGGGGCTGGCCCGTTATCTGAAAAATGCGCTTCGCCCCCATCTCCCGCCGCCACCACTCTGTCTGGGGGACGGTACGCGCGTCGAAGCTCACCGGGCTGTTGTAGAGGATCTCCCCGTTCTCATCCAGGGGCACGCCGGCCTCGCCCTGGCAGGAAATGCCAATGGCCTTCACCGGGTCGGCGTCGCCCGCCTGGTGCGCCGCCTCGGCGATTACCGTCTGCACGTTTTCCCATACCTCGCGAGGGTCCAGCTCGCTAAGCCCCGGCCCGGGATGATATAGGGGATATTCGCGATACGACTCGCCCAGCAGCTTTCCCTCAACATTAACGACAATTGCCTTGCAGCCCGTGGTCCCTACGTCCAGCCCAAGCAAACTCATAGGCAAACCTCCGCGTGCAAAAAACGTGCCCCGCGCTACAACGCGCGAAGGATACACCGCGCCGCTTTTGGGTGTCAACAAAACCGCCGCTGCGCCTTGCCGCGCGCTGTCCTCCCCGCTTAGGCCACCCGTCGGCCGAGCGCGCCGGCCAGCGCGCGGATGTCCTCCATTAGCTTGTCGAAGTTGTCTGGGGTAAGCGACTGGGCGCCGTCTACCGCGGCGGCGCTGGGCTCCACGTGCACCTCAACCATGATCCCGTCCGCCCCCGCGGCCACCGCAGCCTTGGCCATCGCGGGGACCATCCACCAGTGCCCCGTGGCGTGGCTTGGGTCAACGATAATCGGCAGATGGCTCAGCCGGCGAATCGCGGCCACGGCGCTAATGTCCAGCGTATAGCGCGTCCCCTTTTCGAACGTCCTAATGCCCCGCTCGCACAAAATGATCCGCTCGTTGCCGTTGCACATAATGTACTCCGCGGCCATGAGGAACTCCTCGACGGTGCTGCTTGGCCCGCGTTTGAGGACCACCGGCTTGCGCGTCTTGCCCACCTCGGTAAGCAGGCTGAAGTTCTGCATATTGCGCGCGCCGATCTGCAGCGCGTCGGCATAGGTGGAGACGAGCTCCACATGCCGCGTATCGAGGACCTCGGTGACCACAGGCAGGCCCGTGCGCTGGCGCGCTTCGGCAAGCAGCTTCAGCCCCTCCTCGCGCAGACCCTGGAAGGCGTAGGGCGAAGTGCGCGGCTTAAACGCACCCCCGCGGAGGATATTCGCCCCCGCAGCCTTCACCCGCTCGGCCACGGCAAACAGCCGCTCCGCCGACTCCACCGCGCACGGCCCGGCGATGATCGCCAGCGTCTCGCTCCCCACGGGCACGCCTGCGACATCGACCACCGTGTTCTCCTGCATCGCCTGCCTGCTCACCAGCTTATAGGGCCGGTCGATGAGCGCGATGTGTTCCACCCCGGGGAGCGACTCCAGCGCGTGGATCTTCTCGATCGTCTTGTCTCCGATAACGGCGATCACCGTCTTGTTCACGCCGTAGATCGGGTGCGGCTCAAACCCCAGCTCGCTTACCGTATCGATCACGCGCTGAATGTCGCTCTCGGGCGCGTTGTCCTGCATAACGATAACCACCGTTTTACACCTTCTCCCTTGCTCCTCCGCGCTTCGGCGCGGGCGTCCTATGGTTAGCGGCGCGCTGCAAAGCGTCGGCCGCTAGCTGTCTTCGCCGCGTGTGAACAGATTATAAACCCCTCCCGCGCGCTATAGAAGTGCCTGGGCGCCAGCGCACCTGTTGTCGCTGCTCGCGGGGTACCATAAACTGAACTGAGGCGGCCGGGCTTTTCGCCGGCCAACGGGCCAGGGGAGGGTGAACCGCGCTGGGCCGCATCGTGTTCGCCGTTGCCTGCCTTCTTCTGGGGGCGCTGGTGGCCGGCGGCTTTGTCGCCGTTCGGCGCGGGCCCCCTCCGCTGACCATCCTCTACACCAGCGACACCATGGGCTACCTCGAGCCCTGCGGCTGCGGGGGAAACGATACCGGCGGCCTTGCCCGGCGCGCGTGCGTCATTCGCCGCATCGCCACGCAGCTTGCCCATCCCCCGCTCATCGTAGACAGCGGCAACATCGCCCCTACGCTCCTCGTGGCCCGCGTGCTTTACCCCGCGATGGGCAAAATGGGCTATCGCGACGTAACCCTCGC
Organism: uncultured Armatimonadia bacterium; assembly: GCA_964565895.1. GTDB lineage: Bacteria > Armatimonadota > Zipacnadia > UBA1398 > CAZMGT01 > CAZMGT01. The sequence goes on from CAZMGT010000046.1 coordinate 30,900, forward strand.
CCGCTCCGACATGTGGGTCGGCGAGGAGCTGGGCGAGCTGCTTTCCCGCGCCCAAATTACCGCCCACCGCCTAAATGTTCTCCGGCCGGAGAGCAACGCCGCGGTCGTCAGAGAGCATGGCCCGTGGCGCGTGGGCATTTTGGGCGTCGATGAGCCGAGCGCGGACGAGCCCCTGCCAGCGATCGCCTCCGCCCTACGCGCGGCCCTCCGTCGCTGCCGGCCGCGGCCGGACATCGTCGTCGTCCTCAGCCGCCTGGGCTTGCCGCGCGACCGCGTGCTTGCCCAGCTCGTCCCGGAGATCGACGTGATCATCGGCGACCGCAGCGCGGAGCGCCTGCGCGAGCCGTTGCGCGTCGGCCGCGCGCTTATCGCGCCGACAACTTCGCGCGGGCAGCATCTCCTCCGGCTTGACATTACCCCCACGCCGCGCGGCCCGCGCTATGCGTTCACGCGGATTGCGCTCACGCGCGAGGTTCCCGCGGACCCCGAGGTCGCCGCGGCCGTGCGCCGCTACTTCGACCAGGCCCTTGCCGCGCTCGAGCGCTTGGGCGAGGGCGGAAAACCGCCGCCCTATGTTCGCCCGGGCAAGTGCGGCGAGTGCCACTTGGAGCAGCTACGCGCGTGGCAACAGACGGGCCACGCCCGCGCGGCGCGCGACCTCGTTTTGCGCGAAAAGCTCGCCCCAGAGTGCCTGCGCTGCCACTGCGAGAAGTTCCGCCGCACAGGCGCCCCGCCCTCGCCGAGCGACTTCGCCGACGGCGTGCAGTGCTCCACCTGCCACGGGAGCGGGGTCGCCCACTCGCGCACGCGCTCGCCGGAGTACATCCTCGGCCGCGTCCCGAAGAGCCGCTGCTTGGGCTGCCACACGCCGGAGCACAGCGCAAAGTTCGACTATCGCGCATACCTTGCCCGGATAAAGCACTGGGGCGGAGCCGGCGAGGGGCAGCTTTAACAACCGCACACGCCGCAGTGCGCGCTGTTGCCCAGAGATGCCCTTTGCCGGCCGCCTAAAAGCGCAGCGCCTCGAGCAGGCCCATTTCCTCAAGCGCGTGTGCCGCGGCGCTTGCCGTAAGGTCCAGACGCACGGGAGTTATCGAGATCTTCCCGTTGCGCACGCAGTGCACGTCGGTGGTGTGGTCGGGGTCGTCGTCCTCGGGCTCGCCGCCGATGTATAAGATGAATTTGTCGCCCTCGGCCGGCTTGCGCGTGATATTGAGGTTATACTTGCGCAGCCCAAGCCGCGTTATCGCCGCCCCCTGGAGCCTGTCGCGGGGCACTGTGGGGACGTTTACGTTAAGCAGCACCCCCTGGGGCAGGCCGCGGTCCATGATAAACCGGCAGAGCGCCGCGCTCACCTCCGCGGCAAGGGCAAACTCCCCCTTGCTCCGCGGCGGAGGGAGCGCCGACACGGCCATCGCGGGAATGCCCATAATCGTTGCCTCCATCGCCGCGGACACGGTCCCCGAATAGGTCAGATCCTCGCCCAAGTTCCCGCCGGCGTTGATCCCGCTCACGACAACATCGGGCCGGCCCCGGCATAGCTCGTGCACGCCGACCATCACGCAGTCCGTAGGCGTCCCCGAGCAGCGATAGGCGGGGCAGCCCGCCACCTCGGCCGGCTCCACAACAAGCGGCTCGCCCAGGCTTACGGCGTGGCCGATCGCGCTGCGCTCCTCCGCGGGGGCAACGACAGTAACTTCGCCCAGGGGGCGCAGGGCCTCGACGAGGCTGTGCAGCCCCGGCGCGGCGATCCCGTCGTCGTTGGTTACCAGGATCCTCCTGCTCATCGTTCTCTTAGCTTTCCGCTGCTCTTGCTGAAAATTCGGGGATAGTTTACCAGCAAGCGCTGCCCTGCGGAACGAAATTGTTCTGCGGGCGGCGAACCTAGTAGCGCGCGCCGCCCTGCGCCGCCGGCCGAATGTCCTCGATGATCAACTGCGGCAAAACCGCGCCCGCCCAATAGTCCGTGGTCAGCGAGAAGCAAACGTCGGCAAAACGCGCGCGCTCAAGCTCGTGCGCAAGCTCGCCCAGGTGCCACCCGACAGCCTCAACGACCTTCCCCCCGCCGCCCAAGTCGAGCTTCAAATGCGCCCCGCCGCTTCCCATGCGGCGCACGCGGACAAGCTCTGCCCCCTCCCAGACAAACCGCGGCCGGGGGTTGCCCACCCCAAACGGGGCGAGGTTTAGCAGCTCGTTTATCAGCTCTAACGTAATCTCCTCGGGCCCCAG
>CAZMGT010000047.1:0-31236 GCA_964565895.1 uncultured Armatimonadia bacterium
GCCGCCTATTGCCGCTATATCGCTCCCCCGTGCGCGCCCGCGGTGTTCGTCTTCGGCCACACGCATCACCCGGAGGACGTATTCCTTGCCAAGCACAACCTCGCCGTGCTAAACCCCGGCTCGTTCCTCACCGGCCCGCTGCCCGAGCGGGGGAGCTTTCTTATCCTTTGCGCCCAGGGCAAGAAGCTCTCAGCAACGCGCGTGGAGATCGGGGGCGCGGGGAGCAAGGTAACCGTGGCCGACATCGCCTGCCGCTCCGTCGCAGAAGTGTGACGACTCCTAGGTTTGCAGCGCGGCGCACAGAAGTGCGACACACAGCCGAGGCAAAGCGCGCGCCCGCCGCAGCGGCGGCTATTGCGGCTTTTCCCTGGAGCTTGACGCGAGAAACAGCCGGTCGATCTTCGTCCCGTCCTCGCGCACACGAAGCTCAACGCGCACCTCGCCCTTGGGAAGGTAAAACGCGGTCGGCTCTGCGCTGCGGTTTAGCGCCACGGGCGCCCACTGCCAGGACTTGTGCACGCCCGTGTGCCACTCGCCGACGACGGTTGTCTCAGCGGCTTCAACGCGAACATAAAACGAGTCGTCCTGCGGCGTGGGGGCGAGCACGCGCCCCCAGAGGAAGTACTGTCCGGCGCGAGCGACGTCCAGCCGCCACACAGCCCTTCCGCTCCCGGTGCGCGCCTCGCCTATGGCCCCGGGCATCCAGACAAACCTCCCGCCGGACGCTCGCTCATCGCGCCCGACGACCATTTGGGGCAAGATGGCACCCTGCTCCGCCTCCCAAAAGACGCCCGCACCCATGCGCGGGACACGGACCACCGGGCCCCCGCGCAGGGCTGCGATGAACGAGCGCACGGGCTCCACGGCCTCGAGCAGCGGCCGGCCGATATCGCGCCCGTCTAGCTCGAGCACGGCCTCGCTGGGGCGCGGGAGAAGCTCCTCCGGCTCGCGAAACGGCTCGCGCGCGCAAAGCGAGACGGGCCCCGCCTCGCCCTCGACCGACGCGCGGACCAGGCCGCCTTGCGCCGAAACACTGCCCTGCGCCGCGGAAAACCGCTTGCGCCAGGCGGCAAACGCGCCGTCGCCCTCTAACCCCCCGCCGATGCGAACCCAGAGTACCGCCGCGGCCAGGCTTTGCTCCACCTGCCGCGGGGTGCCCGCGTAATGCGTCGCGGAAAGCCGCACCGCGCCATAAGGGTTGCCGTCGTCAACGAGGGCAAGCTCCACCGCGCCGCCGGCAACGTCTCTCGCCCAGAGGACCCTAACGCCGACTGCGGCACCGCCCTTGCGCAGGCACAGCGCCTCGCCCAGGGCCACCGAGATGCGCTTGGGCTCCCCTTGGCCAAAGCGCACGCGCCTTTGCCCCAGCCAAAACTCGTCTGCCCCACGGGGCATGACGAAGTGCGACTGAACGGTGGCGAGCGGCTGGGGGAGGTCGCCTGGCCGATAGACGACAAGCGCTAACGCGTCGGTCGCCCGCTGGGCCGCGCAAAAGAACGGGCGCAGGTGCAGCGCCTTGTGGTGTGGCCCCTTGCCGGCGAGGATTTTCTTTTTCCCATACGGGTCCCCTCGCGCGTCGGGAATGAAGTAGCAGCGGGGAAAGCTCCAGCCGCCGGGGAGGTCCACGGTCAGCGGGAGATCCATCGGGCCATAGTTTGCCCCGGAGGCGCTCAGCGTGGCCTCGGCTAACAGGTAGTGCGTGCGCGACTGATACCACGCCGGCCCCCAGCTCTGGCGGACGAGCCGGGGAAAGCGCCGACACAGCTCCCTCAACTGCTCCGGCGGGCGCCAGCGCGCGAGCGCGGGATAAACCGCCGTAGCGCCTCCGCGGGGCGCGCCTGCAAGCCAGCCAAACGCCCAAAGGTGCGTCTCCAGCGGCCCCGTGCCCAACAGATAGCGATAGTCGCGGCTGTGCGCGCCGGCAAGCCGCTGGGCTGGGGGAAACCAGTTCGCGGCAACGTCGGTCCACAGAAGCCGAAGCAGCGCCCGCGCCTGCTCCCGCCCCTCCGCGCGCTGGCAAAAGGCCTCGATTAACTCCAAGCAGTCCAAGTCCACGCCGTAGTATGTCGGGCTGCAGTATTCGTGCGTGCCGTTCTCCCAGACGTCCACGAGCACGTTGGCCAGGCGCGCATAGCCCTCGTCGGCCACTTCGCGCTTGCCCAGGGCCTCGCCGAGCAAGATCAGGTTCTCGGCGTTCATGAGGGCAATGTTCGTGTAGCTCGGGCGCACGCGGTGGCGCAAGCAGCCCTCGATTGCGTACTCCAAGATCTCCCGCAGCGCTTCGCGCGCCCGTCTAGGCAGGGCATTTTTGTGGCGCAGCCAAATCAACGCCCCGCTTTGCATGCAAAACTCCACGGCGTTAAAGTCCATTACTCGCTCGTCGGGCCAATACCAGCGAAAGTTGCCGTAGCCGCGGCTTTTGCGGTCGCGGTCCTGAAATTGCGCGGCGAGCTCGAACAGCCGGGGCAAGCGGTCGAGCTGTTCGCCCGCCTCGCATAGGGCCAGGGCACAGACGAACAGCTCGCGCGCGCTAAGCCGCTCCGGCGCTTGCTCGACCTTGCGCCACGTGCTTTGCGCAGCCTGCGCGGCATAGCGGACGATTTGCTCGCGCGTCGGCCCCTGCGCCGCGGCGCTCGCGCCGAGGAGGGTACCGGCCAGGGCAAGTATCGCGGCGCGCATGTGCTTCCTCCGCTCCTTCCGCTGGGCCTACTGCTCCTCCGTGCCCTCGGCGAGCTTGGCGAAGCGGTGGGCGATGACCAACGCGGGGTCGAGGGGCACCTCGACGCCGACCGTGCCCTTGGGGATGGAGATCGTCGGTTTGGGGGCAAGTGTTTTTCCCTCAAACTGGGGGAGCCACTGCTTTTCCGCCTCGAGCATCTCGCGCGTCATCTCCCGCGCTTCGGCTAGGGTAAGCACCGCGGAGGTCAGCGGATCCATGGCAATGGCGCAAAACGCCAGCTCCGGGTCGCCGCTCAGCGCGGCCTCCACGGCCAGACCCTGCACGGTAACGTTGCTCTGGCACAGGGCCGCGCACTGCGGGGGCAGGTCGCCGACCACCGTGGGGTGCAGGCCCATGCGGTCCGCGTAAATGGGAACCTCGACGCAGCAGCCTTGGGGCAGGTTGGTGATATAGCCGTCGTTGCGCACGTTGCCGTTAAAGCGAAAGATCTTGTCCGTCTCCATGGCCTCGATGATCCACGAGCAGTACTCCGCGCTGCGCGGGGGCAGCTCCGTGGGCTCCTCGGCGAGGGGGTCGGTGTCCTTGTACTTCTCCGCCACGCGGCGGCACCACTTGTAATATGCGCCGGATTCTCCGCCGAAGTCCGGCTGGTCGCAGTAAAGCTCAAGCGCGCGCTTTTTGCTCCTAAACCAGGGGACATATTCGGAAAGGTGCCCCGTGCTTTCCGTCATGAAGTAGCCGAAGTGGCGCATCACTTCGCAGCGCACCTTTTCGTTAATGTAGTACTCCGGCTTCTCGCAGTTCGCCTTAAGCCGGGGATAGAGGTCCTCGCCGTCCTTCTCGAGCTTCAAAAACCACGCCATGTGGTTTATCCCGGCGCAGAGGAAGTCTATGTCCTCCTTCTTCTCGCCAACGTAGCGGGCGATGAGGTCGAGCGTCGTCTGCACCCCATGGCACAGGCCGACGAACTGCACGCACGTTTCGCGGCCCAACGCCCAGCAGCACGGGGCCATGGGGTTGGCGTAGTTCATCACCAGCGCGTCGGGGCACAGCTCCTCGACGTCCTTGGCGATATCCACGAGCACGGGAATCGTGCGCAGCGCGCGAAACACCCCGCCCGGCCCCAGCGTGTCGCCAATGCACTGGTCTACGCCGTAGTTAAGCGGAATTTCGTAGTCGAGCTGAAACGCGTCTACCCCGCCGATTTGGATCATAATGATCACATAGTCGGCGTCGGCGAGAGCTTCGCGCCGGTCTGTTGTCGCGTACACTTGGGCGGGAAGATCGTTGTCCGCGATTACCCGCTTGAGGTAGCTCTCGACCTTGGCCAGCTTGGTCATTGTCGGGCTCATTAACGCCAGCGTGCTCTCGCGCAGGGCCTCGGTGGCCAAAATGTCTACGGAAAGCGTCTTGCTGAAAATAATGCTCCCCGCGCCGATCATCGCGATCTTGGGCATGTTCCTCACCCTCCCGTGAGCCAAACTCGCCGCGCGCCGCCGAGCGCCCAACCGCCGCCGCAGGCGACCCTCGCGCGGCGCGCTATATCCCTTCCAGCGCGTTGCGGATCTCGCGCTCCGCGCGCTGAAGCACGAGCTCCAGCCGGCGCTGCGCCTCCTCGGGCGTTACCTCGGCGCGCACGTCGCGCTTGAACTCGAACTGAAAGCTGGGCAGCTCAAACCCATGGCGCTCGCGCTCCGGGGGCAGCTCGTAGCGCGGAATATCCTGCACGCCAAGCGTAAACCGCTCCAGACGCACGCGCTCGGGGAAATGAGCCATAACCATGGCCGTCTCCCACGGCCCGCCGTGGTCGCCCCGATGGCCCAGGTCGGCGACGAGCCGCCAGTCCGAAAGGTAGAGCACGCGCGCCCCGCCGCGGGCGTTAAACTTGCGCGTCGCCTCGCCCAGCGTCTCCTCCTGGACTTCGCCCCCGTGCCCTGCGAAAAGCACGATTACCTTCGCCCCGATCTTCTCCAGCTCGGCGAAGATCTCGAGTAGCGCCCGGCTCACTAGCTCGTGGCTAAACGTAAGCGTGCCCAAAAATGTGCTAAACCCCGGCCGGCCGAGGTAGAGCATGGGCAAGACAACGCCCCCGATGCGCTGGGCGAGCTTTACGCAGTGCGCGTGAACCTTAATCGCGTCCGTGCCTAACGGCAGGTGGTCGCCGTGCCACTCCAGCAGCCCTGCGGGCAAAAACGCCAGGGGAACGGCGCTCAGCCGCTCTTGCACATCGCGCGGATAGAGAAACTCATAGCGCACCTCGTCGGTCATACGACCCCTCCTCGGCGGCTATTTCTTCGCCGCGCGCGCCGCCCCCTCGGCACAAAGGGGAACATCGCCCGCGCCACGAACCTCCGCCCCAGGAGGGATGACAATGGACGGAAAAGCAGGCGACGTGACCCTTAAGCTGTTGCTCGCGCTGACCATCGTGCTTCTCCTGGCGAACCTCGTCGTCCTGCTCAGCCGGCCGGCAACCGCTGCGGATGTCGTCGGCCGCTACGCCATCTCCGCGTTTGCCTGGGTCGAGCCCGACGGCGACGTAGACAGCGGATACTATGTCATCGACACCACGAGCGGCAGCGTAAGCTCCTACAACGCGCCCTAGGGGCAGGGCGAGGGGAGGGGGTGGCCGTGGATTACCCCATGCCCTCTATTAAGCGGGTGCTGGGGATGCTCATCGAATCCGGCCGGCGCAAGGCCGCCGACGCCGTCGTCCTCCGCGCCACCGAGGACCAAATCCTCTGCTTTAGCCGCGTGGGCGACCAGGAGATCGAGGAGCTCCGCGCCCCGCTGGGGATTATGGACCGGCTCGTTGACCTCGTGCGCGAAATGTCGCTTATGGAGCCCGTGACCGGCCCCGTGGAGAAGGGCACGCTTGTTGTTCCCAAGGCGATGATCGACATCCGCGCGCGGGACGAAGAGGAGACGTTTGTGCGCATGCCGCTGTCGCTTCTCGACCAAGGGCCGATGCGCGAGATCGTTATCGAAGTCGGCCTGGCCGAGGAGGACTAGCCGGCGCCGGGCGGCTCGAGCCTGGCCAACATCTCGTTAAGCTGGCGCACGCCGTCGAGCATAAGCTCCGGCGAGCCCCAATGCTCAATGCTTGCGCAGCCGTCGAACCCGTCGGCAAGCACCGCGCGAAACACCTCGGCATAGCGCAGCTCGGTATCGCCCACGGTGCTCATGTTTTTTTGGGAGTTAGGCTTTATGTGCATGTGGCGCACGTAGCCGCGGATGAGCTGGTAGCCATCGGGAAAGGGCACCTCGCCCGCGGCCAAGCCGTTGCGCACATCCCACACCACGCCCAGGGCCGGGCTTTCGCCCAGGGCCTCGAGAACCACGCGCACCTCGGCGCACGTGCCCGTCATCGTCGCCGGCTCCGTCTCCAGGCAATAACACACGCCCTCGCGCTCGGCTGTTTCGATAATCGGGCGGAGCTTGCGCGCGATGTCCGGGAGGTAGCGCTCGAGGTTCGGCCGCCGGCCTTGCTCGCGCTGCGGGTTCCAAAAGGCAAAGCCACGGATAAGCGTTACCCCGAGGGCGTGGGCCAGCTCGCACATCCGCTCGAAGCAGCGTAGGTGACGCTCATACTCCTCCTCGCTATATAGCTCGCACTTGCCCACAGGCGAGGCGATGCACGCCACGCGCGCGTCGAACCGCTCGAGCACCTCGCTCATGCGGCGCATATCGTCGTAGGTGCAGTTGGCCACGTTTCTGCCCCAAATGCCGCCGCGCAGCTCGATCTCCCGCGCCCCGGCCTCCACGCACCGGCGCACAGCCTCGGCGAAGTCCTTGGAGATCTCATCGGCAAAGACGCAGGGGCGAATCACCCTCGCTCCTCCCTCGCGAGACCTGTGCCGCGGCACAGGCTAGCCGCTTGTGCATTTCTCTTGCATCTCCCGGCGGTCCTTGCTCGCCCGTCCTGTGCTTGCCGTGCAGGAGCCTGCCCCCGGCCGGCGAACAGAGCGATGTGTCGCCCAGACGAGGGCGCGTGAGCGAGGTGGTGCGCTGTGCTGAGCGATGTTCGCGTCGTTGAGGTCCAGCCGGAGTTTACCCACGAAATAGCGCGCACGCCGCTGAAGTTTGGCGCGGTGGTTATGGATCGGGTAACGTTTTTCCGCTGCCGGGTTGTCGTGGAGAACGGCCGGGGGCAGACGGCGGAGGGCTTCGGCGGCATCTTCCTCGCCGACTTTTGGGGCTTCCCCAGCAAAGTCGTGCCCCACGAGCAGCGCGACCAAGCGATGCGCCTCGTCGCCGAACGCTACTGCCAAACGATCGCCGACTACGGCCAATTCGCGCACCCCATTGCCATTTTCATGGAGCACGAGCAAGCTCTGCGCGAGATCAACCGCGCTGTGTGCCAGGAGCTGGGCCTAGCTGAGCAAATGCCCTTTCTCGGGGCGCTAATTTGCGCCGCGCCTGTGGACGCCGCAATTCACGATGCGTTTGGCAACGTAAACGGAATTTGCTCCTACGACGGCTATGGGCCGGAGTTCATGGACTGGGACCTCTCCCGCTATCTCGGCCCGGAGTTTAGGGGAAAATACCCCGCGCAGTACATCCGCGACCATTTCCTCCCCGAGATCCCCGTGTTCCACCTCGTGGGCGGGCTAGACAAGCTTACCGAGAGCGAAGTGGACGAGTCCGATCCCCAAGATGGCCGGCCCAACTCGCTCGAGGCCTGGATCCGCCAAGACGGGGTGTTTTGCCTCAAGGTAAAGCTCCGCGGCAACGACATGGAGTGGGACCTCGAGCGCACCCTCGCCGTGCACGAAATCGGCGTGCGCGAGCTGGAAAAGCTCGGCCGCAACGAGCTCTACATGAGCCTGGACACCAACGAGCAGTGCCACACGCCGGAGTATATGATCGAGCTTCTGCAGCGTCTGCGCGAGCGCTCGCCGCAGGCGTTTGACGACGTGTTGTATATCGAGCAGCCCACGGAGCGCGACCTTTGCGCGCGGCGGTTCGACATGCGCCCGCTGGGCAAGCTTAAGCCGGTGATCGTGGACGAAAGCCTGACCGATCTCGAGAGCTTCGAGCTCGCCCGTGAGCTGGGGTGGACGGGCATCGCCTTAAAGACGTGCAAGGGGCACTCCGCGGACCTGCTTTTTGTCGCCAAGGCCAGCGAGGCGGGCATGCCCTATACCGTGCAGGACCTAACCAACCCCAGCCTAGCGTTGATCCACAGCGTCGGTCTTGCTGCTAGACTATATACGATAAAGGGCGTCGAAGCGAACAGCAGGCAGTTTTTCCCCGAGAGCACGCGTCCCGGAGAGCGAGAGGTCCACGGAGCGATCTTTAACGTACGCAACGGTGTCGCACGCACGGCAAGCCTGCAGGGTACCGGCCTGTGCTATCAGATGGACCGCATCCGCGCGCTGGAGCAGTCGGCGTAGGGGAGACCGCCCCGAACACGGCACCTGTCGCGCCACTGGGCGCTGCTTCCAGCCCGCGCCCCGCAGCCCTGGCGAGCTCTCGCCCCGCCCACCGGCAAGGGTATTTGCAACTGCGCCCGTTACATCTTGCAGCACCTGAGGGCAAACTGTGAAAGATCGTTAACTTGCCTGCACCACCTCCGGGCAACGGGGAACGCCGCGCTCGCCCCAAGGGAATATACAAAGTGGCGGCGCGAATTATGGCTGTGCGAGCGTCGATTATTACGTTCTTGCTTCCCTGTCTGGTGATAACCGTCGGGTTATCTGCGTTTGGCTGGAGAGGGTTGCGAGGTTCCGCCGTGGTGGGAGCGTGAGAGTGATGGCACGCGATAACAACGTCACACGCCGAACAAACAACGGCCTGCAACGGCAGCGCCTTGTGGAAATACTGGCCCAGGTCGCCCTTCAGGTGACCGAGGCGGAAACACCGGAGGAGGTCTACCGCGTAGTCTACCGCGCCCTGCGCGCGGCCGGTGTAAAGTGCCTTACTGGGTTTATCGAATACGACAACCAAACCCTGCGCTTTGTCTTCGGCACCGAGGTGCCCTCGGTGGTCAAGGAGCTCGAAGCCCTGCTTTCCGTGCGCGCCATTGACATCCGCCTGGCCATCGACCCCGTGTTTACGCGCTGCGTGCGCGACCGCCGGCCGACGTTCATCGCCGACGCCCCTCGGGCAATGCGCCAGGCGCTCCCCGAGAACCTGCGCGGGGCCGTGCCCGAGATCGTTCGCCTGCTTGGCTTTCAGCAGGCGATCGTCGCCCCCATGGTCGTCGGCGACCGTGTGCTGGGGATTATGATTTTCTACGGCGAGGAGCTCGACCAGGCGGACACGCCGGTCGTGGCCATGTTTGCCGCGTATGTAGCGATGACCGTCGCCCGTGCGGAGCTCGTGGCTAGCGCGCGCGACGCCGAAGTACGCTATCGCGAGCTGTTCGAGGCAGCCACGGACGGCATTTTCTACATGGATCTGCGGGGCAACGTGCTCACCTCCAACCCCACGGCCGACCAAATTTTCGGCCGGGCCCTGGGCGCCGAGCGCGTTACCCTGGACAGCCTGTTCGACGCCCCCGCGGTTACCCTCGTGCGCGAGCGCCTGTGGGCGGCGAGCGTGGGCGAGGCGGCCTCGGTGGAGGTCTCGTTCCGCCGGCCCGACGGCCAGCGGCGCGAGCTTTCCCTGCGCTTTGCCCCCATTCACCGCGGCGAGGAGATCACGGGCATCCACGGCTGGGTGCGCGACGTTACCGAGGAAAAGCAGCTCGCCCAAGCGCTCAGCCGCGCGGAGCAGTTCCGCGCCCTGGGCCAGCTCGCCGCGGGTGTCGCCCACGACTTCAACAACGTCCTCGCCGGCATTTTGGGCAACGCCCAGCTTCTGCTCTCCTCCGTGGACGACGAGAAAGTCGTCGAGCGCCTGAGGATGATCGAGCGCGCCGCGCTCGACGGCGCCGAGGTCGTCAGGCGTATTATCCAGTTTACACAGCCGGAGAGCATCCAGCCGTTCGAAGTGGTCGATGTCGAGGGCCTGCTCAATGAAGTGCTCGCCGCCACGCGTCGGCGGTGGCACGACGAGGCGCGTACGCGGGGAATTAACATCGAGGTGCGCGTAGAGGCCGAGGGCGTCCCGCCCGTGATGGGCAACCCGAGCGAGCTGCGCGAGGCGCTCGTTAACCTCGTGCTCAACGCCGTGGAGGCCATGCCCGAGGGCGGTCGGCTTACTCTTGCCGCGGCCGAGGACGGCGGGCAGGTGCGCATTGAAGTGCACGACACCGGCGTGGGCATGGACGAGGAGAGCGTCCAGCGCGCCATGGAGCCGTTTTACACGACAAAGGGCCCGACGCAAAGCGGCCTGGGCCTGAGCGTCTCCTACGGGATTATCTCGCGCCACAAGGGGCGGTTTGAGCTGCACAGCACCCCGGGCAAGGGGACGACCTGCCTCATTTGGCTCCCCAAGGCCTCCGAGGAGGAGATCGAGCGCGCCGCGCCGCCGGAAATCCCCTCGCGCACGGGCCGCGTGCTCGTCGTCGAGGACGAGGAGATCGTGCGCGAGATGCTCGCCACCACGCTGCGCCTCGCGGGGCACGAGGTAACCGAGGTCGCCTCAGGCGAGGAGGCCCTCCAGGCCCTCACCGAGCGGCGATTCGACGTCGTCGTCACGGACATCGCCATGCCCGGCGTCTCGGGCTGGGAGGTGGCCAGCGCCGCCCGCGAGCGCGAGGAGCCCATTCCCGTGATCTTCGTTACCGGCTGGGCGGCCTCTGTCGACCGCAACCGCGCGCGCAAAATGGGCGTCCGCCGCATCCTCGCCAAGCCGACAACCACGGAGGAGCTGCTCGAGGCCGTGCGCGAGGCCCTGGGCGAGACCTCTGAGCAATAGCCCGCGCCGCCGCGGTTTACCGCGCGTCCGCGGGCGCTCCGCTGAGCTCGCGCCACAGCGCGGCGTGATAGCGCAGGACGCGCTCGGGGTCGCTGCTTTCGGGAAGCTCGGCCAGGGTAAACCCCTCGTAGTTCATCTCCCTAAGCAGAGCAAACAGCTCGCGCCAGGGATAGCTGCTATACAGGTCGTGCGTGTGCACGGACCAAATCCATGGCTTAAGCAAGTTGAAATACGCGGCAATCGAGCCGCTTTCGTCGTAGTCCGTCCCTGGGTTGCAGTTCCAGGTAACCCCCACGCTGGGGTGGGCGCAAAGGTCCATGATTTTGCGAATGTGCGGGGGGTGGCTCGTCCCCTTGCCGTGCACCTCGAGCCAAATGACCACGCCGCAGTCGCGGGCGTAGTCGCCGCAGCGGGCCAGCGCGCGGGCGATTTGCTCCAGCGTGCGCTCTGCGGGCACACCTGCTTGCTCCTGCAGGCCGTTGGGGCGAACCTTCACCCCGCGCGCGCCGACGTCGGCGGCGAGCTCGCAAAACCGCGCGGCAAGCTCGATATTGCGCTCGACCTCGGCCTGGTCCAGGGCGTGAAACTCGCACGTCGTGCCCAAGCCCCAGAGGACAATGCCGCTGTCCTCAAACCTTTTCCGCACCTCGGCGCGCTGCGCCTTGGGAAGCTCGGGCTCCACGCCGTGGGCGTGCGTGGTGCGCAGCTCAACGCCCAAAAAGCCCGTTTTCTGGCACATGTCGATCAACGTGGCGATATCCCACTCCCTCGCTATGTTATAGGTGACAAGGCCCAGCTTCACCGCGCTCATCTCCCGTGTTGTGTTGTCGCGCGCGGGAAATGCTGTGCGCCGCGCCGGCTTGCGCTACGGTTTCCCACCGCGCCGCGCCCTCCCCTCCGCGGGTCCGGCCTGCCCCGCGGCGCAAGACGGCTTGAACTTTGCCGAAAATCAGAGTAATTATTACGAGAGAGCGCGGGCGGGCAGGCAAATTCTCGCAAAAAAGTGTTGACAAGATTTGCCCGTTGTGGTATGTGCAAAATCGAGCTGCCGGATCGTCTAATGGTAGGACGGCGGACTCTGGATCCGCTAGTCTAGGTTCGAATCCTAGTCCGGCAGCCATTTTTGTTGTACTGTCCCCTTCTCCCGCCTCGCTCCGCCGCTGGGCCCGCGCATAACGCTGGAGGGAGGATTCCCGCTGAGCTATAGCCGCGGCAGGCAGGCGCTGTTCCTCGACGCCCCCGCGCAGATCCCGCACACGGAGTACGTCTCCCACTTCGCCCTCGTCCGCCACTTTACCGGCCTTGACCCGGCAAACCCCGCCGAACGCGCCGAAGCGTGGCGCAGGTTCTACAAAGCGGCAGAGTACGACTTCCTCTGGTTTACCAACGACGGCCCCGTGCCTTGGGGCAAACGCGGGCGGACAACCTCGATGGGCCACGCGGAGTGGCTCGAGGACGGCTCCGACCGCAGCGACCGCATCTCCTGCCCATTCGCCGACACCTCCGAGGTGCTCGCCTTCGACGCCGTCGCCGAGTACGGCCTGCCGCCGTTCGACGAGCTCGTCCCCTTCTACGAGCGCCTATGGCAGGACGCCCAGCGCACGCACGACGACCTCGTCCTCCCCGGGGGATATTACAAAACGCTCATTTCGGGGTGCATCGCGGCCTTCGGCTGGGAGATGTTCCTCGCCGCCGTGGGGGAGGACCCGGAGGGCTTCGACCGCGTGCTCGAGGGGTTCTTTCAACTGAGCCTACACCACTTTCGCGCCTGGGCGCAGACGTCTATCGAGGTGTTCATCTGCCACGACGACATGGTGTGGACGCAGGGGGCGATTTTCCACCCGGAGTGGTATCGCCGGCATGTCTTCCCGCGCTATGAGCAACTGTGGGATGTGCTCAAAAGCGCGGGCAAGCGCGTTTTGTTTTGCAGCGACGGAGACTTTACCGAGTTCCTCGCGGATCTCGCCGCAGCGGGCGCGGACGGGTTTATCTTCGAGCCGCTCACCTCGCTCGAGGAGGTCGTCGCGCGCTACGGGCAGACGCACGTGATTATCGGAAACATCGACTGCCGCATTTTAATGACCGGCGACCGCGAGCAAATTCGCGCGGAGGTCGAACGCTGCGCCCGCTTGGGGCGCAATTGCCCGGGCTACTTTTTCGCCGTGGGCAACCACATCCCGCACAACGTCCCCCTCGACGCCGTTCTCTACTACTTCGAGCTTATTCGCGAGCTGGGCCAGCGCTAAATGCGCGGCAAAACTGCGCCGTAGCCAAAAGCCCTAAGCGAAACGCACAACACAGCGAGGGCCAGGAGAAACACGACGACCAGCGCGTCGGGCAAGCGCAGGGGACGGGCGAGATACGACGTGCGCGGGCCGGGGCGGGAAATCCCGCGTGCCTCAAGCGCCAGGGCCATGGCCTCCACGCGGCGCATGGCGTAGGACATCACAGGGATAATTAGCGGGGGATACTGCCGCAGGGCGCCGAGCCTCGTGTGCGCTGCCGGGGCATAGCCGCGGGCGCGCTGGGCCTCGCGCACGCGAAACGAAACCTCGACAAACAGGGGGACCAAGCGAAACACCAGGGCGACGGCAAGGCAAAACCGGCGCGGCGCTCCGAGGCAGCGCAGGCCCTCGCCGATTTCCTCCACGCGCGTGCTTACGACCAGGGCCAGGCCGAAGAAAATGATCGTGGCCAGGCGCAGGCCCGCTCCCGCGCCATAGACCAGCGACTGGGGATAGTAGGTAATCGGGCCTAAGGTTGCACTTTCGCCGGCGCGCAGCAGCACTCCCCAGAGAATCGCGGCAACCACGGCGAGCCATAGCGCAAGCGGCCCAATGCGCCGCAGCCCCTCCCACCCGCGCGCCAAACCGACGAGCCCCAGCGAAAAAACAAACAGCGGCAGGACCCACAACGGATCGTTAAACGCTAAAGCAACGAGGAACAAGACAAGCAGCCCCACGAGCTTTGCCGCGGGGTGCAGGCGATGCAGCGGCGAACGCGCGGGGGAATAGAGCTCGGCCCTCATTGCCCGCGCCCCCCGTTTGCCTGCTCCACGCCGCTGGCCAGCGCGGGAATGTGCCCCCAGCCGAGCTGGGTGGCAATGGCCGCGAGGTCGGGCTGGGCAAGGGCCCACTGTGCCAGCCGCTGCTCGTCGGAAAACGCCTCGAGCACCGCGCCGTCGAACACCACGCGCCCCTCGTGGAGCACGACAACGCGGTCTGCGCAGCGCTCGACCCAGTGCATGGCGTGGGTGATAAACACCACGGTAAGCCCCTGCTCGCGCAGCTTTTCCACAAGGGCGATGATCCCCTCCTGCTGCCGAGCGTCCAGCCCGGTGGTCGGCTCGTCAAGCACGAGGATCTCCGGCGCGCAAGCAAGCGCCGAGGCCAGGGCCAGCCGCTGCCGCTCGCCGCGGGTTAGCGCAAATGGGTCGTCGTCCTCGCGCCCGCGCAGGCCCACGGCCTCGAGCGCCCGGGCGACGTTTGCCCGCAGCTCCTCGCCCGACATACCCTGGTTGCGCGGCCCAAACGATACCTCCTCGCGTACCGTCCCCGCGAAGATCTGATGGTCCGGGTTTTGGAAGACATAGGCGACCTTTCGCCCAAGCTCCGCGCCCTCCCACTCCTCTAAGGCGCGCCCGAGCACGCGCACCTCGCCCTCCTGGGGCAAAATCAAGCCGTTAAAGTGCTTGGCCAGGGTCGTTTTCCCCGAGCCGTTTTGCCCGACAATGGCCACCTGCTCCCCGCGCCGCACGACAAGCGAGACGTCATCAAGCGTCTGCTTCGCGCCATAGCGATGGCTTAGCCCGCGCACCTCAAGGACAACCTCGTCGCTCGGCGTCGGAACCTCGCGTGGGGGAGGGGGCGCCGGCTCGCGCGAGAGAACGCGCACGGCTTCGGCCGGCTCAATAGGCCGCTCGCTGCGCCCGAGGGTCTCGAGAAGCAGCGCCGGCCCCGGCGGCCGCACACCAGCGCGGCGCAAAAGGGGAAGGTCGCCGAGCACCTCCGCGGGCGGCCCTTGGGCAAGCACCTCGCCCTCGTGCAAAAGGACGACCTTGTCCGCAAGCCGCGCCAGCTCCGGGTCGTGCTCGACCATGACGATCGCCGCGCCCCGTGCCTTAAGCTCGCCCAACAGGCGCACGAGCGTGGCGCGGCCGGCGGGGTCGAGGTCGGTCGTTACCTCGTCGAGCACAAGCACGGGCGGGTTCGGCGCGAGCACCGCGGCAAGCGCCAGCCGCTGGCGCTCGCCGCCGGAGTAGGCGTCCATGGGCCTGTCCGGCGGCTCGGTAAATCCGACAAGCTTGAGCACCTCGGGCACGCGCCGGCGCATCTGCTCCACCGGCACGGCAAGGCTCTCCAGGGGCAGGGCGACCTCTAGCTCAGGCGTGCTGGCCACCAGTTGGGCCTCGAAGTCCTCAAACACGGCGCCCACTTTCGCCGCCATGTCGCCCACGGCAAAGCGAGCGACAGGCTCGCCCCAAACGCGCACCTCGCCGGAAAGCTCGCCGAAGATCTCCTCGGGAATGAGCCTGTTCAGCAGGCGGCACAGCGTGGTCTTCCCCGCGCCCGAGCCCCCCATGATCACGACCCACTCGCCGCGGGCCACGGTGAGGCTAACGCTGCGCAGCGCGGGCCGAGCGGGCTGACCCGCGGCGCCCCGCTGGCCCTCATAGGTAAACGAGACCCCGCGCAGCTCCACCGCTGGGCCCTCCGGGGCACGCTCGGCCGCGGCGGCCTCCACGCCAACGGCGGCGCGCCGAGGCGCCGCGGCGCGCACCGGCGACATAGCGAGCGCGGCCAAAGCGGAAACAAGCGCGCACGCGCCCAGGAGGCCCAGGGCCGTGCTCCCCGACGCCCCGCCTGCGACGGCTACCCCGACGCCGCCCAACGAAGCGCCAAGGACCACCGCGGCAAGCGCCGTGTCGCGCGCGCTGGGCCGAAACGCCGGCGCGCGGAGCACTTGGGGATAGCTCAGCCGCAGGCGCCGCGCCCTGCCGGAAAGCAAGGGAAGCAAAATTGCCGAAAGCACCCCGCCCACGACGCTGTTGTTCACCATAACGATCGTCGTCACTACCGCGGCGGGAAAGAGCCCCAAAATGCCCACGCCATAGCCGACGATCGTCGCGCAAACGGCGCTTGCCCCCACGGAGCAGATAATCGCCTTAAAAAACAAGCCTGCGCCCGAGGCCTCCGCGGGGCGCTCGCGAAACAGCCCCTGCCACAGCTTATAGGGCACGTAGCCGAAGAACAGGTTGGCGAGAAAGCCAAACGCGCTGCCGTGGGTCAGCGTTCCTCCGAGGAGGTCGCCGACGAGGTTGCCCATTGCCGCGCCCCACGCCGCCGCCGGCCCGAACAAAAACGAGCACAGGCAGGGGACAAACGGCGCCAGGCGCATTTCCGTTACCCCGGGGATTAGCGCCAGGGGCTTAAACAGGACGAGGATAATAGCATATAGCGCGGCGGTCATCGCCGCGAGGACGAGAAGCGTCGTGCTGCGGAAAACCTCGGCAAGGTCTCTCATGGCCCAGCCGCTTGGGTTGCGCCGGCGCCGGCCGCTAGAGCTCGAAGATGGCGTCCATCGCCGCCGAGGTGCCGTAGATTATGCGCTCGGGCTTGTGCTTATACGGCGGGAGCATCTCCGCGGCCACCCAGCCGTCGTAGCCCACCTCGCGCAAGGCACTCATTACCGCCGGCCAGTTTACGTCGCCGGCGAGCAAGTCGACAAACCCCTGGGGAAAGCCCCCATCGCGCCGATAGTCCTTAAAGTGCACGCGCTTAATCCGCCGCCCGAGGATCTTTATCCAGTGCTCCGGATAGCCGAACTTCACAACGTTGCCCACGTCGAAATACGCCCCCACCCAGGGGCTGCCTATCTCGTCAACAAACCGCGCAAACTCCAGCGGCGAAAGCAAAAACATGTTCCACACGTTCTCCAAGGCAATATAAACCTCGTTTTCCGCCGCCGTTTGGGCAAGCTCGCGGATCGCCTCCGCGGCCCTCTCCCAAACGACATCGTAGGGCGCCCCTTGCTCCGGCGGCTCCCAGAGCATGCCCACCAGCCCGGGAACGACGAGCACGGCGTCCGTCCCCAGGGCGCGCGCCGTGCGGATGAGCTTTTTGCCGATCTCCAGCGCCGAGGCGCGGACGTTCTCATCGTCCGCAGTCAGCGGAGTGGCCCAGAACAGGCCGGTGGCTAGAGAACTAATCTCCAAGCCGGCGTCGGCTACTGTGGCGCGAATTTTCTCAAGCTCCTCCGCGCTTGCATCAAGCGACAGCTCGCCCTCGTCGGCGAGCGCCAGCTCGATCCCTTCAAACCCGGCGTCTTTGGCCAAAGCAACGCAGTCGGCGATGGGCATTTCGGGCGGGAACGACCAAATGTTAATGCTCTTTCTCAACGTGCGGCACCCCCGGCTTGGTTGCGCGGATTGCCCGTGCGTTTTGCCTGGCGAGTTCTATAAAACGCGCGCCAAAACCTGCCGAGCAACAGCCCTAAAAGGAACAACGCCGCGTCGCGCGGAAGTAACCAGCTAGCTTGCACGGGGGAGGAGAGGCGATGATCGAGCGCACGCTGCTGCTCTTTGAAAAACCGGGGCCGGAGAACACCGAAGCCACCCTTCGCGCCGCCGCTGAGCGCGCCGAGGTTTTGGGTATAGAGCAGGTCGTCCTCGCCTCGACCACGGGCGACACAGCAATCCGCGCCGCGGAAATCCTCGACGCAAGCAAGCGGAAGATCATTGCCGTCACTCTCGCCGCCGGCCTGTGGGAAAAGTATGAGCCGCCTGACCCAGAGAAGATCGCGCGGGCGCGCGCCGCCGGCGTGCATGTGCTTACCGCGACGCATTCGCTCATGGGAAACATCGAGTCCGCCATTCGCGACAAGTTCGGTAGCCTTCCCCCGGGCGAGCTGCTTGCCCACGCCTACTATCGGCTAAGCCAAGGGTTTAAGGTCGCCGTCGAGGTCGTGCTCATGGCCGCCGACGCCGGCCTGCTTAACATGGAGCGCGAGGTAATCGGCATCGGCGGGACAAACTCCGGCGCGGACACGGCGGTCGTCATGACCCCTGCCTATTCGGTGAGTTTCTTTAGCTGCAACATCTGCGAGATAATCGCCATGCCTCGCTAGCGCAGGCGCAGGGCGTCGCTTGCCCGAGGCGGAACATTGTTGTCCTGGGCCGGCGCGTTCTGGCTCACCCTGGGTTTGCGGAGTGGATGCGATGAGTGGACTTAGCCCGCGGCATTTGCTCGACGTTTGGGAGGCGGTCGTCGCCAAGTTCCCGCGCAAGACGGCGGCGATCTACGAGGATCGCTACTATAGCTATCGCGAGCTCGACGAGCTCACCGACCTTCTCGCGGCGTTTTTGCACCGCAAGTGGGGCGTGAGCAAGGGCGAGACGGTGGCCATTGCCATGCCCAACTGCATTGAGTTTGTCCTCAGCTACTGGGCGACGATAAAGCTCGGGGCGATCGTCGTGCCCATTAACACCCGCCTGCGCGACGCTGAGATGCGCTATGTCGTGGAGAACAGCGCGGCGCGGGTGTTGCTCAGCCACAGCGCGGTGTGGGGCGCGGTGGCCGACGCCGCGCAGCGCGCGGGGAACATCGAGCACATCGCCGTGGCCGGCGAGCGGGTGGGGGAGGGGCTAATGCCCTTTTCCGCGCTGCTCGAGCACGAGCTGCCCCTCGCTCCCCGGCCGGAGCTGGCGCCGGAGGACATCGGCGTGGTCGCCTATACCTCGGGCACGACGGGCCAGCCCAAAGGGGCGATCATGACCCACGACAATCTCCTGTTTAACCTGCGCATCACCTGCCTCTGCTTCAGCGCGCGGCATGAGGACCGGCACCTGCTCGTCGTCCCCGTGTTTCACGCCACCGCGGTATACAGCCTTCTCCCCAGCTCGGCCTATCTCGGGGCGACGCTAGTCATTGCCCCGCGGCCCAACGTGCGCGAGATCGTCGAGCTGATCGAGAAGCACCGCGCGACAACGTTCATCGGCGTGCCCACGATCTTTCATTTCCTCACGCAGTTGCGCGACCTCGAGCGGCGCGATCTCTCCTCGCTGCGGCTCATCGCCTACGCGGGGGCGGTGATGCCCGAGCGGACGATTCGCGCGCTGCGCGAGAAGTTTCCCTGGGTCGCCCTACACAACTTTTTCGGCCTTACGGAAACGATCTCCCAAACGCACGTCCTGCCCAGCGAGGATGCCCTGGAGCGCGCAGACTCGGTGGGTAAGCTCCTGCCCGAGGTGGGGATGATGATCGCCGACGAGCAAGGCAACCCCCTTCCTCCGGGCGAGGTGGGCGAGCTGTGCTTCCGCCAGGAGAACGTCATCTCCGGCTATTGGCGCCAGCCTGGGCTGCTCGAGCAGTCGCTCCGCAACGGCTGGTTTCACACGGGCGACTTGGCGATGGTTGACGAAGATGGCTACCTCTACCTAAAGGGGCGGAAAAAGGAGCTGATTATCGTCGCCGGCGAGAACGTCTACGCGCCGGAGGTGGAGAACGTTATCCTCACGCACGACAAGGTGCTCGAGGTCGCCGTCGTCGGCGTCGAGGCCACCGGTCCGCGAGCGTACCTCGGGGAGCTGGTCAAGGCCGTCGTCGTCCCCGTACAGGGGGCGAAGCTTACCGAGGCTGAGATAAAGCGGCACTGCGCCGAGCGGCTGGCGAGCTACAAGGTGCCCCAGATCGTCGAGTTCCGCAGCTCGCTTCCCCGCAACCCCTCGGGCAAGGTGCTCAAGCGCGAGCTTGTCTGAGCGAGCGCAACTTTCGCCAAAGGAGTTTTGCCCATGGCTAAGATCGGAGTTGCCGTCCTGGGCTATGCCCACGGTCACGTCACCGTCTACTCCAAGCAAATTATGGGGTTCGACGACTTTCAGCTTGTCGCCTGCTGGGACCACGACGAACAGCGGGGGAGGGAAAGCGCGGAGCAGTTCGGCATCGCCTACTCCCCGCATATCGAAGACGTCGTGGGCCGGGACGACGTGCAGTTGTGCATTGTGGGCGCGGAGACCAACCGCCATGCGGACTGCGTCGTGGCCGCCGCCGAGGCGGGCAAGGATGTCATTTTGCAAAAACCCATGGCGCTTACCCTGGCCGATTGCGACCGCATTATCGAAGCTGTCGAGCGCGCGGGAATTTGGTTCTCCCTGGCCTTTCAAATGCGCTACGATCCGGTGAACATTAAGATGAAGGAGCTGTGCGACTCCGGGGCCATCGGCCGGGTGGGGATCGTCCGTCGGCGGCACTGCCTCAACCTGCTGTTTAACCCCAACTTCGGCAAGGGGCGCACGGCGTGGCACATCGACCCCGAGCAAAACCTGGGCATGTGGATGGACGACGCAAGCCACGCCGCGGATTGGCTGTATTGGATGCTCGGCGAGCCAACAAGCGTCGTCGCGGAGATCGACAACGTGCTCACCTCGCACGCGCCGGACGACACGGGGATGGCCATCTTTCGCTTCCGCGGGGGAGAGATGGGCTTTTTGTTCAACAGCTCCGTCGTCTGGACGAGCGAGAACACCGTGGAGATCTACGGCGACAAGGGCGTAATCATCGAGAACTTCGGCGACGGCCCCTCGTGCTTTATCCCCCCGCCGCCGGGGGCGATCATGCTTAAGATGTTTCAAATCGACAAAAAAGACGAGGGGTGGCAGATAATCCCCGCGGTAATCCCCAAGAGCCAGGGCGAGCGCATCGCCAACGTCGCGCGCAACATCCTCGACGAGTACAAGCAGGGCAAGGTGCAGGTAAGCGCGCGGGAGGGGAAGATTAGCACGGCGATGATCCTCGGCGCGTATGAAAGCGCGCGCCAGGGCCGGCGCATCGCCCTGCCGCTGGAGTAGGTTTTGCCCCGAGGGGTGGGCTCTCGCCAGCGCCTTCGCTCCGCAGGCGCCGAGCGGTGGGCCTTCTGGCCTGCCGCAGGGGCGACGGGGCCGCGCTTTGCTCGCGCATAGGAGAAAAGGGCAGCGATCGGCGCAGCCCTTGCCCCGCGCCGGCGGCGGCTCTGCCGAAAACCCTGGGCGCCTCCCGCTTCGCCCCGCCTTCGCGCCACGCGGACGGCTGCTTTGCGCTTTGCTCTTTTGCGCCGGTTGACAGGCCCCAAAGCGCGGGGGTACGATGCGCGCAGACTGGGGAAGGAGGTGGTCCAGATTTCTAAAACGGGCAACAGTCGAGGTGGCTGCAGGGGGTAACCTGCGGCAGCTCGATCGGTGACCTCCAATCCACGGCAGTCACCGCTGCGCGAGGCCAACGCCGCTGGTCTCGCGCGGCTTGCTAAACGACAAGCTAGGCTCTCTGTGCAAGAGGCCCCGCTGCCTGGCGCAGGAACTTGCCATTATTCAGTCCGTCGTACAATTGGGATCGCGGCAGGCGGGGAGGCGATGGAAAAATGCGCCGCCGGCTAATGGTCTTCTGTGCCCTGTGCGCTTGTTTAGGGGCAGTGGCCGCTCTCGCCGGCTGCCCGCTGACTAGCGAAGTTTATATTAACAACTTTCCCCTCGACGGCGAGATCGTCTCGCGCAACGCCGCGGTGTGGGTGGACCTTAACCCGCACTCCGCGCGGGTGACGGAGTTCGCCCTCTATCAGCTCAGCGGCGGCCAGTCCATCCTCGTCCCCGTGCGCAGCTACCGCGATCCGGATACGAACGAATATCTCTTCTGCCCCGTGAACAACCTCGACCCGTTTTCCGACTACGAGGTCTACCTGGAGGTTAACGGGACGGAGATTTTTACGTGGAGCTTCCGCACCGACGCGAGCTTCGACGGCAGCCCCGATGTCTGCTATTACATCACGCCCTGGGGAACGGGCTGCGAAACAGACATTGCCATGCGCTTTTGGCTGTGGGGTGCGGCCTCTGCCGAGCGCCAGCAATAGGCGCGCAGAGGCGGTATCGCCCGCGGCGTTTTCTCTCGCGGAGAAGGTAGTTGCGGCTTGGGCCGGGAACCGTTTGCTCGGCTCGCCGAAGTATACAACGCCGACATTTGCGTGGCATATACGGGGAGGTCAAAATGGCGCTAATTGACCTGCGCAAACAGGCAAAGCGAAGAAGCCCGGCGGCGCTCGTTAAGCACCTCAAGGAGTTTTCGCTCGAGCTAAAGTTCTCCGCCGGCGTGTGGTACTTCGCCCCCGGGGGCGGGAGGTTCCACGACCGCTACGTGGACCCGATGACCATGGAGGAGATCCTAGAAACGGCGGCGCCCCTGAGAAAATACGGCCTGTGCGGGCTCGAAGCCCACTATCCCAACGAGGTTAATGAGGATAACCTCGACCTGTTCCGCGACTTTGCCCAGGCCACCGGAATCCGCCTGATCACCGTTGTCCCGAACCTGTTTTTCGAACGGGATTTCGAATGGGGCTCCCTCTCCTCGCCTATCCCGCGCGTGCGGCGCAAGGCCATCGAACGGACGAAAATTGCCCTCCAGCTAAACAAGGAGCTAAAGACGGACTTCGCCATCGTCTGGCCGGGGATCGACGGCTACGAGAACCCGTTCGGGATAGACCTCGTCGCCGCGCGCGACCGCTTCTGCGACGGCCTGGCTGAGGCGATGGATGCCGTGCCCGGGGTGCGCGTCGCCGAGGAGCCCAAGCCCTACGAGCCCCGGGGGAAGATCCTCTACGGCACGACCGCGGAGGGCCTGCTCATGGCCATGAAGGTGGAATCGAAGCTCCGCGCGCCGGCAAATGTCCGCGCGCTCGAGCGCGGCCACGCTATGGTTTGTCTAAACCCCGAGGTAGGGCACGTGCTCATGGGCTATGAGGACCTGCCCTATGCGTTTAGCCTGGTTATGGAATACGGCCGGCTGGCGCATACGCACTGGAACAGCCAGCCCCTGGGCAACTACGACCAAGACCTTAACGTAGGGGTCGTCTCGCCGGAGCAGGCCGAGGCCGCGCTGTATGTGCTTAAGATGTACGGCTATCAGGGGTATTTCGGCATCGACATTAACCCCGAGCGCATGCCCGTGCAGCGCGCGTTGATTAACTGCATGGACGCGCTAAAGGCCATGAACGAGCGCATCGACAGCCTCGACCACGAGGCGATTATCGAGTGCACGACAAGGCCCCATGAAAACCGCGGGGTGCTTGAGGCGCTGCTCATTCGCGCGCGTTATCCGCGGGCGAAGAAGCTCTCGCCGCTGCCGCGGGCGAAATAGGCCAAGCCAGGCGCCGCCGTCTCGCTGGCGGAGGGCGCCTGTTGCGGCAAAGCAAAGCTAGGGTAGGGGACGGGTTCTCCATATAGGGCCCTCGCCGGCGGCAAGGCTGCCGGCGAACTTTTTGCGCAAGACGCCCCCGGGGCCAACGCTTCCTTGCCCTGGCAGTTGCCCCGGCCGAGGCTAGGAGGTTAGTCGGCCCGCTTGCGCACAAGCGAAAGCCGCAGGTCGCCGCGCAGGGCAGCGCCCGCGGCTTTTCCCTCTTCCTCCGGCCCCTGCGCCGCTTGCAGCTCGAGCTTAAGCTCCGCCCCGACAAGCTTCTTCGTCTGGACGTCTAACAACACGCTGCCCAAGACAAGCAGATGGCCGGAGAAAACCACCGCGGGAAGAGGCTTTTGCTCGTCGTTCTTCGCCGTGCCCACCACGGGGATCTGCTGCACGAGCTGGCTTAGGTTAAACTCGTTCAAGCAAAGCTGCACGCGGCCGGTAACCTTGGCGCACAGCCGGCCGTCAACGATGGCGAACGACTGCAGGCGAAAGATCATGTCCGTAGAGGCGCGCAGGCCGAGCTCCGGCTCCTCCAGCGGCCAGCTAACGCGCCAGCCTTGAAAGAGCTTTACCGGGTCCTGCGGGAAAAGCTCGGGCAGCGACTCGAGCAGCTTGTTTATCCCCGCGAACGGATCTTGCCCCTCGCCCGAAAGCAAGGCGAGGATCCCCGCGGCGGCCAGGTTGGCCAGCCGCCCGCGCGGGCTAATGCGCAAGACAACCGCCTCTTGCCCGAAGAACATCTTGCCGATGGGCAGCGCGGCGAGCGCACCGCGCTTGCTGTCGAACAGCACCTTCTTGTCCACGGTGGCCAAAATGTGCTCCGTGTCGCCGGCGACGTTGAGCTCGTGCCCCAGCGCCCTCGCCTTGAGCTTTACGGACTGCAAAATCGCGCTAACGCAGGCCAGGTCTTTTTCCTCGCACGGCTTTGGCTTAAGCGTAACAACCGCGCTCAGCGCGACACGCGCCCCTTCGGCGAGCTCTGGGGGCACGCCGGTCGGCAGCCCCTGCGGAGCGATCACGGTGAGCGTCCCCTCAAGGCTCACCTCAAAGTCCAGCGGCTCCTCCCAGGCCAGGCGCAGCGTCTGCGGCCCGGGGTTTAAGATCAGCTCGCGCGCGCTCGGTCGCGCCTCGTCGGCCGCCACGCCCCCAAGCGGAACAAGCACCAAGAAGATAACGCAAACCGCCAACACTCGGCGCGCGCTAACCATATGATTAACCTCCCCATGCCGCCTGCCGGCCTGCCGTGCGCTACCTTCGCTGAGGCGGCGTGAGAATCACTGTCGCGCGGCGCTTGGGGTCGAGGTACTTCCGCGCCGCTTGGCGCACGTCTTCCGCTGTTACTTTGCCCACCTTCTGCGCATATTCCTCCGCTGCCCGCCAGCCCAGGCCGTAAAGCTCGTCGAAAAGATACTCCTGCGCCTGGGCCAAATTCGTCTGCTGGGCCAGGGCGTGGGCGGAAATGCACATCCGCTTGCCACGCTCAAGCTCTTTCTCGGGCACGAGCTCGCGCCGCACGCGCTCTAGCTCCTCGTTAATGACGCCGAGCACGCGCTCCACGTTCTCCGGCGCGCAGGCGGCGTAGATGGCGAAGTAGCCCGTGTCCGGGCCTCGCACGGAAAACGCATGCACCACGTAAACAAGCTTGCTTTGGCGCAGCCGCCGATGGAGCCGGCCCCCGGGCAGGCCCACGCCGGAGAGCACGGCGTCGAGAACGTCCACGGCATAGCGGTCCTCGGCGCTCACTGGCCCGCACACGCTGCCCATAAAGACCACCGCCTGCGCGCCGGGCCAGGTGGCCTTGCGTAAGACGGGCGCCGTGCGCTCGGGCTCGCGGGGAACCTCCGGCGCCTGGCGCGGCCCCTGGGCCAGGCCGCCCAGCGCGCGCTTTACCGCGGCAACGGCGCGCTCGTGCGCGATATCGCCAAACACTGCGACAACCAAGCCCGTAGCAGAAAATGTGCGCCGGTAAAGGGCAACGAGTTGCTCTCGGGTAATCGCGCGGACGCTTTTCTCGCTCCCCAGGGGGCTAAGGCGATAGGGGTGCGCGGAATATAGGGCGGCGCGCAGCAGATCGTGGCCGTAGCTTTCCCAGTCGTCGCGCGCCCGAGCAATAGCGGCAAGCTGGTCGCGCCGGGCAAGCTCAAGCTCCTCCTCGGGAAACGTGGCGTTGGCCAGGCAGTCGGCAAAAATGGCAAGCCCATGCTCAAAATCCTCGGCGAGCAGCGACATCTCCAGCCCGCAACTGTTGTTGCCCGAAAAGCCGCGCAGCGTCCCGCCCAGGCGCTCGATCTCCTCGGCGATCTCCTGCGCCGTGCGCGTCGCCGTGCCCCGGGTGAGCATCTCGCTCATCAGGCGGAAGATGCCGCTGTTCTCCTCCGTTTCATAGCGCACGCCGCCTAGCGCCGCGGCAACCACGGAGACAGTGGGGCATCCGGGGTTGCGCTTTGTCAAAAGAACTATGCCATTGTCAAGTATCGTGCGCCGTACGCCCGCGGCGCGCTTGCCCGCCTGCCCGCGGAGGGAAAGGCCCGTGTTTACCGCGCCGGAAAAGCCCTGCGGCACGACGGCGGCAATGGTGCAGTTGCTCCGGCGGAGGTAGGTTTGCGCGGCGCGCATTACCTGCTCCGCGCTAACCTTGCGGATCTCGCGCACATAGCGCTCGGAAAAGCGAAAGTCGCCCGCGCTCAGCTCATCCAGGCCAAGCTGCGCCGCGCGGCCCTCGACGGACTCTTGGGCCAGGGCGAACTGGGCGACGATTTGCCGCTTTGCCCTGGCCAGCTCCTCGGCGCTAGGCGGCTTGCGCTTGAGCTTTTCGATCTCGCGAAATATGGCGCGCTCCGCGGCAGCGTGGTTTTCCGGGTCGAGCACGAAATACACGCCAAACACCCCGCCGTCGTAGCCCGGGGTATAGGAATAGGCCTCGATAGCGTGCACTAGGCGCAGCTCGTCGTGCAGCCTGCGGTAGAGCCTGCTCGACCGGCCCCCGCCGAGCACATTAGCCAAAACATCGAGCGCGAACAGGTCCGGATGCGTCAGGGGCACGGTGTGAAAGCCAAGCGCGGCATACTCCACGTTCACCTCTTTGCGCACGGTTGCCCGGCGCAGGCGCGTTTGCGCGGGCTCTTTAGGGACGATGCTCGCCTCGGGCGCCCCGGCGGGCCAGCTTTCGAACGCCCGGGCGATCTTCTCCAGCGCCTGCTCGCCGTCGAAGTCGCCCGCGGCGACGAAGATTACGTTCTGCGGAACATAGCGCGCGCGGTAATACTGCACGAGATCCTCGCGCTTAAGCCCGCGAAACTTCTCCTCGTAGCCGATGATCGGCACGCGCGCGGGGTGCACGCGAAACATCGTTTCGTAAAGCAAGTTCTGCAGCACGCGCTGCGGGTCGTCATAGCCCATGTTAAACTCGTTTAAGATCACCCCGCGCTGCGCCTCCACGGCGTCTGCGGGAAACGTGGGATGCATTAGGTAGTCGGCGAGGACATCTAGCGCTTGGTCGAAATATTCCCGCGCCGCGGTGATGTAGTAGCACGTGTGGTCGCGCGTGGTGTAGGCGTTTGAGGCGTTGCCGATCGCTTCCACGATCGTCTCGATCTGCGCCCCGCTGCGCTTGGTCGTGCCCTCGTCGAGGGTGTGCTCTACAAAGTGCGAGATGCCACAGCCCAGCCACTTGCCCTCGTGAATGCTCCCCGTTCTAACATAGGCCCTAAGGGCGACGACGGGGGCGCGGTGGTCCTCGGCGACGATGACCGTAAGCCCGTTGGCAAGCACCGCCCGCTGGGGCGGCGGATTTTGGCCAAGGCAAACCTGCGCCGCGCAAAAGAGCAGCGCCACGCCGGCAACTTTCGCCCCAAACCTCGCCATAGCCAAGCACTCCCCCTGTCTTGCCTTGGGCAAGGCGTTCGCAAAGTGCGCCGCGCCGTCCTGCGCGCGCTGTGCTGAAAAACGGCTCTCGGCCCCGCGTAGGGGATCATGGCGCAGCGGCGAAGATAACAATAGCGCAGAGCGCTCGCGGGAGGTGGCCCGCAGTGAGAAATTTCCGCGCCTTCGCTTTCGCCCTGGCCCTTGGGCTGTGCTTGTGCCTTCTCTGGGGTTGCTCGAGCAGCACGAGCGAGAGCACCGCGGGGCCGCTGGAAACGGAAACGCGCGTAGACATTACCCTGAGCAACGACGCCGGCCAGCCCGTGGAGAACTTCCCCATGGGCGGGGCGGTGTTCGCCGCGGTAAAGGGCCTTGCCGCGCGCAAGCCCTACGATGTGCTCATCATCGCCGCCGAGGGCGCCGACACGCCGTTGGCTGGGGGAACGTTTACCTCCGATGGCAGCGGTGTCATTCCCCCGACGCTCCTCGCGCGCGACGTGGGCACGACAGACAAGCTGGGCAAGGGCGACTATGCCGTCGTCGTGCGCGACAGCGAGGGGACGGAGCTCGCCCGTGTGCCGTTTAGCATCGTGGACAACGAGGACCCCACCTGCTACGCGTGCACCGCGGAGGGCCAGCGCCGCGTGACGTTTGCCCAAGACGAGGACGCCGTTTGGGTTTGCCTGGAGAACCTTCAGCCCAACGCCGAGGGCGAGGTCTACGTCCTCCCCGCGCGGGCGAGCTACGAGGCTGGGGCGAAGCTCGAGGGCGCGCTTGCCGTGAAATATTTCCAGGCCGACGACAACGGCCAAGCATTGGTTGAGGTCTGGCCCGCGGCAACCAAGCCCGGCGCGTTCGACCTTGTCGTTGACCTAAACAACAACGCGCAGTGGGACCCGGAGAGCGATATCCTCAACGGCTATACCCTTGCCGCGTTCTGCGTGCAGAAGAAGCCCCTCGTGCCCGAAGAGAGAGACCTGGTCGTGGACCTCGCCGGCGGGGCGAAAATTGCCGAGGAAGGGCCGGCAAGCGAGCTAGGCTCGGACGAGAGCCTGTTCGTGCGCGCCTATCCTGAGCTTGCCGGCGCCCAGCCCCTTGCCTCGGCGAAAATCTACGTCGTCCCCCACCAGAGCAAGTGGGACGATGGCGCGCCGCTGCTCGACCGCTCCAAGGCTGTGGAGCGGCTCATCGCCGCCCAAGGGGCAATCGAGCGCACGCTCGTTTGGCCCGAGCCTATCCTCCCCGGCGCCTATGACATCGTCGTAGACGCAAACGAAGACGGCCGCTATACGCGCGGCGTAGATTATCTGGACAACGTCGGCTCGCCCACGGGCAAGGGCGAGGAGGAGGCGGGCATCGTCGTCGTCGCAAAGAGCAACCTCGTCTCCCTGTTCGGCAAGGTAACGGACAGCGAGGGCAAGCCCATCGCGGGGGCCACCGTCTCCTGCGAGGACGCCGCGGACAGCCCACAAATCACCGACGAACAGGGGCGGTATGAGTTTAAGCAGGTGCTTCCTCTGCCGATCACCGTGGTGGCTACCGCGGCGGGCTATGCGCGGGGCGAGATTGAGGTTACCGTAGAGTATTCCAAAAAGCCCGTTGAGCTGCGCGATCTCGTCCTCGCCCCCGCGGAGGGCCTGGGCTCGCCCTACTTCCCCATCGCCGCGGGCAACGAATGGACCTACTCCGGCAAGCGCAGCTATAGCACAGCCCTCTCCGGCGAAAAGGCCGCGGAGAAGTATGAGGAGGAGCTGCTCGTTGTGCGCAGCGTGGGCGACCCGGACGAGCAAAAGCTTGCCGGAGTTACCCTTTGGCCGATAAGCGAAAAGGAGACGGCGTTCGTGCGCGCCCCCACTCCCGAGGAGACGGGCGAGCAGGTGCGCGAGCGCTGCGACTACCTCGAGGTAAGCGCGGAGAATATTTTGCTCCACGATCTCGCCGCGAAAAGCACCGCTACTTTCCTCCCCCTAACGCTCGCTCCGGACAGCTCGTGGAGCGACGGTCGCCTGCGCGTAGGAGACTATCTGTTTACCGTCGAGGGCAAGGTCACGGGCACGGCGTCGCTTGAGGTTGGCGCGGGTAAGTTCGCTGAGGCGCTTGTGCTTGAGCTTACGCCGACGGCCATGGGCGGGCCGAAGCTCAGCAGCTCTTCGGTTAGCGGGACGATAAAGCTCTGGCTGGCGCAAGGCGTGGGCGAAGTGCGGCGCGAGGTGGACATTTCCGCGGATGTAACGGAGAAAGACCCCGAGTCCGGGCAAAGCGTTGGCGCGACGTTTACGTTGAACGAGACGCTGGAGCTGGTGGGTTATCAGATCGGCAATGAGCAGCCGGCAGAGCAAGAGCAAGCCGGGCCGGAGGAAGCTGCCCAGGAGCCCGGCGAACAGCCCGCCCGCTCCGGCGGCGAGGCCGAGGAAGAGGCAGGCTAGCGCCAACACCCGCTCTCTGCAACGCGCGCCCAAAAGCCGGGCGGTTTGCCTGGCCGAAACCGAAAGGACGCTCGTCGCCCAGCTCGAGCGGCACCTCGCTGGCGCCGCGGGACAAGGCGCGGCCGAGGCGCGCCAGTTGCTTGCTTCGCTTGCCCAAACGCACGAGCAGCTACTCGGCGAGCAGCAAACCGCGCGCCGCAACGGGCCAAACGGGGCAAGGGCGCACGAGCGGTCCTCACGCAGGGAGCGAGGAGCGTTCTACACCCCGCGCGAAATTGCCGCGCCGCTCGTCGCCGCAGCGCTCGACGCGCTGGAGCCGCTGCGCCTTGCCCACCCGCCGGCGATTTTGGACCCCGCGGCAGGTGGCGGGGTGTTCCTCGCCGCGGCGCTCGAGGAACTCTATCGTCGGCTTGCCCCCCGCTCGCGAACGACCGCGGGAGCGCTTGTCGCGCGCCTCGTCCGGCGCTGTCTATATGGGGTAGACATTGACCCCGTCGCGGTAAAAATGGCCCGCGCCTCGGTGTGCCTTACCGCGGCGGAGCTTGCTCAGCAGGCTGGTGAGGCGATCGATTTGCCCGCCCTGTGGCGCGCCACAGCGCGGCGCATCGTATGCGCCGACGCCCTGGCCGGAGGGGCCGAGCTCAGCCGTTTCCCCCTCCGCCGCACGAGGCCGTTCGACGTCGTCCTGGGCAACCCGCCGTTTGTCAGCTTTTCCGGGCGAGAGGGACAGCGCATCGCGCCGGAGGAGCGCCAGCGGCTGCGCAGTATGTTCTCCCTCGCGCGGGGCTGGCCCAGCCTGGCCTCGCTGTTTGTCGAGCTGGCCCACGGCGTGCTGCGCGAGGGCGGGGCGCTGGGGTTTGTTGTTCCCGCGGCAATGTTTCACTTGCCCAGCTATGAGCCCGTCCGTCGGTTTTTGCTTGAGAATTTTAACCTAAAGCGCGTCGCGGCTGTCGAGGATGCGGCGTTTCCCGCGGTAACGGCGACCACGGGCGCGCTGCTCGCGACCAAGGGTCGGGGCGCGGAAAACGGCCTGTGCACCGTCCTCGGCGCGCAGGTGTCGCAGGAGAGTATTGCCCGGCGGCCGTTTTGCGCGTTTTGGGTGCGCAAGCACGAGGAGCAGTGGCAACGGGTTGAGGGCGACCCGCGCTTTGTCCCCCTGGGGGCGATCGCCGAGGTGCGCGACTGGGGCGTGCACACGGGAAACGTGCGCGCGAAAATGCTTAGGCCGCCAAGCGAGAAGCACTTGCCCCCTGTGCTGCGCGGGCGCGACGTGCGGGCGTTTGTCATAGGGCGGCCGGAGCTGCGGCTTAACCCAAGCCCCAGGCTCGGCCCGCGCGAATACTGCTCCGTCCGCCCCGCGGAGGTCTATCGCAGGCCGAAGGTCCTCGTCCGCCAAACGGCAAATCGCCCCATCGCCGCCGTAGACGAGCAGGGGCATTACTTTTTAAACAGCCTGCTCGCCATCTACCCTTTGTGCGACGCCCACGCGCTGTGCGCCCTGCTCAACTCGGAGTACGTCTGCGCCTATTACCGCGACACGTTCGCCGATGGCGCGCAGCGAACGTTCCCCCAAGTAAAGGCGGCCTACCTTAAGCTCCTCCCCGTGCCCGCGGCCCTGCTCGATGCCGAAGACGAGCGCGTGCGGCGCCTTGCCGCCCTTGCTCGCGCCCAGGCAAGGGCGCCCTGCTCCGAGCGCCTCGGGGAGATCGAGGCCCTTGTTCGCGCCCTCTATGCAGCGGCTGACTAACAGGCAAAGGTATTTTGCGCTACGCCGGAGAAGCACGTAGTGCGTCGCCGCCGTTTGCATTCATCCTTTGGCTAGGTGTCGTCCAACCATTGGCCCTCACCGCGGAGGAGGGAGGCAGTGATGACGCCCTATTTGCCGCTTGTCGCTTGTTTTGCGCTTGTCGCCGCAGGGGCGCAAGCCCTGGCCATCGAGGACTATGTGCAGTGGCTCAAAGAGAGAGTGCCCTATTACCAGGTAATGACCGGGCGCTTTGCCCCGATGTACGAGCCTCTCGCCCGCCAGATGGTTTTAGACTATGGGTTGGACGAGGGAGTGGCCATTGACGTTGGCGGAAGCTGCGGGGCGTTTGCCATGGAGCTGGCCAAAAAAACCCACATGACCGTCTACAACCTGGACATCGACTCCTATGCCATTCGCCTCTGCGGCTACCTTGTCGACGAAGCGGGGCTTACTGGCCGGGTCATTCCCATCGAGGGCGACGCGCAAAACATGCCGTTTAAGGACAACTTCGCGGACTTC
>CAZMGT010000048.1:0-22445 GCA_964565895.1 uncultured Armatimonadia bacterium
GGCGCCGTCGAGGGCCACCGCTTCGATGTTCTCCAGAGCGAGATCGTCGCCCAGCGCGACCGCGTCACGCTCCGCGGGCTGGAGGTTCAGCGTGGGCCGGCGGTGGCAAGCGCGACGTGCGAGCTGCGCCGCGCCGGGCCGGCCGACGCGGAGCGCGAGCGCTGGGTTGTCCAGGCGGGGTTTCGGCTGGCGCGCACACCGCTGGCCGATGTGCTCGCCGAGCTCGGCGTGCGCACCTCCGTGCGCCTGGATGGGCTGGTCTCCGGCGAGGGCGCGCTGCGCGGGCCACTGAGCGAGCTCTCCGGCGAGGGCGAGCTGAACATCGCCCAGGGAGAGGTGGCCAGCGCCGCTCACGCTCTCGTCCTCGACGAGTGCCGCATCCCCTGGTATCTCGAGCGCGGCGACCTGGTGATCGACGAGGCGACGCTGCGCGCGGGCCGCGCCGCGGTATACGTCGCCGGGCCGATACAAGGATTTATCGCAGGCGAGCGCAACCTAAGCCTTGCCTGGCGGGCGACGGAGTTTCCCCTGGCCGACCTTTTGCCTCAGCTTCATCGCACCTACGGCCTGGGGGGAATAGTCAACGCCAGCGGGCTGATCGTGGGCCCGCCGCGGGAGCTGGTGGTAACCGCCTCCGTGCGCGAGAACACGGGCACGGGGCAGGAGAGCACCGTGCAGCTCGCCGGCCTCGGCGCATCGGCGGTTCGCCTGGAGTGCGAGTATCGGC
Organism: uncultured Armatimonadia bacterium; assembly: GCA_964565895.1. Taxonomy (GTDB): domain Bacteria; phylum Armatimonadota; class Zipacnadia; order UBA1398; family CAZMGT01; genus CAZMGT01. Next base: position 728 of record CAZMGT010000048.1, read on the forward strand.
ATTTTGCGCAGCGCAGCGACACGTTCTTCGTCCGCCAGGCAAGCTGCGAGGTGGGCGGCGGGGTTCTCTCCGCGCATGGGGAGTATGTCATCGAGCCGCGCCGCCTCGCCGCCGCCCAGGCCGAGCTGCAAGGGGTGCGCAGCCGAGCGTTGGCCACGTTGCTCCAGGCCCTCGCCCGCGCGGGCGGCGCGCTTGCCCGAAGCAACGCCACGCGCTTGGCCGCGCGCGTCCTCGCCCGGCTAGACGGCGAGCTTTCCGCGCGCGCCGAGCTCGCCGGGCCGCTGGCCAACCCGCGCGTGGCCGTGCGCAACCTCCTCCTCGCCCACGGGTCCTATCGCGGGGCGCCGGTGCCCGCGCTTTCGGCGACGGTCCTTTACGATGGCAAGGTTTTGGAGATCCCCGAGCTTACGGCGATCGACGAGGTGGGCTCGCTGCGCGGGCGGCTGCGCGCCGAGCTTACCCCAGGCGGGCTCATCTCCGGGTATATCGACGGGCGCAACATTCAGGCACAGCGCTATACCGGCTTTTTCACCTCGCTGCAGCCGTTGCGCCGCGCCGTGGGCAGCCTGCACCTCGCCCTGCACGGGCCTACTGAACGGCCGGTGGTTGAGGGCAGCTTTGCCTTCCGCGACATCCAGCTCGACTTAGAGCAGCTTTCCCCCCGCAGCCGAGCGCCGACGCGCGGAGCCGGCCGCTATGTGGCGAGCTTCGACCGCTTCGTATGCTCCGGCCTGCGCGTGCAAGAGGGGCAGATCGCCTTCGACGAAATGTCTCTCCAGCGGCGGGGGGCGCGCGTGGAGCTGCGCAACGGCCTTGTCCCCTTCTCCTGGCGCGCGCCGCGCCAGGCTGTGGAGCAAAACGTGCGGCTTAAAATCAGCCTGCACGGCAGCGCGCAGGATCTGCTCTCCTCCCTGCCCAACGTTTTCCCCGCGGGCGCGGCACAGGGAACGGTGGACGGCGAGCTGGTCGTCCGCGGGGCGTTGCGCGCCCCGCTGGTCGCCGGCGAGTTGCGCGTGGCCGACCTCTCGTTGGACTACCGCCTTCCCCCGGGGCCATTGAGCAGAATCCTCCGCCCCGGGGCGGCCCTCCCCGCCGCGCAGGCGACGATCCCCGTGCGCGGCGTCTCCGCCGTCGTGCGCTGGGAGCCGGGCGAGCCCCCCGTGCGCAACCGCGTGGTCGTGGAGAAGCTCGCCGGCGAGGTCCTCGGGGGAACGGTGCAGGCGCAGGGCGTGGTCGAGTTTTACGGGGGCGAGGTGCGCGGCCCACGCGCCCCGGCCGAGCTCGCGCGCGAAGCCGCCTCCGCCTCCCCCTGGATGCCTTGGTTTAACCTCGCCGTCGTGGCCCAGGGCCAAGAGGTCCCCCTGTTCTATCGCCAGCAGAACGGAGCCGGGGGAACGGTTCGCGCGCGGCTGGAAAACTGCACCCTCCGCCTCGACCACCGCGAGCGCCGCGCCGACGGTCGCGTGCAAATGGTCAACGTCGTCCACGTCGTCGACGCCCGGCTGGCGCTGTTCGACCCCGCGTTTGGCGAGCGCGCGGGCGAGGTGCTCTGCCAAGACGGCGAGGTGGAGCTTGTTCCCGAGGGCGCGGGTTTCGCCCCGTGTTACACGCTGGAGCTCGGCCTGCGCCGCCTGCCCTTAGACACGGCAGTGGTCCGCGGGGTGCTCGCTCGGGCGCGGGGGCGCCCCATCGCCGAGCAAACGCTGCCCGACTTTCTCCGCGGGCAGCTCGACGGAAAGCTCGGGCTGAGCAGGGCGCGCCTGGGCGAGCCGGCAACGGTTACCGGCCGGCTCGTCCTCTCCCAGGCCACGGTGGAGATCCCCAGCGGGGTGGGGGCGGGCGAGGGGGCGGAGGGTCCCGCCGAGCCCTGGCGCGGGCCGGACATCAGCTTCTCCGACCCCAAAGGCGCCCCGCTGCAACTGCTCCTGGGAGACAACGTCCGCGTGCCCGCGTTTAAAACGGCGATTACGGGCAAGATCGAAATCTCCGGCCGCTTGCCCCAGATCAACATCGCCGGCGACATACAGTCTGGCAGAAGCGGTAAGATCCCCCTGCTTGCCGGCGAATGGCAGATCGAGGAGCTAAACGTGGTCTTTTCGGCGCAAAGCGGGCGCGGGGGCGGGCTTGTGTTCCGCACCGACATGCGGCTGAAGGCGAGCACGTGGGTGGTTACCGGCGGGCGGAGGATAAAGGTCTACGCCGAGCTCGTCGGGCCGCTCATGGACGAGGAGAACCCGCCTCAACTGCGGCTTACCTCTAACCCCCCGCTGCCCGAGGCGCAACTGCTCGCGCTGGTTAATCCCGCGGGCGCCGCGCCCATGGTCGCCAAGGGAGGCATCGAGGAGCTGCTCGAGGGCCGGCTCATCGCCTTGCTCACCGAGGCGTTTGAGGGGCGCATCGTGGGCGAGCTCGTCGAGCGCCTGCGTGAGCTAATGCAGGCCACGGAGCTGGAAATTACGGTAACCGACAAGGGAATCGGGACGTTCCTGGTAACAAAGCAGCTCACGGACGACTTCTCGATAACCTGGCGCCGGAGCCTCTCCGAGCTGAGCGGGCGGCAGGAGTGGGATGTGCGCGTGGTCTACGAGGTGAGCCCGACCCTGCGCTTTGCTGTGGCAACAAACGAGAACAACGATCGTCTTGTTGAGCTGAGCTGGGCGCACGGGTTTTAGAAGAGGCAAAGCGGCGGCGTTTGCCCGCTGGCGCTCTGCTCGGGCGGGGGAGCGCGAGCGCCCGCGAGGGAGCATGTGCAGGTGCCGGACAGAGAGAGATCCCGCAGAGAGACCGTAGAGGAGCAACTGCGGCGCCTCGCCGAGGAGCAGTACCGCTCGATATATAACCTCATCTACTCTTACCTCGGCGGCGACCCCGAGGAGGCCGAGGACCTTACCCTGCAGACGTTCGAAAACGCCTTTGCCTCGTTCCACAAGTTCCGCGGCGACGCCGACGTGAAAACCTGGCTCTTTCGCATCGCCATAAATGTATGCAAAAACCGCATCCGCCACCTGCAGATCCGCCGCAAGTACGAGGCGTTTGCCCTGGACCAGCCCGTGGGCGCCGACGACGAGGAGGCGACGACGTTCGACGTCCCAGACACCACGTTTAGCCCGGAGGAGGTCGCCACAAATCGCGAGTTGACAAAGGTATTGCGCGACGGGATACGAAGTTTGCCCGACGACTATCGCGAGGTGCTCCTGCTTAAACTTGAGGATTTCTCATATAAAGAAATCGCCGAAATGCTCGGCTGCACGGTGGAAACGGTAAAGTCGCGCTTATTTAGGGCGCGCTCGGCGCTGAAGCAAAAGGTGCGCCATTATCTTGACGTAGACGAAAAGCGGCAAAGAAGGAGCCGCGCAGAAAAGGACGAACTGGAGCAGGACCACGAGCAATGCTGACGAGCAGCAGCGACGATGCTCGCGCCCACGCCCCGCTTGTCCCGCTACGGCTTGCCCGCCGGGCGGAGGTGCGCTGTGCCGCTGGCACGCGCGACATGTTCCTGACAAGTGGGCCGGGGAGAGGGAGTGGCAGGCAATGACCAAGCGCGTAAACGCATGCGGCGCCGCCCTCGCCGTGTTTTCCATCGCTTTCGCCGCGGGGCTCGCCCTGTGCCCGCGCGCCCAAGCCCAGGTCGGCCCGCGCATTACCGCGATCCTCATCGAAATCGAGGGCCAAGAGCCGGGCAGCCCCCTGGAGACCGCCGCGCGCAGAATGATCGAGCTCGAGGTGGGCGACGTCTACGACGAGAAGGCGGCCAACGCCGACCTCGCGCGCATCCTCTCCCTGGGCGTGTTCGACGAGCGCAAATGCTACCATGAGGTGCGCCAGGACATCCCCAACGTCATCCTCGTGTTCCACCTCGTCACCTATCCCAAGATCCGGAGCATCGAGTTCGAGGGCAACACGCTGCTCGACGACGACACCCTGCGCAAGGTAATCGAGCCCGCCCTCTCTGTAGGCAACTACTACTCCACCCAGGCCCTGAGCACGCTCAACGACCTCATCACCCGCGCCTATGTCGAAAAGGGCTATTTCGCGCGCATGGCCCAGGCGCCCATCTGCAGCGAACAGGGCGACGTGGTGATTACCATCCTGGAGTACTTCGTGAGCAAAATCGAAATCCAGGGCCTAGAGAAGACAAAGGAGTGGATCGTCCGCCGCGAGATCGAGGTCCAGGTGGGCCAGCTTTACAACGACAACGACGTTAACGAGGACATCCGCGACCTGCAAAACCTGGGCATTTTCGAGGAGGTGCAGGTCGAGCGCCGGCTCGACGAAGACCCCACCGTGGTCGGCGGGCTAAAGCTCATCTACAAGTTCCAGGAGAAAAAGACGGGCGTCATCAGCGTGGGCATTGGGATCAGCAGCCGCGAGGGGTTTGTCGGCTTCGGAGAAATCTCGGAGATGAACTTCCGCGGCGAGGCGGAGCGCATCCTCCTCCGCGCCGAGCTCGGGGGCATTCGCACGTTCGACCTCGCCTATGCCGACCCGTGGTTTGACTCGCAGCATACGTCGATCGAGATAAACGTCTACGACAAGCAGGTGCGCACGGACCGCTTCGCGTTCGCCGGCGGCTTTTCCAGCCCCATCCAGTCGCTTGAGCTGGAAGATCGCCGCGGGTTTATGATCGCCGCGAGCCGACCCCTGGGCGACGACGAGGACAAGTACGTCCAACTGCGCTATCGCAACGAAACGGTGCGCACGCAGGACCCGCGGCTAACGATCCTCGCCCCGCAGCTCCGCCAGGGGAGCATCGGCAGCCTGTCCTTAGCCTTCGTGTTAGACACGCGCGACTTTCGCCTCGACCCGCGCGAGGGGAGCCTCGCCGCGGTGGAGATCGAGCAGGGCGGGGGGATTTTCGGCGGCCGCTTCCCGTTCACCAAATACCAGCTTGATTTGCGCAAGTACATCCGCGCCGGCGAGGACAACGTGTTTGCCTTCCGCGGGGTGTTCGGCAAAATAAACGGCGCCGTGCCCATCTTCGAAACCCTCCCCGTGGGCGGCGCGGACACCCTGCGCGGCTACCGCGAGGACCGCTTCTTCGGCACCAACCGCGTGCTCCTCAGCTTCGAATACCGCCGGCAAATCTCCCGCAGCAGCGGCACGCGCGGCGTTCAGGGCGTGCTCTTCGTAGACTACGGCAGCGCCTGGGGCGGGCAGTGGGTCGGCCAGGACGGAACGATCTTCCGCGCCGAACACCAGCGGTTTACCGGCTATCTCGGCTACGGCATCGGCGTGCGCGTGCTTACCCCTCTCGGCCCCATTCGCCTCGACTACGGCATCGGCAGCGAGGGTCCGCGCACGCACTTCGGCATCGCCCAAACGTTCTAGCCCCGCGCAAATTCGCGCCGCGCCGGCCGCGCGCCGTATGCGCGCCTCAGCTCGTGCTTCTCGCCCGCGCTGCCCCGCGGAAGGAATAACCCAGGGATTGCGCCGAAAAACGCTTCTGGGATAACCTGTCCCTAAACGTGGCGAACAGCCGGGGCAACGCGGGCGCGTTTTGCGCCGCAGGCGAAGGGAGCATGAGCGATGCGCGAGGGGATACGGTGGTGTGCACTTGCTGCGGCGGCGGGCCTCGCCCTGGGCTTAGCCGTGCGCGCGGTCGGCCAGCCCGCGGCGAGCACGATCGGCTATGTCGATCTCGCTCGCTTGCATCAGCAGTCTCAAGCCTACAAAAAAGCTCGCGAGGAGCTGCGCAGCTTCGGCGAGGCCAAGCGCGAGGAGCTGCGCCTGCACGAAGTCTATAAATACCTCACCGGCGACGAGGCCAAGCGCGCCGTGGAGCTGGGCATGAAAATTAACCTAACCACCGAGGAGCGCAAGGAGCTTATCGCGCTGCGCACAAAAAACACCAACAACAGCCTCCAAATGTCCCAGCTCCTGCAAAAAACAAACCGCACCCCCCAGGAGGAGCGCCGCCTGCAGGAGCTGCAAACGCTGATGAAAGAGCGCGCCAAGGAGCTGGAGCAGCTCCGCGCGCAGGCCAACAAGCAGGTCGCCGACAAGCAACAGGAGTGGAACGACAAGCTGCTCGGCGCCGTCGACCGCGCCCTGGCCCAAACGGCGCGCGAGCTGAACCTAAGCATTATTCTCCAAAAGCGCGTAAACTTCGAGATCCGCCTCCCCGACCAGCAGCCTGTCGTCGCTGGCGACAACGTCGTCCTCTGGGGCGGACAAGACGTTACCGACCGGCTCATTCAGCTCATCGATCAGTTGGTCCTACAACCGCCGCAGTAACCCCTCAGGAAAAGGAGTGGTTCCGATGCCGACGCGACGCGAGGCCATGGCCGGAGTGTTTACCGCCCTGCTCGCCGGCGCCGCGGGCGCTCAGGAGGCGCAGGACAAGCAGCCCCGCGTGGGCTATGTTAACGTGTTTGCCGTAAAGCAAAACACGCGTATTTACCAGCAGGCCACCCAGGAGCTGGAAAAGCTCGACCAGCAGCACAGAATGATCAGCCAGCGCGCCAAGCGCTTTCGCATGCTCACCGGCAAAGAGGCCGAGCGCGCCGTCGAGCTCGACGCCAAACTCCCCAACCTTACCCCGGAGGAGCAAGCCGAGTATGAGCGGCTGAAAAACCTCGACCTTACCCGCAGCCAAGAGCAGGCTCAGCTAATGCGCCTGAGCAAGCTCACCCCGGAGCAAGAGCAGCGCTTTAAAGAGCTGCTCGACATCAGCCGCACGCGCACCAAGGAGCTCGAGGAGCTGGGCAAAAAGCTCGACGAAGAATGGGCCCAAGCGCGCAAGAAATGGAACGACAGCGCAACAAGCGCGTTTATCGGCGCCCTGCGCGACGTCCAAAAAGAGCTTAACTTAGAGATAATCCTTCAGTCGCACATTCGCGTCTATGTCCCAGACCCTACCGGCCAGGGGCTTATGGCCGACTATGAAAACGTCGTTTTGCTCGGGGGAACGAACGTTACCGACCGCGTCATTCAGGTAATGAACGAAAAATATGCCAGCGCGCCCGCGGCGAGCGCGGGGACGCCGCCCGCCGGCGAACAACCGCCCCCGCCCCCGGGCGCCGAGGGATAAGCTCATGGCTCGCCTGCGCACGTGCTGCACGCTGGCCCTTGGCGCAGCTTTGTTCTTCGGCTGCCTTGCCGCGCTGTGCGGCTGCGCCAAGTTTCGCCGGCCGCCGAAGATTAGCGAGCCCTCGCCGCGCCAGCGCCGCGGCTGGGCCGACCTGCAGCGGCTCGCCACCGTTCACCCCATGTGGGACGAAGTCCAGCCTCTGCTCGGCGAAGAGCAGCCTCCCCCCGCGCCCCTGCAGACCCCTGCCCCGCCCGCGCAGCCCTCGGTCGCGGCCATCGTCCCCGACGAGCCCCTGCCCTTCGATGTCCCCTCGTGGCGCGCCGCTGTTCGCCAGCGTTTGGCCCGCGCGGGCCAGGGGCTAGAGCGCTACCGCCGCGCGGCGCTCGAGCGCAAGCGCGCCGAAATCCGCGCCGAGGCGAAAAGCCGCCGCGCGGCGCTCGAGCGCGAGATCGCCCAGGCCAAGCGGCAGCGCGAGGAGGAGCTGCGCCGGCTGCACGACAAGCTTGTCGCCCAGTCCATGGGCGAGCGCATGGCCATTGAGCTTCCCGCGCTTGCCGCGCCAGACAGCCGCGCCAGCCCGTTTGCCCCCGCGCGGCGCGCCCCGCGCCGGACTCTGCCCCCCGAGGCCCGCAAAAAGCTCTATTACATCGACCAGCGCATCGAAGCCCAGCTTGCGCGCGAGGAGCGCGCCGCCGCCGCGCGCCTGCGCTTACAGTGGGCGCGAAAAATGTCCGCCCTTAGCGCGTGGGAGGCTGAGGAGCTCGCCCGCGCGCAGCTCCTCGCCGAGCAGCGCCAGCGCATCGAGGAGCACGAGCTGGCCAGCCAGGAGCAGCGCGCCGAGGCGTTTATGCAGCGCGCGCTAGACCAGCCCCCACAGCCCGTTAAGCTAGACATGACCGCCGCGGCGCAAACGCGCTGGGCGGCGCTTGCCGAGGCCGCCTCGGCACGGGGCCAGTTCGCCCAGGCCAAAGCGCGCGAGCTGCAAGCGATCGACGATGCCCGACGCCAACTGCGCGAAAAGATACTCGACGACGTGCGCCGCACTGCGCTTACCGTCGCCGCCGCCCATGGCATCGAGCTTTCCTTCGAACCCGGCGAGGGCGAGGACCTGACCGAGCTCGTCGCCCAGCTCCTCGCCGAGCATTACCTGCGCAGCAAACGAGAGCAAGGGGAGAGCGACCGTGCCCACGGTAAAGCAAATCGCCCAGCTCGTGGGAGGCAAACTCAGCGGCCCTGACGAGGTGGAGATCGTCGGCGCCGCGCCTCCCGCCGACGCCCAGCCCGGCGATATTGTGTTTATCCTCTCCGAAAAAGAAGCCCCGTTGCTTGAATCTACCCGCGCCTCGGCGGCCATCGTCCCCGAGGGGGTTTCCGCCGAGGGGCTCTCGCTCGTCTCCGTGGCCGACCCCCGCCTGGCCATGGCCCAAGTGCTTGCCCTGTTCGCGCCGGAGCACGAGGTCCCCGCCGGCGTGCACCCCTCGGCCCAGGTGGCCGAGGACGCCGAGCTCGCCCCCGACGTCCGCGTCGGCCCGCTCGCCGTAATCTGCCCCCGGGCAAAAATCGGCCGCGGAACGCTCATCTACGGCCAGGTATACATCGGCGAGGGCGCGCAGGTGGGCGAGCAATGCGTAATCTATCCCCAGGTCTCGCTCCTGCGCGAGGTGCGCCTGGGCGACCGGTGCATCGTGCACAGCGGCGCGCGCATCGGCGGCGACGGCTTCGGCTACGCGTTCCACGCCGGCGTGCACCACAAGGTGCCCCAGCTCGGCACGGTAATCATCGGCGACGACGTGGAGATCGGCGCCAACGCGACGATCGATCGCGCCACGCTCCCGGGCACGGCCACGGTTATCGGCCCGGGGACGAAGATCGACGACCAGGTGCACATCGCCCACAATTGCGAGATCGGCGCGGCGTGCGTGCTCTGCGGGCAGGTGGGCCTCGCGGGCAGCGTGCGCATTGACGACGGCGCAGTTCTCGCCGGCCAGGTCGGCGTGGCCGACCACGTGCACATTGGCGCCGGCGCGCAAATCGGCGCCCAAGCCGGAGTTATCTCCGACGTCCCCGCGGGCGCCGTTTACTCCGGCTTTCCCGCGCGGCCGCACAGACAGCAAATGCGCGCCGCGGCGGAGCTCGAGCGGTTGGCCGAGCTGCGCAAGCGCGTGCGCCAGCTCGAGGCCCGCCTCGCCCAGCTCGAGCAAGCCTCTAAGCCCGGGGAGAGCAAGCAGTGACTCTCGAAGAGCGCATGCGCGCGATAAAGCTTTTTTTGATGGACGTAGACGGCGTCCTTACCGACGGCCAAATCGTCTACGCCTCGGTAGACGGCTTCGACCTGGAGGTCAAAAGCTTTGACGTAAAAGACGGCCTGGCCATCGTCCAGGCGCGCCGCGTGGGGCTGTATTGCGGGATATTGTCCGCGCGGAGCTCCGAGGCCACCCTGCGCCGCTGTCGCGAGCTGGGCATAGACCACGTCGTCGTGGGCTGCACGGACAAGCTCAACGGCGTGCTCGAAACGGCCAAGCAGTGCAACCTCGAGCTGGCGCAAATCGCCTACATGGGCGACGACCTGCACGATCTGCCCCCGATGCGCCGCGTGGGCCTGGCTGTGGCGCCCGCCGACGCTGCCCCTGAGGTTAAGGCTGTCGCGCACTTTGTCACCAAAGCCCCCGGCGGCCGGGGGGCCGTGCGCGAGGCCCTCGTCGCCCTGCTCAAAGCGCAGGGGCTGTGGGACGAGGTGCTCCGCGCGTTCGGCGGAGGCGAAGCTCAATAGCCACCGTTTACATCGTGCACACGGCCGACATCCACGGCCGCCTGAGCGACGCTCGGGCGGAGGCCCTGGGCCGCCTCCTGCGCTCGCTCGACGCCCCCGCCCTGCTGCTTGACAGCGGCGACGCCCTCCCCACGGGCAACGTCGACCTGCGCCTGGGCGGCGAGCCCACCCTTGCGCGCATGTCCCGCCTCGGCTATGCGGCAATGGCCTTGGGCAACCGCGAGTTTCACCCATTTGTCCGCCTGCTTAAGGCAAAGCTCGTCTCCGCGCGCTTTCCCGTGCTTTGCGCAAACGTGCGCTTTGCCCGCGGCGCGCCGGCTTCCGTGCGCCCCTCGCGCGTTGTCGAGCTAGGCGGGGTGACTGTTGGAATATTCGGCTTGCTTACGCCGATGGTCCGCGCGGGGAGTTTTTTGGAGAGGCTATGCAAAATAAGCTTCGACGAACCCCTGCGCGCCGCGGAGCGCATAGCGCGCGAGCTGCGCCCCCGGTGCGACCTTCTTGTGGCGCTCACGCATATCGGCATCGCCCGCGACCGCGAGCTGTTTGACCGCCTGCCCGAGGTCGACCTTGTCCTCGGCGGCCACTCCCACGTGCGCGAGCAGCAGACCGCGCCCGGCCGCGCCCTCGTGCACACCGCCCCCTATGCCCAGGAGGCCACGGTTATCCACTGGCAGGGGCGCGAGGCGCCGCCCGAGGTGCGCGTCGTCGCTTTGGGTGAGGGCTAGCTTGCCCGTGCTTTGCGCGAAGGACGCCGCCCCACCGTTGCGCGAATAACTTCTCCCAAACCACGCCGGCGCAGCGCCGGCAGAGCTTGCCAAGAGGTGCAAGATGGGCCGCTATCACGAAATCGTCATTGCTTACGAAGGCGAGTGCGCGATGTGTGGCGCGTGCTGCCAGGGCTGCGAATCCCTTCGCCGCCAGGGCAACAAGTGGGTCTGCGCCGAGCATCCCCACAAGCCCGCGCAGTGCATTATGTTCCCCATCGGCTACAGCGTGGAGCTCGTCCCTGAGCAGTGCTCGCTGAAGATTACCAAAACCGTTCGCATAGACGAGACGAAATACGAAAACCGCATTCGCGTGTCCGGCCGGGCGGGGGTGAGCTTTGTCGCCGCCGAGGAAGAGGAAGACGGCGAGGTCCCCAGCCTCTACGACGTCCAGGGCCAAGTCGAGCACAAGCAAAAGTCGCGCATCTACCGCGGCACGCCCCTGCGCCTCGCCCAGGAGCTCGTCTCCCTTGCCCAGCGCGTCGTTGACCTCGAAAACGCCCGCCGCGCGCGGGAAAACGGCAAAAAATCCGGCGAGCTCATGCTCTCGTTCGCCGAATACCGCAAGGCCGAGGAGCACCTGCGCCAGCTCATCGAGGCCATCTGCCGCTACGCCACGCGGCGCGATATCATCGTCGGCGACCTGTTCGAGGCCGAATCCGACGACTAGCGCCCCCCGCGCAGCGCGGGACCTTTTCCCTGCGCGGGGCGTCTAACTGTGTGAGGGGAACAGCTCCCCCGTTGCTCACGCGCCACAGGAGGGCACGGGCCATGGCGCGCGTTGGCCTTTGTGCACAGCTTGCCGCAGCTTTCGCTCTCGCTTGCGGCCTCTGCGGCTGCTTGCCGGTAACCGAGCTGCCCAATCCAGGCAATCCCGGCGGCAGCCCCGGCCCCTCGCCCGTCCCCTCGCTCGCCGGCTACATCTACCGCGACTCCGCGCTCGACGAATACGTCCTTTGCTCCGCGCGCAACACCTCGCTCGTCCCGATAAAAGGGATCATCATCCGCGCGCTCGACTCCTCAGGAACCTCGCGGCAGACGTCCACCGACATCGCCGGCTACTGGCAGCTTTTCGGCGTCGCGCCAGGCGAGGCAACGCTCACCGTGCTTACCGCCGACGGGCGGCAGATTACCTCGCGCCCGGCGATCGTTCCCGAGGAGCAAACCCTGTTCTGGCCCAGCCCTGCGGTGCGCGTCCGCCTGAGCACGGAGCAGCCGCCCTCCAGCGGCGACTCCTCCGACGCCCCACAGCCCACCCTCGTGCGCCGCGTGCGCATTACTGAGTGGAGCTCCGACTTCCGCCTCTCCGCGCGGGCCCTTGCGGCCTCGCTCCGCGAGGAGCAGGAGCCTGTCGAGGAGCCTCCGCTTACCGCGGTCGTTAAAATCGAGTTCTATGGCGAGGGCGAAAATGCCCGCGTCGTGGTAAAAGTTCAGGTGCATAACTCGTTCGAGGCCTGGGCTGTCTCCAGCGAGGTCGTCGCCGTAGACGACGTGCTCGAGGGCTATTTCGAGCCCTCCTCGGTAAACATCGCCCCCGGCGGCTACACCACGGTGTTCGCCGGCTCCGTGCTCGACGATACGTTCCGCGTGGGGGAGATCGAAGAGGCCGTGCTTCCCGGGGTAAGTTACCTGCGCATCGTCGCCCCCGGAGGCATCGCCACAGCCACGCGCATCGAGGGCGAAGTCCACGCCCGCAGCGAGTCCGGCCGCACGCTAATCGGCACATTCGCCGGCGCGGTGGAAATGTAGCCGCTCTCCCCGCAGTCGCCCTCGCCCGGCCTGCAACGCGTCCATCCTCTAGCACGCAAAAACTGCGGCAAGACCAGCCGCGGAAGACCGCGGCTTTTGCGCTTAAAAAGAACCGCAGTTGGCGGCCGCCGGTGGCGCAAAACACGTTCCGACACCCCAGCACGCACCAAAAACCCACCGCGCAACTGTCCTTCGCCTTGCGGCCGACGCGCGCCCTTGCCAACACTTCCGCGCCTGCGATGAGAGCGCTTTTCCGCGCCCTCGTTTGCCGCTAAACTTACGCCAACTGTCGCTTCTAGATCACTCGTCGCGACTGCTGCGCCATGGCTTACGTCGTCGATGCGGGAATGTGGGCAATTGCCATCGCTGGAGCGCTTGTCCTGCTCCTCATTGTCACCGCGGGGCACCTCGTGTGGCTGTTCACCGACTGGTGGCACCGCCTGGGCCGCGCCCTGCGCTCGGCCAGGGGCGCGTGGCTTCAAGCGGCCGCGGCTCTTGCGCTAACGGCCTGGCTCGCGCTGGGCCATCTCGCGTTTCGCTCCGGCGCGCTTTTCGCCGCCCGCGGCGCCCCGGGAATCGCCCTTGCCCTTTGCTACGGCGCCGCGGCTCTTTCCCTGGCCATCTTCTCGCTGAGGTCGCGCGCGCCAACGTCGCCTGCGCTGCTCGTTTGCGCCGTGGGGTTGGCCCTCGCTTGCCTGTTCTGCGCTTTTGCGGCAAGGCAAGCCTTTGCGCGCCTGCAGCCCATTATCGCCGCCTCCGCTCTGTGCGCGTTTGCCCTTGCCGCAGTGCTGGCGCTCGCTGCGCCTCGCAAATGATCGCCCGTGCGATGCTTAGGGCCTGAGCGGGGAACCCGTCGGGCTTCGCCGCCGCGGTTTGCTTTCGCTGTTGCGCTGCGCGCCGTCTGCCTCCGCCCCGCACTTGCGCCTCAGCCGCTTATCTTTCCCCAACAGCTGGCTCGGCGCGCCTCTCGCCCGCGGCAAACCCGCGCCTACTCCTCCGGCGGAACCATCCGATAGCCCACGGAGCGCACGGTGAGGATCATTTTGGGGTTCGACGGGTCGTCCTCGAGCTTTGCCCGCAGGCGGCCGATGTGCACATCGAGCGAGCGCGTGTCGATCCCCTCATAGCCCCACACTTGGCTGAGCAGGGCCTCGCGCGGCATAACCTTGTCCAGGTTGGTGGCCAGGACGTAAAGCAGGTCGAACTCCTTGGGGGTGAGATAAACGCGCTTGCCGTCGCGGGTCACCTCGCGCTTGGAGGGCATAATGACGATCGGCCCAACGACGATATCCTCCTCCTCGCTGCGCGGGGCGGCAAACTCGCTCCACCGCCTTAAGTTCGCCTTAATCCGCGCCAACAGCTCGCGCATGGAGTAGGGCTTGGTAATATAGTCGTCGGCGCCGATCTCCAGCCCGAGCACCTTGTCGATCTCTTCGTCGCGCGCGGTGAGCATGATAATCGGGATCGTGGTAATCTCGCGCGCCTTGCGGCAGACGTCCAACCCGTCCATCCGAGGCAGGATGAGGTCGAGGATCACAAGGTCCGGCTTGTCCCGCCGAATGCGCTCCAGCCCCTCCTCTCCGTCGCTGGCCTCCATCACCTCATACCCCTCCCGGCGCAGCGCGCTAACCAGCGCCTCGCGCGCCTGTGTGTCGTCCTCCACGACCAAAATGCGCTTTGCCATGTTCCTCACCTCATGCCAGCTTCGGCGCCCCCGCTATGCTCAGCCCGCCTTCCAGTATCGGCTACCTGCCGGAAATAGTAAAGTTGCCACCCGGGGCATTACCCCAGGCACAACCCGCCCATCCCACTCCGCCGGCGTAGCAATGCCCAGCGCCCACAGCGCCGTCGCCGCTGTGTCGTAAATGCGCACCGGCGTGGTTATCGCATATCCCTTGCGCACCCCGCGGCCGCAGCAAATCCAGGGAATGGTGACGTCCTCGGGGCGCGCCGTGCCGTGCGTCTTGTCGTGGCCGCCGTGGTCTGCGGTAACGATCATCACGCTTGCCGGCGACATTTGCGCCTGCCACAGCGTGCTCAGCAAAACGCCCAGCGCGCGGTCGCACGCCTCCACCGCGGCAAGCTGCTCCGCGCTGTTCCAGCCATATTGGTGGCCCATGGAGTCCGCGTCGGAAAAATGCACCAGGCAAATGTTCGGCCGCTCGTTAGCCAGGCAGGCCGCGGCCTTCGCGGCAACTTGCCCCGCGCTAAAGCCGGCCAGCTCGTAGTGATCCACCGTCCCCGGCGGAGCAAGGTGGTAGAGCTTTATCTTGCTCACGATCATCGCCGTGCGAAACCCCTGCGCCTTGGCGATGCTGAACACCGTGGGGACTTTTACAAAACCCTTGCTCCGGTCGTAGGTGTTCCACGTTATCCCGTGCTTTTCGGGAACAACCCCGCAAAGCATCGAGGCGTGCGCGGGAAGCGTGGAGCTGGGGACGATCGTTTGCGCGGACCACGTATACGAGCCATTGCGCCACAGGGCGTCGATGTTTGGCGTCCTTGCCCTAAGCAGGGCCTCGGGGCCCACCCCGTCCAGACTAACGATGATTACGTAGCGCACGCCCGCCGGCTGCGCCCATGCGGAGGAGCTGCAACATATCAGCAACCAGGCGAATAAACCCCACCAAACGCGCGCCGCTTTACGCAATACGTTTGAAGGATCCACCGGTTGCCGTCCTCCGTCTGTTATTTCTTGCCTTGCCGCGTATTGCCCTTCACCCCGCCCCGCGCCGCCCGAAGCACGGCGTTTGCTCGCTGGGCGCGCGCCGCGCCGCTTCGCTCGCCTTGCCCGCCCCAGGGCAGGACGGCACCCGCCCCTGTCGAACTTAAACACTGGACAGCGGCATGAGCAACCACCTGGAAACCCTCCTCGCACACGCGGCCCGTGAGGCCCGGCGGGCGATCATTTGCGCCCGCTGTCGGCGGTGCGAAAAACCCGTCGGCGACCTCAGGCGGGCCAGTCTGCTTGCCTTTTGCGCCATGGACATGGCCTCAAGCGACCCCCGCCCCTATGCCATCGCGGCGCAGGTCTACCTCGCCCTGGACGAGCTCGACAACGCCCTGCTCGCCTTTCGCAAGCTGGCCACCTATAGCCCCAACCCAGTGCCCGCGCTGCTCGAGATCGCCGCGATCCACCTTGCCCGCCGGCGGCTGTCCCGCGCCTATCTCTGGGTCAGTCGCGCGTTGGAGCTAAACCCCTGCCTTGCCGCGCGCGCCTTGGCAGCGCAGATTTGCGCCACCATGGGCCAGTGGCAGGAGGAACTCGCCCACTGGCGCGCCGCCGTCGCTCGCGAGCCGGAGAATCCCGCGGCGACCTACGGCTTGGGCCTCGCCCAGCTCGCCCACGGCGACCCCGAGCAAGCATGCCGCGCGCTCCAGCGCGTGCTTAGCCTCCGCCCGGCGGGCTTCCGCCGCGCCCACTTTTACCTCGGCTGCGCCCTCGCCGCGTGCGGACGCTGGGCCGAGGCCTGCGCGGCGTTCGCCCAGGCGGCCCAGCGCGAGCCCTCCTGGGCCGCAGCGGCCCACGCCCTGGGGTTCTCGCTGCTTGAGGCAGGCCGCCCGCGCGAGGCCCTCGCCCCTCTGCGCCGCGCTGCGCAGCTCGACCCCAACAACGGCTGCTATGCCGCCGACCTCGCCCGCGCCGCCCGGCACGCCGCCGAGCCCCGCAGTTCGCCGTCCGCGGGAGCGTGATCGCCCGGGCAAAGGTCTCCCGCGGCGCTCCTCAGAACCGCCCTGCGGTTAACGAAAGGTGGAGTGAACCGGTTATGCGTGTGCTCTATGTTGCCTCGGAGGTACGGCCCTATGCCAAAACGGGCGGCTTGGCCGACGTCGCCCATTCCCTCCCCAAGGCCCTCGCCGAGCTCGGCCTCGACGTACGCGTGGCCATGCCCAAATATCGCGAGGTGGCCACCGTGGCCTCCGCGGAGATCCCCGTCGCCGGGCGCGAGGCCCACGGACACCTCGAGACCATCCTCCCCGACCACGACCCGAAAATGCTCTTTGTCTGCAACGACGAGTTTTTCGACCGCGAGGGCCTCTACGGCCACCCCGACGACGCCGCGCGGTTTATTTTCTTCTGCCGTGCCCTGCTCGAGCTCCTCCGCCAGACCAAGTGGCGCCCAGACATTATCCACTGCAACGACTGGCAAACGGGGCTAATCCCGACCTATCTCAAAACCATCTACGCCAACGATCCTTTTTATCGCAAAACGGCCACGGTGTTCACCATCCACAACCTCGCCTATCAGGGCTGCTTTCCCCCGGAGACGATCCAGGACGCCGGCCTAAGCTGGGCCCTGTTTAACTCCGAGGAGCTGGAGTTTTACGGCCAGGTAAACTTGCTTAAGGCGGGGCTCGTCTTCGCCGACCTGCTCACCACGGTAAGCAAGCAATATGCGCTGGAGATCCAAACCCCGCAGTTTGGCGAGCGGCTCGAAGGCGTGCTGCTAAGCCGCGCGGAGGACCTCTACGGCGTGCTCAACGGCTTAGACTACGACTTTTGGAACCCGCAGACGGACGAATTTTTAAAGTTCCCCTATGGCCCGGAGACGCTCGAGGAGAAGGAGCGCAACGTCGCCGCGCTGCGCGAGGAGCTAAAGCTTCCTCCCTCCTCCGGCCCGCTATTTGGGATGGTCTCGCGGCTTTCCGCGCAGAAGGGCCTGGGGCTGCTCCCCGACGCCGTGGAGGAGGTCGTCCGCGCGGGGGGCCAACTCGTCCTCCTCGGCACGGGCGACGACTATTTCATGAAGCTCGCCCGCCGCCTGCAGCGCCGCTTCCGCGAGCACGTGCGCTGCGTCCTGCGCTTCGACGAGCCCCTCGCCCACCGCATCTACGCGGGGAGCCATTTCTTCCTCATGCCCTCGCTCTATGAGCCCTGTGGCCTGGGCCAGATGATCGCCCTGCGCTACGCTGCCATCCCCATCGTCCGCGCCACGGGCGGGCTGAAGGACACGATCACCGACGCCGACGCCAGCCGCTCGGGCAACGGGTTTGTCTTCGAGCAGCCCACCGGCGCGGCGTTTGCCGATGCTCTGCGTCGCGCGGCGCGTTGCTTTGCCGACCCTCCGCGCTACCGCGCGCTGCAGCTACGGGGGATGAGCTGCGATTTTTCTTGGGCGCGCTCTGCCCGCGAGTATCTCAAGCTATATCGCAAGGCGTTGCGCAAGCGCCGCGCGCAGCTCGCCCCTGCGCGCACAGAGGAAACCTAGGCGCTGCGCTTGCGTGGGTCAGGCGCGGCCCGCCGCTTTCCCCCCGCGCGGGGCCTAGTCGAGGCAGCGAAGGTTAGCTTTTCTTTCGCCCTTGGTATAGAATAAGTGTGGTAAACGACGCCTCTGAGGGGAAGTGTGTCCATGAGCCGCGTAATATCGATCTTTGTGTTGTTGGGGATAATCGCCGGCGCGTTGGCGATCAACGGCTGCACGGTAACCACCCCGCCCATCCCGCTCAGCCTAAGCAACCTTATCGAGCTCGACCCCGACCCGAGCATCGTCGCCGAGATCCCGGGCCAGGCTCAGGGCTATGTTTATGTCCCGTCCATCGCCCGGCGCCAGACGGGCAATGTAATTTACGTCACCATCTCCTCCACGCCGCCTGGGCCCGGCGACCAAGTGCCCGTTGGCGCGGTAATCACCATCCAGGGCCAGTCCTACACCATTGGCCCCGACGGGTTCTTCCAAGTTATCCTCACCGGCTATACCGAGGACACCGTGCAAGTTAGCATCGACTTCTCCAACGCCCCCGGGTTCGAAAACGCCCAGCTCGACCCCGACTCGCAGGAGATCCCGGTCGACTACACCGGCTTTGCCGAGCTTCGCGTAGACGCCTCTCAGCTTGAGGGCTATGACCAGGTTATCGAGCGCATCAACTCCATCCGCAGCGCCACCCTCGAGGCCGAGGTGACGAACGGCGGCGTGGAGGCGGTGACCCTCGGGCTGTACCTCAGTGACACCCAGGGCCTGACCCTGGAGCAAATCCGCAGCGCAACCGCTTCCCAGGACCAGTCGCCGCTTGTCTACACCCTGCTCAGCGTGCAAATCCCCGTGGGCACGACGACCATCGAGGACCTCCCCGTGCAAAACCTAGACCAGCTCCTCGCCGAGCTCGACCCAAACAGCGACCGCCAGTTCTCGCTCTACGGCGTGGCTACCCCGCGCATTCGCGAGCTGACTATTCGCAACGTCGTCCTGCGGCTTTCCGCCAACGTTCGCGTGCTCCAGGAGGCCCCATAGAGCTTAGCGCCAGGCAACGTCGCGCCCGCGGCAGGGCCCTGCCGCGGGCGTTTGTTTTGCTCTGCCCGCAATTACGCCAGGCGCTTGGCGATTCGCCGATCTTTTCCCCGGCCGTTGGTGTTATCATGTTCGAGCTTAAGCCGGTGAGAGCTGCGCGGCCTTTTGTCACGTAGCTTTCTCTTTGCGCAAGGGAGGAGTTTCCGTGAAGAAAATCCTCGTTACCGGCGGCGCGGGGTTCATTGGCTCCCATGTCGTCGAAGCATACCTCAAACGCGGGCACCCCGTGGTCGTCGTCGACAACCTGTCCACCGGCCGCCGCGAGAACGTTCCTCCCACTGCTGCCTTTTATCAGGTAGACATTCGCGACGCCCAGGCGCTAAACGAAGTGTTCGACCTGGAAAAGCCGGAGATCGTTAACCACCACGCCGCGCAAATGAACGTGCGCATCTCCGCCGAGGACCCAGTGTTCGACGCCGAGACAAACGTCCTGGGCTCGCTCAACGTGCTCGAGGCCTGCCGGCGGATCGGGGTGGAAAAGCTGATCTACGCCTCAAGCGGCGGGGCGTGCTATGGGGAAACCGACGTCCTCCCCACGCCTGAGACGCACCCCACGTGGCCCGTCTCGCCCTACGGCGTTTCCAAGCACGCCGTGGAGCACTACATCTTCGCCTATAGCAAGCTTTATGGGCTGAAATATACCATCCTGCGCTACGCGAACATCTATGGCCCGCGGCAAAACCCCGAGGGCGAGGCGGGCATCGTGGCCATCTTCGCCTCGCGCATGCTCCGCGGCGAGCCGTGCACCATCTTCGGCGACGGCCTACACGAGCGCGACTACTTGCACGTGTTCGATGCCGCGCAAATTAACGTCCTCGCCCTCGACGGCGCGGACAACGAGGTGCTCAACGTGGGCACCGGCGTGCGCCGCACAAACCTCGACGTCTTTCGCACCCTTGCCGCGGCGGTGGGCACCGACGCCGAGCCGCAGTTCGGCCCGGAGCGCCTGGGCGACCTCCGCGCGAGCGCCTTAGACTGCACGAAAGCCGCCCTCCTCCTCGGCTGGCGCCCGACGATCAGCTTCGAGGAGGGCATCCGCCAAACAGTGGACTGGTTCCGTTCCACAATGCAGTGAGGTGAATCCTGTGCCCGAGCTGGACGAGCGCGCAATCCACGCCCTGCGCGAGCAGTTTCCGATAACCAGGCGCTGGGTGTTCCTAAACCACGCCGGCGTCTGTCCGCTCTCCCTCCCCGTGGCGCAGGCCATGCGCGAATATCTCGACGACTCGCTCCGCAACGGCCCCCGCTGGAGCGAGCACTGGTACCAGCGCCTTGAGCAAGGGCGGCGCACTTTCGCGCGCCTCGTCGGCGCTGATCCCGCGGAGATCGCCTATGTGAAAAACACCACCCAGGGCGTGCTCATTGCCGCCTCCTCCATACCGTGGCAGCGCGGCGACAACTGCCTTATTTTCGACCAAGAGTTTCCCGCCAACGTCTACCCCTGGCTCGCCCTCGAAGCCTCCGGCGTCCAGGTGCGCATGGTGCGCCCCGTTGGCGGAAGAATCACTCCCGAACTCATCGCCGAGCACTGCGACGAGCGCACGCGCTGCGTCGCCCTCAGCTTCGTGCAGTTCGCCAACGGCTTCCGCGCAGACATGGAGGCGATCGGCAAGTTTTGCCGCGAGCGCAAAATCTTTTTCTTCGCCGACATCATCCAAGGCGCGGGGGTAATCCCCCTCGACGTTCGCGCGTGCTGCATAGACATGGCCTCGTGCGACGGCCACAAGTGGCTTCTTGGGCCGGAGGGAATGGGCTTTTTCTTCTGCCGCCGCGAGATCCTCGACGAGCTGCGCCCGGCAAACATCGGCTGGTATAGCGTTGTCGAGCCCGAAAAGTTCACCGAGTACGACCTGACCCTGCGCCCCGACGCCCGGCGATTTGAGGAGGGCTCGCTAAACATTGCCGGCGGGTTTGGGCTGTGTGCCGCGGTAAACATGCTCGCGCGCATCGGGCCCGAGGCGTGCTTCGCCCGCCTCCTCGCCCTCACCGACGAGATAATCGCCCGCGCCCGCGAACGGCAGTTCGAGATCCTCTCCCCTGTCGCGACAACCGCCGAGCGCTCGGGCATCGTCGTCTTCCGCGTCCCAGGGTGCGACAACGCGCGGCTCGTGCGCCAGCTTGCCGACAAGCACCGCATCCAGGTGGCCTTCCGCGGCGGAGGAGTGCGCGTCTCCCCGCACATTTACAACACAGTCGAGGAGATCGCTTGCTTGTTCTCAGCGATCGACGAGCTGCTGGGCGGTGGCTAAAACAAGCGCAGCTTGGCGCTCGGCGGTCTTCTCTGGTGGGGATAACGCTGCGTAGCTTGCCCTTTAGTCGTCTAAGCGGGCGAGGAGGTTAACGTCGAACACGCTGTGGCAGCGGGGGCATTTTAGGCGGATGCGGCAGTTAAAGTCGCCGACGTCTTTTTTGCGAATACGCTGAAGCAGGATGTAAAACCCGGTGTCGTTTCCGCATTGCAGGCATGTTTCGTAAACTTTTTCCACGCGATGTTTTATATCGGCCATAGAACCCTCCCCCGCGAAAACAAACTTGCGCGCCGCTGAGCAAGCGCTTGGCGCGCGCTGCTCGCCCGTCCCGTTGCTAGGCGGAGATCTCCGCTCCCGCCCCCGCGGCTATGAGCAAGGAGGGCGACGGCTCACCCCTCGGCCATCGCCCTCGCTTGGTTTCTTCCCACTCCTCGCTACAGAGGAATGACCCGCGATGCGCGCGGTCCACGTGGGCTATCCGTAACCTCGAACTCGACTTCCTGACCCTCACGCAGGGTCTTGAAGCCGTCGGACTCGATCACGGAGTAGTGGACGAATACGTCCTGGCTGCCATCGTTCGGGGTAATAAACCCGAACCCTTTGGCATCATTAAACCACTTGACCGTGCCCTGCACAGGAAAGACCTCCCTTCCATTTCATTCTCAGCTTCGACTCCTCTGCCGCCCGGAATGAAATGCCAGGGAGCTTTCCTGTCTGGCACTCCGTTGATACGGCTCGATGAGTCTCATGCTTCTGCGCACAGCATAACCCTTGCCGCCCTCCCCGTCAACCAAAACTTCTTTTCGCGTGGCCGGGCGCTGCGACCCCGGCGAAAGGCGCAGGGTGCCGTTCAACATACTTTCCGCGCG
>CAZMGT010000048.1:22545-29111 GCA_964565895.1 uncultured Armatimonadia bacterium
ACTTTCCGCGCGTGGGTAGGCGCCTGGGCAACGCCCGCCGTCGCGCCAGCGGGCGGGGCGGCGCTAGCGCGCGTGGGCTCGCCCTGGCTCGTCTCCCGCACTCCTCGCGAGCTCCTGCGCGCGGTCATGTCCGCAAGGCGGGCGAGGGCAGTGCTGATCGTGCGGCGTCTCCTTTTGCGCGCCGAGCACCTGTAAGCGTTGACCGCCCGCCGTTCCGCCGCTGGCAAAGAGAGCAAGCCTGCTGTCAAGAGTTTGTCACGGGCAAACGCCGCCTGCGCCCCGCAGGACGCACGGATTCTGCACAAATCAACGCTTCGCGCGCATCCGCCGGCGACTAGACCAACGCGCCGCGCAATTTGCCAAACTTTATCGAAGGACTGCTCCCCGCTACGGGAAGGAGTGGGGCGCAGGGCGTTCGTAAATGCCGCTGGTTCTAGCTGCAGGCGTGTTGTTCAGTCCCCTTTGTCGGTAGCAAACAAATGTTTGACAAATCCTGGGCCTTGTCGCATAATTTGGCCGGTCGGAAGCGAGCGCAAAAGCGGCGTGTTTGCCCCTCGCTGGCGCGAAGTTTCGAACATTCGAGAAGGGATGGCGTTGTCCAAGGTGGAACTAGATATAGCCCTTTCTCGCCGGCTAGCTACTACATGTAGTATTAAGCTGCTTCTCTAGCGCCTTCGCGCGGGCGCTGGGGAGCGCCTCCATCTTTCGGCGGCGCGGCCGCCGCGTCGGGAGCGAAGCGAAGTTGAGCATTAAGTTTATCCGCAAGCGCAACGGCGACCTTGTCCCGTTCGACCCCGCGAAAATCGCCAGCGCCATTTTGCGCGCCGGCCAGGCCACGGGCGAGTTCGGCGAGCCCGAGGCCCGCTCCCTCGCCGACAAGGTCGTCTCCATCGTTAACTTCCGCTTCCCCGATGGCGTCCCCCACGTGGAGCAGGTCCAGGACATCGTCGAGGACACGCTTATCGAAGCTCGCTATATCAAAACGGCCAAGGCCTACATCATTTATCGCGACCAGCATGCGCGCATGCGCGACATCTCCTCCCTGCTCGACCCCGCCTCGCTTATCGGCGGCTATCTTAACGAGACCGACTGGCGCGTTAACGAAAACTCCAACATGAGCTACTCCCTCCAGGGGCTAAACAACCACATCGCGGCCTCGGTTACCGCGCGCTATTGGCTGAACCAAATCTATCCCAAGGCCGTGCGCGAGGCCCATCAGGAGGGCGACTTTCACATCCACGACCTGCAAATGCTCTCCGTATATTGCTGCGGGTGGGACCTTAAGGCGCTGCTCTTGGAGGGCTTTCGCGGCGCCCCGGGCAAGCTGGAAAGCCTGCCCCCCAAGCATTTCCGCACCGCTCTGGGCCAAGTGGTCAACTTCTTCTATACCCTGCAGGGCGAGGCCGCCGGCGCCCAAGCGTTCGCCAACTTCGACACCCTCCTCGCCCCGTTCATCCGCTACGACGGCTTAACCTACGACGAGGTCCGCCAGGCCATGCAGGAGTTTCTCTATAACATGAATGTCCCCACCCGCGTCGGTTTCCAGACGCCGTTTACCAACGTAACCATGGACCTTACCCCCAGCGGCTTGCTCGCCGAGGAAAACGTCATCGTCGGGGGCGAGATTAAGCCCGAGAAATATCGCGACTTTCAGCGCGAGATGGACATGTTCAACCGCGCGTTCGCCGAGGTCATGCTCGAGGGCGACGCCAAGGGCCGCGTGTTTACCTTCCCCATCCCCACCTACAACATCACGCGCGACTTCGACTGGGACAACCCCGTGCTCGACAAGCTCTGGGAGGCCACGGCGAAGTACGGCATCCCTTATTTCTCCAACTTCATCAACAGCGACATGAACCCGGACGACGCGCGCTCCATGTGCTGCCGCCTGCGCTTGGACAACCGCGAGCTGCGCAAGCGCGGGGGCGGGCTATTTGGCGCAAACCCGCTCACGGGGAGCATCGGCGTGGTCACCCTAAACCTCCCCAGGCTCGGCTATCTCTCGCAGTCCAAGGAGGAGCTGTTTGAGCGGCTTGAGCGGCTCGTGCGCCTGGCCAAGCAGAGCTTAGAGATTAAGCGCAAAATGCTCGAGAAGTTTACCGAAGAGGGCCTTTATCCCTACTCCCGCTACTATCTCCGCGACGTAAAGGCGCGCTTTGGCCAGTATTGGGCGAACCACTTCAGCACCATTGGCCTGTTGGGGATGAACGAGTGCCTGCTTAACTTCTGCGGGGAAAACATCGCCTCGCCCGCGGGCCGCGCCCTGGCCATCGAAATGATGGACTTCATCCGCGAGCTCCTCCGCGCATTCCAGGAGGAGACGGGAAACCTCTATAACCTCGAGGCCTCGCCCGCCGAAGGCACTGCCTACCGCCTCGCCCGCGCCGACAAAGAGCGCTTTCCCGATATTATCTGCGCCAACGAAAACGCGTTTCGCGAGCGCGGCGCCGAGCCCTTTTACACCAACTCCACCCACCTCCCCGTAGACTATACCGACGACCTGTTCGAGGCGCTCGAGCTTCAGGAGGAGCTGCAGATCCGCTATACCGGCGGCACGGTGTTCCACTGCTTCCTCGGCGAGGCCCTTCCCGACCCCGAGGCGTGCAAGAAGCTCGTCCGGCGCATTGCGGAAAACTTCCGCCTCCCCTACTACACGCTCACCCCAACGTTCAGCATCTGCCCCAAGCACGGCTACCTCCCCGGCGAACACGAGTTCTGCCCCAAGTGCGACGCGGAAATCGCCTGGGTCCAGGGCGAGCTCGGCCTTCCCGACCATCAGCCCGCGGCCCAGCGCTTGGCCGCGGCTTCCTAGCGTTGCGCGACCCGCGCACTTCGCGGGCCGCGGAGAGGAGGACCAGCGATCGCCGAAAAACAGGTCGTTCGCAAACGTCAACGGTGCGAGGTTTACTCGCGCGTCGTCGGCTACCTCAGGCCCGTGCAGCAGTGGAACAAGGGCAAGCGCGAGGAGTTTAAGCAGCGGCGCACGTTTGTCGTCCCCAAGTAGCGCCTAACAGCCTCTATCTCCAACAGGGCGGGGCCAGGCCGCCGCCTGGCCCCTGTTTGCCTATGGTCATCAAAGGCCTGCAAAAACTCTCGCTCATCGACTACCCGGGCCACATCTGCGCCACGGTGTTCACCGCCGGGTGCAACTTCCGCTGCCCCTACTGCCACAACCCCGAGCTCGTCGACGGCTCCCCCGAGCTCCCCGTGATACCCCAGGCCGAGCTGCTCCACTTCCTCCGCCGCAGGCGCAAGTTCCTCGACGGGGTAACGATCACCGGCGGCGAGCCTACCCTCCACCACGACCTCCCCGAGCTCCTCGCGCAGATCAAGTCCCTCGGCCTGAAAGTAAAGCTCGACACAAACGGCTCCAACCCGGCGCTTATCGAAACCCCGCTCGATGCCCAGCTTGTCGACTGCATCGGGCTCGACATTAAGTCCAGCCCCGCGCGTTACTCTCAGGCCGCGGGCGTGCCTGTGTGCCTCGAGGACATCGCGCGCAGCTTGGAGCTTACCCTCGCCCGCGCCCCGAGCTACGAGCTCCGCTGCACCATCCTCCCCAGGCTCCACGACGAGCGCACCCTGCGCGAGCTCGGCCAGTTCGTCCGCGGGGCAAAGCTGCTTTACCTCCAGCGCTTCCGCGCGACGAAGGTCCTCGACCCCGCGTTTTCCACCGCGCCCCCGTTTCCCGACGACAAAATGCACGCCTTTGCGCAAATGCTTGGGGAGTATGTGCAGTGCTGCCGCGTGCGCTAGCCCCCGCGGCCCCGCTAGTGCACGAAAATTAGCCTAAGCAGCGCGTAGAACATAATCGCCAGCCCCGCCCCCGCGGGCAGGGTTATCAGCCATGAGGAGATAATGTGCCTAACCACCCGCCAGTTTAGCGACTCCAACCCGCGCGCGATCCCCACCCCAAGCACGGCGCCCACGAGCGTGTGCGTGGTAGATACGGGCAGCCCCAGCCGGCTGGCCAGGGCCACCGTCGCCGCTGCGGCAAACTCCGCGGAAAACCCCCGCGTGGGCGTTAGCGCGGTGATCTTTTTGCCCACCGTGGCCATCACCCGATAGCCCCACATGGCGATGCCCAGGCCGATCCCGCAGCCCCCCACGGCGAGCATCCACAAAGGCACGGCCACGGTGAGCGAGGCTACACCCTCGCGCGCCACGGAGATCACCGCGGCCATCGGCCCGATGGCATTGGCCACGTCGTTTGCCCCATGGACAAACGCCACACTGCACGCCGAGACCACCTGCAAGCTGGCGAACACTCGCTCCACAAAGCGAAACCGCTTCTCCCCCGTGCGCGGCCGCGTGGGGATCGTCTCCTGCACTTCGCGCAGGACATACTCCAGCTCCGCGGCCAAGCGCTGAAAGTCCTCGGCCAAGCGCTCGCTCGACAGCGCCTGCGCCCCGCGCAGGCTGTCCAGCGCGCGCTCGATGTGCTCCGCGAGCTGCGCGCGGGCGGCCACCTGCTGCGCCGCGCGCGCCCGCCGCAGGTCCGAGGCGGAAATCTGCGCCCGCCCGATAAGCACCCAGCCGAAAACCGCGGCCAGCGCTCCGATAATCGCGGACACCGCCAGCGCCTGCCCCAGCTCCAAATCCAAATGCAGCTTCCCGACGCCCTTAAACAAAATGACCAGCCCAAGCACGAAAAACACCACAAACACCAAAAACGGCGTATACCGCCGCGTGGCGTGGATGGGATCCTGGGCGTTGATTATCTTGTTGCGCACAATGGTAAAAATGGCCGCCGCCAAGCACCCGCTGAGCAGCGGCGAAATTACCCAGCTCGCGACGATCGACGACACCTTCGCCCACTTAATCCCCGCCGCCCCACCGGCGACCACGGCGAAGCCGATCACCGCGCCAACGATCGTGTGCGTCGTCGAGACGGGCAGCCCAAAGTAGCTCGCCAGCTGCAGCCACACCCCCGCGGCGAGCAGCGCGGCAAGCATCCCGCACATGAGCACCGTGGGATCGAAGCTCAGCGGGTCGAACATCCCCTTGCGCACGGTCTCCGTCACGTGCGAGCCGACGAGCACCGCGCCCGCGAAGTTGGCGATCCCCGCGGCGACCACCGCCTGGCGAATGGTCAGCGAGCGTGAGCCCACCGACGTCCCCATGGAGTTCGCCACGTCGTTGGCCCCGATGTTCCAGGCCATGTACAGCCCGGCGACGATCGCCGCGATTAGGAAGAACAGCTCCGCTCCCACCGCTGCTCGTTCACTCCGTTCTACACCCGCGCAATGAGCAGCCGCACGCGATTGCCCACCTGCTTGGCGTAGCCCACGATCTTCTGGCTCGAGCGAATCACGTCGAACCAGAGCATGATGTCGATCGGCGAAAGCTGGCCCTCTAGGCGAAACAGCTTGCGCGCCAGCTCGTGCGCCGCGCGGTCTGTCGGCGTCTCCTCCGCGTCAAGCGCGCGGATCATCTCAAACACGTGCTCCGCCTCCGGCCCGCCGAAGCTCGCGGCAACGAGCGTGTCCAGCTCGCGGGTAATCGCCTGCGCCTGCTCGCACACCCGCTCCACGTGCTCCACCAGGCCGAAAATATCCCCTTCCAGCTCCTCGGGAATGGTCAGCTCCTTTAGCGTAAGCGTTTCCGCCACGTGCCACGAGGCGTCGGCTACCGAGTCCTGCGCGCGGAGAACTTCCAAAATATCCCTGCGCCCCACGGGCAGGAAAATCGACTTGGGCAGGTGGTCGCGAATGTCGTTGTAGATGTTATCCGCCTCGCGCTCCAGCTCCTGAACGCGCCCGGCGATCTCCAACACGCGCTCGTGCGCCCCATCGCGCACAGCCTGAAGCAGCGGCCGCAACAGCGACGCCGTCTCCGCCACCTTGTCCATGTGCGCCTGCATTGCCGCAAACGGCGAGCGCGCCGAGAACAACTGCATAATCGAGCTCACTTTCCCCCACCTCCCCTTCGCCCAGGTTCCTTGTTCTTTGCTCTCCCTCGGCCATACTCCTCCATTGCCCCTGCCCCCGCAGCCGTCCTAGCGCCGCTCGCCCGCGCGCCTGCCCGCACACCGCGCGCCTAGGTCAACCAGCCGCGCCAGGCGCCTCGCCGCCTGCTCCACGAGCTCCCCCGCGCGGGCCATCGCCTCCTCCTCCCCCATCGGCCCCGGGACGACGGGGAGCAGGGCGTCGAGCCCCAGCTCGAGCGCCTCCTCCGCCCCCTCCCCCAACGCCCCGGCAAGGGCCACTACGCAAACACCCTCCTCCCGCGCCACACGCGCCACCCCGGCGGGAACCTTCCCGTGTGCCGTCTGCGCGTCAACTCGCCCCTCGCCGGTAACCACCAGGTCCGCCCCGCGCAGGCGCTCGCGCAGGCGCACCGCCTCGATAACGATGTCCACCCCCGGGCGGAGCTTCGCTCCGAAAAACGCGGCAAGCCCCGCGCCCAGGCCACCCGCGGCCCCCGCCCCGGGCAGCTCCGCAACATCCACCCCCAGCTCGCGGCGCACGATGTCGGCAAAGTGGCGCAGGTTCCCCTCCAGCTCCTCCACCATCTCCGGCGTGGCGCCCTTCTGTGGGGCATAGGTGCGCGCCGCTCCCCGCTCG
>CAZMGT010000049.1:0-28890 GCA_964565895.1 uncultured Armatimonadia bacterium
GCGGCGCAAGGCACCGGCGAGCTTTCTTGGCCGTGGGCGGCTCAGCGAACCCCCCCGCAGGAGGAGCCTATCAAAATGAACCCGTGCTCCGGCGTCCTCGCCGTACGTTCTCCGCAAGCGACAGCGAGTCCCGGAAAGTGCACCTACGTGTCCGGCTCTGATGACCGCGCGGCGGGGGCGCTTCAGGCTCCCTCCCTAACCGGGTCTCTCACCACCTCCCCGCCAGCCACCGCGGGCCAGGCCGCCGCAGTTGTGCACAGTCCGGCAGACGCTGCTGTAATTCTATTTTCCGGGCGTCCCACGGGGGCTGGCAAAGATTGAAAAGGCTTCCACCCTCGCCGTTTCTCGCGGGCTTCCGCCAGGCACGGCGACTCGCAACGGGGACCAGATCAGGCGCACGGCTACTGACTGCGGCCCGCGTCACCGGCGCCAAGACCATTCCATCGCTAATAGGACCTCCCTTCGACCGCAGCGGCGGGGCACGGGGTCGCGGGCGGGGGTGTGGCGCGGATTGGTCAGGGCGGGCAGCGCATCGCCTGCGGCGCAAGGCACCGGCGAGCTTTCTTGGCCGTGGGCGGCTCAGCGAACCCCCCGCAGGAGGAACCTATCAAAATGAACCCGTGCTCCGGCGTCCTCGCCGTACGTTCTCCGCGAGCGACAGGGAGTTCCGGAACGTGACCGCGCGGGTCCGGCTCTGATGACCGCGCGGCGGGGGCGCTTCAGGCTCCCTCCCTAACCGGGTCCCTCACCACCTCCCCGCCAGCCACCGCGGGCCAGGCCGCCGTCGCGGACATGGCGCATGAGCAAGTGTGCTTCTTCTCCCCGACGCTGTGCGGCAGCGTCCGAAGCTTAAAACGGTGGGGGCTTTGGTCCCTGTCCAGCCCCTCCGGCGCGCATGGCCATTCACTCCTCGCCAGCCATCACAGCCCACGTCGCCACTCGTGCCCGCAGCCGCCTAGGGGGATTTCGGTCGACGGAGTACCTATCACATGTCCTGCACACGAGAGGGCAAACCCAGCCGCAGGCGGCCAAGCGGCGCCGAGAGGCGCCAGCCGGCAAGGCAAGCGCCCGCCCCGCGCTTGCTGCCTACCGCCCGCTGCTGACGCAGAACAGAACGCTGCGCGAGCTTCGCGTTACCCAACGGGCTTCAGCGTCTCCTCTCCGCAGATAGGAGCCGCGCAATGGGCAAGCGCAGGACACAGGCGCCCGGTCCGCGCGATTCACTGGACCGCCCGGGTGCTGCTTCCGCTCCGCGCGGTGGGGAAACACAACCGCCGAGGCGCAGGTTGCGGACAGGCCGCACGGAGCGGCGTCGGCCGGCGCCCTCTCCTAGAAGGCTCCCTCCGCGCCAATACAACTCGGCGAACCGCAATAAGCAGTAGCCACACAAGCCGGTAGGATTCGCGCTGTATTCTTATGCAAGCAGCCGCTGGCAAACGGCTTCCGCAGGAAGCCGTGGCCGCTGCGGCCGTGCAGGGGGATCAGCAATGCTCACGCGCCCCCTAGGTCGGTCCTCCCTCCCTGACCGAGTCGCTCACCACTTCCCCGCCAGCCACCGCGGGCCAGGCCGCCGTCATGCCCATCACACGCAACTAGCTGCAATTCTTTTGCTCACCGCTCCGTTCCAGCATCTGGACCTTGCAACGGTGTGCTCTTCGGGCTCTTTGTCCCACTTCAAGCCCCGCGCCGCTGGAGGCGCTTCAGCGGTGCTTCTCGACAGGCAAGCGGTACCGGCGCAGGCGGGCGCGAGGCCCAGCGCCACGCCTGGCGTGCGTTCCCGCGGGCGCAGCGTGTGGGGCGCTCGCTCATCGCGGGAGCGGAGGCACCACCCCCACCGGAAAGGTGGCGCCAGGGCGCGCGAACGTGAAGCAGAGCGCACAGGCTGCGCGCTGAGGGGCACGTGCGCTGCAACACTATGGCGGCAATGATCGGCTCGCCCGCCGCAAGCTCGGGGACGGAGACCGCTCTCGGCCTCTCTCCTCGGCGCCCAGTCGTGCCATCGGTTGGTCAGCCGCTGCGCAGCGAGGCGAGGATCTCCTTGATGCGGTCGAGGCACTGGCGCGAGGCCTGCTCCGCGTTTTCCGAATATGCCGCGCCGCCCGGGCGGTCCACTTGCTCCTTGGTCAGGGCTTTGGGCCGCCAGTGCGTCTCCAGCGAGGCGTAGCCCTCGTAGCCGTCGTCAATCAGCGCCTGGAACTGGCCCGGGTAATCGATCAGCCCGTCGCCGATGCGCAGGCAGGTGAGCTCGCCGTTCTCCCCGGGGCCGGCGTCCTTGATGTGCACGTGGACGATGTCGTTTTTAATGTGGCTGTAGCCATCGGGATAGGGCGTCTCGCCGTTTTCGGCAAACAGCTCGTTGCACGGGTCCCAAATGGCGCGCACGTGCTCGGAGCCCAGGGCGTCGATAAACCGCTTAACCTCGTGCGCCGCGCCGAGGTAGGTCGAGGCCTCGTTTTCAATGCCCAAAATCGCTCCCTCGGAGGCGAGGATGTTCACGGGCTCCTTGTAGGCCTCGAGGATCTGCTGAAACACCTCGTCGGTCAGCGGGCCTTTTTTCCAGAACGTAAACCCGCGCACGATATTCGTCCCGAGCTGCTGGCCCATCCAGATGCAGCGGCGGAGGATGCGCAAATGCTCCTCATACTCCGCCTCGTTGCCCAGGTCGCACTTGAAAAACGGCGAGGCGATGCAGCAGGTGGCCAGCCCCGCTTCGCCGAGCATGTCCTTTATCCGCGCCACATCGTCGTCGGACAGCTCCTGGGGCGGCTTGTCCCACACGCTGCGGATCTCCACGCCATCCAGCTCGTACTCTTTGCACACGGCGATGGCCGTGGCCAGGTCCTGGGAGATTTCGTCGGTAAAGCAAGCGAGCTTAAACATTCGCGGTCACGTCCCTCCTGGGCCGCAATTGCGGCGCTAGTAGTGCACCTCGCCGAACTTAAACCGGCCGGTGCGCTCCATGTTCGCCATGAGCACCGCGGTGGCGATGGAGTAGAGCTTGGACTTGGGCGAGTCCGCACGCGAGGTGAGCACGATGGGCGCCGCGGCACCCACGACGACGCCGGCGACGTTTCCCCCGGCGAGGAACGAGTGCGACTTGGCGAGGATGTTCCCCGCCTCGATGTCCGGGACAAGCAGGATGTCCGCGCGCCCGGCGACAGGGCCGCCGATGCCCTTGTGCCGCGCCGCTTCCTCGGAAACGGCGTTGTCTAGGGCAAACGGGCCGTCGACGATGCCGTGGCTAAACTGCCCGCGCAAGCCCATAGTGGCCAGGGCCGCGGCGTCGAGCGTGGCCTGCATTTTCGGGTTAAGCACCTCCACCGCGGCGAGCACGCCCACCCGCGGCTGCTCAATGCCAAACATTTGCGCCAAGTAAACGGCGTTTAGGATTATCGCGGCCTTTTGCCTGAGGTCCGGCGCAATGTTAAACGCGCCATCGGTAACAAACAAAAACCGCCGCTTTTCGCGCAGCTCTAGGATAAACACGTGGCTCATGATGTGCGGCGTGCGCAGCCCCTGCTCGCGGTTGAGCACGGCGCGGAGGAAGTCGTCGGTGTGAATGTGGCCCTTCATTAAAATATCCGCATTGCCCGTGGACACGCGGCGCACGGCGGCGTTGGCGGCGTCGATTTCGTTCGGGGCGTCGACGATCTCCACCGAGTTAGGGTCCAGCCCCACACGCTCGCACGTGGCCTCGATCGCCGCGGCGTTGCCGAACAGCGAGGCGTGCGCGATGTCCTCGGCGATCGCCGCCTTGACGGCCTCGAGGACGGTGTGGTCCTCGGCCACAGCCACGGCAATGCGCCGCCGGGGCTCGTGCTGGCAGGCGGCAACGACCTCGTCGAAACAGGTAAACATATGCCACGCCCCTTGCCCCCGGATCTGCCCCGCGTATTCGTGCTCGCGCAGGCGATTACCTGCAGCGCGCGCAGGGGGAAGATTGACCGGCGCGCGGGGCGTTGGGTACAATCGCCGCAAAACGGCGCTTTGCCTGGGGAGGGATGGACGGTGGCACAGAAGAGGTCGAAGAAGCCGAAAGACTCGCCCTCCAGCAAG
This sequence comes from uncultured Armatimonadia bacterium, assembly GCA_964565895.1. GTDB lineage: Bacteria > Armatimonadota > Zipacnadia > UBA1398 > CAZMGT01 > CAZMGT01. The sequence goes on from CAZMGT010000049.1 coordinate 4,057, forward strand.
GCGGAGCGGGAAAAGAAGGCGGCAAAGCCCGCTGAGGAAGAGATAGAGATTATCGACCGCCGAACCTCGACTCGGCTGGCCCAGCAGCGCGCGGAGCGCGAGCGCGCCGAAGCCGAGGGTGGGGCCGCTGCACAGGAGCGTGAGGCGCCTGCGGGCGCCCCGCCTGAAGCACAAGCCGCGCCCGCCGGCGAGGAGCCGGCGGAGAAGGAGCGCGGCGAGGCCGCTGAACAGCCCGAGCCGGAGACGGGCGCCTCGCCCGAGGGGCAAAGCGAGCGGCCAGCCGAGCAGGCGGCGGAGAAGGAGCCCGAGCCCCCGTTTGGCGCACAAACCGCGGAGGAGCAAGAGGCTGTTGACGCGGAGACGCTTCGGGCGCTTATCCCCGACGACGTCTACCAGGTGCTGCGCACAAACCTCCAGGTGCTTGCCGGACTGGCGTGGGTTAAGCTGGGGCTTATCCCCAGCCCGAAGACAAACGAAATTAGCAAGGATTTAACGCAGGCGAAGGCGGCGATCGACGCCGTGGCCAGTATCGTGGACATCCTCCAGCCGGTGGCCAGCGAAGGGGAGCTGAAAGAGTATAAGAACCTTCTGCAGACGCTGCGGTTGAACTTCGTCCAGCAGCAGTCGGCGCAGGGGCAATGAACGCGGTTGTTTATACCGAAGCGGGCCGGTTTGAGATGCAGGACATTCCTCGGCCATCGCCGCGGCCGGGGGAAGTGCTCGTTAAGGTCGCCGCCTGCGGCATTTGCCAGACGGATCTTCACCTTCTGCGCGGTGAGTTTGAGGCGCGCTATCCCCTCGTTCCCGGGCATGAGTTCGCGGGCACCGTGGTTGAGGTGGGCCAGGGCGTAACGCAGTTTGCCCCGGGCGACCGCGTGGCGGTGGACCCGAACGTGTTCTGCGGCTCGTGCCGCTTCTGCCGGCGGGGGCTGCCCCATTTTTGCGAAAACCACTGGGCCTATGGCGTGCACGTGCCCGGGGGATTTGCGGAGTACGTGTGCGTGCTTTCCAGGCAGCTTGTGCGCTTGCCGGAGGGGGTCAGTTTTCGCGCGGGGGCAATGGTCGAGCCCCTGAGCTGCTGCGTGCACGGTGCGGACCTGGCCCAGGTGCGCCAGGGCGATGGCGTCGTTGTCCTGGGCGGGGGAGCGATCGGGTTGATGCTCGGCCAGCTCGCAAAAAACGCGGGCGCGGCGCAGGTTATCGTGAGCGAACCTGTGGCCGCAAAGCGCGCGCTTGCGCTTGAGCTAGGGCTCGATGTGGCCGTAGATCCGGGGGCGGAGGATTTGCGCGAGGTTGTTGCCCAGCGCACGGGCGCGGGGGCCGATGTGGTTGTTGAGGCCGCGGGGCGCGCGGAGACGGCGCGCGAGGCGCTCGCCTTGTGCCGCCCTGGGGGGACGGTGCTTTGGTTTGGCGTGTGCCCGGAGCAGGACGAGGTTGCCGTTAGGCCCTATGAGGTGTTTCGGCGGGAGATACGCATTCAAGGCGTGTTCATAAACCCGTTTACCGCGACGCGGGCGCGCGACATTATCGCCGCCGGGCGGGTGCAAGTGGAGCCGCTCGTTAGCCACACGTTTTCCCTGGAGCAGTTCGGCGAAGGGCTGGAGGCGCTTCAGGCGGCGGAGTGCGTTAAGGCGCAGGTGGAGTTTGCCTAAGGGGGCCGGGAAACCGGGGCGCTGAACAATTGCCTCGGGATTTCGTCGAAGAAGAAAAATTTCTCCGCGGAGGAATGCCCATGCGCGTTTGCCTGGCAGTTTCGCTGGCGCTTGCGTTTTTGCTTTTTGCCCTGGCCGCGGCGCAGCGGCTTCCCGTTCCCCCGACGTGGGAGGAGCGCTCGCCGGCGCTGGGCGAGAAGGTTCCCGAGGTAAAAGTCCACGACGAAGAGCTGAACGAGGTTAGCCTAAGCGACCTATATAAGCGCTCGGAGCTGCTGGTCATGCAGTGGGGCGGGTGTACTTGACCGCCCTGGCGCAATAAGGTCTCCCGTGTGGAGGCCCTGTATCGGGCGTATAAAGACCGCGGCGTAAGCTTCTACTACGTGCTCAGCCGAGAGCCGCACCCTGGCTTCTTCGGTTTTCAGCAAACGGACTCGCTTGAGAACCGGCGCGACATGGCGCGCCTCGTCCGCGCGGAGCTTTTGTTTGGCCTCCCCTGGATTATCGACGACATGCAAAACACGCTGCAGCGCACTTTCGGCGGGATGCCGAACATGGAGTTCGTCATCGCGCGCGACGGGACGCTCATTTACAAGCGCGCGTGGGCGGACCCGGACGCGCTGAAGCGCCTGCTTGAGGAGCGCGTGGGGCCCTCGGGGATTACCGACGAGCAGTGGCGAGCGCTGGCGAGGCAACGGCCCGCGGGCGCGGCGCGCGACAGCGATGAGATACCGTTCTCTCAAGTTCCCTGGCCGGAGCTTTTGCCGCTAAACGTGAGCCTCGTGCCCAGCGAGGGCAAGGAGCCGCCGTTTACGCTGCACGCGGCCTCGCTCCCCCCAGCCCTTGCCTCCGGCGGGCAAAGCAGGCTTTACCTTACCGTGCGCCTGGCCGAGGGGAGCGAGGCCGAGTTTTACAACGCCCGTCCGCTAGCCATTGCCTTGTCGCAGGCAAACGGGCTAAAGTTCGCCCGGCAGCGCTTGCTCGCGGGCAGGCGGCGCATGCCCCGCGACTCTTTCCCGCGCACCCTCGCCGTGCTTTGGACGCGCCAGGGCGCGGGAACGCAGATTAGCTTCTCGGCCACGGTCAGCGCATGGACGGCAACGGGCAACGGCCAGCCGCGGCAGTGGCAGGCAAAGTTTGCCGTTTCCGGCGACCTCGCGCGCAGCGCGAAGGCGGCCGACGAGGTTCTCCCAAAGCAGCTTCCGCCGCTGGGGCGCATGGCGCAGCTCACATGTCGGGCGAGGGACCAAGCGGGGGCTCCGTTTTCCCTGCGCGCGCGCATCTTTCGCGACCCGGAGCACGGGCGCCGGGCGACGATTTACCTCTGGCTTGCGCTCAACGAGCCGCAGCGGTTGCATTGGAACAACGCCGCGGGGCCGCAGGAGGTAGCCCTCGCCTCTCCCTTTGGGCTTAGCGTGGACAAAGAGCTGCTGCGCGCGAGCAGGCGGCTGAGCGAGGAGGACGCCGAGGAGCGCATTTTAAAGCTGGACTGCTCGCTTGAGCCTGGCGCGGGCCAGCTCTTGCTTGAGGCCACGGTAAGCGCTTGGCTGTGCGACGCGGCGCAGGGCTGGTGCCGGCGGTTCTCCACAACGTTTGCCATCAGCGGCGAACTTTAGCGCGCAAGCACGCGATGCGCGAGGGGGCATGGGTCCGCCTTGTATGCCCCACGCCGCAGAGGAGCTGCGGAATTTGCGCGCTGCGGTGCAGGGACACGCGCGGCGGGAGTGGAATTACAGTGAGGCCATAGCCAAGGTTGGGAGGGGATGATTATGCCGCGTGGATCGCAGCTTACGGTGTGCCTGGAGAACAAGCCAGGTCAGCTCGCCAAGCTCGGGGCGGCGTTGCGCAGGGCGAAGCTTAATATCCTCGCGATCTCCGTTGTAGACAACAGCGACACTGCGCTTGTGCGCGTGGTTGCCGACAACAGCGCCAAGGCCGCGCAAGCGCTGAAGCGCGCGGGGATGAAGCCCACACGCCAGGCGGTGCTCGTGCTTAGCCTGCCTAACGAGCCCGGGGCGCTGGGCGAGGCCTCCGCGAAGCTCGCCGAAGCTGGCGTGAACATTAACTACGTTTACGGGAGTGTAGAAAAGGGCGGCGCACAGGGGACGATTGTTTTCGGCGTAGACGACTTGGATAAGGCAGTGAAGGCCACGTAGCCCTGACGCCGCGTGGGAAAATAGGCTCCACTGTGGCCTTTCCCGGACGGGGGAGGGCCGCACAGATAATGGTCCATAGCTGAGCCCCGGCGAGAGGCAATGCGCTGTGCCTTGCACGGCGTGTTTGCCGTTTGTCCGAGCGCGGCAGCCTGCAAAGGCGCACTGCTTTGGCGCAGCGCGCGGCAGGTGTTGTGCGGCCCGCGCAGAAGATGTGCTTTGGCGAAAAAAAGCGTAAGAAGGAGCTAAGACGATGGGCAAGGTGGTTCGCATACTCTGCGCAGTGGTTCTTGCCGCGGCGGTCGTCGCTGCGCTGTCCACCCCGCTTGGGCTGTGGCGCAGCCGCGGCGGCCTGTCCCACGAAGCTCTTGCGGCATCGGCCGACGCTCAGGCGCGCGCCCTGGCCGCGCGGGTCCTCAAGGCCACGGGCGTAAAGGGCGGGTTGATCGTCCACATCGGCTGCGGCGAGGGAAGGCTCACCGCGGCGCTCCGCGCCAACGAAAGCTACCTCGTCCACGGGCTGGACACGAGCGCGGACAACGTCAAGCGCGCGCGGGAGTACATTCGCTCGCGCGGACTGTATGGCCCGGTGTGCGTGGACCGGCTAACGTCGCGCCGGCTGCCATATATCGACAACCTGGTTAACCTCGTCGTCTCGGAAGACCTGGGCCAGGTGTCGATGTCCGAAGTGATGCGCGTGCTCGCCCCGAACGGGGTGGCATATATCAAGCGCGGCATGCGCTGGGAGAAGACGGTTAAGCCGCGGCCGAAGGAGATCGACGAGTGGACGCACTTCTTCCACGACGCCACGGGCAACGCCGTGGCCAACGACCTCGTCGTCGGCCCGCCGCGCCATATGCAGTGGGTGGGCAGCCCGCGCTGGGCGCGCCACCACGACCACATGGCGAGCCTAAGCGCCCTCGTCTCGGCCAACGGGCGGATTTTCTACATCTTCGACGAGGGCCCCACGCAGTCCATCCAGCTTCCGCCGAAGTGGATGCTCATTGCCCGCGATGCGTTTAATGGGACGATTTTGTGGAAGCGGCCCATTCCCCGCTGGTATCCGCATCTTTGGCCGCTAAAGAGCGGCCCGGCGCAGCTTACCCGGCGCCTCGTTGCTGTGGGCGACACGGTGTTTGTCCCGTTGGGGATCGACGCGCCGGTAAGCGCGCTCGACGCGGCCACGGGGAAGGTTCTGCGCACATACCCGGGAACGGCCGCCGGCGAGGAGCTTTTGTGGAGCGAGGGCGTGCTCGTCGTCGTAGCCAACCCCAACTGGAAGCCCGTGCTCTATAAGGAGGAGTCGGTGCACTGTTGGACGGAGAGAGACCGCGCGAGCAAGACCTGGGGCTGGGACGAGAAAGACCGCTGGCTTGTCGCGTTTGAGGCGCGCACAGGGCGCGAGCTGTGGCGGATAAAGAAGCCCGTCGTTCCCCTCGCCCTTGCCGCGGACAACGAGCGCGTGTTCTTCCACGATGGCGAGCGCGTCGTTTGCGTGGGCTTGCGCGACGGCAAGGTGCGTTGGCAGTCCGAGCCAATCCCGCGTGTGGAGCTCGTCCCCACGGGCTATTCGCCGCACATGGTTGTCTACAAGGACGTTGTCCTGTTCTCGGGCAAGAAGGGCTCCCTGTTTGCTCTTTCCGCGGACACGGGGAAGACGCTATGGAGCTCTAAGCTGCCCAGCTCCGGCCATTTCTGCCCCGAGGACATATTTGTCCTGGACGGCCTGATCTGGGCGGGGGAGATCGCCTCGGCCAGGCAAAGCGGCGTATTTTCGGCAATAGATGTGCGCACGGGCGAAGTGAAGGTTCAGTTTCCACCGGACATCAAGACGTTCTTCATGCACCAGCGCTGCTACCCGAGCAAGGCCACCGTGCGCTATCTCATTCCCTCGCGCACGGGCACGGAGTTCATCGACCCCAAAAAGCACCACTGGATTTTGCACCACTGGGTGCGTGGGGGGTGCATCTATGGGGTAATGCCGTGCAACGGGCTTTTGTATACCCCGCCGCATAGCTGCGCGTGCTACTATCAGTCCAAGCTGTGCGGTTTTTGCGCGCTGGCGCCGGAGCGGCCCGGGGCGAGAGTGCCGAAGGAGATTCCGGACGAGGAGCGGCTGGAGCGCGGCCCGGCCTATGGCCAGTTGCCCCAGGCCACGCCCGCGGGGCCCGAGGAGTGGCCCACCTACCGCCACGACATGGAGCGCAGCGGGCGGACGGACGTCTCCCTCCCCACCGACCTCAGGGAAAAATGGGCGAGGGAGCTTGGGGGCAAGCTGAGCGCGGTGGTCGTCGCCCTGGGCAAGGTGTTCGTTGCCAAGGTGGACGAGCACACGCTCTACGCGCTTGACGCCCAGTCCGGCGACGTCCTCTGGACGTATACCGCAGGCGGGCGGATCGACTCCCCGCCGACGATCTACCAGGGCCTGGTGCTCTTCGGCTCGGCCGATGGCTGGGTCTACTGCCTGCGCGCGTCCGACGGCGAGCTGGTGTGGCGGTTCCGCGTCGCTCCCCTCGACCGCCGGCTGGTGGCCAACGAGCAGGTGGAGTCGGTCTGGCCGGTGCACGGGAGCGTGCTCGTGCAAAACGGCGTGCTGTATTGCGTCGCGGGGCGCTCGATGTTCCTCGACGGCGGGCTGCGTCTTGTTCGCCTTGACCCGAAGACGGGCAAGAAGCTTTCCGAAACGGTAATGGACGACATCGACCCCGAGACGGGCCAGAACCTGCAGGTGAAGATTAAGATCAAGAAGATGCCCGTGGCCCTGCCGGACATCTTGTCCAGCGACGGCAAGTTCGTCTACATGCGCTCGCAGCGCTTTGACCTTCAGGGCAAGCGCGTAAAGATCGAACCCGAGCCAGAGACGGACCAGCTCGGCGAAGGGATACATCTGTTCTGCCCCACGAGCTTCCTGGACGACACCTGGTTCCACCGCACATACTGGATTTACGGAAAAAACGCCGGCGAGGGCTGGGCGGAGTGGTCTGTTCCCGCAAAGTACGTTCCCGCCGGCCGGATACTGACGTTCGACGACACGACGGTTTACGGCTACGCGCGCGACCTGCCGTTTTACTGCAACTCCTCGGTGCTTGAGTATCGGCTGTTCGCGGCGAACAAGGTCGTGCGCGAGGAGCGGATCAACCAGGTGAACAAGGTGCGCATCCCGCAAGGCGTCGTTCACTGGAAGAATCGCGCGCGCCATAAGCCGGAGGAGCTTACCGCGGTGGACTATCGCTGGGAGGTCTCGCACCCGCCGCTGCACGTGCGGGCCATCGCGCTTGCCGGAGGGACGCTCGTCGCCGGCGGGCCGCCCGATGTTGTAGACGAGTATTCGATCTTCGGGCGGTTCTTAGAGCCCGACGCGCGCAAGAAGCTCGAGGACCAAGTCGCCGCGTGGGAGGGCAAGATGGGCGGCGTGCTCTGGCTCGTCTCCGCGAAGGACGGCAAGAAGCTCGCCGAGCTTAAGCTAGAGTCCGTCCCGCGGTTCGATGGCTTTGCCGTGGCTTACGGGCGGCTCTACATGTCCACCGACGACGGCAAGCTGGTCTGCCTCGGGGCGGGCTAGAAAAAAAACACGCGCGCCCCGCTGCTCGGCATTGCAGCGGGGCGCGTTTTTCTTTGCCTAGTTCGTCGCTAGCTCGCCGCGCACGGCGATCTTCAGCACGTAGGCATATTGGCACGGCCGCTCCTGCGGGAGCCAAACGGTAAGCGCCTGCTCGTCGCGCGACCACTTAAGCTTGCCAGGGCTGCCCAGGAGCGAGATCTCGGCGATGCCGCCAGAGCTGACCTTTTCTCCGGAGCGCAGCGAGGCAATGCGCAGCTTGCCATCCGCGGGCCAACCCAGGGCGATGGCATAAAGCGTATTGCCGCGCGTGGTAAACCTAATGTCGCTTGCGTCGCAGCTGTCAAACACCCAGCGCCAGTGCTTGCCTTTTTTGCGGCGGACCTTGTCCAACGAGCCCTCCGCATGGATCTTCCACGGGCGCGTGGCATAGATCGCCTCGCCGTTTAGCTCGAGCCAGCGGCCGATCTCCCTGAGAATGTCCTGCTGCGCTTGGGGAATGGTGCCGTCGGCTTTGGGGGAGAGGTTGAGCACAAGGCCCCCGCCGCGGCTGACGCGGTCTACCAAGCCGTCGATGATCTCGTCCGGCGACCGATACTCTTGCCCCTCGATGTAGCCCCAGGAGCGGGTGCTGATTTTCATGTCGTCGATCCACGGGCGGTCGACAATGGGCGGGCGGTCGCGGCCCTCCTCGAAGGTGAGCACGCCAAACTCGCGCGGAAAGTTAAACTTTAGCGACACGGGGAGCTTGTTAAGCACCTCAACTTCCTTGCCCTGGTCCACCGCTCTGTTGAAGTAATGAGCGAGGACATCGAGGGCGATGGGCTCGGTTCCCTGCTCGCGAAACTTGCCCCCGTCGAACCAGATTACATCGGGGAGATACTTGTCGATAACCTCCTTTACGCGCGCCTGCCACTGCGCGAGGAAGTCCTCGAACTTGGAGATGTAGTGGTTCCAGTAAAAGTCCGCATAGCGGGGATCGAAGATGTCCCACCCCTCTTTTCGCCCGCGTTCGATGTCCTGTTGCTTCGTCGGCAAAAACCAGTCGAACGTGCGGATGTGGTGGAACGTGGCCATGGTCTTTAGCCCGTGGCGGCGCAGGGCGCGCACGAGGTCGCCGTAAAGGTCGCGCTTGGGCCCCATGGCGCCCACGTTCCAGCGGCTAACATCGCTCGCCCACAACGCAAAGCCGTCGTGGTGGACCACGGCGATGCCCGCAAACCGCGCCCCGCTTTGTTTAATCAGCCTCGCCCAGGCGTCCGGGTCGAACCTCTCCGCGCGAAACATGGGGATAAAGTCCTTATAGCCAAACTGCGACTGCGGCCCGTATGTCTTGCGGTGGTGTTCAAACACCGGATCGCCGGGCTGATACATGCGCTTGGCATACCACTCGTTGCCAAACGCGGGGACGGCATATACGCCCCAGTGCGCGTAAATGCCGAACTTGGCGTCGATCAGCCACTGCGGTGGCTTGTGCTGAAGCAGCGAATCCCAGCTCGGCTCATACTTCTGCGCCGCTCCTGCGGAGCACGCCGCAGCAAGCAGCAGAGCAATTGCGCTAAACCAAGCGTTAGCCATAAGCACCCTCCTTCGCGTATCGTTACATTGTTCTTCTCGTCAGAGGATAACAGCGCCGCGCCGCGGTGTGAATAGCCTAAGAAGCCGAGGGGGCCCAGCTTAGTCCGCGCGCCCGTCGCCGGGCGGCGCAGCAGGGCGGAAAAGTCGCCCCGTCGGCCGGCTTCGCTGTGCGGTGCGCCGCGGCGGCGAAGGGAGAGCGTGCGCCGGCGGCGAAGAGAAAAACCCGCTTGCGCGAAGCCGCGCTGCGCAAAGACGTTGCCAAACAGGGGGGACCACATGTGCCTCGGCGAAGCTCGCACAAGAAGCTAAGCAAGTGGCTCCTGGGAAATGCCCATAGCGAGGTACACAAGGCGCTGGACTGGCCGCACAAGCTTCTCGGCCGGCGCCACCGCATTTTGTTTCACGATCCGCTAAGCGCGATGTTTTTCGGAGCGGCAGCGGCGGCGCGGAGGGGGAAAAACCCGCTCACGGGCGCGGCCGCCGGGGTGGTCCACGTCGCCCAGGACATGCTCTCCAGCGCGTTTAAGATGCTCAAGCCCCGCCGCCGCAGGCGCAAGTTTCGGCTGTTTTAGCGAGTCTCCGTCTTTCTCGCGCAAGCTCGTAAACAGGGTCTACGGCCCTGGCTTAGGGGGCGGGCCGAACTGCGCTCCGATCCTCCGCAGCCAGCACGCGCGGCATCCTTTATGCGCATACTACAGTGACCGGCAGCGCGCGCATGAGCGCCGGGAATGTTAAGGCAAGGCGGCACGCGAGCTTGCAGTCCACCACCTTCGGCAACCGGCGCGCTTACCTCTTCCGCGCTGGCGTTTCGCGCGCCCTAAGGGACGGATGCGCGCCTGGCGCCCCCGTTCGCCAAGGGATTTGCAAGCCACTGGCCACCGGAAAGGCTTTCGCGCTGCGCTGTCGCGCCTTTGCCCGCGCGACGCGGGCCTGCTTTCGCGCGCTCCCCTGCTACACCTCGAGCTTCCACGGGGGGCGGTATTTTTTGGTGACCAGGGCGTTTGCCTCCGGGTCGTCGATTATCTGCTCTTTCTCCGCATCCCAGCGCACCAGGCGCCCCACACGCCAGGAGATGTTCATCAGGTGCCCGGGGTTGCTCGCGTGGTGGCCAGCTTCGACATCGGCAAACGGCTTTGTGTGGTTGCGCACGTTGTTAATGAACACTTCGGCGTGGTTTGGGCCGCGTCCGCGGAACTCCTCGACAATCTCGCCCAACTTGCGCCCGCCCTTCGCTTCGGCATAGATGGTGTAGCCCGAGCGCGAGATGCCCATCGAGGCCTCTGTGCCGAAAAACATCTTGCCGTGGTTGAACCTCTCATACTGACAGCCCCCGCGGAACGTATATTGCAGGACAAACCCCTTCTTGGCCACCGGCCCCGGGCCGTAGTAGCAAATGCCGGAGAACGTGTCCGGCCACTGCGTGTTTGTGTCCTCAAAGCACAAGAAGCCGCCCATGCCCACGGCGGCGATGGGCTCGGTAACCCCCATGAACCAGTTGACGATGTCGTAGTGGTGCACGGCCCAGTCCAGTTGCCACCCTCCGCCGAAGTCGAAGAACCAGTAGTGCCGGGCTAGTTTGTTTGGGTTATAGGGCTGCTTGGGCGAGGGACCGACCCAAAAGTCCCAGTCCAGCCCCGGGGGCGGGTCGCAGTCCGGGGGCGAGCCGAACCCGGGGTAGAAATAGTCGTAGTCCCACACCTTTACCTCGGAGATCTCCCCCAGCTTGCCCGAGCGGACGATCTCCGCGGCCTTCTGATAGTGCTCCCAGCTCCGCTGCTGCGTGCCGATTTGCACGATGCGGTCGTACTTTTTCGCCGCCTCGACAGCGGCGCGCCCCTCGCCGATCGACGTCCCCAGGGGCTTTTCCACGTAAACGTCCTTGCCCGCCTGGCAGGCGTGGATCGTGGGCAGCACGTGCCAGTGGCCGTTGGTGGCCACGATCACTGCGTCGATGTCCTTGTTTTCCAGGAGCTTGCGATAGTCGTGATAGGTGAGGATTTTGTCGCCGCCTGCGGCCTTCTGCGCGCTGAGCATTCGCGGCTCGTAGACATCGCACACGGCGATGATGCGCGCCCCGGGCACGTGCTGAAACTCCCTGAGCAGGGCGCGGCCGCGGCCGCCGCAGCCGATAAGCCCCAGGTTAACGGTCTCCGCGGGGCTTTGCTGGGCGCCCGCGGCATAGGGCGACCCCACGGCGAGGGTCGCCGTTGCCCCAGCGAGAGTGCCGAGAAACTTGCGCCGCGTGGTCTTGCTTGCCATGACCCTGGCCTCCCTCATAGCGGTATTGCGATAAGCAGGACTATTGCTTGGCGCGCCGGCGCGCCTGTTCTTCGGGCAGGGGCGGATACCCTGCCGCCCAGGCTGTGCCTCGGCGAAACAGCTCGGCCACGGGCGGGTTGGACAGCGCGCGGGCATCGTGCCCCAACACGCAGTGGAACACGCGCCCCTTGCCATAGGTAAACGCGAAGGCCATGGGGTAGACCTTGCCATCGACCTTCGACCGCGCGCTGGCCAAAACCTGAACCTCGCGCTCGCCCGTGAGGCAGGTATATAGCTCGTCGTCGGTGTCGAACGACTTCATGCCCGCGGTAATCGGGTGCTCCGGGGCGACGATTTGTACGCGAAACGGCCCCCTGGGGTCGTGCGCGCGCAGGTTGGGGTCCCACACGCGGCCGGCGAGGTTTTTAAACTCCGGCCAGTCCTGCCACGCGCCGCAGGCAAAGTGCACGAGCACAAGCCCTCCGCCCCGTTGCACGAAGGCGCGCAAGTTCTCGCGCGCCGCCTCGCCGGGTGCGGGCTGCTTCCAGTTCATAAAGTGCAAAACGATTGCCTTGTAGCGGGTAATGGCCGGCGAGTCGAGGAAGAACGGGTCCTCGACGATGCGCGCGGCGATGCGCGGGTCTTGCTGGAGAAGGTCGCGCAACACAGGCGCCGTCTCCCACCAGGCATGGGCGGGATGGTCCATCCCCGTGACAATGAGTACCGGAATTTGCCTGTTCGTAGGCTGGCCCATACTCTTAGCAGTGCTCCGGGCAGCTAGCGCGCAAACAGCGAACCCGACAAGCACTGCCAGAGCACAGTACACCATGAGCGTTCGAATTCCCTTCGTCGACGCGATCATCGTTAATCCCCCTTTCCCTTGCTCGGAGGCGCGCGCCGCTCATGAGCTAGCTCCAAGGGAGCGGCCCGCGCTCGCTTCGTGCTGCAACAGCCCCGGCGCAGGGCCGCGGTAGCCGGTGCTCCCAAACGCCCGCGGAGCGCAAAGGAGCGGAGAGACTTTTTTTGTCGTTTTTTCCCTTCCCCGAGCAGGCAAGGCCTCTTTCGTCGTACGCTGGCGCACGATTGCTGTTGGGCTTTTCCCTTTTTCCCGCGGAGAGGCCTTTTTCGCAGCCACCTGTGCTGGCGAGGAGGAGGGGCGGCGCGAAGCAGAAGCATTTTTTTGAAAGTAAAAGCTTGACAAAGCAAACAAATTCCCTTCATTATCCCTAGCCTTTTCTTGTAATTGGCAGCGTTCGCTTGCCGCGGTGGCTGCCCGGTCGCCTGTTCTCACGACGGCCCGGGCGGCAGCCGGCGCGGCCGAGGGCTATGGCATGGGCGGCTGGCCCCTGCCACGCTGTTTTTGCGCTTTGCGTTTTTCGCTCGCGGCGAGCGCGGGGGCGTGGGCTAGACGACTGCCAAGGAGGGAAGATGGTGCCCCAGCGTGGGAACGCTACTGGCGCTGCCCTTCGCGCGGACCTCACAAGCGCGGTCTGCCCGATGACCTTCGTGCGGGCTAAGCTTCTTTTAGAGCAGGTCTGCCCGCGGGAGCTCGTGGAGCTTGTTCTTAGCGCGGGCGAGCAGGTGCGCAGCGTCCCGCTGAGGACAACGCGGGCGGGCTGGAGCTTGCTTCGTGCGGGGCGCGGGGTGTGGAATTTGCGCCCACGCCTGCGCGGAGCAGGCAATCGCCTGCGACGACAGCGGCCGCCCCGTCTTTCGCGCGGAAAGCTGGCTGTTCTGCGGCGAGCGCATTCGCTGCTGCCCTGCCGGCGCGTGGCAAGCGGAGGCTGTGGGGTGGATCGTCCGCGTAGGCGGAAAACAGGGCCAGCACCCCATCGATGGCGCGACGGTCGCTCAGTTTCTGCCCGATGAGGTGGTCGAGGAGGTTATCGGGGCCGTCCTCCACTGGTTCCGCACCTACGGCGCAGGCAAGGGGCCCGTGCGCCTAAGCACGCTGCTGCTTGACGAACAAACGTGGGCGCAGTTTGTCCGCGAGCTGCGGCCCGTCCTCGGCCGCTTTGCGGTGGCCGACCCCCGCCTCCTCGGCCGCGGGCGGTGCGCTTGGCTCAGCGCGCGCGAGGTTAGCCAGGCGGCGCGGCGTAGGGCGGCGTTTCCCGCCGCGCTGGGCAGGGCCCTGTGGGTGCGCGGTGTCTGCCCGAGCCCCAAGCGCACGCCGAAGGAGCTTTGCCCGCAAACGCCGAAGCCTCCTTTCGCCCTTGCTAGACAAGCGAACACCAAGCGGAGGGATACACATGCCGACGCGCGAGGAAGCAATGGCCATTTTGACCGAGCACACGAAAAACAAAAACCTCGTTAAGCACGGGATCGCTGTGGAGGCCGCCATGCGCCATTATGCACGGAAGTTCGGCGAGGACGAAGAGCTATGGGGAATCGTGGGCCTGATACACGACTTCGACTACGAGAAATATCCCTCGCCCGAGGACCATCCCTACCGCGGGGCGGAGATTTTGCGCGAAAGGGGCTGGCCGGAAGAGATCGTCCACGCTGTGCTCTCACACGCCGACTATACCGGCGTGCCCCGCGAGACGCTGATGGAGAAGGCGCTTTTTGCCGTGGATGAGCTAACCGGTTTTATCATTGCCGTGGCCCTCGTCCACCCGAACAAGAGCCTGTTTGAAGTAAAGGTTAGCTCGGTAACAAAGAAGATGAAGCAAAAGGCGTTTGCCGCCTCGGTCAGCCGCGAGGACATTGTCAAGGGGGCGGAGGAGCTCGGCGTCCCCCTCGAGGAGCACATCGGCAACGTGCTTGAGGCTCTGCAGTCGGTGGCCGAGGAGCTGGGCCTGGCCGGCAGCTAAAGCCGGCGTACGAGCAAAGCGGCGTCGCCAGCAAACGGCGGGGCGCCAAAGCTCCGCCGCCCACCGCCGGAGAGAAAACCCCGTTGGGCGTCGCCTCCGTCCGCGGCGATGTACTCCCCTGTGGCCGGATTGTACCACTGCGCGAAAAAGCGCCCCTTCGCGCGCGAAAGGTCGAGCGATACGGGCCTCGCCTGCCCGGTATATACGGCGTAGACCTCGCCGGGGAGGCAGAGGCAATATTGGCCTGGGCCACGCACAAGCTCGTTTGCGGGACGCATTTTGGCCAGCGGGAGCCTCTCCATGAACAGGCGGGCCAGGCGCAGCTCGTTCCAAAACTTCTCCTCAGCGGCAAAGCCCGCCTCGCGCACACGGGGGACGAACGCCTCCCACCCCGCTCCGCCGAGATAGGCCGCCCAAACGTTGCGCCGGTCGGTCGCCGGCCGCGCCTCGTCGAAGTGCACGACAAGCGGCCGGCCGAGCTCCTCCGAACGCCGGCGCCACTGTATGGCCAGCGCGTTGTGCCCCCGCGGGGCAAGCACGCCCGTTTGAATGCTCGTCATATCTAGCCCCGCGCGCACCATCTCCTCCGCCCTCTCCGGCGCGTTTACGTTGTGTACCGTTAGCGGGTGGTCGTAGGGGTCAAACGTGCGAATCATCCGCGCAAACCGCGCCACCTCGTCAAACGTGTAGCGCTCGTTATACTCCTCGCAAATGTTCCAGCACAGGGCATTGTGATGTGCGAAGCGGGCGATCATCTCGCGGTAATAAAGCGGCCTGTTGTAGCCCGTCCAGGCGGAGTCGTCCTCGAATACGAGGTGCAAAACGATGCCCCGGGCTTGGATATGGCAAAACAGCTCCTCCCAGCGGGCGAGTTTGGCGATATCGAAGCGGTCGGAGCGCCGCTTGGCGATCCACGGCCAAACGTTGTCGCCGTCGCCGCCCACGGTATTAAGCATGATGTAGATGCTGTTCACGCCAACCCGGGCGAGGTAGTCTATCGCGCGGCGCTTCTCCGCCCAGCCCTCGAGCACGTCCGCGGCGAGGAAGTCCTCCGGCTCGTTCGTCCCGCCCTTCAGCCAATACGGCCCCTGGGCGAACTTGAGATAATGCGCGCCGACATACCCCAGGCGGCCCCAGCGCAGAAAAGGCGGAGCCCGCCGCGGCGGAGGAACGACGGAAAACGCCCCGCGCAGACCATCGAGCGCGCCGACCTCGCTCGATGTGACAAACGTCCACCGGCCCACAGCATCGGGCGAAAAGCGTAGCTTCCAGATAGGCCCGTCGGGCCCGCCTCGGCCGTCGCCGTCGTAAAAGCCAAAGACGCGAAACTCCCTCCCCTGGGGCCCGCGAAACGTCGCGCTAACCTCTATGGCAAACGGGTTCGGCTCGCCCTCGGCGCGCAAGCTGGGGCCGACGAGGGCCACCTCTACCTTGGACCACTGAGCGAAGGTCCCCAGAAAACCTAAGTCGCGCCCTTGTTGTGCGGGCAACGCCGGGCACAAGCAGCACGCGAGAGCGAAAACCGTGGCGAGCCACCGGCCAAACGCGGCGAACGTCGCCCGCTTTTGCGCAAAAGCCATTTGGGCCTCCCAAGGCGCGCTGTGTAAACGCCGTGTCACCATTGCAAACGCGGCGTTGAGCTGCCGCTAACCCAGGCTAAGCGAAAGTGCAAGCTTTGGCAAAACCTGCCGCCGCGCCATCCGCTCACCACCCCAACTGTGGACCAATTCCAATGGCGGCGAGAGATCCCCCTCCCCGCCGCCGGCTTGAGGAGAGCGAGGTGGTGAGCGATGGCAGCCACCTTCCACAAAATAAGCACGATACTCACCGGCAATGGACATATTCGGCGCGCGATTGTTCTCGGCGCGCTGGTTGCCCTTGCTCTGCTGTTGGCCGCGCCTTACGCCTCTGCGGACAACGCCGCGGGCACGGCCTCGCGCTCGACGACGATAACGGCCAACATCATCGTCCCGCTGAAGTGGCAGTTGATCGTGGCCAAGATCCTGGAGCTCAAGCGGCGCGAGCAGGCCGCGGCGCAGCCTACTGAGGAGCCGCCGTTTGCTCTGTTCACGTTCAGCGGCGAGGGCGAGGATCGCCGCGCCGTGGTTTCCGCCGATGGCGTGCCCAGTGTAGTCGCCCCGCAGCGGGCGACGCATATTGCGCTGCTCCCTACTGCTGAGGAAGCACCGATAGAATGACGTTGCGCAGGGCGGCCGGACCCGCGGGGATGTCGATTACGCAGGAGCTTCCGGGGCCCTCGCGGCACGGGGGGTTTGTGGCGAAGTCCACGAAAATGCGCACCTTGCCCGGGGGCAGGTTGCGCAGCGTAAACGCCCCCTGCCCCGCCGTTATCGCGGCGGCCTTGCGCTCCGGAAAAGCCTCTGAGGTGGCGCGGATGACCAACCCCCCAACCCCGGGCTCCTGCGCGTCGCGCTCCCCGTCGCCGTCTAGATCCAAAAACACTACGCCCTGCGCGGAGCGCACGGCGTCTACCTCAAACTCCACGCGCGTTATCGCCCCAGCCTGAACGTCCACCTCATGCTCCACCGGCCCCAAAGCGATAAAGTTCGCCGGCAGGCGGGTGGGGTCGAACGACACCTTTGCCTTGCCCGGCGTTATCCCGCGGAAGACAAAGTGCCCGCTCGTGTCCGTCGTCGTTGTCCCCACCCCGGCGAGCGTTACCGGCACGTTGGCCACGCCAAAGTCTCCCGCGCCGAAGCGATGGTCGCCGTCGGCGTCTACGAACACCGCGCCGGCGAGCGTTGCCTGCCCGCGCACGCCAAACTGCGCGGCCACCTCTTCGTTGGGGGGCACGATGAGCTTCTGCGGCGAGGCCGAGGTGAGCACCATGCCCTCCGGGATATCCTCGGGGTTAAGGCGCACTTCGTGCTCACCCGCGGGCACTTCGCCCCAGTCCGCCCAGCCGTCGGGGTCGGTGGGCAGCTCGCGCGCGCCGTCGAGGGTGAGGCGCGCTCCGGCGATGCCCTCCTCGCCCGAGTCGCGCGTTCCGTTGCCGTTAGCGTCCAGAAACACCGTGCCCCTCAGCCTGCCTGTGCCCTCGTACTTCGGCCCCTTCTCCACCGCCTTGTAGCGGTTCCAGATATAGGTGTAGCCCAGGGTGGCGCGAAAGTGGCTTTGCCTGCCAAACAGCGTGTAGTAGATCTCCGCGCGCCAGCCGTGGCCCCCGCGGCGGGTTACGCGCTTGCTGGTAAGTGTTAGGCGAAAGTCCGCCGAGGTGTGCGGCCGCCCGCCGAACGACGACCGGCGCAGGCCCACGTAGTAGCTGGCGAACGTATTGCCCGAGAACTGCCTTCTCCCAAAAAGCGAGATCCCGTAAAAGTCCGTATACGTGCGCCGCCCGTCGGGGAGGTTGGTAATCTGCCGGCGTTCCATGGTCAGCGCGGCGTCTAGCTCCTCGCTGATCTCGCGCGAGAGATAGGCGACAACGCCGCGCGAGGCAAGCGTCGCTGTGCCTCCCGCAGATTGCGTCTCGTCCTCGTAGCGGATGCGATAGGTGAGGTTCGCCGCCGCTGTTCCGTAAACTTCAAAGGCGTCGATCTCGCGCAGGCGCGTTGGCGAGCCCGGGGTCGTTTCCATAACGGTCTCGCGCTCGTAGGTAAGCGCGGGGAGGTTCGCCACGCGCAGCGTGGCGCCGTAAAAAATGCGCCGGTGCACGCCAAACTGCAGCTCGCCCGCTTCGCTCGGCGCAAGGCGGACAATGCCCCAGTCGGTGTAATAAAGCAAGAGCTCGTCCACTGGCCGCAGGCGGACGTAAAAGCGGCGGTCGGAGGCGCTCAGGCGCTCGCTCGCCGGAGCCACGGCAAGGCGATATTCGGGGTCAACCTTGCTCAGCAGGGCGTCCACGGCATAGCGCCGGCCCCTTCCGCTAAATCGCGCCTGATACGCCTGGTGGCCTGTGCGCAGGTCGCGCGCGTACTCGCCGGCGATGGTTAGGTCGTCGCCGATGTGCTGCGCTAGGTCTACTCCGAGGACGACGGCTGTGGGCCGGGTAACGCTGCGCCCGATGCTCCCGATGCTTAGGCCGTAATCCAAGCGTCGCTCGCCGCTTGCCTCGCGGTCGGACTCTATGCGCAGGCCCGAGGCCCAAGCTGTCCCCGCGGCAAGCGTGCTAAACGCACCGCGCCGCCGACGAGCAACCACCGCGCGCGCCTCGAGGTTGGAGAACTGCTGGCGCGCCTCGAAGCCAAATGCGTCGCTTAGGTCAACGGTCAGCGGCGAAAGTCGCGCGGAAACATCGCCCGCGCGGAGGATCATGTCCCGTCGGCGGTACTCGACAAAGCCGTTTTCGAGCCGGCTGTAGAGGGGGTCGAAGCGAAACGTGCCCGTGCTGCGCAGAGTTGTTTGCTCGTCGGGCTGTTGCCAGAGGTTCCACTCGATGTCCAAAAAGTTGCCTGGGCCAAAACCCAGCCGCGTCGGGGCAAGGCCCACCTCAGCCCCCAGCTCGTAGTGGCCATAAAGCCGCTCCGCGCGTTCCGGAGCCCCTGGCGGGGCGCCTGGGGCGGCGGCCACAGCCGGGGTTACCGTTATGCGCAGCGTCTCGCGCCCCAGGTCCGTCCAGTAGTGAAGGTACGTTCGGCCCTCCTTTAGGCCGGTAAGGTGCAGCTGTAGCTTGTCGAACTTAACGTCTACCAGCTCCGGATTAAGCACGATGACTCGGATAATGCCCTCGATGGCCAGCGAGCGTGTCTGCCCAACCTCAACGGAGACCTCGACCACCTGCTGGGCGCAGACGCGCCGCGCGCAAAACAGCGCCAGCGCGCAGCAGAGCAGCAACAGGGCTGCGCGGCTGAGCGGGGGGTTGCTCCGTAGGCAACAAGTCAGCGCGCGGGCTGCTCCATGGGAGGCTGGGCCATGAGGGAAAGCGCCCAGAGGTGCGCCGCTGAGCTCTCTGGGGCGATGGGGCAGGCCAGGGCCTGTCTTGCCCCCGCGGCAATGCTCACCGCGGGAAGCTCGGCGCTCTGCCCCCCGCCCGACTCTCCGTCCAGCGGCAGCCACTGCCATAAACCTTTCAGGAAAAGTGCAGCGCTGCCTGTGTTTCGCAGAACAACGGTCGGGCGACCTTCGTCATTTACGGAAAACGCCTCCACGACGACGGGCGGAGGCTCAGGGGTCGGCTCGCTCAGCGGAGCCCAGGCAAAGCAAGTAATCAGGGCAAGCGGCCGCTGCTCCGCCTGGGCGAGGCTGACCGCTGCCGAGCGCTCCAACCCCGCGGCGATGGCCAGCGGGGGAAGCACCTTGCGCCCCACTTCCCCATCCTCGCGCCAAAGCTGCCACTTGCCGGCAACCATGACCGGCAAGAACCCCGAGTTGCGCACCGTGGGGAGGGCGATCCAGCTCCCATCCTGCGCTCGAGTTATCTTCGTGGGAAGCACAAGCGCCTCGGCGTAAACCGAGAATTCAAGCTCAGAGACACTCACCTGCGCTTTGTCCTTATAGCTATGCTCCAGCGTTATCAGCGCGCCATATTTGCCCGGGGCAAGCTCGCCCTGAAACGGCGCGGTGATCACCGTAATAAAGCCCGGGATTGCCACGCGCGAATCAAGCTTAACCCGGCCGAGGACCTTGCCCGAGCTGTCGGTGATTACGACAAGGCCGGAGAGGTTAAGGTGCGTGTTGCCCTCGTTGCGGAAGTGAACGGCAAACGAAAGCGGCTGCGCGCCGCGCGGGGGGATGACCTCGGCGCGCACCAGCTCGCCCTTGGGGTTTATCTCGCCTGCGGGGCCCTCGACATCAAGATACAGCGGCACGCCAACGCGGCCGATAAACGCAAGCTGGGGGGTAACGGTGGGCGGCTTTTCCTCGTCGCCCAGCGCGCTGCCCTCCGCTTGGCCCGGGGCGCTTGGCTTGGGCGCGCCAGGCTCGGGGAGCATTTTAAACACAAGCATCGCGCGGTAGCCGCCGAGCGCCTCGCGGGGCACGGTAACCGTATAGCGCACGCGGACGAGCTGTTTTGGGGCAAGGCGGAACTTGCGCGGCGCGAGAGTTACCCAAAGGTTCGCCCCGCGCTGCTCGGGAGGGAGGTCCTGCCACACGCGCTCGCCGCGGGCGTTAACCGTCCAGCTTGTGGCGCTCGCTTCCACGGTAAACGGCTCGTCCCCGGCGTTGACCACCTGCACCTCGCCGGACACGGCCTCGCCCGCGCTAACGGCAAGCTGAATACGGGTGGGGGCTACGCCGATCGTCCGCTCGCCCCGGGCCCACGGGCAATGTCCCACGAGCGCCGCCAAGCAGAGCAGCGCCACACCGTACAGCCTCACGCGCCCCCGTTTCACCTACCCCACTCCTGTGTCATGCAAAAATGGTCGCAGCACTCGCAGCGGGCCCGAGCCGCGCGCTAAGACGAGTGACTGACGTTAAACGTGAGCACCGAGCTAAACGTCCCCGCCGTAAGCGGCTCCGTCTCGTTCTCGAGGTCGATTACGTGGTCGAGGTTGGTGTCGATAAACGCGGGGACCTCGATCGCCACGTCGAGCCAGAACATGGAGATGCCCGACTGGCCGGGGTTGACCGCCGTCCCCGCGCCGGTGATCGTGCGCGCGGTATCCAGGTGCTCCATCGTGCCGTCGCTGTCCGTTTCGATCATCAGGTGCGAGCTGGGGAGGTTGCTCGAGCCCGTGTTCGGCGCGGCGCTCACGGACAGCGTATAGGGCTTGCTTGAGACGACGAGCACGCCGATGGCGTTATCCGCCTTGTAGATTTTGCCCATCACCGGCGGGGTGGTTCCGTCGAAACCCCAAGAGTCGGGGATCACCGCGGTAATCTCGCCCGCTTCGACAAGCGCGACATCGCCGTCGCCGTCCGCGGAGTCGGGCGAGATGTCGCCCAAGTCCAGCGACGAGCTTACGCGGACGAAGAGGAAGTTCGGCGCGTTAATCGTCGCGGAAAGCGTTGTCGTGTCCGAATCCGTCGCTCCCCCGCCCTTTGGGGGTTTCTTGCCTCCCTTGGCCAAAGCGCCCGTGCACGCGACGCAAACGAGCGCCAGGACAACGAGCAGGACAGCATAGTTTTTCAGTATATGGACAAAGCATTTGCGCATTTGCCACCACTCCTAACCCTCACTCGGCTGAAATGCCTCAGCCGTAAACGAAATTGCCCCCTCGATCGGCCCCGCGGGGTCAAGCAGCAGGAGCTCGACCCTAACGTCCAGCGAGACCTCCACCCCATCGGCCCCCGTGGGGCCGCCCGAAGCGACGACGATAGGTTCCTCCTCGCTCAGAGGAATAAACTGCCCGGCGCCGCAGCGCACGCTTACGCGTCGCGCGGGCAACTGCCGCGCGGGGCCGCTTGCCGCGCTCTCCACCACTTCAAACGGGCGCGCCACGCGCGCCTTAACCACCCAGGGCGCGTTGCTGCGCACCTTCGCGCGAAACGCTCCGGGCAGCGCTTTGCTTGCTAAAACGCCGACGCGCTCGATCAGTTCATTGGTGGTCAACGAAGCCAGCGCTTCAAATGGCACACCGAGAGCGGCCGGCGTGTGCTCGCTTTCCACGCGCCCGATGTCCAGGCGCGCGACGCTCGTCTCGAGGGCAATGGCGGGGGCAATGTCGAAGCTTATCGTTACCGTTTGCGCGGCCAGGCAGCGCCCCTCGACGTAAACCTCAATGCGCAGCGCCCCGCGATAGCTGCCGGCGCGGTCCTCCCACGATGGCTCAAGCCGCAGGTCGAGCGAAAGCGTGCGCCACTGGCCCAGGGTCGGGCCGCCTTGAGCGATAAGCTTGGGCTCGGCGGAGGACAGCGCCCACCAGGTGCTCTCCCCGGCAAGGTGGCAGAACAAACGCCCAGCGGGGATCTCCGGCCCCGCGGCAAACGGGGCAAAGCCGCCCTGGGCCACGACGCGCAGCTCCCATGGCCGCGCGCAGCGCAGGACCAGGTTAACCGCGGGGGCGAGCTGCAGCGGGGCGCCCTCCGGGCTGGCCACGCCCAGGGCCACGTGCCCCGGTTGAGCGGCAAGCTCTACCACTGGCTGGGCGCCGGCAGGGGCCGCGCAAAGCAGCAGCGCAAAGCTAAGCGCCGCGAGCGTGTGCCCGCGACGGCCGGCGCGCGCGACCTGTTCTCCTGTTCTGCGCATGTTCCGCACCCAAACAACCTCCCAGCCTACCCCCCATCAGCCAATGGCAGAGAGACAACGCTTATCAGCAGCGCCTCCTGCGCGCGGTCGGCGCTAAGCGGGCCGATGGTCAGCCGGGCCGTTTGCCCCGGGTTAATGACCAGCGGCTCGATTAGCTGAGGCTTGTCTCGCCGCGCGACAACGGCGTTCGCCGGGCAGAGGCGCCAGATGCCACCCAGGCGCAGAGGCTTCGCCCCAGGGTTCTTCAGCTCGACAACCGCCTCTTTCTCCCCCCACTGGCAGCGCACAACGCTTGCCAGCTCGCCTGCCGCAGGGACGCTGGCCAGCGGACCAAACGCCGCTCGCGCGACAACCATGCGCCCGGCGAGCGACTGCCCGAGCTCTCTGTCAACGCTGAGCTTGTTGCCCGGGGGAACAAACGCCGGGGCGAGCTCCGCGCCCGCCAACCGCTTGCCCGCGGCGTCGAAGACGTCGAGCGCGGTGACGAAGCCCACGGGGACAAACCCGCGGTTTTCCAAAATAAGCGAGAGGACTTGCTTGCCGTTCTTGCGCTGGATGACGAAGTCGCCCGCCGCGCCGGCAGCCTTTACGGCAAACCTGCACTCTTTCACGAGCACCTTGTCGAACTCCGGATAGCCGTATTCGATCGTCGCCAGGGCTTGATACTGGCCCAGGGGGAGCTCGCCGGCAAACTGCGCCTTAAGCGGCTGCTGCGCCGCGGGGATAAGCGTGCGCTCGCCAATGTCCACGGTGGCGCGCACGGCGTTGTTTTGGTCGGTAATAACCAGCTTTCCCCTTGCCCTAATATGCGTGTTGCCATCGTTAGAGAGCGGGATGAGAAACGTCATAGGCTGGTTTCCGCGGGGCGGGACAACTTCGATCTCGCCCGCGCTGGCTTTTACGTCCATCTTGCCCGCCACGGGAGCGGTAAGGTAGATGGGCACGGCAATTTGCCCGCGGAAGCTCACCGAGGCGGCAACGCCGGAGCCCGGCGCCGTCCCCTCGCCCGGGGGCGGGGCGCCCGTGTCGGGAATCATCAAAAACATGAGCGCTGCGTGATAGCCGCCTACGGCATTTGGGGGAATGGTTACCGAATAATGAACATTTGCCTTATCCTTAGGCGCCAGGCGCAGCTCGCGGGGAGCGATAGACACCCACTCGTTGCACCCGCGCTCGGCGGGGGTTAGGTCGGCCCAAATCTGATGCCCCTGCTCGTCGTATTTCCAGCTTGTCACGCGGACTTGGACGATAATCGGGTCGCTACCCCCGTTGATCACCAAAATATCGCCAGAGATCGTCGACCCCGGAGCGCCCTCGGTCTCCAAGCGCGAGGGAGCGACGCCCATGCGGTAGTCCGCATAAGCCAAGCCCGCGACAACGAGCAAGAGGCACAGCGCCAGTGCGAGCGCTGCGCTGTTCGCCGCTGGCGGGCAAGCTCCGGATTTTTCTCTGGTTAAAAACGCCACTTTATTGCCTCCTCAATAATTGCTCTTTGGAAAGTCGGCCTGAGCCCACGGCTACGTAGGCAGCCGGGGACCCAGGCCGACCGATCCTCCACGCGCGCCGCTACGTCTGGCTGACGGTGAACGTCACGGTAACGCTGTACGTCCCCGGGCTTAGCGGCGTAGTCTCTGAGCTGAGATCAATGTTGTCGTCGTGGTTGGCATCGATCATCGGGGCCACGGTGAGCCGGAAGTCGAACTGGTCCCATTTAAACCCGGCTTGCTCGTCCAACGCGCCGGTGTCGGCGAGGTCGGTGGCCGTGGTCGTGATGGACTGCGGCGTGGACGGGTCGTCGTCGTCAACGATCTTCAATTGCTCCAAGGGCAGGTTGCTCGTGCCGCTCTTGGTGCCGCTGATCTGGATGTTGTAGGCCTTGGTGGAGATGACGAGCACGGTAACGGGGTCGTCCTTCTCGAAGATGTTGCCAAACGGCTCGAGGTCCGAGGCATCCAGGCCGGTGGGCGGGTTGGTCACGGTAACGTCGCCGACGTCCGTGCCGCTGCCCACGCTGTCCGGCGTAACGTTGCCGAAGTCCCTCGTCGCGCTGCTAACAGCGATGAAGATGAAGTCCAGCACGTTCGCCTGCACTGTGGCGTCGTCGCTTACCTGCGCGTAGACCACGCTCGGGCCTACCAACAGAGCCCCGATTGTCGCAATGAGCAGTATCTTTTTCACCTGGTTGACTCTCCTTTCTTAAAGAGTTTACTCGGCTAATTTTCGAGGAGTCGGCAAATACCGACTCGAAATCGTGCATTAACTGCTCCTCCAAACATCACCTCCGCTGCAGGTCAACCCACTCCCGTCTTGTCCTCTTATTCCATACTGTCGGCCGATTTAAACAGGTTGTAAAGGCAAAGTATTCCGCGAACAAAAAAGTTGCAAATCTAACCGAGCGCCTGGCAGTGCGTTCACACTTTGCGCGCAGAACAGTTACATTTTCGATACGGGCTTTACCGCAGCGCACCCGGCCCGCACACGCGCGCGGGCAGTCACCGCCCACGCGTTCGCTCTGGGAGACAGCTTTTGCAAAAGTTGCTTAGCGCACTTTGCCGCATCCGCCTCTGCCCATACATCTATAGATAAACAAATCTCCGCCGCGGGAGTTCACCAAGCGAGGAAAACTGAAGGTCTGCCGCGCAAAGCTGCGGAAAGCGCACACGAAAACCTTATTCCTGCGGAGGGGAAGCAATGCGTCGGGCAAGTTTTGCCGCAATCTTTGTATTCATCC
>CAZMGT010000050.1:0-28776 GCA_964565895.1 uncultured Armatimonadia bacterium
GTGGATCGCGAGGTCATCGTCGCGCGCATCGATCGCCCAAACGGCGAGCCCATCGCCTGCCTGATAAACTTCGCCTGCCACGCGGTAAGCCTTACCGCGCACTGTCGGCTCATTAGCCCGGACTTCCCCGGCGTGGCCTGCGAGCTTGTCGAGGACGTTACCGGCGCGCCGGCGATGTTTCTCCAGGGCGCCTGCGGCAACATTAACCCGATCACCAAAGAGAACGACCTGGAGAACGCGCGACGGCTGGGCGTGCGCCTGGGCGCCGCCGCGGTGCAAGCGTTTGAGACGGCGCAGCCCGTGCGCAGCGCCCCGCTAAGCGTGGCGCACAAGGAGATTAAGCTTCCGGCAAAGACGTTTGCCTCGCTGGCCGAGGCGCGCGCCGCGGTGGCCGAGCTGGAAGAGGAGCTTTCGCGGCTGAAGGCCGCCCGCGCGGCGCGCGGGCGCATCGCTTGGTGCAACACGCGCCTTGCTCGGGCCCGGCGCGCGCTGGAGAGCCTGGAGACGGGCCGCCCCCTGCCCCCGCTTCCCGCGGGGCTGTGGGCCCTGCGCCTGGGCGACCTCGCCCTGGCCACCGCTCCGGGCGAGATCTTCTGCGAGATCGGCTCCGCGGTGAAAAGCCGCTCGCCTATTGCGCACACGATGTTCGTGGGCTACACGAACGGCAACGTGGGCTATGTTCCCGTGCCCGAGGCCTATCCCGAGGGGGGCTATGAGGTAACCCACGCCTGCCGTGTGGCGCCCGAGGCCGCGGGGATGATCATCGAGACAGCGTTGCAGTTGCTCCGCCGGCTTAAGCCGCGCTGAGCGAGGGGCGCTTGCCGCTAAAGCAGGCGGTAGAGGGTGTCGCGCTGGCGCGGGGCAAAGCCGGCGTCGCGAATGAGCGCTTCCATCTCGGCGCGGGTCATGGAAAACGTCGCCCCGGCGGCGCGCACAACGTTTTCCTCGATCATCGTCGAGCCCAGGTCGTTCGCTCCGAAGCGCAGGGCAAGCTGGGCGATCTTCGGCCCCTGGGTAACCCACGACGCCTGGATGTTGTCAACGTTGTCCAAGGCGAGGCGCGCGACGGCCAGGGTGCGGAGATAGTCGTAGGCGCCAACCGCGGGCCGGTTAAGCTGCGTGTTTTGCGGCTGAAACGTCCACGGGATAAACGCGGTAAACCCGCCCGTCTCGTCCTGCAGCTCGCGAATGGCGCACAGGTGCTGCGCGCGCTCGGCGAACGTCTCGATGTGCCCGAACATCATCGTCGCCGACGAGCGCCCGCCGAGGCTGTGCCACACACGCATCACCTCGAGCCACTGCCCTGCGGTGCACTTGCGCGGGCTAAGCGCGCGGCGCACGCGGTGGCAGAGGATCTCCGCGCCTCCCCCGGGGAGCGAGCCCAGCCCGGCCTCGCGCAGGCGGCGCAGCGTCTGCTCGATGGTCAGCCCGGAAACCCGCGCGATGTGCACGACCTCCGGCGGCGAGAGGCAGTGCAACTGCACCCCGGGAAACCGCTCGCGCAGAAAGGAAAGCAGCCCCTCGTAAAACTCGATGGTTAGCGCCGGGTGGAGGCCCCCCTGCATAAGCACCTGCGTCCCCCCGAGGGCGACCAGCTCGGCCACCTTGTCGGCGATCTCCTCCCGCGAGAGCAGGTATGCCTCGGGGTGGCCCTCCGGCCGATAAAACGCGCAAAAGCGGCACTGCGAAACGCAAACGTTGCTGTAGTTAATGTTGCGGTCTACGACGAACGTGACCATGGGCTTGGGATGCTTGGCCCAGCGTACGCGGTCGGCGGCCTCGCCCAGGGCAAGCAGGTCGGCGTGCTCGAACAAGGCGAGGATCTCCTCGTAGGACAGGCGCTCGCCCGCCGCAGCGCGTTCGAGGGCCTTCTCAGCGAGCAAAGGTGAGCTTCCAGCCACTGGTGTCCACCAGCCCCAACTCGCCGACGATCTGCGCAAAGCGGGCAAGCCCGGCGATCGCCCGTTCGTCTAGCTCATAGCGCACGTTGTGCGTGAGGTAGCGCACGGCGTCGGCGAGGTGCATCCCTCGGCGGCCCGCCTCCTCGCGGGCGATCTCCTCAACCGCCCTTCGCCCTTGCTCATAAGACTGGCGCAAAAGCGCGGCAAGCCCGGGGGGCAGCGCAGCGCTCCGCGCGGCCCACACGGCGAACACAAAGGGCAGGCCGGTGAGCTCCTTCCACGCCTCGCCCAAGTCCACCCAGGGGTCGAGGGACACCGCGGCGAGCGCCGGGTCGCCGATGAGCAGCGCGGCATCGCAACGCTGGAGCATTTGGGGGAGGTCCGGGGCCATTGTCACATACTCCGGCCGCGCGCCCCACTTGCGCTCAAGCAACACCCGGGCAAGCAGCGCCGAGGTGCGCGAGCTTTCGTCTAGCGCAACGCGGCGCACGCTGCCCAGGGGGCACTTGTGAAAGAGGCGGATGCTCCCCACCGCGCCGTCGCACGCGACACATAGCCCGGGGACGACGCACAGCTCGCGCCGCTCGAACAGCGCGACCACGGGGGCGAGGCCCACGTCGAGCTCGCCGGCAAGCAGCAGCTCGGCGATGCGTGCGGGGGTTTCGCGGACAAGCTCCACCTCGCTCGTCCGCCGAGCCAAGCCGTAGACGAGGGGCAGGCCAAGCAGATAGCGTACAACGCCCACGCGAACTCGCTTGCCCTGGCCCATTGCCCGCCTCTTTCGCTAAAGCTTGAGGATTTCGTCCATGCGTCGGCTCGTCTCGCGCAGGACCTCCTCGTCGCCCCCTACCTCGGAGACGACCGACTTATCGTAGCCCGCTTTGCGCAGCGCGGCCATTACCGCGGGCCAGTCCACATCGCCATCCATAAGCTGGACGAACTTAAACTCCTTTCGCCGGAAGTCCTTAAAGTGCACGGCCTTAATGCGCGGGCCTAAAATGTTTATCCACTGCTCGGGAAAACCGTTGATGACGCAGTTTCCCACGTCGAAGTATACGCCGACATAGGGGCTGTTTATGTGATCGATCAGGTCGCGCATTTCCAGGGGCGAGAGCAACATGCGGTTCCACACGTTTTCTATGGCCAAGTTAACCTTGTGCTCCTCAGCCACGGGGGCGAGCTTGGGCAGCTCCTGATATACCAGCTCCATGGCCACGTCGTAGGGCATGTCCTCCGTTACCCGACCGGGGACGCAGAGCACGGAGTGCGCGCCAATGGCGCTGGCTACCTCGAGGCACTTGCGAAAGCACTCGTGCGCCTTCTCCCGCGCCCCCGGGTCGCGCGAGGTAAACGTCGCCCCGGGGAGCGCCCCCGAGCCCCCACAGATCGTGCAGTAGGCAATACCATATTTTTCCTTCCACTCCATAAGCTGGGCCACTTCGGCGTCGCCCGTGTGCATGGACACCGGCCCCTCCGCCCTAAACGCGGGCTCGAACACCTCATATCCTGCGTCTTTGGCAAACGCCAGGCACTGCTCAAGGGGCATGTCGCGAGGAAAGACAAGCTGGGTAATTCCCTTTTGCACCTCGGTCACTCCTTAGGCGAGGTATCGGAAGCACAAGGCCAGTGAGCGAAGTTCTGCGGCTCCCGCGGGCAACCTTCCTCTGCGCGCAGCAGGGGGCGCGCCGCGGGCTGGAAAAACCTTTTCCCTCTCCCGCGTGTCAGAACAAGGCAAAGCTTCGCTGCGGGAGGCGATGGTATGCAGCGCGCGTGGGTTCCCCTCGCCTTGCTGTTGCTCGCCCTAGGATCGGCCCGCGCTGCCGAGCCGCAGGTTAATCTGGCCACGCTCCTTCCCGAGGAGCCCTGCCCGGGTTGGAAAATGAGCGGCGCGCCGCGTATTTTCGACCCCGAGCACCTCTCCGACCACATCAACGGCGAGGCGGAGGCGTTTTTGATCTACAACGTGGGCGACACGGTTACTGCGCGCTACGAGTATCAGGGCAAGCCGCGGGTGGAGGTAGATGTGTACGACATGCGCACGCTGCGCAGCGCGTTTGGCGTATATGCCGTGCGCCGGCCGGCGGAGCCGGAGCTTTTGCCCCTGGGCGCGGAGGGGTTTGCCACGCGCCGGGCGACGAAATTCTTCCGCGGCCGCTACTACGTCGAGGCCCGGGCGCTCGCGCCCCTGCCCGAGGCGGTCGAGGCGACGCGAAAGATCGCCGCGGCAATTGCCGCGCGGCTGCCTGGAGAAAAGCGCTTTCCGCCGGAGCTTGCCCTTTTGCCCGAGCGGGGGCGCGTCCCATATAGCGAGGGGTTTTCGCTACAAGCATATTTGAACATCGAGCAAATGCCGCCCACGTTTGTCGCGCGCTTTCGCGCGGGCAAGGGCGAGGCCGAGCTGGGCATTGGCCTCGCCGGCGATGAGCAGAAGGCGCGCGCGGCGCTGGGCAAAATTATCGACTACGCGCGGACGCTCGGTGTGGAGCAGGGCAAACTGCCCCAGGGCCAAGCGCGCCAGGTCGAGGTGAAGATCAAATACCTCGGCTGGCTGCGCGCGGAGATTGTGGGACAAGACCTCGTCGTTCTCACCTCGGGCGAGGAGCGATATCCCGAGGCCGACGCTCTGTTCGCCGAAGCCGCGCGCCGGCTCAGCGCCTATCGCCGCGCGCGGGCGGGCTAAGCGGCTTTTCCATCTGCAGCCGCTGAACGTGATAGCCCTGTTTTTTGTAGAGCTGGACCGCAGCGGTGTTGCTCGCGGTAACCTCGAGCGTCATGCGCGTCGCTCCGCGCTCTGCGGCAAAGCGCTCGGCGTGGCGCAAGAGCACCTTGCCCAGGCCCTTCCCGCGGTGATTTGGAGCAACGTAGATGTCCCTCACCAGGCCCACGTAGCGGTCGCGCTGAAACTCGCGCGCAAGCACGCCCACCCAGACGAAGCCGACCACCACGCCCGAGGCGTCCTCGGCGACAAACAGGCCCTCGTTGGGCGAGAAATGCGCGCGGCGCAGGGCGTGCTCGAACTCCTCGCGGAAGCGCTCGGACCAGACGAACCCGGGAAAGTTTAGCTCATAGGTCTCCCGCTGAAAGCCGAGCACGCGCTCTAAGTCCTCGGGCACGCTCATTTTGCGGATCGTCCACCGCTCGCCCATGGTGGTCAGATTCCCTTGCCCGCGCGGCCCTTCCTGCGGCGGGGGAAGGAGGCTAGCGGCGCCTGCGCTCGGGTGGGCGCTCGTTTTGCGGCAGGCGCGTGCAGGCAGCTTGACGGGGGAATGGTCCGTGCTAGAATACGCCGCGACCTAGGCGCGCATCCCGCCGCACCATTTCTCGGGGAGGTGCCATTTTGGCCAAAGGCAAGGGCAAGCTGCGCATCGGGATTATCGGTTTGGGTATCGGCAAGCTCCACGCTCGCGGCGTGCAGGCCTATGAGCGCGGAGTACTCGAAGCGTTTTGCGACATTGACGAAAAACGCCTGGCCGAGGTCGCCGCGGAGTTCGGCGTAAGCAAAACATATACCGACTACCGCGACCTGTGCCGCGACGAGGATGTAGACGCTGTTTCCGTATGCGTCCCCAACGCCCTGCACGTGCCGATCGCCGTCTATGCGCTAAGGCAGGGCAAGCACGTGCTCGTGGAAAAGCCGCTTTCGGTAAACGCCGCCTCGGCGCGGAGGCTCGTGCGCGCCGCGGAGCAAAGCGACCGCGTGGTTATGATGGCGTTTAGCACGCGGTTTAGCACCATTCCCCAAGCGCTAAAGCCGATTATCGAACGCGGGGAGCTGGGGGAGATTTACTTCGCCAAGGCGATGTTTTTGCGGCGCAAGGGCATCCCCGGCTATGGGAGCTGGTTTACGCAGAAGGAGCTCGCCGGCGGCGGGCCGCTGATTGACCTTGGCGTGCACATTTTGGAGACCACCTGGTGGCTCATGGGCTGCCCCAAGCCGGTTTCCGCGGTGGGCGCGACCTATGCCAAGTTCGGCCCGCGCGAGGAGGGGCTGGGCACGTGGGGCACGCACATCAAGGGCGGCAAGTTCGACGTCGAGGACCACGCCTCGGGCTACATTAAGTTCGCCAACGGCGCGAGCCTGTTCCTCGAGGCGAGCTGGGCCCAGCACGTCGAGCCCACCGAGCGCCGCGTGGAGCTTTACGGCACTGAGGGCGGGGCGAGCTTCGACCCATTGACCATCTACAAGGACCTCTACGGCCAGCCCGTGTCCATCCCCCTGCCCGTGAAAAAGGTTCCCGGGCACGCCAACGAGATTCGCCAGTTTATCGACTGCTGCCTCGACGGCACGGAGAACCCCGCGCCGCTGGAGCACGGGCTCATCGTCCAGCAAATGCTCGACGCCATCTATAAGTCGAGCGAAACGGGGCGCGAGGTTAAGCTGTAGCGGGCAAGGAAACGCGAACGAAGCGGCGGCGCTGCCGCCGCTTTTCTTTTTGCCCTGCTTTGCGCGCCATCGGTCCCCTGGCCGAGGATGGGCCGGAGGGGCAGCGAAATGCTCCAGTGGAGGCTCGCCCAAGGGCGGTGGTGCAAATGGTGCGCAAGGCGGCGTTGATATGCGCGGCTGTTCTCCTTGGCGCTTGGGCGGTCGCCGGGGCGAAGGTCTCGCTGCGCGAGCGGCTCGCGGCAAACCGCGCCCTGCGTGCGGCGCTCGAGGTCCTGCCCGAGTCGCTGCGCGCGAAGGACGAGCAAGCGCACTGGCGCTGGCTAGAAGTGATCGGCGTGCCGCGGCGCGAGGAGCTTGTCCGCGCGCTCATCCAGGTTTCGCGCAGCCGCTATCCGGAGGTGCGCGCCCAAGCCCTGCGCCAGCTTGGCGCCGCAGGCGGAGCAGAGGCCATAGCCCGGCTCGTCGAAGCGGCCGCGGATAAGGAGTGGGAGGTGCGTGCGGCGGCGCTTTCCGCGCTGCTTTTAGCCGACCCGCGCGCCGCGGTGGAGGCGGCGCGACGCCGGGCCGGCGACTCCAGCACCACCGTGCTCAGCCGCTGCCTGCTCATTTTGCGCGAGAGAGCGCCGGAAGAGGCCCTGCGCCTTGCCGCGGAAAAGCTTCGCGACAAGCGCGCCACCGTGCGCTGGATCGCGGCGAAGTCGCTTGCCCTGTCGGGCGCCGCGGGCGCGCCGGCCCTCGCTCGCGCGCTGGCCACCGAGCGCGGGGAGATGAAAGACGCCGCCGACGTGTGGCGCGACGCGGGCGACATTTTGGCGTTCGAGCACGTGTGGTATCCCCGCGCGCTAATCGCCTATGCCCTGGGCGAGCTGGGCTATCGCGAGGCCGTGCCCGCGCTGCGCGAGGCGGCACGCGACGGCGTTGCCGTGGTCGCTCTGGAGGCGCTAAACGCGCTGGTTAAGCTCGACCCCGAGGCGGCGAAAGAGGCGTGCCTTGAGGCGGGCAAGCGCGAGAAGCTGGGCGGGGCGCCGTTTGTTATTCTCTCGCGCGCAAACAAAGACGCCGCGCGGCAGGGGGCGCGCGCCGCCGCGGAAAGCAAATCGCTTGCCCTGCGCCGCTGCGGCCTGCGTGCGTTGGCGCAGATCGGCGACCCGCGCGACTGGCCGCTGCTTGCTCGGGCGCTTGAGGAGACAAACCGCGAGCTTGCCCTCGCCGTGCTCGAGGGGCTAGACCCGGGCTGGCTGTGGGTGGACGCCGGCCGGGCGGATTTCGTCCTCGTGGCAGACTACGGCCGCGCGCACCCCGGGGGCCTGCACTATCCCGTGGAGCGCTACCGCGGGGGCGGGGGCCTGCACCCCGACCGGCGCTGGCCGCGCAGAAGCGACGCGCCACGCAATAACCCTCCCACGGGCAAGTCGGCCGCGGCGTGGCGCAGGATGCACCAGGCAGTGCAGGGCTATGCCACA
Source organism: uncultured Armatimonadia bacterium (assembly GCA_964565895.1). GTDB lineage: Bacteria > Armatimonadota > Zipacnadia > UBA1398 > CAZMGT01 > CAZMGT01. Next base: position 7,749 of record CAZMGT010000050.1, read on the forward strand.
GGCCCCGCCGCGCGCGAGCTGCGCTGGTATGCCCTGCGCGCACTGCGCTGCTTCTTCCGCACGGCAGAGGACGCGCAAACCCTGGCCGCCGTGGCCGCGCAGGAAAGCGACCGCTATCTGGCGATCGAGGCCCTGCGCGGGCTGGGGGAGATCGGCGGCGCGGAGCAGGCCGAAGCCGTGCTTGCCGCGCTGCGCCAGGGGGCGCACATGGCGATCAGACGCGCCGCCGCGCGGGCGCTTTTGGCGATCGCCCCCGAGCGCGCGCCAGCGGAACTCCTGCGCGCCGCAGCGAAGGAAAAAGAGCGCATGACGCGGGCGCTGTTGATCAGCCTTGCCGGCGAAGCGGCGGCAAAGGCAAGCCCCGCCGAGCGCGGAGAGCTCGTGCGCCTGCTCGAGCCGTTGCTCGAGCACGAGGATCGGCTCACGCGCTCCGCGGCGGCCGTTGCCCTAGGGAGCGTGGGCGGGTCGCGCGCCGTGGAGCTTCTCGCGCGCGCTGCCCAGCGCACCGTAGGCGGCGACCAGGCGGCACAGGTGCGCTTTGCGCCCGAGCGCACAACCCTGCGCTTTTGGTTTTATTTCGGCACGACCAGCGGCCAGCTGAACAACTACAAGTACTACTACCGCGTGGCCAACGAATATAGCACGACGCTGAGCTGCCCCGGGCCGAGCGCGCGGGCGCTCGGGCCGGACGACTTGGAGATCGGCGAGGGCTGCGCGCCCGCCGTCCTCGCCCTGGGCGCGCTGGGCTCCGCCGAGGCGGGGCGCGCGCTCGCTAAGCTGTGCGCACATGCTAACCCGACGATTAGGCGCGACGCCGTTATCGCCTTGGCCGCCAACCCGGCGGCGGAGGGCGACGAGGCGATCGTCCGCGCGTTGGATGACCCGCGCGTGGAGGTTCGCCGGGCCGCGGCCGCCGTTTTACCTCAGGCGCAGGTGGGCGAAGCTCTGGAGCGCTTGCGCGAGGTGATCAATAATAAGGCCGAAGATCGCGGGGTGCGCATCGCCGCGGCGCAGTCTATCGTTCGTCTCGTCGCGGAGCTCGATGCGCGCCTTGCCGCGGAGAGAGGGGAAGCGCAGTGAGTGTCAGCCCGGCACGCGAACGGCCCGCGCCAGAGGACGAGCGCCGCGCCGAGCGCGAGCTGCTCCCTGTGCCTCGGCCGCTCGTCGCCGTCGTGCGCACCTCTCCGGAAACGGTGCTCGAGGACTATGCCCGGGTAATGCGCCTCGCCCGCTACGAGGACTACCTGCCCAAGGACCGCGAAACGGCGCTGAAGATCAACATCTCCTGGCACCGCTGGTATCCCGCGTGCTCGACCACCCCGTGGCAGCTCGAGGGCGTGATCAAAACGATGCTCGACGACGGCTATCCCCGCGAGCTGCTCTATGGCGCGCACAACCGCACCGTGGTCGTTAGCGCCAAGCGCGGCGAGGTGGCCAACAAGCACAAGCCCGTGCTCGAAAAATATGGCGTGCGCAACATTCACCTATACGAAAACGAGGAGTGGGTAACCTATCACCCGCGGGGCAAAATGCGCGCCCTGCTCGAGATCTTCCCCAACGGCATCGAGATCCCCAAGCGGCTTATCGGGAGCAACATCGTTCACCTGCCCACCGTGAAGACGCACGTGTTTACCGTTACCACGGGGGCGATGAAAAACGCCTTTGGCGGGTTGCTGCACGAGCGCCGGCACTGGACGCACTCCGTGATCCACGAAACCCTCGTGGACCTGCTTACCATTCAGCGGGAGATCCACACGGGGCTGTTTGCCGTGATGGACGGGACGTTTGCGGGGAGCGGCCCCGGTCCGCGGTGCATGGAGTGGTATGAGAAAGACGTTATCCTGGCCAGCGCCGACCAAGTGGCCATCGACGCCATTGCCGCCAAGCTCATGGGATTCGACCCTCTGTCTATCGGCTACATTAAAATGGCTCACGAGGCGGGACTGGGCTGCGGCGACCCGGAGAAGATCGAGCTCGTGGGCGACGACGTTTCCGGCGAGAGCTGGGGGTTTCGCGCCGACCAAAACACGTTCGCCAGCCGCGGGCAGAAGTTGATCTACTGGGGCCCGCTTAAGCCGCTCGAGAAGTTCCTCCTGCGCAGCGTCATTACCCCGTGGTCCTACCTCGCCTCCATCGCCTACCACGACTGGTACTGGTATCCGCTCATCGGCAAAAGACGGGTAAAGAAGGCCCTGCAGACGAAGTGGGGCCGGCTGTTTCAGCAGTACTAGGCTCGCCGGCAGACCGGCGAGCAAAGGGAACGCCGCGCGGGCTTATTCCACGTAAATCGGCGCGGCGAGCGCGGAGTATGGCTCGTCGGCGTAGAGCTGGAAGAGAAGAGGCCGGCCGCGGCACGTCTCCGCGGGAAGGGTAACCTCCACCTCGGCGCTAACCCGCCCCCCGAGGGCCACGCGGCGGACGACCTCTCGCCCAGCGCGCACGGAGACGTGGCGCAAGGGGCGGTTAAACCACGCGCGGAGGAAAAACACAAGCTCGCTGCCTTCGCCGCGGATAACATCGCCCGGGCCCTGCCCGGCAGCGCTCTCGACAAGCAAAAACGGCCCGTTAGAGACGACCGTGCGCCCGGCGACAAGCGCGGCGAGGATCTCCTCGCGAGAGAGCGCGTGCGCGCGGGCGTATGTGCGCTGGGTGCCCACGGCGTTTCCCTGGCGCGCCCAGAGCTTCATCCGCGCCAGGCCCACGGCCTCGAGCACAGCGACATACTCGGGAATGCGCGACAGCGCCGCGCGGGGGTCGCGCAGGCCCTCGCGTTGGAGCTCGTTTGTTGTGTCGTGGCAGTCGCTGCCCGCGAGCGGGGCAAGCCGCCTTCCCTGCTCAAGCAGCTCGAAAAACAGCTCCTCCGCCTGAAGGTCGGGCTGGGCGGGCGCGGGAGGCATGGGCGGGAGCGAGCCTTGGTGCACGACCTCGAGCCCGTGGAAGCCCTCCGTGTTCCAAAAGCGAAACGAAAGCTCGGGCACGGGGAAATTGGGGTGGGCGACGAACACCGCCCCGCCCAGGGCGCGCGCCTCGGCAAAAATGCGCTGCATTTGCTCCTCATCCGCGTTGTCCGCGCCGCGCACCTCGCCCGAGGCACCGAGCACGAGAATGTGCCCCGCGCCGGTAGACACCTCCTCGCCGACGATGGGCAAAAACGCCTCGTCCGCGCAGGCGAGCCACTCCTGCGCCCCGTCCATCGTGTCGTGGTCGGTCAGCGCGCACCAGGAGAGGTCCGCCGCGCGCGCGGCGTGGGCGATCTCCTGCGGCGTTTGCCGGCCGTCGCTATATAGGCTGTGCACGTGCGGGTCGCCCGGGTAGTAGCCGTAGAGCCTGGGGTCGCACAGGCGCTCGAGGACGACCCTGCGCGAGATGCGCTCGCCCGGGCGAACATCTAACGCCCCGATGTAGCGCGACCACAGCGGCCCGCGGTCGACCTCGAGCGACAGGGGCTGTGGGGGGATGTCGCTAAACGTTGCACAGCCGGCGGCGTCTGTAAACGCTGCGCGGGAAAAGCGCCAGCCCTCGGAAAATAACAGCGCGCGGGCAACCAGCGGCTGCCCGGCGGAGTCGCAAACGCGAAGCTCGATCGTAGAGTGCTCTTCGCCCACAACGGTTTCTTTTCCGCGCGCGGCCCCTGGCGCTCAGTCCAGTACATCGGGCCGCCGGGCAACGGTTACCCGCAGCTTTTCTTTGCGCCCGTTGCGCAACACGACAACGTTCACCGTCTCGCCCACCGGCGCCCGGGCCACAGCATCGAAAAGATCCTGCCGGTGGCGAATTTTCCGCCCGTTAAACTCCACGATAATGTCTCCGCGGCGAATGCCTGCCCGGTCCGCGGGCGAGTTTTTTTCCACGCGCTCCACATAGGCCCCTTCCCGAACGTCAATCCCCCTGTTCTTGGCCACCGTCTCGGTGATCTCGTAAGGGACGACGCCGATAAACCCGCGGATCACCCGCCCGTGGGCGCGCAACTGCTCGACAACCTCGCGCACGAGCGAGGAGGGGATGGCAAAGCCGATTCCCTCGCCCTGGCCGATGGCCGTGTTAATGCCCACGAGCTTGCCGCGGGTGTCGAACAGGGGGCCGCCGCTGTTGCCCGGGTTAATCGCAGCGTCGGTTTGCAAGTAGCGGTCGTAGGGTCCGCCCAGCGAGCGCGCCTTGGCGCTCACTACGCCCACGGTAACGCTGCGCCCCAGGCCGAACGGGTTGCCGATGGCCATGACCCATTCCCCCACCTGGAGCTCCTCGTCGTCGCCGAACTGCGCCGCGGGCAGTCGTCGCTCGGCCTGGGCCTTGAGCAGGGCAATGTCCGTCCAGCGGTCGCTGCCCACAAGCTTGGCCGGGATCCGCTGGCGATCGGCGAGGGTGACCACGATACACTTGGGCTTAATGTTCTCGATGACATGGGCGTTGGTGACCACGTATCCCTGGGGGTCAATGATTACGCCGGAGCCGAGAGCCGTCCAGCGCTCGGCCTGCTCCAGCCACGGGGGCAGGGCCCACGGGGTGCCATCGCCCCAGCGGGGGATGATCAGCTCGTCTACCGAGGCCAGGCCCTCGAGGCTGCTTGCCCCAACGCTGACCACCGTGGGCTCGAGCCGGCGCGCAAGCTCGGCAAACAGCCCCAGCTCGCCCGCAGAGCGCGGCCCCTGGCCCAGGGGACGAGGTACTTGCCCGCGGCCAGCTTCGCCGCCCAGCCGCTCGCTCGCCACATAGCCCACGGCAAAGCCCAGAGCGACGCCAAGCAGCAACAGGGCCAACGTGCGCAGGGCGCGCATGCTCCCGTCCACCGCTCTCACCTACCCCAGCCGCCCGGAGCGGTAGATGTGCCAGAGCAACACTGCAGCAAGCGCCCCGGACACAGCAAAGCTAATCATCCCCGCCACGGGGTAGCCGTGAATGCGCGGAGGCATGTCCGCTTGGACGAGAATAGAAGAGCCTACGATACACGCCGAGACAACAAGCGCCCACGCCAACCGGTTTACCGTTCTGTCCAGCCGCGCGCCAAACTCCTCCAACCCGCGGTGCAGGACGTTGACGCGCATCTCGCCGCGGGCCGCCTTGCGCAGAACTTCGCCCACAGCGCGCGGGGCGTCGAGGAGAAGCTCAACGAGGTCGTGCCCCGTGTCCACCAGGGCGGCAACAAGCCGCGCGGGCTCCAGCCTCCCCGCCATCACCTGGAGCACGGACTCCTCGGCGGCCTTGAGCGTGTCGAACTGGGGATCGAGCCGGCGGCAGACGCCCTCGAACACAATAAACGTTTTCACAAGCAAAGCGATCTCCGAGGGCACGGCCACGCGATGCTCGCGAAACACCTTGAGCCCATCGCGAAGCACGGCGCTCACCTTCCGCTCCTCGGGAAGCTGCGAGCGGAACCCGCGGATAACCCGCGCCACATCGTCGGCGAACGCCGCGTAGTCCACCTCCACTTTCTCCCCGCACAGGCTGAGGAGATCGTCGGCGAACCGCCCAGGGTCCTCGCGCCGCAGGGCAAGCAGCATGTCCACGAGCACGTCGCGCGCGTGGCGGTCGAGATAGCCCACGAGGCCGAAGTCCAAAAGGCCAATGCGCCCGTCTTCGAAGACGACGACGTTGCCCGGGTGCGGGTCGGCGTGAAACAGGCCGTCGACGTAGATCTGGCGGAACATAATTTTGGCCAGCCGCTGGGCGACCTCGGCGCGGTCTACGCCCAGCCGGCGCAGGCCCTCTTCGTCCTTAACCTTCACCCCGCGAATGCGCTTAAGGACAAGCACGCGCGAGGAGCAATAGTCCCAGATAACCTCGGGGATGACGACGCTGGCGACGTCGGCCATGTTCTCGCGGATGCGGTCGGTGTTTCGCCCCTCGTGGTTAAAGTCCAGCTCCTCGCGTAGGCGGCGGGCCAGCTCGTCGGTAAGCGCAAGCAGGTCGTAGCGCTTGAGCTGGGGGAAGGTGGCCTCGAGCGCGCGGGCGGCAAGATAGAGGAGCTGGATGTCGGTTTCGATAATCCTGCGCGCCTCGGGGCGCTGGACTTTAACGACAACCTCGCCCACGCCCTCGATGCGCGCGGCGTGCACCTGGGCGAGCGAGGCGGCGGCGAACGGCTCGGGATCAAACTCGGCGAAAATCTCCTCCGGCGGGGCGCCCAGCTCGGCCTCGATCACCTCGCGCACCTGCTCGATGGGAAACGGCTCGCCCTCGTCCTGCAGCTTTTCCAGCTCCGCGACGTACTCCTGGGGAATGATGTCCGCGCGCGTGCTTAGGATCTGCCCCACCTTGACATAGGTCGGCCCGAGCTCGGCAAGCAGCGCGCGCAAGCGGTCCGGAGGCAAGACGATCGGCCCCTCGTGGGGCCGCCCGCGCACCCCGCGCTCAAAGCCCACGATCCTCCCCGCGGACTCCCACCCGTGCCGGGCGAGGATGCGCGCGATCTCCGCGATGCGCGCCGCGTTTTGACGAAAGGGCATGGTTTGGCCTCCGCTCGCCTAGCGCGCGCTCAGGTTTGTGCGCAGCGCGCGCAGCTTCCCGTCCCACGACCCGAAGTATAACAGATTACCGACGAGCACCGGACCGCTCGCGATCGGTCCGCCCGCGGCAAATGTCGCCAAAAGCTTCGGCTCGCCGAGAACAGACACCGCGCGCAGCAGGCCGTCGTCCGAGCCGAAGTAAAGCACGTTGTCGCGCAGGGCAAAGCGCGAGCGCACGGCGCCGCCCGTGGCCAGCTTCCACAGCACCCGCCCGGCGCGCAAGTCCGCGGCGTAGGCGCAGCCGTCGTTGGAGCCGAAGTATACCGTGTCGCCCACGAGGAGGGGCACGGAGCGCACGGGCCCGCCGGTGGCAAACTCGGCGATAAAGTCCGCGGCGCGCAGGTCGGCGACATAAAGCCGGCCGTCGTCGCTGCCCAGAACGGCCCCGCCGGGCGCGAGAACGACGGGCGAGTGGATCGCCCCCTCGGTAAACAGCTTCTGGCTCTCCCAGCGGCCAAGGTCGATAATGTGCAGGGCGCCATCGCCGGTGCCCAGGAGGAGCCGGCAGTCGCTTGCGGTAAGGTCTACGCAGCAGAAGCTGCCCAGGGGCAGAGGATCGCGGCTGCGCAGGCCTGTCGCGCGGTCGAACGCATAAAGATATCCGTCGTCGCTGCCCACATATACGTGTTCCCCAACCACAATGGGCGCGCCCTCAATGGGGCCGTTCGTCTGCCCCGCGCCTGGGGCATCCCACACAGGCCGGCCGCCCTCGGCCGAGAGAGCGTGCAGCCGGTAGTCGTCTGCGCCGACGTAAATTGTCCCGTCGCACTCTATGGGCGTGGCCCGCGTGGGCAGGGGAAAAAGCTCGCTCCAGACAACCTCGCCCGTGCGCCGGTCGAGGCACCAGAAGGTGCCATCGCTAGAGCCGAAGTAAACCTTGTCGCCGACAACGAGGGGCGAGCCGAAGATCGGGCCAAATGTGCGGTGTTCCCAGGCGAGGCGAAGCCCCGGGGGCGCGTTTTTCAACGCGCGGGGAATAACGAGCAGCGCGGCAAGCGCCAGGGCGAGGGCGCAGCCTGCACCCAGGGCCAGAGGCCGGCGAAAGCGCTGCGATTTGCGCACGTGGGGCATCAAACTCCCTTGGGCGCGACGGGCCGGCGGCTAGGGCTTTGCGCCGCGCGGCAGGTTTGGGGCATTATAATGCCCCGCCGGGCCGTTGTGGAGCGCGGAGAAGACGCGGCAAGCGCAGACAAATTAGAATGTTCGGGCGCCAAGGGGGAAAGGGCAGAGGCAGCGCCCGAACATTCCCAGCCGCAGCGGAGGCGGCGAGGTAGGTAGGCCTGCCGGCAAGCATTCGCTGGGGCGCCGAAGCATAAGTTTGCTGCCGGCCAGGCTCTTGGGCCGGGCCGCCGCGTCCCGAAAGCGTCCCGACCCTCCCAACCTAACCCTAGCACGCCGTAGCGGGCTAGGCCAATTGCCCACGCGGCTCATTTTTTTGAGCCCGCTGGCTCACCCCGCACCGCGCAAAACCTGGCCCTGCCCGACGGCCTGGCCGCTCTTGCCTCCGGTCGGCAAGCGCTCGCTGCATGGGGAAACAGATGATGAAGGAAAACGCAGGGGCGAGTTAGAATACACCGCAGGCCCTAGGAGGCGCGGGCAAATTGCTTGCCGCGCCTCTTATATTGCCTGGGCGGGGGCGGCCCGCCCAGAGCGACAAGGTTTTGCCATGAACTGCAGGCAAAATGCGCGGCGCTTGACTTTTGCGGCGCTCGTTGGTTTTGCGCTGTTGTTTGCCCTGGGGGCGAGGGGTCCGGCGGCCTCCGCGCCCGCGAAAGAGCACAACGCGGCGAAAAACGCGGGCATTGCCCGCTGCCTGAGCTGCCACGGCCAGCCGGGGTTTGCGCGTATTGACCGCTCCGGGCGCAGGCACAGCCTGTTTGTCGACGAGCAGAAGTATTTGAACCAGGTTCCCGACCACCGCGAGCTCGAGTGTACCGACTGCCACACGAGCATGGCCTCCGCGGGCGAGCGCCGAAGCTTTCGCCCGCCCAAGGGGTGGGGCAAGGCGCTCGGCCGGCTAGAGCCCGCCGCACGCGAGGCCCTGCTTGCCTGCATGGGCTGCCACGAGGCGGAGGCGCGCGAGTTTCGCCGCAGCGTGCACGCCCAGGCTTTTCTCCAGGGCAGCGACGACGTGCCCCTGTGCTACCACTGCCACGGCGCGCACGACGTCCTCAGCGCAAAAAGCCCCAGCTCGCCCGTCCATCCCCTGCGCGTGCCGCAGACGTGCAGCAGGTGCCACGAGGATAAGCGGCTGATTGAGAAATATAACCTTGCCGAGCGCCGGCTAGAGACCTATCGCGACAGCTACCACGGCGTGGCCAATCGCTTCGGGAGCACGAAAGTCGCCCACTGCGCAAGCTGCCACATGGCGCACGAGATTCGCCCGGCCTCCGACCCGCGCTCGGCAATCAACCCGCAGAACCTCGCGCGCACATGCGGCGCGTGCCATCCGGGGGCGACGGAGAACTTCGCCCGCGGCAAGATGCATGTCATCATTACCCGGCGCGAGGAGCCGCTGCTCTACTACGTCGCCGCGGGGTTTCGCTGGTTGACGATCGTCACCATGGTCATGCTCATCGGGCACATATTTCTCGATGTCGCGGCGCGCTTTCGCGAGCGGCTAAAGCAGCGGCTGGCGGGCGGGGCGCCGCCCACGCCCCAGCCCGAGGAGGAGATCCCGCGGCTGGACCTCTTCTTCCGCGTGCAGCACATGGGCCTTGCCCTAAGCTGCCTGCTGCTCATCGCCACGGGGATTCCGCTTAAGTTTCCCGACGCTCCGTTTTCGCGCTGGCTGTTCTCGGTTACCGGCGGGGTGGAGGCCAGCGGCGTAGTGCACCGCGTGGGCGCCGCGCTGCTTATTCTCGTCGCCGTGGTCCACGTGTTCTACATTGTGTTTACTAAGCACGGGCGGGCGGAGTTTTTCCAGCTTCTCCCGCGCGTCAAAGACGTCGTCGACGTAGTGCACAACGTGCTTTACTTTTTCGGCCTGCGCCGCGAGCGGCCGCGGTTCAGGCGGTTTGCCTACTACGAGAAGTTCGACTACTGGGCGGTATACTGGGGCTGCGTGATCATGATCATCTCCGGGCTGGTGCTGTGGTTTGAGGAGCTGGCGATGCGCGTGCTCCCCAAGTTCGGGGTAGATGTGGCCCACGAGGCGCATAGCGATGAGGGACTGCTCGCCGCGCTGGCGATTATCATCTGGCACTTTTACAATGTGCATTTTAACCCCGACCGCTTCCCCATGAGCTGGACCTGGTGGGACGGGAAGATCTCTGCGGAGGAGATGAGGAAGTTCCACGCCGAGGAGTACGAGGAAATGCTCGCCGGCCAAGGCAGTGCGTCCGAGCGTCGCGAGGAGCGCCCAGCGGAGCGCCCCGCCGAGCAGCAACGAAGCGAGGAAGAACAGTAGATGGGGCTGCGCAGGCGAGTTGCGCAAGTGCTGATTGTCGTTCCCCTGGTGGCCATTGTGCTTGCCGCGCTGAGCACGATCGTCTTCGGCCTGCTTTTGCCGCGGCCTGAGGTTGTCCCCGTGCTCGCCACGCCCCAGGCGACGCCCCTGCTCGAGGGCGTCTCGCAGGCGGTGGTCGGGAGCGAGTGCTTGAGCTGCCACTCTGTCCTCGCGGACATCCCGATCCTCGCCCCCGACGTGCGCTTCTCGCACGAGGAGCACAATAAGCCCGGGCTGCATTGCGACACGTGCCACGACGTCGCGCGGCACAAGCTGATCGGCGGCCGGGGGCACGAGCTGTGCCTCGCCTGCCACCGGCCGATGATCGAAGCGCCGGACCAGTGCCACCGCTGCCACGAGGTTCCCGCGGCGCTGCGCCCGCCGAACCACGGCGCGGACTTCGTCCCCCGCCACGCGGCGCTCGCCGATGCCTCGTGCGCGCAGTGCCACGACAAAGAAACATTTTGCGACCGGTGCCACACCCTGCCCATGCCCCATCCTGCGGGCTTTCGGGCAAGCCACGGGCGACTTGCCGCAGAGCACCGGGGCGACTGCTCGCGCTGCCACGAGGCGTCGTGGTGCGAGGCCTGTCATCGGAAAACGCCTCCTCAGGCGGCCTACCACACCGTTGCCCAGCACGGGGCGGCGGCGCAGGAGCTGGCGAGCAACTGCGCTTTGTGCCACAAGCAGAGCGAGTGCGACGCCTGCCACGGCCTGCGCATGCCCCACCCCAGCGCCTGGGCCAGCGCACACGCGGAGCAGTATCGGCGCTCGCGCGAGGTGTGCGCGAAGTGCCACGCCGACCTCGGCCCATGCCTGCGCTGCCACCAGAAGGTGCGGCCCGAAACGCACGACGAGGGCTGGCCCAAGGCCCACGGCAAGCAAGCGGACCAATCGTGCGCCATCTGCCACACGGCGAAGCAGTGCACGGAGTGCCACGGGGGGCTGGAGATGCCCCACCCGGAGCGCTTTGCCGTGGCGCATAAGGCAGCGGTGGAGCAAAACCCCAACTCGTGCGCGATCTGCCACACGCGCGACTATTGCCTGCAGTGCCACAAGGCGCTAAAGCCCAAGACGCACGTAGAGGGCTACCTTGCCGGGCACATTAAGACGGCGCAGGGGCAGCGGGCGCAGTGTCTGCTCTGTCATGACCTCATGGCCGACCCGTGTAAGGTGTGCCACGAGAAGCTGCGCCGGCCCCAGCAGTAGTAGCGTTTACCCCGCCGCCGGAAAAAGCGCAGAGCCGGCGGCCTGACTTCTCGCGCGTGCTCCCCAGGCGGCGCTGCCCGCGAGCTTTGCCCTACCACGCGCCCAGCGAAAAAGGTTTTGCCTAGACAAAACTTTTTCGCCCGTGCTAAACCTCCTCGCCCGGCCGACCGTTAGGAGTTCCGGCGCCCGTTGCCGGCGCCGGAGGAGTGATTTTCGTGCCCAGCGCTACCCAGGCGCCTCCCGCCAGGCGGCGCCGCGCGCAAAGCAAGCCCGCGGTGGAGAAGGTCGACCCGCGCAACAAGCTCAACGACCTTTCCAACCGCCAGTGGCTGATTCTCACCAAAAGCGTGTGGGAGAGCATCGCCCCGCCGCGCGATCCGCTTAAGCTCGACCACCCGGCGACGTTCAGCGAAGAGGACGTGGCGCGGCTCATCGCCCTGTTCACCAAGCGCGGCCAGCGCGTGCTCGACCCGTTCGTGGGCTCGGGCTCGACGCTCGTCGCCTGCGCGATGACCGAGCGCGAGGGCGTGGGGATTGAGCTCGTGGAACACTGGGTTAAGGTCGCTCGCCGGCGCGCGCTAAACGCGTTGGAGCAAATGGCCGACCCCATTGCCCTGCGCGTCATTCAGGGCGATGCCGCTGAGGTTTTGGACACGCTCGCCGACGAGAGCTTCGACTTTATCGTCACCAGCCCCCCGTACTGGAAGATCCTGCGCAAGGACAAGGGGATGAAGACCAAGGCGGAGCGCAAAAGCAAGGGCCTTAAAACGCGCTATAGCGACGACCCGCGCGACCTGGGGAATATCGAGGACTACGGCGAGTTCTTAAGCCGCCTGGCCGAGGTCTTCGCCCGCTGCCACCGCGTGCTTAAATACGGCGCCTATATGGCGGTGATCGTCTCCGACTTCCGCCACGGCAAGAGGTTTGTCATGTATCACGCAGACCTCGCCCGGCGCATCGAGGAGGCGGGATTTTTGCTTCAGGGGATAACCGTCCTCGTGCAGAACAATAAGAACCTCTACGCCTACGGCATCCCCTACCGGTTCATCCCCAACGTGCACCACCAGTACATTCTGATTTTCACGAAGCTGCCGCGCGACTAAGCGACAGGGAACCGCGGCGGGCGCGGACGATGCTTGCCCCGTAGCCGGTTTCGCATGGCGCCCCGTTTTTCGGCCGCGCCCACCCGCCGGCGCGGGCCTTTTAGCGCGCCCGCGGCCGCTTGCGCCCCGAGGCGTTGTTCGTTAGCGCGCGGTTTATCGCGCTCACATAAGCCCGCGCGCTGGCCTCGACGACATCGGTAGACGCCCCCAGGCCCACCGCGGTGCGCCCCTCGATCTCGATCTTCACGCGCGCCTGGCCCACGGCGTCGCGGCTTCCTGTGACGCCGCTCAGGCTAAACTCAAGCAGCTTCGCCTCGCGCCCGATAGCCGCATCAATGGCGTTATAGGCGGCATCGATGGGCCCGTTGCCCGTGCCCGAGGCGCGCACGACGTTGCCGTCGGGCATGCGGATCTCCACCGAGGCCGTGGGCACGGCGCCCGTGCCCGAGAAGCTGTGCAGAGAGACGATCTCATAGAGCCTCCCCGGGGCGCCCGTCTCGTCCTCGACGATGGCGATGAGGTCCTCGTCGAACACCTCTTTTTTGGAGTCCGCGATGGTCAGGAAGCGCTGGTAGTAGCGCTCCAGCGCCTCGTCGTCCACCTCATAGCCCAGGTTCTCCAGCCGGTGCTTAAGCGCGTGGCGGCCGGAGCGCGCTCCGAGGACAAGCTCCGTGCCCTCGGCCCCCACGCTTTGGGGATCCATGATCTCATAGGTCTCGCGCGCCTTGAGCACGCCGTCCTGGTGGATGCCCGACTCGTGCGCGAACGCGTTGGCCCCGACCACGGCCTTGTTCGGCTGCACGACGATCCCCGTGAGCTGGCTGACCAGGCGGCTTGTGCGCAGAAGCTGCCGCGTGTTTATCTGGCACTCTACGTCGGCGTAGAAATCGCCGCGCGTGTGCAGCCCCATGACGATCTCCTCGAGCGCCGCGTTGCCCGCGCGCTCGCCGATGCCGTTGATCGTGCACTCCACCTGCGTGGCCCCCGCGCGAATCGCGGCGAGCGAGTTAGCCACGGCCAGGCCGAGATCGTTGTGGCAGTGCACGCTAATCGTCGTCTTCTCGATGCCCGCCACGTTCTCGCGCACCCAACGGATCAGGTCCTCGTACTCCCACGGGGTGGTATAGCCCACGGTGTCGGGGAGGTTAATTACCGTGGCCCCGTTTTCGATCGCCGCCTCGACGACCTCTTTGATAAACCCGCGGTCGGTGCGCGTGGCGTCCTCGGGCGAGAACTCCACGTCGTGGCAAAACGACTTGGCGAGCTTTACCCCCTCGGCGGCCATGTCCACGATCTCCTCGGGGGTTTTGCGCAGCTTTTTTTCGACATGGGGCTGCGAGGTGCCCACAAACACGTGAATGCGCGGCTTTTCCGCGTTTTTCACGCCCTCCCAAGCAGCCTCGATGTCCTTCGGGACAACGCGCGCCAAGGCGCAGATCGTCGGCCGGCGAACCTCCTCGGCGATCATTTGCACGGCCTCGAGGTCCGCGGGCGAGGAGATGGGGAAGCCGGCTTCGATAATATCCACGCCGAGCAGGTCAAGCTGCCGGGCGATCTGCAGCTTCTGGGACGGCGTAAGACCGGCGCGGGGCGACTGCTCGCCGTCGCGCAGGGTGGTGTCGAAGATCTTTATCCGCCTTTTGCTCATCGTTTCTCTCCCCCGCAGTGCCGCCGGCGCCGGCGCTTGCGCCGGTTGCCCGCCGGTGTGCCTCGGTTCTCCCTTATAAACACAAAGCCCCTCGACTCTGTTGAGACGAGGGGCGATCGCACGCTCCACGCGGTACCACTCAACTTGACAGGCGCCTGTGCGCCTGCCCGCTCTAGGCACAGGAGAAAGCTCCGATGCCCGTCCCCTTTTAACGGTGGGGCGCTCCGTCGGGCGCTACTTGCTCTGGGCGAGCTTTCGCTCCGCGGCTCAGGGGCGAGTTCGGTAGCTGCTGCAGGCGCCGCTTCTCAGCTCCCGCGGCTCTCTGTAGCCCCGCCGGCTACCTACTACTCCCCGTCATCGCCAGTTTGCCAAAACCTGTTTTGCGCTAATATACCACGTTGCCTGCGCGTTGTCTAGCCGCGCGCACGGCGCTGTGCGACATTTGAGCCTGGGCAAAACGCGGCCCAAAAACAGCAGCGGGCAGCTTGTGTCCCAAAGCTGCCCACCGCCTAGAGGAGTAAGCCAGTGAAGCGGGGAGTCAGGCCGCTTCATTAATTCAAACGTAAAACCTCATGGTAAAGTTTCGCGCTGGCGGGCGGTTTTTGCCGCCCCGCGGGCTTTTCCCTTATCTAGCGCAGGGGCCGGCACCTCCGCCCCCGCTGCTCTGCGCGAGCGGGCGCCCGGTGCAGCGGCTCGCTTTCCGCGCGCCGTTTGCTGGGCACGCCAAAAGGGTTTTCCCCAAGCCGTGTGGAATGTGCCCGCCGTTGTCGGACAACATCTTGCGCTGTTTCGCGCACCGCGGTCTGCTCAGGCAGAAGAGAAGGAGGGAGCGGCGTGAGCAAGCGGATTAGGATTACCGCGGGCAACGTTTCCGCAGAGGCGACGCTGAACGACACCCCCACAGCGCAGGACATTTGGGACGCCCTGCCCATTAGGGCCACGGCGCAGACGTGGGGCGACGAGATCTACTTTGGCATTCCCGTGCAGCGGGGCGAGGAGAACGCCCAGGCCGTGGTGGAGATGGGCGACCTCGGCTATTGGCCCCCGGGAAACGCGTTTTGCATCTTCTTCGGCCCCACCCCGGCCAGCACGGGCGACGAGATTCGCCCGGCGAGCCCCGTTAACGTGGTGGGCAAGATCGAGGGCGACCCCACGGTGTTTAAACAGGTGCGCGCCGGCGAGCCCGTGACCATCGAGAAGATCGAGTAGCGAAAGAGGGTGTCGCGGGATGGGACACTTGTTGGGCATTGACGTGAGCACTACAGGGGCCAAGGCTTTGTTAATCTCCGAAACAGGGGAGCTGCTTGGCTCGGCGACGCATGAATATCCCCTGCTCACCCCCAAGCCCGGCTGGGCCGACCAGGAGCCGCGGGAGTGGTGGGAGGCGACGCAAAAGTCCATCCGCGCGGCGCTCGCCCAGGCTGGCTGCACGGGCGCCGATGTCTCCGCCGTGGGCCTCTCCGGCCAAATGCACGGCTCGGTGTTCCTCGACGAGCGTAACGAGGTTATTCGCCCGGCCATTTTGTGGTGCGACCAACGCACCGGCCCGCAGTGCGAGTGGATCAACGAAAAGGCGGGCGAGGAGCTTGTCGTCCAGGAGACGCTTAACCCCGTGCTCACCGGGTTTACCGCGCCGAAGATAATCTGGCTGCGGCAGAACGAACCGGAGAACTTCGCCCGCGTGCGCAAAGTGCTCTTGCCCAAGGACTACATTCGCTTTTGCCTCACGGGCGAGTTTGCCACGGAGGTTTCCGACGCCTCGGGCACGGCGCTGTTTAACGTGCGCGAGCGGCGCTGGTCCACGAAGCTCCTGGAGGCCATCGAGCTCGACCCCGAGCTTTTGCCGCCGGCGTTTGAGTCGCCCGAGCCGACGGCGAAGGTCAGCGCCGAAGCTGCCGAGGCCACGGGCCTGAACGAGGGCACGCCCGTGGTCGGCGGCGGGGGTGACCAAGCCGCTGGCGCGGTGGGCAACGGCATTGTGCGCACGGGCATTGTCTCCTCCACGGTGGGCACGTCGGGCGTGGTGTTCGCGTTTTTGGACGAGCCGCTGGTGGACAAGAAGCTGCGCACGCACACGTTCTGCCACGCCGTGCCCGGGAAGTGGCATGTTATGGGGGTAATGCTCTCCGCGGGGGGGAGCTTCCGCTGGCTGCGCGACGCGCTGTGCGCTGAGGAGAAGGAGGCCGCGGCAAAGCAGGGTGTGGACCCCTATGAGCTGATGACCAAGCAGGCAGCGGAGGTCGAGCCCGGCTGCGAGGGGTTAATCTTCCTCCCCTATCTCACCGGCGAGCGCACGCCCTACCCCAATCCCAACGCGCGCGGCGTGTTTTTCGGGCTGCACCTGCGCCACACCAAGGCCCATCTCATCCGCAGCGTGATGGAAGGCGTGGCCTATGGGCTAAAGGACTCGTTCGACATCCTCGACGAGATGGGCGTGGAGATTACCCAGGTGCGCGCCTCGGGCGGCGGGGCGCGGAGCGACGTGTGGCTGCAGATTCAAGCCGACGTGATGAACCGCGCGCACGTGCGGATAAACATGGAGGAGGGCCCGGCGTTGGGCGTGGCTTTGCTTGCCGGCGTGGGCGCGGGAATTTACTCCTCGGTCGAAGAGGCGTGCGACGCCGTGGTTAAGGTTGTCTCCGAGACAAAGCCTAACCCTGAAAACGCTAAGCTTTACGCCGAATATCACAAAATCTACCGCCAGCTTTACCAGAGCTTAAAGGACGACTTTAACGCCATCGCTGCCCTCACCGCGGGCTAGGCGCCGTTGCTCGCCGCTGCGCTTGCCTGCAGCAAAAAAGGGCGCGGCGGGCGCCGCGCCCTTTTGCTTTTTCTCCTCTCGCGCCGCTACGACGGCGGTGGCGGCGGCGGGGTCTGCACCTGGAACGCCCGCGGCGCGGAGTAGACATAGCCCACGGGCTGCCCGTTTATGTCCACGGGCGTGGGATCGCCCTCGTGCCGCGCGCCCACACGCCAGTAAATGGGCCCCTGCACGTTGCGGAAAATCCTGCTCAAGTCCGCGCCGGTAAACTGCCGGGCGAGTACCGCGCCGTCTTGCGGAGCGGGAACGACATACTCCGAGCTGCGCACGACATTGTCCGCGCCGAACGAAGGATCGGTGCTCACCTCGATGACATAGCGGTTTCCGCCGCCCACCATCTCCCATTGAAACACCACGGTGCGCAGGTCTACCTCCTGGCTCCCCGGCTCGCCGAGGTCCGGAGGGTCGACGAGCACCGGCCGGCGCACTGCGGTAATCGGCCCTACGTAAACGGGCTGGCTTACGCGCAGCGTGCCGTCGAGCGACGCTCCACCGTCGACGTCGAACGGCACGGGAATAAGCCACTTCGAAACAACGCAAATGGCATAGTAATAAGCCGTCCCAGAAACCAGCGGCGTGGGGACGATGGTGTACGTGTTCGAGCTATCGCTGCGCGTGAGCGCCGGCGTAGGGGTGGCGCCCGCGTCCTGCACGTCAACGGTAACCAGCCCCGTGCTTTGCGTGGACACGGTAACCGTTACCGCAGGCTGCGCGCCCTCAGAGTCTACGAACCTGTTCGTGCTCCCCCCTTGGACAAACGCCTGCATGGTCGCCGCGGTAAGCGGAAAGTCGGGGACGGTGCTCCGGTGGACCTCATAGCCCACGACATAGCCGCCGCGCGCGGTGGGATTCGGGGGCGGCTGCTCCGGAGGAATCCACCCCACGCGAATAGCCGCGCTGGGAAACGATTCGTCATATAGCGAGGCGGCGGCCACACCCTGGCTGAACGATCGCGTGCCCAGGCCCAGGCCTCCGCCGATGATTCCGCAGCCGGCTACGAGAAATGCTACGCCCAGCACACAGGCACCGACAAGCGCTACTGCTCGCCCGCGCATAGCGCCCGACCTCCTTGGATAGCACGCTCGGCACATTCTACCAAATCAGGCACCACGCCGAAAGGTTCAATCTTACAGGCCCGCGGGCCTTCGCCGTACGACAATCTATCGTATTGACGAATAGTCCCGCGCCGGGGTCTCATCAAAAGCGCCATTCGCCCCTGTTGCTTCGCAGGCGCGCGCGCAATCTCCTTCCCCCGGCTCTGGCAACAAGCCAACCCTGCGCGCTCCTCCCCCGCGAAGAGGAACGCCGCGCGGCGCGCGCGAAGTCGATTTTGCGGTGAGCAAGGCCATGGGCGTCCGCGCGCGCTATCGCTTTGCCGTGCGCATAACGGCTGCGCTGCTTCTCGCCGCCGCGCCGGCGCTTTGCGGCTGCTCCAGCGCGCGCCAGGGGCTGGTGTTTAGCTTCTGGGGCGACGAGAACGAGATCGCCAACTACAAGCGCATGGTCGCGCGCTTTGAGGAGCTGCACCCCGACATCCACGTGAAAATGGAGCACATTCCCCGCAGCTACGAGGACAAGATCATGGCCGAGCTCGCGGGGAACGCCGCCCCGGACGTCATGGTCTTTCAAGACGAGCCCCTGCCCATGTTCGCCTCGCGGGGAGTGTTCCGCCCGCTTGACGATCTCATCGAGCGCGACGGCATTGACCTCGACGAGTTCTTTCCCCAATGTGTCCAAGGGCATACCTACAACGGCCACATCTACGGCCTGCCCAAAGACGGCGGCGCGGTGGTTCTTTTCTACAACAAGCGCCTGTTCGACGAGGCGGGCCTGGACTATCCCAACGAAGACTGGACCTGGGACGACTTTCTCGCCGCAGCCAAAGCGCTAACCCGCGACAACGACGGCGATGGCCAGATCGACCAGTGCGGGACACAGGTTAGCGCTTGGTGGGCCTATTGGCTAATCCCCATTTGGAGCGCGGGCGGGCGGTTTTTGAACGAGGAGCGCACGGAGTGCGTGGTCAACTCGCCCGAGGCCCTACGCGGGATCCGCTGGTATGCCGAGCTGCGCACCAAGCACAAGGTCGTTCCCGAGCCTGGGCAGCTCGAGGGCGTCGCCGATGCGTTTCAGGCGGGGAAAATCGCCATGCAGTTCACTGGCCCGTGGTCGGTAATCTCCCTGCGCGACATCGAGAGCTTCCAGTGGGACGTAACGTTCGTCCCCAAGGGCCCGGCCGGCCGCTGGACGCGCTATACCGGCGATGCCTATTGCATGTGGGCGGGCACGCGCCGCGTGGAAGACGCCTGGACGTTTATTAAGTGGATGAGCGGCGAGGAAGCGTCGAAAATGAACGCGCTTGCCCAGCGCGCCGTCCCCGCGCGGAAGGCGATCGCTAACTCCGACATATACATCCGCGAGGACACGCCGTGGGACGAGTCGGTTTTCGTGCGCGCGTTCGAGCACGCCCGCGTGCAGCCCATTACCACGAAGTGGGGCGAGATGAATACGCTGGCCAACCAGGTGTTCGAAAAGGTCCTTTTGCAGAAGATTACCCCGGAGATGGCCGTGCGCACGCTAGACGAAGAGATCGACAAAATGCTCAGCGAGCCGGACTAGCGGAAAGCAAAAGGGCCGAGGCAGACGTCGGCCCTTTCGCTCGCTGGGCAATGGTCGTGCGTTAGCCGGCGCTCGGGCTAGCCCCTGGCCCCGGGCTCGCGCCCCGCGCGGGGCTTGCTCCGCGCGCCGGGGCTTCGCTCGGGCCCTCATAGCTCGGGCTCGACTCGCGCGTCACCTCGCCCGAGGGCTCCTTCTTGCAGCTCACCGCGAACGTCAGGAGCACCGTGAGGACAAACACAGCGACCAGCAGCAACGCAACAATCCGCACCGTGCGCATTTTTCACCCCTCCGTCGCAGACGCTCGTCCCGCAGCTTAGCGCATACTTCACGCACGCACCGCTTTATTCGCTTGGAGCAGCACGCACTCCTCGAAGGCGGGCAAATTGCTACCCGCCGCCCGCCTTGCGGAAGAACTTGTCCGCGAAGTCCATATAGCGCTCCCAGTCGTACTCCGTCAACCCGTGACGGCCCGTGCGAATGTGGTAGCCGATGCGCCCGATTTGCACGGGGCGGTTTAACGGGGGCATCTCGTCCACTTCCAAGCCCTTTAGCCCGAGCAAATGGTACACAGGCTCGGCGGCCTTTGCCGCGAGGAACTCGCCCCGCGGGTCGGCCCACAGGTCTTCGTCGGCGCTCGCTACGTATACCGGCCGCGGCGCGGCAAGCGCGATGAGCATGTGCTGGTCTACGGGAAGCTCGTCCTCGCGGTCGTTGTAGCTCTTGAAATTCGCGCAGAACCAGTGGGGGAAGGAGGTGTTGATCCGCTTAACCGTCTCGCCAAAGCGCCGCCTGCTCAGGGCTGCGCCCCCGCAGCCGGAGTTGTTGGAGATAACGATGGCAAAGCGCTCGTCCTGCGCGCCGGCCCAGAGGGCGGTTTTGCCCAGGCGCGAGTGCCCGAGCACGGCGACGTGGCGGTGGTCCGCGTCCGCATCGGTTTCCAGGTAGTCCATAATCCTGCTTAGGCCCCAGGCCCAGGCGCCGATCGCTCCCCAGGCGTCGGGCGGCCGCGCTGGGCCAAACAGCTTGTCAAAAGCGCCGTGGACGCCATTTTTAAAGCCGTCGTCATAGTCGGGGTCGAGGTCGCCGTAATAGGCGGTGGCCAGGCCATAGCCGCGCGCGAGGATTTTGTCCAGAGGAAAGCGCGAGCTGCCCTGCCCGCGCGATTCCTCCGTGGCTTGGTGGTCGCCGTAGCGGACCCAGTTTTTGGTGATTTTAATCGCGGGGTCGGCGCAGACGGTGTGGTTTCCGCCGAAGTTAAGCAGGACGAACATGGGCACGGGCCGCGGCGCGGCGTTGGGCAGGTAAAGCAAAATGTCCATTTGGGGGCCTGCGTTGTCGCCCGTGAAGTACACGGTAACCTGCTTGCGCGTCGCTTTTCCGCCGAGCGCGTTGCGCTCTAGGTCGAACACCTCAAAGCGCAGCCTGGGCGGGCGGCCTAAAGGCGCGCGGCCGTAAACATGCCTGCGGAACAGCTCGAGAATCTCCGGCCGGCGCTTGGTCAGCCACATCTCCGGGGAGGTTACCTTAGTGCCGTCGAGCATGGTTAGGGGGTCAGGGAGAGTATACTGGGGAACTTTTGCCTCGTCATAGTTAAACTCCGGCCGGCGCTGGGAGAGTTTTTTGACGAGCTCCGGCGGCGCGTGCCAGGTTCGTCCCTGCTCAGCCATCGTCTCCTCC
>CAZMGT010000051.1:0-28737 GCA_964565895.1 uncultured Armatimonadia bacterium
TGGGAGCGGACGGCGGGGAGGTGGCCTGTCTCGGTCAGGGCGGGAAGCGCGCGGCGGAATCGCGTACCGCGCAGCTGGCTCGCCTTAGGCCGGGAGCGGAGCGCGCATTGAGAGAGGCTTTTGCGCAGCTACCAGGAGGATTTTATGAGATTGTGGTTGTCCACGCATCGCTCAAGCTGGCCTCCCGCCACCCCCCCCTCGAACTGTAGGTGACAGCCAGCCCAGGAAGCTGGGTGCCCCTAGGCCGGGCTAGCCTCGGCCGCTCAAGGCTCCGCGGCGACTTGTTCTGGGTCAGAGAAAACGGTGCAGACACAAAGGGTGTGGCGCCCTGCCTTGAGGACAGCGCTCAGGTTCTGCGTCTGGGTTGTGCTGCCTACGGGGCGCGGTTGGCGAAGAGATGCCTCGAGTCGGCTCGGGCGGGAGGCGCGCAGCGCACCGCGGCCGCGCGTTCATTTGGTCGGCGGAGAGGAGAAACACCAACCCACGATTTCAGCGGCAGGACTGCAGACTATGGCTGAGCCTCATCCTCTGCCAACCTCCGCTGGTCTGCAGCCGGCAGACCTCTCGCTAGTTGGACCATCGACCGGTTGGCGTTACGCCCACGGCGTCTAGTCCGCGCTTCCCGCCCTACCCCAGCGCCCCCACCTCCCCGCCAACCACCCCACGCCAAGGCGCCAACTGGCGGCAGCGCACCGCAGTAACGCAGCAAGGACCTCACCCCCGACCTCCGTATCCTCGAAGGCGCGCCGCTGTCCCGTTGCGGGCCGCTGATAGTTAGCTTCTCGCGACCCGTCAGCTCCTTGCCAAAGGCACCTCGTGGATGCCCCTGCGCCTGAGCGGACCAGCCCGCAGCCTGTCCCTCGTTCGGGGTCAGCTCGATGTCCTTTGCTCAGCGCTCCAAGCCTCGCCCGAAGCATAGTGCTGGTTGATGAAGCTGTGTGGGGGACTAATCCTCGCGCGGCTGAGGCCCGCCAGTTCCCAGCGCGGAGCTGACGAGGTGGACAAGCATCGGCCCTTCTTTTCCACTGTTGCAGCAAGCGAAGAGGACGGCTCCTCGGCGCAAAACATAGGGCCCTCCCCTGACCCCCGCTTCCCACCCTTCCCCAGTGCCTCCCGCCTCCGCGCCAACCACCCCAACCCACGCCGCCAACTCGCAGCAGCGCATCGCGCCAACACAGGGCGGCTCGCACCCGCGACCTTCCGCCCCTAGAACGCCTGCTGGTGTCCCGCGGAAGGATGGAAGATGCAGCCCTTGCCCCCCGCGCACCGTCGCGCTCGCGGTGGCCTCCCGCGCCGCTCTGCCTGCGATGCCCAGCCCGGGCATTGGGCCCAGGCAGACGTTGCGCTTGTCGAACAAGCGACAGGCTGCCGCCTAAACGCCGAACGGAACATCCCCCGCGCGCCCCTCGCCCGGCATTGACACCCGAACCACCGCGGGCTAAACTCGCACCGGCATTCCGCGCACCCGAAAGCTTCATCTGCGATGCTCGACTACGCAACCAAAGCCATCGTTCACCACATTCGCACGCGGGCCATCGTTACCGAGGCGCTCGAGATCGCCTTTTGCCTCTACCTCGTGTGGCTCAAGGCGCGCGACCCGGCGTTCGCGGACATCTTCATGCTCTATCCCGCCTGCCTCTCCCTCGTCGTAAGCGGGACGATCGCCTATCGCCGGACGATCAGCGTGCGCGGCGAGAAGTCCTATGTAGACCTGTCCAAGCTCAGCGAGCGCCAAGCGTTTCTCCTCGGCGAGATGGTCGCCTGCCTCCTCGTCACCCTCCTGGCCATCGTGATCACTATCGGCTTCGCTGGCGCGCTCGCCCCCCAGGTGGTGTTTGCCGACGGCGAGAAGCTTGTTCTAGGCACGGGCTTTCTCCTCGTCGGCGCGGCAACGGCAATCAGCGTTACGTTTTTGCTCTCCGGCCTCGCTCTGCCCAGCGACACTCCCTCCGTGCTCGCCATTGCCGTAATTGTGTTCGGGTTTAGCCGCTCCTCGCTCGCTTCTGAGATGAATAAGGTCGTCCATCACCCCGAGCTTGTTTCCTCCGTGGCCGCGGTAATTAAGGTTCTCGTCCCCCCGCTCGAGGAGCTCACTCGGGCCTCGATGACCGGCAAGTTCGCGGACTACCTCGTTGCCCTGGGCAACGCGGTAATCTATTTCGCGATAACGGTGCTCGCCGCGCTGTGGCTATTTTGCCGCAGGGAGTTCACCGCGAAGAGCGAGGAGGTTCAGCGGGGTGCCGCAGGACACGAGCGGCGCTCGGCCAGTTAGTTCGCCCCGCGCGGCGTTCGCGGCCGCTACAGTGATCCTCGCAGCTTTGGCCTGCTCCGCCGCGAGCTCCCCGGGACGCGCCAGCGACGCGTCGTCGGGACCAGCCGCCCAACTTCCCCCCTCGCCCACGGAAAAACCCGCGCCGGCCAGCCGCAGCGCCGAGGAAATCCGCCAGTCTACCGCGCTCGTCGTGCACTTTGAGCCCCCGGGGTGCACGGTCGATCTCCGTCGGATGAACGGCGCGCTCGTAGACTCGTTTCGCGCGGCGACGGAGCAGACGCGCCAAGCGCTGTTTCGCGTCTATGGCCTGCCCAAAAGCGGCGCGGGGTTTATTATTCGCGTCGCCCGGCCGGGATATCGCACAGTGGAGCGCGGGATCAGGCTTTTTCCGCGGGAGCTGCGCCGCGAGCATTTCCTCCTCGTAAGCAGCGCCACGCGCCACCGCTTGGCCGTGGTCCAGCGCCGCGGGGCGCGGCAGTGCATCGTCTCGCTCTGGCCCGACGGCGGAAGCCAAGCTGAGCTCCCCCTGCCCGGCGAGCGCTTGGGCGACCCCGCCTGGGCTCCCGATGGCTCGAAGCTCGCGTTCGTCGCCTGGGACAAGGGCCGCCGAAGCGACATCTTCATCTGGGACAGGGCCACGGGCAACGTCACCCGCCTTACCGACGACCCCGCCCCAGACTACTCCCCCGCGTGGAGCCCAGACGGCGCGCTCATCGCCTTTGTCAGCGAGCGGCGGGGCGAGCCGGACATATTTCTCGTCCGCGCCGACGGCTCCGGGCTGCGCTGCCTCAGCCCGTTGCGCTCGGCCGAACTCGACCCCTGTTTCTCGCGCAACGGCCACGAGCTGTTTTATGCCAGCGACAAGGAAGGCTCGTTCGACATCTATGCCCGCCGGCTTGGCGCGCCGGGCATGCGCAGGATTACCGACGACCCGGGCGACGAGGTCGAGCCCGCCTGCTCGCCCACGAGCGACCTTCTCGCGTATACTTCGTTCGATGGCAAGCGCCGGGCGATCGTCGTGCGCGACCTGGGCAACCCCGACGCCCTGCCCGTGGTGCTCTCCCCGTTTCCCGTAGAGGTGCCCATGAGCGAGCCGGCGTGGAGCGCGGACGGGAAATACTTGGCGTTCGTCGCCGAGGCGGGAGGCCACCGCCGAGTATACATCACCGCGCCGGGGGAGGGCTGGGCCGCTCCCGTCGCCCTCCTCGAACAGGACTGCTGGAAGCCCTCCTGGTGCCGCCTCCCGCCGAGCCCGGATCTTCCCCCGCTCTTGGCCATTACCATCGCCGGCCGCGGGCGGATCGTCGTCGAGCTCGACGGCCCAAGCGGAAAGCAATTCGTCCAGCGTTTTCTCGCGCTTGCCCAAAGCGGGTTTTATAACGGGTTGGTCATCTACCGCAAATCCCCGGGCATTGCCGTAGAGACCGGCTGTCCCCTGGGCAACGGCACGGGAGGGACGGGCCAGCCCATCGCCTCCTCCGGCCCCCGCGTAGCCATCCGCCGGGGCAGCGTGGCGTTTATCGCCGATGCCCAGGGCATGGTGGACAGCCGCTTCCTCATCGCCCTCGCCGACCTTCCCGAAAGCGCCGGCAAGCACCCGGTGATCGGCCACGTCGTGAGCGGGCTTACCGTCGCCGAGCGCCTCGTCGTGGGCGACCGCATCGAGCGCATCAGTCGTATAGAGCGCGACTAACCACACGCAGGCGCGTGCGCGATGGCGGGCGGTAGATCGCCCGGTGAACGTCCTCCCAGTAGCACTGGCGAATAGCGCGCTGCTCGTCGGCGCGAAACGCGCGCAGCTTGCGCAACGCGCTGTCCACGATCCTCCGCGCGGCGAGGACCCCCACGCCGAGCTGCGCGGCGATCTCCCGCGTATTTGCGGAGCGCGCGAGGGCGCGCGCGGCCTGTGCCTCAAGCGCGCTAAGGGCAAGGGCACTCGTTCGCCCCTCGAGCAGCTCGGCCAGGCGGCGCAGCTCGCGCTGCACGCGCTGGGGCGAGCAGCGCAGGGCGCGGGCGATCTCGCGCAGGGTGTGGCCCACGGCGCGCAGGCCAAGCAGCCTGCGCTCGCGACGGGTTAGCGAAAACGGCAAAAGCCAGCGCTCGAGCACGTCCTCCACCGTCTCCTCGGCGCCACAGGGGGCGGGCGGTCCGGGAAGCTCGTCGGGGTCGAAAACCTCCGCGGAGACCTCGTGCTTGCGCCGGCGGCGAAGCTGCGACTCAGAGTAAAAGGGATACTCCGCTGCCGCGCGGCGCCCGCCCGCGGCGCGCAGCAGTAGGTTCGCCGCGTGCTCCAGGCGCGCGCCCTCCTCCCGGCCTTTGGCCATCGGCGTTCCTCCCTTTCCTGCGCGTTCGCCCCCAGGCTAGCGCGCAGGGCGGCCAAAGGTCCGTGGGCTGGGCGAAAGGTTTGTTGGGATAGTGTTGTTTTTTCGTTTGGCGGCCGCGTTTTGTTGAGCACTGGCCGCCCGCGCGGCGTTTTCCCCGAACGCGGCCGGGCAAAAAAGCCCCCGCAAAGCCCCCCGCCGCCAAGGCCGGCCAATTTTTTTCGCCGGGGGCAGAGATCGCCCGGGAAAATGGCAAATACAGTATTGGTTACTGGTGGCACGGCACCGGACGGAGGAAAAATGGCCAGCGACAGCCCAGGCGATGCGCAAAACGCTTTGCGCGAGCGCGTAGTGCGGCTTGAGGCTCTGCTCGATGTCGCCGCGCGGCTCACCGAGGAGCGCGACCTCGACCGCCTGCTGGACAACATCCTCAAAACGACCACCGAAGTCATGGAGGCCGACCGCTCCAGCCTGTATCTCATCGACTGGGACAGGCGGGAGATCGAGGCGGTCATCGCTCAGCGCACGGGGCGCATCCGCATGCCGCTAAACAAGGGCATCGCCAGCCACGTGGCGCTCACGGGCGAGATCTATCGCAGCGACGATGTCTATCGCGACCCGCGGTTTAACCGCGAGTTCGACATCCGCGACGGCTACCGCACGAAAAGCATGCTCTGCGCCCCGATGAACACGCGCGCCGGCGAGCGCATCGGGGTAATTCAGGTGATCAACAAGCTCACCGCGGACACGTTCTCCGACCAAGACGTGGAGCTGCTCCAGGGCCTGTGCTCGCTCGCCGCGGTGGCCATTGAGAACGCGCGCTATATCGAAGAGCAGCGGCTCATGCTTGAGAGCTTCATGGAGACGCTTATGTCCACCATCGACCATCGCGACTACATCACCGGCGGGCACTCCGCCCGCGTAACGTCGATCGCTTTGATGATCGCGCGCGAGCTGGGGATAAACGATCCCCAAGAGCTGCGCATCCTACGCTATGCGGGAATGGTTCACGACTACGGGAAGATCGGCGTGCCCGAGGCCGTGCTCACCAAGCCGGGGAGGCTCACCGAGGAAGAGTACGCCGAGATGAAGCGCCACGCAGTGTATACCAAGGAGATGCTCCAGAACATGCGCTGGCCGCGCGACTTAACGGTCGTGCCCGACATCGCCGCGCAGCACCACGAGCGGCTCGACGGCAACGGCTATCCGGACGGCCTGCCCGCGGACAAGCTCTGCCTGGGGAGCAGGATCCTCGCCGTGGCCGATGTCTTCGACGCCCTCTCCTCCTCGCGCCACTATCGCGAGGCCATGCCGCTGGACGACCTCGTCGCGCTGTTGCGCAAAGAGTCGGGCACGCACATCGACGGCGACTGCGTGGAGGCTTTGGTGCGCATCCTGCCCAGGATAGTGGACCGCTTCCCCGACCACTTCCCCGCGTCATATCGCGAGGCGGCGCAGCGGCTGGCGCAAACCGCCGCCCCTCGCCCGCGCAAATCGTTCCGCATTAACGGCACGGTGAATTAGGGCAAGCCACGCCCCAGCCAGACCAGCCCTGCTTCGGGAGAAATTGCTCAACGCAAGCGCCGGAACCCGCCGCTGGGCTAAACGCCTTGGAGCTGACGCGCGATCCCTCCCCCAGCACCGCCCGCGAGGGACAATGCAGATGGGGAAGCCGCCGCTTGGCTGTTTGCCTTCCCTGCCCCGTCCCGCGGTGGCGCTGGCCTCGGGCTGGGCGGGAGTTTTGCGGCGCGAGAAGGCTTGCCCGCCGCTTGCTAGCGGAAGGCCCGGCTGGACGGGACGGCAGCGGGCCGGTTTGGCGCGCGCCTGTGGTAGCCGCAGCTTAGCGCTCGGCTCTCTCCGGTGCCCTCGCGCCAACGCGGGCTGGCGCAGCGGCGTTCGCGAAAAGGCGGCGCGTGGTGCTCTGCAGAGGCTGCGATCGCTCGAGACCGATGCCCGGGCGAAGGAGCTTTGCCCACCGCACGGGGCTGGCCGACCGCCCAACCGGCCGCTACCGCAGGTACGAGCTAGCTCGCTGGGGCGAAGACTTGGATGCGATTGTTCTTTGTGTCCGCGACGTATACCCGACCTTGGGCATCGACGGCGAGGCCGAACGGGTGGCTGAACTGCCCGCTGCCCGACCCCACCGACCCCCAGGGGGCGAGGAACAACCCACCCGAGGTGAACTTTTGCACGCGGTGGTTTTCGCGGTCGGCGACGTAGACGTTGCCCTGGGCGTCCACGGCCACGCCCGCGGGATGGTTAAACGGGCCGGGGAGCGTGCCCCCCGCTCCCCAAGCGGCAACGAACTGCCCTGTGGCCATGAACTTCTCGATGCGCTGACTGAACGCATCGGCAACGTAGACGAAACCCAAAGAGTCTACGGCAACGCTCTCCGGGTTGGACAGTTGCCCCGGTCCCGTGCCCTCCGTGCCCCAGGAGGCAACGAGGGTATACTGGCCTGCGCCCGGTGTGGGAGTAGGCGTGGGCGTGGGTTGGGGCGTAGGCGTGGGGGTAGCCTGTGGCGTAGGTGTGGCCGGCCCCCAGCGGCCGGCGTGGGCGTGGCTTGGGCCTGTCCGCCGCCGGGGACCAGGGGCACGGCGCAGCCAGCGGCGAACACTGCCAGGGCAAGGCCGGCGCAAAGCAAAAATGCGGCGGGGGCAGCCCCGCCGCGACGCACGATGTTAGTCCGTGCCAAAAGCGAGTTTAGCGAACGAAAGACAATTGCGGAAGCGCCGTGGGGGGCTTCCCATCACCTCCCGAAAGTTGTGGTTTGCGTTTAGCGCTAGCGTTGGGCAGGCAGGAGATGCCGCAGGCGCCCAGCGCGCAGCGCCGACGACAAATGGGCCGCGCAAGCCGCTAGGCCCGGGGCGGCGTGGCGAGCTCTAGGGCACAAGCCAGGGGGACCAAGCCGGCGCCACGTCCCAGCCGGATTGCGTGGTCAGCCTGGTCGGGTTGGAGCCGTCGGCGTTCATGACGTAGATCTCCGGATCGCCGTCGCGGTCGGAGACGAAAACGATCTTGCTCCCGTCCGGCGACCAGTCGGGGTCCCAGTCGTTGTCCGGGTTGTTCGTGAGATTAGTCACATTCGAGCCGTCGGCGTTCATAACGAACACGTCGCAGTTTCCGCCGGGGCAAGCATAGAACAGGATCTTCGAGCCATCGGGGGAGAACCTGGGCCGCCACTCCTCAACCGAGGTGCTCGTTAGGCGCAGGGGGTTGGAGCCGTCGGCGTTCATGAGGAAGATGTCGAACGGGCCGGCGCGGTCGGACATGAACGCCAGGCGCTCGCCGCCGGGGGCCCACCCCGGCCAGTCCTCGGCGGAGGTGTTGCTCGTGAGCCGGGTGAGGCCCGTGCCGTCGGGGTTGATGGTGTAGATCTCGTAGTTTCCATCGCGGTCGGAGCGGAAGGCGATTTTCGTGCCCGGGGCCCAGGCGGGCGAACGGTCGCCGCCGGGGTGGTTGGTGATGTTCGTCTGGCTCGTCCCATCGGCGTTCATGGTGTAGATCTCGTAGTTTCCATCGCGAACGCTGGAGAAGGCGATTTTCGACCCGTCGGGCGACCAAGCGGGATCAAGGTCATTGCTCGCGCTGTTGGAAAGGTTCGTCTGGCCGGAGCCGTCGGGGTTCATGACGTAGATCTGAAAGTTTCCGTCGCGCTTGGACATAAACGCGATTTTCGTCTGCGTGAACAGATCCGGCGTGGGCGAAGGCGAAGCTGGGGGCGGAGCGGTGGGCGTAGGGGTAGGCGTGGGCGCACCGCCGCCGGCAGGGGGCGAGGCGGGCGGCCTGGGAGTGGCGGTGGGGGTGGAGGTTGGCTGCTCGCCGGGAGAGGGGGAAGGAGTGGCGAAGGTGAGCCCTCCGGGGAGCAGACACCCTCCCCCGATAAGGAGCACAACGAGCAAGACCGCAGCCGCGGCGCAAACACAAACGACGCGGGCAAGCACGGCTGATCCCTTCCCTCCGTTGCCCTAGAGGACGACTTTTTCGATGTAATTCCCCGCGCAGCGCGCCCTCCCTGCAACTCGTTGGCCGAGGGTGCAGTGGCACGGAGCGGTACAGCGCAGGGGGAAGATGCGCGTACTTTATGGAGCACGGCGCAGGGAGAGGACAATGGCCCGAAAACGACAGGCAACGTTGCGCAGGATACCGTATACCCCGCGCACGACGCGGAGCAGAGCGAGCCGGCCGCGGCCCGGGGCGAGCCACGAAAGCGCGGTGCTCAAGGCCCTGCGCGAGCAGATCGGGGCCCTGCGCGCCACGCAGCGCATCCTCGCCGCGCAGCGCGAGCACCTGCGGCGGATGGGTGCGGGGCCCGTGCGCGAGGCGGCGGTTGCCCAAAGAATTTTGACGAGCAAGCGGCGGGAGCTTGCGCTGCGCGAGGAGGTATATCGCACGGCCAAGCGGGGGGGCCGCGTAGGCGAGGCGCGGGACGCGTTGGTCGCCATGCGCCGGCTGGAGCTGGAGATTCGCGAGCTTGCGCAGGCGATCTCGCGGGCGCCGCTTGAGCAGCGGGCGGCGGCGCTGCGCCGCGCGGTGGAGGAGACTTCGGCGCACGAGGCCCTGCGCCGGGCGCAGCAGGCGCCGCTTTCGGAGATCGAGCGCCTCATGCGCCAGCGGATTAAGCTGCTTTACGCGGAAGCGGAGGCTCTGCGCCGGCTCGGCCGGCAGGCCACCGCGGAGCGGCGGCTAGCCACCGCGGTTAACCTGGAGCGATCGCTGGAGCGCATGGCGGCGCGAGCGGAGTATGTCGGCCTGCGCGAGCGGGTGGAGCGGAGGATTCGGGAGATCATCGGCGGCGACCGGCGGCTGGGCCAGCGGATAACGCTGCTTGGCGCGGCGAAGGCCGCGCGGCAAGGCGCGGAGCGCAACGCGGGGCCGGCGCTTTCGCCCGCAGGGGCGACGGCGCTTGCCCCGCTTGCTGTGGCGCGGGAGGCGACCCAGCGGCCGCGGGCCGTGGTGCGCCGCGAGGGGCTGGGCGCGGAGCGGCGGATCGTCATTGAGTTTAAGCTGCCCGAGGGGCGGGGCAACGAGGTCGTCGAGGCGCTCGTGGAAGAGGTTTGCGACCGGGTGGCCGATTTCCTCCAGACACAGTTTCGCTAAGCAAGCGCAGGCAAACGGTGGGTGTGAGCGTTGGGGACGAGCAAGAAGGGCCGGCGGCGGCTGGCGATAATGCTGTGCGACCACTGCCGGTGCAAGGATAAGTGCCCGGAATATCGGGCGGGCGCGGAATGCGCCTATGAGCAGGCGGAGAAGTTTCCCGAGCTGGCGAGCAACCGGCGCATTTTGAGCCTGCTCCGGGAGATCATCGCCTCGGACCTCATCTCGCTGTTTCGGGCGAAGCGCCTGGAGGCGCTCGAGGGCGGGAAGATCGACAACGACGCGGCGCGGCTTGCCGCGACGCTGGTGAAGACGATCGACACCTATACGGAGATCGCGGAGCGGCTGGGGAGCGCGCGTCGTGCGGCGCCGGTGGGGCGCCTGCCGGAGATCGAGGAGATCATTCTCGCGGCCTCGCGGGACAAGCTGTTCTCCGAGGTGCGCGACGAGGAGCAGCGGCGGCGGCTGGTGGCTCAGTTTTTGCACGCGCTGGACCTCGAGCAACAGGTGCTGGAGCAGGTACGGCAGGCGATGCGCGAGGAGGAGCAAGGGGCGCAGTAGGCGATGGACTGGCGGAGGATAAGCTGGCTCAGCCGGCTGGTGCGCAGCCACGCCGCGCTATATGAGCTGCCCGCGTTTGCGCGCACGTTTCGGCTGATCCGCGGGCGGCCGTTTTCGTTCGCGGGGCACGAGTATTTGCGCGAGATCTATAGCGAGCACCACCCCTATACGGTGATCGAGAAGGCGGCGCAGATGGGGGCGAGCGAGTTTGCCATTACCAAGGCGATGTGGACGTGCCTGCGCTATCCGCGGTGCACGGTGATTTACTTTTTCCCCACGGACCGCGACGTGGCGGATTTTAGCCAGCAGCGGATGTCGCCGGCGTTGCGCGAGCTGCGCGAGCTGGGGTGGAACGAGAGCATGCGCGCGCTGGCGGACCGTATCGGGGAGCAGCTTGCCGAGCGCGGGATCGACGTGCGCGACGCCCTGCTTGTGGAAGGGCCGGATAACATCGGGCTGAAGCAGGTGGGGGCGAGCACGCTTTACTTTCGGGGGATGCAGTCGTCGATTAGGATGAAGAGCATTCCCGCGGACTTTTTGATTTTCGACGAGCTGGACGAGGCGCCGCCGGAGTTTAAGCCGCTGGCCCTGGAGCGGCTCTCGCACAGCACGATGCGCTGGGTGCTCGAGCTGTCCACGCCCACGCTGCCCGACTATGGCATTGACATTGAGTTTCAGCGGAGCGACCAGCGGTATTGGCATGTGGAGTGTGGCTGCCGGGATGGGACGGTGCTTGAGGAGACGTTTCCGGAATGCCTGGCGCAGTGGCGCGACGGGCGGGTGACGCTGCGCTGCCCGCGCTGCGGGCGGGATGAGCTGGACGTGCGCCGCGGGCGCTGGGTGGCGCACTGCCCGGAGGAGAGGGAGCGGCGAGGGTATCACCTAAGCCAACTGTTTAGCACGGTAATCCCGCCGGCGGAGATTTTGCGGGAGTATGAGCGGACGCGGAACTTGGCGGAGTTTTACAACAGCAAGCTGGGCAAGCCCTATGCCGGGGATCGCATGCCGTTGACGCGGGAGGACGTGCTGCGCTGCCTGGAGCCGCCGGCAGAGGAGACGGAGCCGCGGCCGGGCGTGTGGCGCACGATGGGCGTGGACCAGGGGCGACTGTTGCACGTGGTGGCCAGCGAGCGCGAGGGAGAGCGGCGGCGGATCATCAAGCTCGCCGTGGTGGACAGCTTCGCCGAGGTGGGGGAGCTGATTCGCCGGCTGCGCGTGAGCACGTGCGTGATCGACGCGCTGCCCAACCAGCACAGCGCGCGGGGGCTGGCGGAGGATTTTCCGGGGCGGGTGTATTTGTGCTACTACTCGGACGTGCGCCAGCCGGCGCAGTGGGATCACCGGCTGCGGCAGGTGGTCGTGGACCGCACAGAGTGCCTCGATCACAGCGTTGAGGCGATGTGCACGGGGGCGGTGCGCATTGCCCTGCGGCATTCGCCCCTGCTCGAGATGTTCGTGCGGCACCTGACGGCGATCGCCAAGATTTTGGAGGAGGATCCGCAGACGGGGCGGCAGCGGTATCGCTATATCCGCACGGGCGAGGACCACTTTGCCCACGCCAACGCCTACGACGAACTGGCGGGGCAGCGGGAGCGGGTGGTGCCCGTGGTCCTGGCGCGGCCGGGGGCGGCGCGGCGCAGGGCCGGGGCGCTGGTGAAGCTGCTGCGCTGAACGGCAAAAGGCACGGCGAGGGACCAGGCGGGCTCCCGTTGTTGGGGAGCCCGCCGCGCTTTTTCAGGGAGGCAGCGGAGGATGCGCTTGTTTGGACTGGAGATCAGGCGAGTGGGGAAGCGGCAGGCGCGGGAGAGCGGCGAGAAGGCGGCCGTGGCGCGCACGCGGCCGACGTGGGCCAACCCGTTTCGCAACAAGCTGGCGAACTACGTTCCGCTGCGCGCGGACTTCGAGCTGTATCGCACGCTGCGCGAGGCGATCCCCCTGCTCGATGTGGCGATCAACAGGCTGAGCCGGCTGATCGGCTACGTGCTCGTGGAGGGGAGCGAGCCGCTGGCCACGGACATTATGAACTTCCTGCGGCATGTGCGCGTGAATGCGTGCCAGTGGGGGATCGACAATTTTCTGACAAACCACACGGGGTGCATGCTGCAATATGGCCGGGCGGCGGGGGAGATCGTGCTCGACCGGCGGCGGCGGGACATCTACGCGCTGCTGAACATCGACCCGGACAGCATTCGCCTGGTCCCCGTGGACCCGCCGCTGAAGATCGCCGTGGCCCAGCAGCAGCCGGGGCGGGCGGAGCCCGTGGTCATCCCCGAAGAGCTGGTCATTTATTCCGTGAACAACCCGGAGGGGGACGACCCGCACGGGGTGAGCTTGTTCCGCAGCTTGCCGTTTGTGGCGCGCGTGATGTTGACCATGGAGCAGGCGATCCACGATACGTGGGAGCGCATGGGGACGCCGTCGTATCAGGTGATCTGGCGGCCGCCGGAGACGTTCGTGGACGCGGACGGGAGCAAGACGCGGGCGATAATGGCGGAGATCGAGCAAAGCTTTACCAACGCCATGCGCCAGCGGGCGGAGCGCACGGGCGCGGTGGCGGACTTTTTCGCCGCGGGGGACATCGAGATCAAAGTGATCGGCGCGGACGGGCAGGAGCTGAGTTTTCTCGAGCCCTATCGCGCGCTGGCGGAGCAGCTTGTCGCGCGCACGGGGCTGCCTCCGTTTATGCTCGGGCTGCACTGGTCCACCACGGAGCGCATGTCGCAGCAGCAAGCGGAGATGATTATCGCGGAGATTAAGGACATGCGGCGCGAGCTGGAGCCCGGGCTGGAGCGGCTGATCGATCTCTGGCTGCGGGTGAACGGTCGGCGGGGGAAGTGGCGGCTGACGTGGTCGGAGGTAACCCTGCAGGATATGCGGGAGATGGCCGAGGCGGAATATCGGCGGGCGCTGGCGGAGAAGGTGCGCATTGAGAACATGCGCGCGCTGCGCGAGCTGGGGATTGAAGGCGAGGGGCTGCTGCTTGCCAGCTCGGGCGCGGGGGAGCGGACAAGCGCGCAGACAGAGGAGCAAGGACAATGAACACGGTGGTTTGCCGGAGATGCGGAACGCTGTTTTACACGAGCGAGCGGCGGAAGGCGATCTGCCGCGAGTGTGGGGCGGCGAACGTTGTGCCCCAGGAGGCAGTGGAGACCAAGCCTGGCCCGGGGAGCACGGTAGTGCGCACGACGCTGGCGCAGGCGCGGCGCGCGGGCCAGGAAGAGATCGCGGCGCGGGCCGCGGGACGATGAGGGGAACGGTGAGGATGGTGAGGACGAAGTCGAAGACGATCGAGGTGGGCGGCGAGTCGCACACGCCCACGGCGGAGGACATGGAGCTGATTAACCGGCTGGCGCTGACGGAGCTGCGGCCGGAGGAGGTATATGTGCGCTCGATGATCCTCTGCACGGGGGCGTATGATCGGGACTACGAGCGATTTTCGCGAGAGGTGTTGGAACAGTTTGCGGAGTCGATCGTGGGCAAGTCGCTGCTCATCGGGCACCGGCACGATGCGGCGCCGGAGGGCTTGTTTTACCGCGCGGAGGTCGTGGAGATCGACTCGCCCACGGGCGAGGGGCGGGTGCCTGCGTTAAAGGCGCACTTTTATATGGTGCGCACGGCGGAGAACGAGCACCTGCGGCGGCTGATCGACGCCGGCGTGCTGCGCTATGTGTCTATTGGTTTTCGCTGCGAGGACCTGATCTGCGACCTGTGCGAGAAGTCGATCTATAGCAACGAGTGCCCGCATATTCCAGGGCGGACGTATGACGGGCAGGTGTGCACGGCGACGTGGCGCGGGCGCGCGGAAGCGGTGGAAGGGTCGATCGTCTACCTGGGGAGCCAGTATGGCGCGGAGATCCAGAAGGGCACGTGGCCGAGCGAAGAGGCGCGGCGAAGAGAAGAGCGGGCGGTAAGCTGGGCCCAGGTGGCGGCGCTGAAGGCCCTGCTCGAGGAGCGCGCGCGGGAGATCGAGGAGCTGAAGCGGCTGGCCGAGGACGGGCGGCGGCTGCGGGAGGAGCTGCTCGAGGAGATCCGGCGGCTGGGGCGGCTGGTGCGCGAGGAGGCGACGGCGAACCGCGTGGCCGACGCCCTGGCCGAGGCGTCGATCGATGAGATTAAGGAAGTGATCGAGGAGTATGAGCGGAAGTGCGACGCGCTTTATCCCGTGCGGCCGTGGTCGGTAAGCGTGCGGCGGGAGCCGCGCGAGGCGGACCTGGAGGCCTACGCGGGATAGGCAAAGGGGAGGAACGAGAGCAGGAGATTTGGCCGGCGGAAGCCGGCTTTGTTTTTTGCGCGGCAAACGAAGGGAAGGGAGAGCAGAAGCGATGGCCTTGCGAGCGGTAGCAGGAGGCCCGATCGAGGGCACGGTGGTTACGTTTAAGGCCGCCTCGGGATGGACGGACCCCGCGGTGGGGGACTTGGTAAAGCACGACACGGGGGGCAACTACGAGGTGGCGGAATGCGCGGACAGCGACGTGCCGGTGGGCATTGTGCGGAGCGTGGATCCCGACGGGGTGAAGCTGAGCGTGGAGCTGTTTACGTCGGGGAGCATTGCCCGGCTGCCGTATAGCGGGACGCCGGCGCTGGGGAACCAGGTTCAGGCGGCGAGCGCGACGGCGGTTAAGGGCGTGGCCACCGGCGGCGTGGGAACGATCGTTGGCGTGGATGTGGTGAGCGGCACGGTGGACGTGCTGTTTTAGGCGAGCGCAGAGAGGAACGTGGAGGTGGAAAAGTTGGGCGCGGCGGTTAAGAAGCTGAACTTGGAAAAGGAGATGTATCAGGAAGCGCGACTGCGCGGGATGACGTTTCGGGAGTTTTTGGAAGAGCTGGACCCGAGCGAGGAGTATGAGGGGAAGCTCGCGGAGATGGACGCGTTTCAGCGGCAGCTTCTGGCCCACGAGATAAAGATCAAGGGGCCGGGGGCGGACGTGCTGGAGAAGTTCTTCGCGAGCACGTCGAGCGCGGTGTTGTTTCCGCACTACGTGGAGAGCCAGGTGCAGGCGGGGATTTTAGCGACCTCGCTGCTTCCCGACCTGGTAGCCACGGAGACGATGATCGACAGCCACACCTACGAGTCGCTGCGGCTGGCGGAGTCGGAGGCCGACCGGCAACTGCAGGAGATCGCTGAGGGGACAGAGCTGCCGGTGACGGAGATCACCACGGCGGAGCACTCGGTGAAGCTGAAGAAGTTCGGCCGGCTGCTGCGGGCGAGCTATGAGTCTTTGCGGCTGAAGCGGCTGAACGTGGTCAGCGTGTTCCTGCAGCGGCTGGGGGCGCAGATCGGCATTGACGAGACGGACTGGGCGCTGTCGGTGCTCATTAACGGCGACGGGAACAACAACGCGCTGACGCCGACGCAGTCGGACGTGAGCGGGACGCTGGACTATAACGAGATGGTTAAGCTGTGGCTGGCGTTTCCCGCGGGGTATCAGTGCCGGAAGATCGTCGTGGGGGACGAGATGCTGGCGACGATCTTGAACATGTCGGAGTTTAAGGACCCGCAGGCGGGGTTTACCTGGCAGCGCACGGGTGAGCTGATCTCGCCGGTGGGCGCGAAGCTTCTGCGCTGGACGTCGACCGCGGTGTTGCCGAGCGACTATGTGCTCGGGGTGGACGAGCGCTATGCCCTGGAGCAGGTGACGGAGCTGGGCGTGATGACGGAGACGGACCGGCTGATTAACCGGCAGATCGAGATGACCGCGGTGAGCAAGTGGACGGGGTTTGTCAAGCTGGACGTGAACGCAGCGCAGGCGATTGATGTGACGCACGGCTAAGCGGAGAGCCTGGGGGCTGGGGCGGAAAAGGCCCCGGCCCCCGGGCGGAGCCGGAGATGAGGTGGAAACGATGGCCAAGACGACGGTAGCCGCGGTGAAGGCCGAGGGGAATTTCTACAAGGAGCAGTTTGCCTGCGCCACGGAGGAGGAGCTGGACGCCCTGCTGCAGGAGCGCATTGACGAGGCGGCGGCGGAGATTCGCTGGCAGGTGGGCGCGGAGAACTACGAGAGCACGGACGAGGACGTGGCGGCGATGATTACCACGGCGGAGACGTATCTCGCCTGCGCGAAGGCGTATCAGACGATCGCCAACATCGTGGCCACGTGGGATTTGGAGGAGCTGCCCTCGGAGTTCATCCACCCGGAGGCGATCCCGGGGATTATCGAGCGCTACCGGCGGCTGGCCGAGGAGCTACTGAAGCGGTTTGACACGCGGGCGGATGAGATCGTGCGGCCGTATTTTCGGGCGCGAAGCATTGACGAGTAGCGAGGGGTTGCGCGCGGGGGAGAGTTTTTAGGCTGTGAGAGAGGAGGAGCGAGATGGCGCGGAAGACAGGGAAGCACGCCACGGTGAGCATCGGGTCCTACGCGGGGGCGGACCTGTTTGAAGTGGAAGTGGTGATGAACGCCGAGGTTGTGGACGTGACCGGACTGGAGGACGACTGGGCGGTGCGCGTGCCCGGGGTTGGCTCGTGGGAGGTTCGCGCGCAGAAGTATTACGTAACGGAGGAGTTTTTGAGCTTGGTGCGCGCGACGCCCGGGGCGACGGTGCCCGTGACGGTGACCGTTCAGGACGGCGACGCGAACGTGATCTTCAGTGGATCGGGATATGTCACGGAGAGCACGTTTACCATTCCCAACGAGGAAGTGACGGAAGCGGTGACCGTGGTGGGCACGGGCGCGCCGACGGTGCCTGGCCAGCCGGGGTAAGGCAAGAGTGGTGAGCAGGGGAAGCCCTGCGGGAGAGGGAGGAGGAGCATGCGCGACATGGGCGAGGAGATTTTTCAGCTTTCGGACATGGCGCACGCAGAAGGGGTTCGTCGGGCGCCGTATGAGCTGTGGAACGGGAAGCGGTGCTGGGTGTGGGGTTTGACCATTCGCGAGTACCTAAAGCTGCAGCGAGAGGCGCGGCGGCGGCTGCCCGACGGGAGCGAGGTGTTCGACGAGGAGCGGTATATCATTTGCCGGTTCATCGACTGCGTGCGGGACTCGGATGGTCCGGAGGCGAAGCCCATTTTTAACCGGCAGGAGCACTATGAGTGGCTGGCGCAGCGAGATGTGAAGACGATCGAGGGAGCAGTGGCGCTGTCCATGAAGCTGTCCGGGGAGCTTGAGGAGGGGGAAGATTTTTTCCCGGGGAGCGGCGGGGGGAGCACGAGCGGATAGTTAAGTTTTGCGTGGGGCATTTAGGCAGGCTTCCCTGCGAGGTGCAGGGGAGCCTGTTTGATTTGTTCGAGGCGATGAGCTGCCTGGGCCAGTAGGCCGGCGGCGGGAGGAAGGGCAATGGCGATTTCGCTGATCCTCGACGTGGCGGAGAGCGTGCTCGACGAGCAGGGGTATTCGCTGATGCACCTGGCGCGGGAGCAGTGGGACGAGCTGGACGCGGAGGGCGTGTATTACGAGCCGGTGTCGCGGGCGGTGATGCTCGAGCCGGAGCTTAGCGCGCAGGAAACGCGGCTGTGCCAGTGGACGACGTGGGGCGGGAGCTTCGAGGAGGTAACCCCGCCGGAGCTTGGGGTTACGGCGATCCACCAGAAGCAGGTGCAGGCGGACACCTACGCCTATGCGGAAAGCCAGGAGAGGATTGCCCGCAACGGCTCGTTTGTGCTGTGGCTGTTTTTGCGCCAGCCGCCGGCGTGGCAGATGGAGGAGCACCGGGCGGATGTTTACTTCGGCGGGCGGTATCGCCTGACCCTGCGCCCGGGGGAGGACGCGGAGCTGTGGCGCGCCGCAGGCTTGGTGTGGAGCGAAGGGAAGGAGCCGCCGGTGGAGTATGGCACGGCGCAGTTTGCCAAGGTGGCCGAGGGGCGGCTGTTTGCCGACGCCGAGGAGTTCTACGGCCGGTGGCACAGGATTTGGATTTTGCCCGTCAAGCGCGATGGGATTGTGATCCAGGGCGACCACGGGCTTGGGTTTTGCTATCGCGAGGAAGACGTGCTGAGCGTTGAGGAGGAAGGGGGGAGGAAGAACTACGTTACATTCGCGGCGCGGGTGAGGATTAGAGTGCTCGGGGGGATGTTTGTGTTCGCCCTGGGGCGGCCGAGCTACGCTACCTCGGGGACGCTGGCCAGCCCGACGATTTGCCTGCCCTATACGGCGACGGCGGAACCGAAGACGGAGGTGCGCTGGGAGCTGCGCGAGGGGTGCACCGTGGGGCTGGAGGTGCTTGCGGAGAAGGACGGTGGGGCGTTTGAGCCGCCGGCGGACAAGTTCGCCTATCGCCTGACGCTAAGCGGGCCGGGGGACGAGACGCCGATGGTTTACGAGGCGCGGGTGGAGTTTGACCCGACGACGCGCGAGCGCTCGCCCCAGGCGGTGGACTGCTCGAACTACGTGCTCTACGTGCGCGAGGTGCGCTCGGCGGACAGGCAAAGCGCGCGGATGGAGTTTACCGTAGACAACACCGGGGGGACGTTTGACGAGAAGCGCGAGCGGGCGAATTTGCGCGTGACGTTGGACGTTGACGGCAAGCGGCGGTTTACCGGCCTTACGGGA
The DNA here is from genome assembly GCA_964565895.1 of uncultured Armatimonadia bacterium. Classification (GTDB taxonomy): domain Bacteria; phylum Armatimonadota; class Zipacnadia; order UBA1398; family CAZMGT01; genus CAZMGT01. Next base: position 18,738 of record CAZMGT010000051.1, read on the forward strand.
AGGACGGTGACCAAGGAGGGGAACGCGGAGACGGTGACGTTTGTGTGCAGCGACCTGTGGAAGCGGCTGGAGGCGGCGCGGCTGTCGAACGCGAGCTGCTTTGACGGGGAGGTGCACACAGAAGTGGTGAAGCGGCTGTGTAAGCTGGCGGGGATACGCGAGGAGGAGATGGTTGTTGCCGAGGACGAGTATCGGCTGCCCGAGGCGGAGGGCGACGAGGAGCCGCTTTTTTTGCCGCGCAACGGGGAGACGGTGGCCAGTTTTTTGAGCTATATCGCGGAGAGCTTCTCCGGCTGGCGGCTGGGGTTTGACGAGGAGGGGAAGTTTCACTATGAGCCGTGGCCGGAGGAGGAGCCGCAGAAGACGTTTGTCACCAAGCACCCCGCGGGGGAAGGGGAGCTGGTGGTTTTTGCGCGGGAGAGTGAAGTGGACGAGAGCGGGCACGCGAACGAGATTTGGGTAATCGGGCGGAGCGACAGCGGGAAGCTGCTTTCGGCGTATTACGTGGACTATAGCTCGATGCACGACCCGACGTATCGCTATTACGTGGGCGAGCGGCGGCTGCTCATTTGGGTAGACACGGCGCTGAATAGCCAGGCCGCGGTGAACTGGGTGTGTCGGACGTTGGCCGAGGAGGCGGCGAAGTTTAAGCACTACGCGCGGGTGGAGGCGGAGTTTGACGCGGAGGTTGGGCCCGGTGACCGGGTGACGATGGACGGGCTGGAGTATGTGGTGCGCACGGTGGACGCGGTGCTCTTGCCCAAGCGGCGGCGGGCGGAATATGTGCTGGAGCGCGTGGAGGAGGAGAGCTGAGGAGCGATGCGGCGGGAGGAGCGATTTGGGGAGGCGCTGCGCGAGGCGGCGCGGCGGGCGGCAGAGGTACGCATTTTGGCGCGGCGGCTGAGCACGCGCCAGGCGCGCTGGGCGGACGAAGCGGTGGAGGCGGTGAGCAGCGGAGCAGTGAGCGAAGCGGCGGCGCTGACCACGGCGAGCGAGACGGGGCAGACGGTTAAGTATTTCATGGTGGGCAAGGACGGGTTTTTGCCCGAGGAGAGCTGGGTGCTGGGGTAATGGAGGAGTGGAGCGCGAGCGGGAAGATACGACTCATGCGGCTGGAGGGGGAGTATGCGGCGAGCGCATTTGTGTTTCACGTGGGGCCGGAGGACTACTCAGGGCCGCACTTTATGATCTCCGAGATTAGGGACGACCCGGAGCACTTGGCGCTGGAGTTTTTGGTCGCGGACCCGTGGCCCGAGGGGCGCGTTGTGGTAGACCACGACGGCGCGTTTCACCAGTGCGACATGTGGTTTGACGGGACGTGGTTTGTCGCGGAGATCGATGGGCAGCGGGTGTTTGAGACGGACAACCTGGAGTATCCGGAATATCAAGTGCTGAAGAAACACCCGCGCGTGGTGCGCATGAGGCTGTCGTGTCCGCAGCAGCAGTGGACGACGTATGTGCGCGCGGGGGCGGACGATATTTCCGTGTCGGAGATTATCGCCACGAGCTTTGAGGGGACGGAGCTGGACCCGCTGTGGCACCACAACGACCGTGGGACGCCAGGGAGCGGCGAGCCGTGGACGAGAGTGTCGCAGGACGAGGAGATGATCGTCGAGGCGTGGGTGCCTGCCGCGGAGGGGATGCCCTCTGAGGTGTGCCGGATAACCATTTTGGCGTATCAGCTGCGGAGCGACTGCGCGCAGCTTGAGGCTGAGGGGGAAGGGAGAGAGGTCGTCTACGTTGCGCCATATGTGAACGAGGCGGGCAGGCGGAGCTATGCCCTGATGTATCGGCGGAGCGTAGACGGCGGGGAGAGCTATTCGGAGCCGTATGACTTGGTGGGGCGGTTTCACAAGGGCGACAGGCGATGGTCGGCGCATGGGCCGAATTTGTTTTTGCTGCCCGACGGGCGGCGGTTGCTGATCTATGGCGTGCACCCGAACCCGCCGTTGGACGACCTGCAGACGCGGTGGCAGATTTTTACACCATTTGGCGAGTGGGTGAAGAACGGGATGGCAGTAGAGGGCTATGGCTTTCCCACGGCGGTGTATTTGCCGGAGCTTGGGGAAGCGCTGTGCGTGGTGTTTAAGCGGGAGGAAGGGAAGTTTAACGTGGGATCGATTTGGCTGATGCGGGGAAGGTTTGACCCGTTTTTGGAGATGTTTTTCTGGGACGAGCCGCAGGAGATCGTGCCCGGCGGGGCGCGCGCGGGGCACCAGCACCTGCGCATGGACCCTGACGGGACGCTGCGGCTGATCTACGTGAACACAAGCCACGAAATGGTGGAGCTTAAGAGCACCGACTACGGTGAGACATGGAGCTGAGAGCGATGCCCACGAAGGATATTCCCGGAGGGAGCACATTTGAGAGCGGAGATACGGCGCCCGTGGTGCGCACGAAGCTTAACGACAACGTGCACTGGGCCGAGGCGCAGATGCAGGGGATCGAGGACCGCCTGGAGACGACGATCAACGAGCTGTTCTCTAAGGGCGTGATCTCGGGGTGCACGGTGAGCGCGGGGAGCGGGCTTTCCGTGAACGTAAGCGCGGGAACGGCGCTGATCAACTACCTCGTTACGGTGACGGAGAAGACGGGAGAGCCGTGCCAGCCGAACAGCACGAACTATGTGTTTTTGAAGCAGGACGACACGATCGAGATTAACACCACGGGCGAGGAGCCGGGTGATGCAGAGAGCATTTTGCTGGCCACGGTGAGCACGGATAGCGAGTCGGTAGTGGAGGTGGACAATGCGCCGGCGGGCAAACCGTATGTGACGCTGCGCAGGGTGAGCTATGTGGGATGCGCGTTGACCCCCGCGGAGGACGGGAGCTTTGACCTGGGGAGCGCGGAGCGGCGGTGGAGAGATGTTTACGTTGCGGGCAGCGTGCGCGCGGCGGCGGACACGGGCATTGGCCTGCGCTTGGGCGATGAGGCGGGAGCGACGCGGGCGAGCGTGGAGAACGCCTCGGGAGCAGGGGTTTTCGGCGTGACCAGCGCGGGTGAGGTGATCTTCTCCCCATCGGGGAGCGACCGGGCGGCGATGGAGTATGACGAGCAGGCGGGAGCGCTTGCTCTGAAGACGGTGGACAGCACGGGCGAGAACTACGTGGAGCGCATTGTTGTCGCCGGCGAGCAGGATGAGACGGAAGTGGGCATTGGCGGGGCGGCGCAAAGCGGCGTTGCCCTGTCCGTAAGCGGGGACGCGACGGTTTCGGGAAGGGTAGGCATTGGGACCTCTGGCGGTTTGTCTTATCCGTTTCAAATCGCGGGCCCAACCTATGACGACGAGGTGTTTTTTAACACGAATGACAACTACATCGCCAGGTTCGGACCACCCGACGCCGGCGTTGCGATATCGTTCTTTAGATACGGAAGCAGCGCGTGCATCAGGGCCACTCGGCAATACGGCTGGAATGCGGAAGATTTTTACCTGAGCGGCGACCCTCTGTTCTGCGAGAGCGCGTCGGACGTGTACGTTGACCTCGGCGATGCAGCGGGAGCGACGAAGCTGAGGATACGCGATAGCGGGGACGTTGAGGTTGCCAGCATCGACAGCGACGGGAACCTCGATGCGACGAGCTATAGCGTAGGCGGCACGGCGGGAGCAAGCGGGACGTTTACCACGGCGGACAACAAGACGGTGACCGTGAGCAACGGGATTGTTACCTCAATTGCCTAAAGGGGAGTTGGCCATGGCGACGGTGGAGGAGATTCAGCAAGAGCTGGAGGGAGACGAGCGCAAACAAGCATGGTGTGCGCGGCTGCGCACGCTGATGGCGCACACGCAGCCGGACACAGCGCTTGCTGCGCGGATGATCGCCGCGTTTGGCGCGGGAGCGGTTAAGGCGTTTTTCGCGAGCTTGAAGGCCGAGGAAGCGGGACGGCTGCGCGAACGCGCGGCGAAGCTTGAGCAGGAGGCGACGACGCTGGAGCAGGAGGAAGACGTGGAGCTGGTGTCCGCGCCATAGCGAGCGGCGGGATAGCGCTTGGCGAACAGGCTTTGGGAGAAGGCGTCGGGCGAAGCACCCGGCGCCTTTTTGTTTCGCGAGAGGAGGAGGGTGGGTGCGACGATGAGCGAGGAGCGGCGGACAGGCCATGGCGGAGAGCGTATGGAGCAGCGCGCAGCGGGGGCGGCGCTGCTGCACTTGGCCGGGCGGCTGCTGTTGCTTGCCGCGCGCGAGGTGGAGCTGCGCAACGCGGAGATCGCGCGGCTTGAGGCGGCGCTGGAGGAAGCGCGGCGCGCGGGAGAGGGAGATGCGCGGAGATGAGAGTGGTTGTCGCAGCGGCGATCTTTGCCTGCGCCGCACAGGTGGCGTGGGCGGACGAGCTTGGCTATGCAAGCCTTGCCGTTTGCCGGGCGGAGGAGCAGACGTTTTCCGCGGGGCAAGGCGCGGGGAAGCCGGAGCTTGAGGTTGAGGTTTCCGAGCATGCGGTAAAGGTTGCCTGGGGGGTGGAGTTTGGCGAGCCGGGATGGAAGCCGAGCTGGCAGGTTATTCTGTGGCGCGACGCAGTGGACTATAAGGAAGGCCGAACGGAAGCGCAGTTGTGGTGGGAAGTGGGGCTGGCTGTGCGGCCGGAGCGGGTTGGCGTGGGGGGCTATTTGAGCGGCCAGGTGGAGGTAGGTGAGAAGCTGCGGCTGTTCGGCGAGCTGGGCGCGGAGCTGAGCGGAAAGATCGGGGGCAAGGCGCGAGTGCGCGGGGTGTTTAACGTGGGGCTGGCCTGGGAGCTTTAGGCCGGGGCTATTGCTCCGGAGGAGCTTGGGGTTGACGGCCTTCGTCGGCGATGTCGCGGTAGGCGCAGACGCGGTTTTTGCCGAGGCGCTTGGCGTGGTACATCGCCTGGTCGGCTTTGTCGATGAGTTCGTCAACCTCGGTGGCATCGGAGGGGCAGGAAGCATAGCCCATGCTGATGGTCAGTTGGAACGACTCGTCGTCGGAGCGGCCGGGGAAGCGGGTTTGCTCGGTGGCCTTGCGGATGCGTTCGCAGACGTTGGCGACATCGCGGTCGGAAGCCTCGATGAGGATGATGGCGAACTCCTCGCCGCCGAAGCGGGCGACGATGTCGTGTCGGCGCACGCCCTCGCGGAGGAGCTTGGCGATAATGGCCAGGGCTTCGTTGCCGCGGAGGTGGCCGCAGGTGTCGTTGTATTCTTTGAAGTTGTCGATGTCTAAGAAGACAAGGGTGAAGCGGCCATTGTAGCGCAGGGCGCGGTCGATCTCCTCCTGGAGCTTTTCGGTAAAGAAGCGCTGGTTGTAAAGGCCGGTGACGCTGTCGCGGATGGCGAGCTCGGCGAGGCGGGCGTTGGCCTCGGCGAGCTCCTGGGTGGCCTCCTCGATGCGCTTTTTCAGCTCGGCTTCGTGGCGCTTGAGGTGTTCGATAAGCTCGGTGTTTTGACGCTGAAGGGCGAGCTTCTCCTGGGCGTTGGTTACGGCGGTGATCAACGTCTCCACCTCGAACGGCTTGGTGATGTAGGCATAGGCATCGAGGGTGAGGGCTTCGATGGCGGAGTCGACGGAGGCGTAGGCGGTGATCACGATGACCTCGGTGGTGTCGGACCAGCGCTCGCGGATTTCCTTGAGGACCTCGATGCCGGATTTGCCGGGCATGCTGAGGTCGAGGAGGACGACATCGAAGTGCTCGTTAGCGAACGCCTGGGAGGCAGATTCGCCGTCGGGGAAGGCGGCGATCTCCCAGCCGCGTTCGCGGAACAGCTCGGAGACCAAGAGGCGGATGCCGGGCTGGTCGTCAACGACGGCGAGGCGCCACTTGTGCTTGGCCTCCGGCTGAGGAGAATCGGTAGACTGTGCTTGAGGCTCCTTCAAAGCCTCCACAAAGTGCCCTCCCATAGACTTTTGGGAAACGTTACGGGCCCGCTGTAACAAATAGGCAAACGCAACGTTTCCGCCTTGCTACAGGTATTATGCCACACTGAAAAGTTGATTTGGCCCACAATGCCAACGGTTACACTTCCGAGAAATACGCGGCGCGCTGAGGCGCAAGAGACAAGGAGCAGCAAAGCAGCGCCGCAAAAGCCCCAGGTGGTTTGCCCCAGCAAGCCTGCGTCGGGGAGCATTTTTTCCCAAGCGACGCAAGATCCCTTCAACAATGAGACAACCGAGGGGAAGCAAAGTTTGCCCCGCCCCGGGCGTGGGCGGCGGATGTGCGTATTAGTTACTAAATGACCGGAGATGAGGCCGAACGTAGCTGCGGGCGGGGCTAGAGCGAAGCGAAGTCGCCGGCGTCCTCGCACACGCACGGGCAGCTTTGGCACTTGGGGCAGCGACCGCGGTAGCGCTCGCACGCTTGGGAGAGGTCGATGTTTAGCTGGTTGGCGAGGGTGGCCACCCAGGCGAGGACGTCGGACATCTCCAGGGCGATGCTCTCGCGGTTGCCGCGGCGGAGGGCTTTGGCGAGCTCGCCCACCTCCTCAATTAGCCAGGCGAGGCTGGCTAACGTTCCCCGCTGAGAGTCGCGCTTGAGATATGTTTTGGCGATCCACTGTTGAAACTCGGAAAGCTCCATGGCAACGCTCCCGGGTTAGTCAAGATTTTGCGCGGCCTCGCGCTCGCTGCGGAGCAGGGAGGCGAGGTGGCGCAAGACGATGTGCAGGTTTTCCAAGCGGGCGTTTGGGATTTGGGCGAGGCCGTCGGCGACGGTGGGCTGGCCGGAGAGGCGCCGGGCCAGACAGTCGGACGGCTCGCTGAGCTGGAGCGCGGCGCAGGCGATGAGCGCGAGCTCGCCGGGGCTGGAAGTCGCCGCGGAAGCTGCGGCGAACGGCGCGCGCGGAAGACGCAGGGCATGGGCGAGGAACTCGTCGGGCGCACGGGCGGCGAGAGGGTTAGCGAGGAGGAGATTTGCGGAGATCTCAACCTCGTGGACGCGAAGCGCGGCGAGGGCGGCGCGCGAGCGGGCGAGCGAGGCGTGGGTCAGTATGCGAAAGGCAAGGGATTGCGAGCTTGCGCTGGGGCGATCGTAGGCCACGCCGCCGGGGGCAACGGGCAGGGCATCGAGCAAAGCGGAGGACTGGCCGGCGAGGGAAAAGGCGCGGCGGGAATCCTCAGCGGCAAGGGCGAGGTCGCTGAGGGTTAGCTCGGCGACGAGAGGCAGGCGCTGGGCGAGGCGGACGAGGGCGAGGGAACATGACTTGCGGGCGAGGGCATCCTGGAGCAGGCGGGTCAGCTCGGCGAGGCGGGCGAGAGTTTGCGCGCGGGAGTCCTCGGCGGCGCAGGCGCGGTGGATGGCTTCCACGGCAAGCGAAGCGGAGCAGGCCGCGGGAAGGGCAGCCCGGGAGAGAGCGAGAGCCTGGGCGCGAAGGTTTTGCGCGGAGCGGTCGGCAGCGCGGCGGAGCGCGGGGGAGCAGGCCGGCGGCTGCTCGGCGGCAGAGGCGAGAAGCTGAGCGCAGCGGTCGAGGGCGGAGCGGGCCGCGGAAAGCTCGTCGTCGCTCGGAGGGGGCGCGACGTTTTCGGGGGCGGCGCAAAGCATGGAGATAATGCGCTGCGCTTGGGCGAGCTCGCTGGGGGGAAGGGAGGCAGCGGCGCGGTTTAGCTCGAGCGCGCGGGAGAGATGCTCGCGGGCAAGAGAATGGCGGGCGAGGAAGCTTGCAGCGAGGGCGAGGTGCAGGTGCGCGCGGGGGTTTTGGGGGTCGAGGTCGAGCGCGCGGAGGTAGTGCTGGGCAGCGATGTTAAACAGGCGGCGCTGGGCGAAGCTGTCGCCCAGTTGGACGAGTTGCGCGGGGGAAGGGCGCGCGAACAAGGGGAGGGAGCGCAGGCGCTGGAGGCGCTCGGCGAACGTGGGATGGGTGGCGAGGTAGGACTCGAGGCGGGAGACGTCGCCGTATTGGGCGCGGAGCTTGGCGAAGAAGCACAGGGCAAGGGAATAGTCGAAACCGGCGCGGAAGGCGTAGTCGGTGCCGAGGCGGTCGGCGTCGAGCTCTTGGTGGCGGCTGTGGCGGAGCATGTCGAGCTCGCGCCAGAAGCCGAGGAGGCCGGCGAGGCGGCCGGAGTTCGGCGCGGCGGCGCTGAGGAGCGAGGAGAGGAAGAGGTCGCGCTTGAGCCCGCGCCAGCCGTGGCGCTGGGTGATGTGGGCGACCTCGTGGCCGAGGACGCAGGCGAGCTCGTCTGGGGTGTCTACGAACCGGAGGCAGCCCTTGGTGACCCAGAGATAGCCCGCGGGGGCGGCGAGGGCGTTGACCTCCTCGATGTCTAGGACGGCTAGGCGATAGGAGATGTTGTCGCGGCCGCCGGCGGCGATGAGCGGGTCGGCGGTGGAGCGCAGAAAGGCGTGGAGCAAGGGGTCGCGGTCTACGGGGAGCTGCATTTCGATTATCGCGCGGGCATAGGAGCCGAGGAACTTCTCTAGCTTTTCGGAGAGCCAAGAGGCGCGCGCCGCAGGCGCGGCAAGAGCGAGAAGCAAAGCGACGAAGGCAAGCGGATGATTGCGACCGGCCATGGCGCCGACCTCCGTGCACGGTGGCAGAAGCATTATAGAGCAGCGAAGGCGGAGGGGGCCAGAGGAAAAAAACGACCCCGGCGGGGAACGCCGGGGCCGTTTTGCTCGTCGGTTGTCCGCGGTGCGGCCCGCTAGGCTACTGGATGGTCCACATGCAGTTGTCCAGGCCGTTGGGGCCCGGGGTGTGATCGCCGGCGTGGCAGATCACCTGCTCGGGGCGCATCCATTTCGCGTGGCCATCGCAGAAGGCATAGTTGCCCCCGCCGTTGTGGCGCACCCAGGGGTTAACGTCGGCATCCGGGTTGAGGGGGTCGGTGTCGCCGGAGCCGATAAGGTCCTCGAGGGGGTTGTCTGTGCGGCCGGCGTTGCGGCAGGGGTACCAGGTGCAGGGGCCGCTGGGGTCATCGTCGCAGAGAAGGATGGTTTGTGCAGGAGCTTTGATGATGCTCAGCGAGGGGGAGGGATGGTCGGGGACGCTGTCGTCATCGTTGGGGCCGAGGAGGCGAGCGACGGGGGGCTCAGGGGAGTTGAGGTCGCCCTGGTCGTGGATGGTGTTGATGGAGATGGAGGTCTGATACCAGCTTGTGCCATTGGGGCGGGAATCCGGGATCTGGCCGGTCCAGAGGTTGCTCTCGATGTCTGCGGAGGGACAGTGGAAGACCTCGACGTTTTTAATGTAGGGCTGGACAACGGCGCGGTAGCTGATGCGCGGTGTGGTGCGGTAGTCCTCGGCAAACGGCATGCGGCCGCCCCAGTCCTCGGCGTATTGCAGGATGGCGAGGGTGATTTGCTTCATGTTGGAGAGGCAGGCCGCCTGGCGGGCCTTCTCGCGGGCCTTGGCAAACACTGGGAAGAGAATCGCCGCGAGAATGGCGATGATTGCAATGACGACGAGCAATTCGATGAGGGTAAAGCCGCGTTTTGTCATTTTTTAGCCTCCAATCGTAGACGTAGCGCGGCAGCGCGTGCCGCGCGGCGAGGCCGCGCGGGATAAGGCTGAGGGTGAGGAGTGGCTACTTGAAACGCTCCTCGACGAGTTGCATGCCGGCGACGACGGTGGGATGGGAGACGGGATGGGCATCGGGATCGCGGTCCCAGATGTTGGGGTTGGTGGTCGCCGTGGGCTTCATCCACTTGGCATGGCCGTCGCAAAAGGCGATGTTCATGCCGCAGTTGTGGCCGGCGAAGATGCGCTTAGCGATGTTGTTCTTGCCCCAGTGGTTGCCCCAGAGGAGCTTGATTCCGTTGAAGGAGGTATTCCACACCTCGCCGATCAGCGCCGTTTGCGCGGGCTTGGGGATCTCGCTGAGGCGCCGGCCGCGGATGTTGTTGCCAGTGCCGCGGTCGACGACGCGGGAGATGCTGTAGGAGCGACGGAAGCGGGGTTCGGGCTCGTTGGGATCGAGGTTGCCGGCGGCGTCGCCGCCGTCGTGGGTGTATTTGGTGTTGTCGGGGTTAGAGGGGCAGACGTAGATTTCCTCGCTTTTTTGGTAGGGGAAGATCAACGTGCGCCAGCTAACGTCGGAGCCGCCGTCGGCCGTTCTCGCGTGCC
>CAZMGT010000052.1:0-27587 GCA_964565895.1 uncultured Armatimonadia bacterium
GAGGCGCGTTTTGTAGCGCAAAAGCGGCGTGGCGCTCTCGTGCTGCACGCTCAGGCCTTGAATGTTGCGCTCGAGGCACTGCGCAACAAGCTCCTCAACCTCGCCCTCGGCAACCCTTCCCCGAAGGTAGGCCACGGGCACGCGCGGCTCGAGCTTGCGCACGGCGGCGCACGCCTCCAGGTCAAACGAAACGATGGCGACGTCGCCAAGCGCCTGCGCCTCGCGCACCGCGCGCAAGACGTCCTGTTCAATGCCTTGGTCTTTCAGCTCGATTACCAACTGAATTTTGCCGCGCGTCAGCTCGAGCACCTCGCGCAGGGTGGGCACGCGTTGGCCGGCATATTGCTCGCCCTTCCACGAGCCGGCGTTGAGGCGTTTCAGTTCCGCGAGCGTCAGCGCGGCTACCCTGCCGCAGCCGTTGGTCGTGCGATCCACCGTGGCGTCGTGCATAAGCACGAGCTCGCCATCTGCCGTGCGGCGCACGTCGCACTCGGTCGCATCGGCGCCGAGGGCGATCGCCTGCGAAAAGGCGACGATCGTATTCTCCGGCGCGGCGCCGGAGAACCCGCGGTGGGCGACAACGAGGGGCCGCGTAGCGTCTGGGGCGGATTGCTTGGCTTGTTCGCTCATGGCATGTTCCCCTCTTCGCTCAGCCCTCTATGCGCTGGACCTCGATCATGTGAAACGCGCTTGTGCCTGTGCCTGACAGGGCGATGTCCGCGCCGGCAAGGCCGCGGGCGAAATGCGCCCGAGGTATGTCAACGATGGCCTCGCGCCAGCGGCCGGAGTTGTGCCGGGCAAAGCTCTTGCTTTGCCCTGGCTGGCCGTCCCAGCGGATGGTGATCTTCCCCGCGCCGACGTCGAGGTAGACCACGCGCAGGCGGCAGGGCTTTCCCTCAACGCTTTGGGCAAACCTCGGGTCAAGCACAAAGCGCACCTCCTCGCCCTCGCCCACAGCGCGCGCCCACGCGCCAAAGCGCTGGTCTTTCGGCCCGACGGAGGTCAATGGCTCGCCGGGCGCGCTGCCCTCGGCGCGCGACATTAAGAACGTATAGTCGCCCTTCAACCAGTCGCCCTCGCGCAGGGCAACCCACGCCCCGGGGGCGCTTTCCGGGCTGGCGTGATAGCCGGCATAGCGCGCGGCAAACTCAAACGCCGCGCGAAACTCCGGCTCGCCAGCGCGCTTTAGGTCTGAGCCGTAAACGGCGATAAACGACACGCCGCAGTGGAGGTCAACAAGCAGCCGCCAATAGTTCCACTGGCATGGGCTAAACGGGCGAGCGTCGACGAGCCCCCCGTGCCGCCCCTCGGCGTCGGCCCAGGACTCGGCATAGGCAGTGGTCAGCCCCGTGCGGCAGTACTTCAAAAACGCCTCATACTGCGCCTGCACGCCCTTCGACCGCGGCTGAACCTCGCTTGACGTGTGAAACAGGCTTAGCTTCCCCTCCTTCAACAAGCGCAGGGTTCGTCCGCCCAAGATATCGCTGCGAATAACGTTGTTGCGGACAAACACGCGCACCTCTGGCAGAAACGCCTCAACAAACGTCTCAACCACCGCGCGCTGGTATTGGTGAAAAATCTCCGGCGTCCACTCTACGTCATAGCGATGGCCGTTGGGCGCAGGGCGCCATTTTTCCAGCGCGCGCTGCTCGCGCGCAAGCCAGCCGTGCTCCGTGCCGATGGCGTTGAAGTTTAAACGCACGCCGAGACAGGCGTCGCGATAGGGGCAGTTGCGCAGGTGCTCGCCATAGGCGAGGACAAACCTGCGATAGGCGTCGATATAAAGCGGGTCCCAATATTGCAACACGCCCTGCTTGTCGGCAACTTGGACGGAGAGACGCTCAGGATATACCGCGATAATCTCGTAAAGATACGCCGGCTTTCTGTTGCCGTTAACCTGCACGGTGGCCTTGCGGCCCATGTCGTGGTAGCGCTTGAGCTGGGCGTCGAGGGGCGAGAAGTCATACTTGCCGGGCGCGCGCTCGAGGTCCGCCCACTGCACAAATACTTGGCCGCCCTTGACAAACGGCAGGTTAAGAAGCTCGGGCCAACGCCCGAACCAAATGGCATAAATGCCGCTGTCCGGGTCGCGAGCAGCGCCAGCGCAGGGAGCAACGGTCCAGATAACCACCGCGCACAGCGCAGCGCACACCGCGCCGCTTAGCCTGCGCCAAGGTCGTGCGCTTTGAGACAGTGGCTTCACCTAACGTACCCTTTCTTTGGAGTGCGCGCCGCGCCTGCGCTGCCCGGATTGGACGGCCGGGCAGCTCTTTCTCCGCGCTAGCCGCGCATTAGGCGAACGAAGGCGTCGAAAATCAGCCGCCCCGCAGTTGAGCCCTGCCAGGGGAGCGTGGCGCGCTCGGGGTGGGGCATCATCCCCAAAACAAGGCCGCAGCACAGGCCGGTGATACCCTCCGGCGTGCCGCTCGGGTTCCAGGGGTAGGCCTCCGTGGGCAGGCCGTCGCGGCAATAGCGGAGGACGGTCGTTAAATGCTTCGGCGGGGGCTGGGGACGGAGCCAGCGGCCCTCGGCATGGGCCACGGGAAGGTGCAGCAGCGCTCCCTCCAGCCCCTCCGTCCACGGCGTGGAGCCCTCTACGCGCACGGTGACCCAGCGCGACTCGAACCTTCCGCTGAGGTTTTGGACAAGCGCCCCGCCGCTCGTGCCATCGGGGCCGTCGAACAAGCCGGCCTCGAAGAACACCTGAAAGCCGTTGCACACGCCAAGCATGGGCCGGCCGAGCTCGGCAAACTGGCGCAGCTTGTCGCGCAAGGCCAGGCCCATCGCGCGGCCGGCGCCGAAGTGGTCGCCCCAAGAGAAGCCCCCGGGAACCATCAGCCCCGGGCGCTCGCGCAAGTCCTCTCGCCCCTCGATAATGTCCGATACGGGAATGATCTCCGCGGGCATGCCCGCCTGCTCGATGGCAAACGCCGACTCTTCGTGGCAGTTCGTCCCCGGGGCAAGGAGCACCGCCGCGGGCTTCATTGCCCCACCTCCTTCAAAAACGCCGTGCGCCAAATGTGCACCAGGCGCGGCCAGTCATCGCGCGAAATGCTCAGCTTGTCCCCTACGCGCAGCTCAATGCCCTCCTCGCGCGAGACATAGCCCAGGCGAACGACGTGGACCGCCTCGCCGCAAGCCTGGGCAAGACGTTCGCGGAGAAGCTCCGGCTCGCTCGTGCTTACGACGAGCGCCGCGGGGGGCTCGCCGAAAAGCTCCCACAGCGCAACGTCGGGCGCGAGGGACAACTCGGCGCCCAAGCCGCTGGCCAGGCAGGCGTGGAAAATTTGCAAAAACGCCCCGCCTTCCCCCACCGCCGCGGCGCTCGAGAGCAGCTCGCGCACCTCGGCGAGCGCGCGCCATAGGGCGACAATGGCCTGCGCGTCCTCCGGCCAGGGCAGGCGGATGGCGTGCTCTGGCCTCAGCCCAAGCGCATCAAGGACCACCGCCCCCCCGAGGTTCGGGGCGCACGCGGGACGCAAAGCAAGAATCGCCTCGCCCGGGTGCCTAAACGGCTTTCGCGTTATCCGCCGCACGTCGGGAATGCGGCACAGGGTCGAGGGAACAAACGTAAACGGCACATCAATGGCCTTGCCGTCGGCCGTCTGAAACGTGCCTGAGCTGGAGTCTTTGCCCGAGATAAACGGCGTCCCGAAAAGCTCGGAGAGGGCGATGGCCCGCGTGACCATACGCTTGAGGTACCACGCCTTTATCTCATCGGCGCGCGGGGTGTAGTAGTTGCCGCAAAGGGTTATCTCGTCGGGCGAGGCGCCGACGGCCACGGCGCGCGTGATGGCCAGGGCCATGAGCCAGCCCACCGAACCCTCGGGGTCGGCATCGCCCGCGCGCGGGTTAAACGCACAGGTGCTCACAAACCCATAGGGCTTGCCACGCAGGGGCGCCCCCACGTAAGCGTCGCTGGGCACGCCGTTTGTCAGCGGCCCGACAACCGTGCGCCCCTGCACCGTGCTGTCGAACTGGTAGACCGCCCAGGACTGGTCGCAGCAGGCATAGTCGCCGAGCACACGCGCGGCGACGTCGGCATCCGGCACGATGCGCGGGTCCGGGGCGACGGGCTTGCGCTCCACCCCGGGGTCGCGCGTTTTCAGCTCCTCGATGGGGCAGGAGGACCAGAGAAAGCCGAGGTCTAAATCGGCGACCGCCTCGCCCTCCTGGGTAACCACCAGGCGGCGGTCGTCGCGGCAGGTGCCCAGGACAAAAGCGTCAACGCCAAACCGCCGGCACGTGGCGAGGACGTCGTCCACATGCTCGGGGGCGACGACAAGCAGCCCGCGCTCCTGCGATTCCGAAAGCCACTTTTCCCACGCGGCAAGGCTCGTGTCCTTCAGAGGCAGGCCGTCGAGGCAGACGTCGGCGCCGCAGTCCGCGCAAATCTCCCCCACCGCGCAAGAGATCCCGCCGGCGCCCAGGTCGGTGCACGTTTTTATCCACCCGTTGTCGCGCAGGAGGGGGATCATCGTGGTAAACTTGCGCTCGGTAATGGGGTGGCCGATCTGCACCGTGGCCGCTTCCTTCTCGACCATCTCCGCGGTAAGCTCCGCGCTGCTCGCCACGGCCCCGTGGATGCCGTCGCGGCCCGTCGCCCCGCCGATGAGAATGAGCACGTCGCCCTTTTCCGGCTTAAGCTTTTTCACATACTTCTCGGGCAAAAGCCCCACGGAGTGCCCCAGGGCAAAGCACTTGGCGTAGCCCGGGTGCGCGCGGTAGTAGGCGTACATCATGGGCACGCCCATCGGGTTGCAATACGACGCCGTGCCCTCGATGGACTCTAGGACGATCGTCCTCGGGTGCAGGGCGCCTGCGGGAACGGTGCTCTCCTCTTCCGACGGCGGGCGTGTGCCCATGATCGTCGAGGAGCCGATGGGGTAGCCGCCGCGCCCCATGAAAATGATGTCGCGCAGCACACCCCCGTGCTTCGTTTCGATCCCCCCCTTGGTGGAGATCGACGAGGGGTGGTTGTGGGTCTCGCCTTTGATGGCCAGGGCCCAGCCCTCGTAAAACTTAATCGCCCCTGCGTTATCCACGAACACGGAGAGGCACAGGGGGTGGTTGATGCGGTGGGTGGCCTCCTGCAACGCCTTAAGCAGGCCCAAGCCCTTCCACGTCGTGTGATAGCAGTGGTCGCCCCAGGACTGGACGACCATTTCGATCTCCACATCGGTCCACGGGCGGCCGCGCTGGGCTTGGTGTTCGCGCAGGGTTTTTAGCTGCGCCAGGGGCGCGTACCAGTTCATCCGACGGTTAAGGGCGGCGAGCTCCTCGTCGCTCAGCGCGGAGAGGTCGAACGTGCGCACGGGGTCCGGCGTGCCGCTCGGGCGGAGCGTCTCGCGATAATCATCCGGCCCCACAATAACCTGCACCACGTCGTTAAACAGGTGCTTTCGAATAACGCGCTCCGCCTCTTCCTGCCGCACTCCGTAGACCGTATACCGCCGGACAAGGCGCAGCCACTCCAGCCCGCGCACACCGAGGATCTCCGCCATCTCCAGGCCGGAGTGCGTCTCCGGGTCGACGACCGCGGGGCGATAGGCGACCTCGACGATAGCGCAGCCCTCCGCGCGTGGCCGCCCCTTCTCCTCGGCGACGCTCTCCCCCGCAGCGGGGTTGGCCAGGAGCCGAGCGAGCTCGCGCGGGTCGCACTCGCCCTCGATCTTAAACAGCCGGGTAACCTCAACGCGCACGTCCTCGTAGCCTTCCCGCCGAAAGGCGGCCTCCGCTCTCGCGGCCTCCGGATCGTGGCCTTTCCTGCAAACGGCGAGCGTGCGAACCATACCTGCCCCTCCCGTGCCCGGCCAGCTGTATGCCTGTGACAAACCAGTTATTCAAACGACCCCGCTCCGTATCCTACACCGACGCGCGGGCGCTGGCTTGTCTGCTTGCTGCAGAAGGTCCCCTGCCTGCGCCTGGGGTATATATCCTCCCCGTAGCTTGGGGCGAGCGTATGTCCCTGCTGCAGGTGAGGGCTATGGATAACGGTTTGCGCGCGCGCGCTTGGCGAAGGGTGGGGCCGCTGTTTTGCGCAGCGGCGATGGTTTTCCTACTCCGCTGCGTAGCGCACGCCGCGGAGCTTGAGGTAAGCGACTTTAGCTTTTCCGGCCCGCTGGGCTGCGATGGGGCGAAGATCGAAAAGCTGGGGACAAACCACTTTAAGATAACTCTGGGCCACGCCCCGGCGCACCCCGACTGGCCGAACAAGCTCTACTTCACCATCCTCCGCCACGCCAAGGGCAACTCGCTGCGCCTCGATGTCGTGTTCGAAGGGGGCAACGCTTATATCTTCAACAACTACTTCTACTCCTGGTCGTACGACGGAAAAAACTGGCGGCCTATTTTCTGGCAGAAAAAGTCCAAAGATGCCGCCGCGGGCGACACGCTGATCTTCCCCACGTTTACCGAGGACACGGTCTATTTCGGCCACCAGGTGCCGATGTCATACGAGGACATGGTGGAGCTGATCAACGAGTGGCGGCGCAGCCCCTACGTGCGCGTGCACGTTGTCGGCCAGTCGCTTGAGGGGCGGAACCTCTATCGCCTGGAGATAACCGATCCCCAAAGCCCCTATCCTCGAAGCCGGCGCTGGGTCCATTACTTCGCGAACCAGCATCCCGGCGAGCACAACTCGCAATGGCGCATGGTGGGCATGATTAACTGGCTGCTCAGCGACGAAGGGGCAGACTGCCGCCGGCGGAGCATCTGCCACTTTGTCCTCATGATGAGCCCCGACGGCCCGTCGCACGGGTGGTATCGCGTCAACGCCCAGGGGGTAGATATGAACCGCTCCTATCGCGTAGAGGGCGCGGACAAAAACGAGCAGGCCCACGAGGCCTACCTTTGGCAAACGGACCTGGAGCAGATAATGGCCTCCGACGCCCCCGTGACCGACATTTGGGCCATGCACACCTGGGGCGGGATGGTCGAGCCTATCTGCTACCCCGGGCCGGAGATGGGAACGCTCGTCGGCCCGTGGACCGAGCTGCGCGACATTATCGAACGCAACGACCCCAAGGACCTCATCGAGCCCCTCAAGGCGCGCGACAAGGCCAGCCGCAACACAATGTGGACCAGCGGCCCCCGCGCCCAGTTTGGCATTACCGCGTTTTTGTGCGAGGGCGCGGGGGCGATTTACACCAAGGAGGAGAACATGGAATCCGGCGCGATACTGATGAAAAGCCTCGCCGAATATTACCGCGGCGTTAAGCCAAAACAGCAATAGCGCGCCGCACTGAGCGGGCGAGCGCGGGCGACCGCAGGGGAGCTGACGCAGAACATGGGCGAGGAGCTGCAGAGCGCGGACCAGCGGCCGAGGCGGACGTTTACCTACGCCATGTGGGCGGCGCTTGTCGCGGCGTTTTTGGGCTGGATGTTCGACGGGCTGGAGATGGGGCTGTATTCCATCGCCGTTCCCGCGGCCCTCGCCGACCTGTGCCAAACGAGCGACCCGAAAGTCATCTCCGCCCTCCTCTCGTTAACCCTCGGCTTGTTTTTGCTGGGGATGTCCGCGGGTGGAATCATTTTCGGCCGCTTGGGCGACCGCATCGGCCGCGTGCGCGCGCTGATCTTCACCGTGCTTATCTACGCCGTGTTCACGGGCCTCAGCGGGTTGAGCAGAACGTGGCAGGAGCTTGCCCTGTTTCGCTTTCTCGGCGCTGTGGGCTTGGGCGGGGAGTGGGGCCTAGGCGTCGCGTTGGTGATGGAGACGTGGCCCAACGCCTCGCGGCCCGTGCTCGCCGGTGTGCTTGGCGCGGCGGCGAACTTCGGCTTCCTCGCCTCCTCGGGTATCGGCTTTCTGCGCGCGCAATATGACTGGAGCTGGCGCATTGTGCTAATCTCCGGGGCGCTGCCCGCGGTGCTTACCGTGTTCGTCCGGCTGTGCGTGCGCGAGCCAGAGCGCTGGCGCCGGGCGCGCGAGCGCGGGGAGATCGCCCCGTTTTTCGCAGGCGAGCGGTCGTCGAAGCTACTTGGGCTGAGCATCGGCGCGGCAATCGCCCTGGGCTACTGGCTGGTAAACCGGATCAATCTGCTAAACTCCGCGCCGCAGCTTTTGGGCGAGGGCAACGTTGCCGTCCAGGCGGCGCTGCTCACAATGTACATGGTTGTCGGCGGGCTGGTCGGAGCGATGGCCGGCGCAGGCGGGCTATGGGGGCCGGAGCTGCGCCGGAGAACGTTCCTCGGCGCGGCGCTTGCGGCGATCGCCGTGCTTGGCCTGTGGGGCTCGCTGCAGGCGTGGCTTCAAGCCTGGGTGCGCGACGTCACCCCGCCGGAGCTCGTCAAAGACGCCGTGGCGCGCACCACGATGTGGATGTCCCTGGGGGCGATCGTCGGCTCGCTGCTCGGCGGGCCCATTGGCGAGTGGCTTGGGCGCCGGGTTTCGTTCGCTCTCCTTTGCCTGGCGAGTATGGGCTTGGCGCTCGTCCTATACACCACATGCACGCCCTATCCCATGAACGCGCGGTTTTTGGCGCTTGTGTGCCTTGTGTTCATTCCCACGATCGCCTTCTTCGGCTGGCTGCCGCTATACCTGCCGGAGCTTTTCCCCACGCGCCTGCGCACCACAGGCGAGGGGTTTACGTTTAACGCGGCGCGGGTCGTCTCCGCCTATGGCATTTTCGGCACGCCTGCGCTGATTAAGCTGTTTGGCGGGTCCTATCCGCGGGCCGCGGCGACGATGTCGCTGATTTACGCCGTGGGGCTGATCGTCATTTGGTTTTGCCCCGAGCTGAAGGGCAAGGAGCTGCCGGACTAGCCCGAACAGGCGGCCACGGGAGGGGGCGCAGGGAAAGCTTTGGCCATAATTCTGCGAGAAATAAGGAGGGACGACAATGAGCGAGGAGAGAGGGAGGAGCAGGATGAGCAGGCGCGAGATGCTGCGCGCCACGGGCAAGGTGCTCGCCGGAGCAGCGGCGGCAGCCGCTCTCGCGCCGGGGGCGAGCGAATGCCGCGCGCAGGAGGGCAAGGGGCGGATAAAGCAGTCGCTGTGCTGGTGGTGCTGGGCGCGAAAGCTTAAGCCGGAAAAGCTCATCGCCGAAGCAAAGGCCATCGGCTACGCGTCCATCGAAATGGCCCCCAGACAGCACTGGGACGCCATTCGCGAGGCCGGCTTGGCCATTGCCATTGTCGGCGGACACGGCACCCTGACCAATGGGCTGAACAAGCGCGAAAACCACGCGCGCATCGCGGACGAACTGCTTCAGAACATCGAGCTCGCCGTGCAGTATCAAATCCCCAGCCTAATTTCCGGCAACCGCCACGGGGCCTCGGACGAGGAGGGAATCGAGGTTTGCGCCGAAGGGTTGGCCCGCGTGGTTAAAGTTGCTGAGGAGAAGGGCGTTACCCTGTGCATGGAGCTGCTCAACAGCAAGGTCAACCACAAAGGCTATCAGTGCGACCACACGGACTGGGGCGTGAAGCTCGTCAAGCGCGTTAACTCGCCCGCGTTTAAGCTGCTCTACGACATCTATCACATGCAGATCATGGAGGGCGACCTCATCCGCACCATCCGCAACAACATCGAGCACATCGGCCACTTCCACACTGCGGGCAACCCCGGCCGGCACGATCTAGACGACCAGCAGGAGATCTACTACCCCGCCGTGCTTCGGGCGATCGCCGACACCGGCTACCAAGGGTATGTTGGGCACGAGTTCACCCCCAAGGGCGACCCCATCGAGGCCATGCGCACAACGTTTAAGCTGTGCGACGTTTAGCCCGCGCGGGAGGGCGGCGCGGGGCAGGATTACGTCCTCCGGGTGGGCTTGTAGCTGCGCACCGGGCAACGGGAAAGCGCGGGGCAGGCCCCGCAGTTGCGCGGGTGCGTAGCGCAGCCCACGCGCTGGGCATATGCGCCGGCGAGCTGCGCGCCCGGGCGCAGATAGGCCCTGTTCCGCTCGGAGAGCGTCGCCCCGGGGATGTCCGGGCGCCCGCTCCAGTGCACGTTGCGCAGGCCGCAGCGGCGGGCGGTCGCCAACGCCTCCTGCATTAGCGCCCTGCTTGCCCCGGGGTGGCTCTCCAGAACAAAGTTCGGCCGAAACGCGAGAAAGCACACGGGGAGACCTGGGTCGAGGTCCGCGAGAAACTGGCAGATGCCCTCGATCTCCTCCTCGTTTATCCCGGGGACGACAAGTACGCGAAACTCCCACAGCTTCTCCCGCCGCTCGGCAACGCGCGCCGCGTTGCGCAGCACGGGAGCCACCGGCGCGCCGGTCATCGCCCGGTGGACTTCGTCGCTCACCGCGCGGATGTCGAAGGTAATCGAGGTGGTAAACTCAAGCACGCGCTCCAGCGCGTCCGCGGTTAAAAAGCCGTTTGTGTCGTAGTTCACCTTTGCCTCGGGGTCGAGCTTGCGCGCGCAGCGGACGATCTCCTCGATATAGGGCAGGGAAGGGGTAGGGGAGCCGCCGGAGAAGAACAGCCTATCCGCGGCGATGAGCCGCCCGAACGTGGAGGCGACCGCTGCCACGGCCTCCGCGGCGAGCTCCGCGGGGTCGCAATAGCCGTCGATCGGCCCGCCATCGGGGTAGCAGGCGATGTCGTAGTTCTGGCAGTGCAGGCAGCGGAAGTTGCACCCGGCCATGAAAATGGTGTAGCTGCTCGGCGGGGCGGGATGGAGCGTGCGGCAGGCCACCTGGGGGAAAGCGACGCGGCAAACGCCCAGCTCGCCGGCCAGGCGGTTTACCCCGCAGCGCCACTCGCACAGCTCGCAGCGCTCGAGCTCCGCGGCCCACGGGGGAATTTCCTCTGGCCAGCCGCCTGTGCCCATCGCCCGTCTCCGGCAATAGTTTTCTCCCGCGCCCGCTCGTTCCTTCTCCTGCGCCGTGGCGCGGGCGAGCAGTCTATCTCGCGGCCGAGGTGAGGAGCAGATGGCTAAGCCCTATGTCCCTCCCCGGCGCAAGCCGAAAAGCGACGACGAGTATTTCGAAATCCTCACCCAAGGGGTGTTCTTCTGCGGGTTTAGCTGGGACCTGGTGCGCAAAAAATGGCCCGCATTTCGCCGCGCGTTCTTCGACTTTCAAATCCCCGCCGTGGCCAACTTCTCCAAGCTCGATATCGAGCGCCTGCTCGACGACCCGTCGATCATCCGCAACCGACGGAAGATCGAGGCGACCATTCACAACGCCAAGGCGTTTATCGAGATCATTGACGAGTTCGGCTCGGTGCACAGCTATCTGCGCCACTTCAAACCCTGGCACTACGGCACGGTGGTTAAGGACATGATGCGCCGCTTTCGCCACGTGGGGCCTACGGCGTGCTTTTACTTCCTGTATAGCGTGGGGGAGAAAGTGCCCTCGTGGCAGGAGCGCAAGAAGCTCGACTGAGCTAGTGGCGTGGGGCGGCGCGCACGGCGTTTGCCCGGGCTAGCTCCTGCGCCGCCTGCTCCAGCACCTGGCGCACGTGGGCGAGGTCAAACGGCTTGCGGATAACGGCAAGCGCTCCCGCCTGAAGCACCTCTTGCTCCATCTCCTGGTCGTCCTGGCCGGTAATCAGGATGACCGGGCAGGGGCGCTCCAGGCGCTTTGCCGCAGCGAGGATCTCCGTGCCGTTAACGTGCGGCATGAGCAGGTCGCTCACGACCACATCAACCTTTTGCTCGGCGAGGAGCTGCAGGGCTTCTGCGCCATCGGAGGCCGTGAGGACCTCATGCCCGAGCATGGTGAGGAAGTCGGTAAGCACATCGCGCAGGGCTTCCTCGTCGTCGGCGAGAAGGACGCGCAGCTTGGGCCCGCTCGGTTGCCCCTGCGCCAGGGTAAGGGCGTCGCCGGCTTCGGCCTCCTCGGCGTCGGCTGCGGCAACGGGGACATAAATGTGAAACGTCGTTCCCCGGCCTACTGCGCTCTCCACTTCGATCCGCCCCTGGTGCGCGGCGACGATGCTGCGCACGACAGAGAGCCCCAGGCCGGTGCCCCGCGGGCGGCCGCTGCCCTCCTGGGTTTTCGTTGTAAAGAACGGGTCGAAGATGCTCTTTAGGTGTTGCGGGGGGATGCCCACGCCCGTATCTCGCACGGAGACGCGGACAAACTCCGCCTCGTCGCCGTCCGACGGCGGAGCCACGGCAACCTCCACGGTAAGCCGTCCGCCGTTGGGCATGGCATGCTCGGCGTTGATGATAAGGTTCAAAAACACCTGCTGCATCTGGCTGCGGTCGGCATAGACCGGTGGGGTATCCGGGGAATAGCTGCGCACCACCTCGACGTGGGCGTTTTCCAGCTCACGGTGGGCGAGGCGCAACGCGGCCTCGACGCACTCCACAATGTTGCAGCGCTTGCGCTCCGGAGCTTCCGGTCGGGCAAAGCTGAGCAGGTTGCGCGCGATGTCCGCCCCACGGCGGCAGCCGTCGGCTACAGTGTCCAATACCTTGCGAATGGCCTCTTCGGTTCCCAGCGCCTGGGCAAGCTGGGCATAGCCCTGCATCCCGGCGAGCAGGTTGTTGAACTCATGCGCCACGCTTGCCGCGAGCTCGCCCACGGCGGCCAGGCGATCCGAGCGGCGGACCTCGCTGGCCAGCCGGTGGTTCTCGAGGGCCACGCCGAGAATATCGCCGATCGTCTGGAGCAGGGCGTGGTCCGGGGCGCGCAGAGCGGCGGCCTGGGGGCAGCCGATGTTGATCGCCCCGAGCACCCTGCTCCGGCCCTTGAGCGGGACGATGGCGAACGTGCGGATGTTGCGTGGCAGCCGCCCAGCAAGCTGGGGCGCCTCGCGCTGGACATCGTCCCAAAATTGCGCCGCGGGCTGGTCGCTGATCTCCAACCGGCCGTCGTCCTGCTTCTCAGAGGGGAGGTTAATCGCTTCCTCAAGCCCCCTGCTCACCGCGTTGCGAAACTCGCGCTGCTGATCGTCGTAAACGCTCACCGCGCCCACGGAGTCCGGGATAAGCTCAAGCACAGCGTCAAGCGCGCGGGTGAGCATTTCCGTCTCGTCGGTGGCCGAGGCCGCCGCGGTGGCCACCGCGGCTTGCACCCGCAGCTCTTGGTTATGGCGGCGGAGTTCGGCGATAAACGCCTCGCGCTCGGCGAGGTTGCGCACCACGCTGAGGATCGTCGTCTCGCCGTCGAACTCCACTTGCGAGGAGCTGAGCTCCACGGGTATCCTCCGCCCGTCGTGGCCCAGGAAAACGGAGTAGAACACCGCCTGGCCGGTTTCCCGCACTTGCTGGAGCATCTGCTCCAGCTCCGCGCGGGCCTCGGGAGCGACGAAGTCCATCAGGGTCATCCTAAGCAGCGCGGGGCGGGAATAGCCGAGCATCGTGCACGCGCTGTGGTTTGCCGCGTGCAAATGGCCCTCTGAGCTGTGGAAAAACACGGCGTCGTTGGACAGTTCGAAAAGCATAAACGAGCGCTTTTCGGACTCCGACAGCCGCGTGCGTAGGTCGACGAAGCTGTGCAGCCTGTCTAGTACGCTGTCGCGCGCTTGGAGGACGGACACCGCGGGAGGGACGCGCGCGCAATATATGCCCACGGCAAGGCCCAGAATGAGGCACGAGCCGACGGTAAGCGCCAACGCCGGCCAGAGAACGGAGAAGAAGTCTTCCGCGGCAACCGAAGCGCTGCCCACAAGCATTACCGCGCCGAGGGCCCCTGCGGCAACCAACGCCCCTGTAACCAGCACGGGTGAGGGGACGCCCCGGCCGTAGGACTCGAGGAAGCGATAGAGCATAATGAGCACGATAATGCTAAACACCGCGCCGAAGCTCGTGCCCAGGGTGAGCATGATGCTCCGGTGCGAGCCGAACATCGCCCACCCGGGGAGCAGCGGAGCGTTGGTCAACCGCGCCCCCAGGGACATCGTTGCCCGCAGCCCGCACACTACCGCGGCCGTCGCCGCGATAAGGAGCACGGCGAGCTGCGTCGCGGCCACACCCTCGTAGAGGTAAAGAAGCAATGCCCCGGCGAGGAGCGCGGCGATCGGCGCGGTTGCCAGGAGCACTCCCTGGTCTGGGGGCAACCCGCTGTTTTGCCAGGCGACAAGCATTAGGCGGCTGGTGAGGCTCATGAGGATGAGGAAAACGATTAGCGGGACAAGGCCCTGGCGGCGTGTCCAGAGGTAGGCGCCAACAAGGAGCAGCATTAACCCCAGGGAGAAGCCGCTGTGCAGGGCCACAATGCCGCACATCTCTCCAGCCCCCCGTCCTGGCCCGTATAACAACCCCTGTTCACATCACGCCCAAAACCGCTGCTCCGTTGCTTAACACCAACCTGACAAGTGTACGTTCATTATGCTACACGGGCCCGCTGTTTCCTCCACATCAACGGTCAACGCTTTGGAAAAAGTTCGTAAACATCACGTAAACATCATGTAACAACTGCCGGGCCGCTCGTAGCGCGCTTAGGCAGCCATTCCTCCTCTTCGCCTGGCAACAGGTCATCGCATGTCAATCGTCGAACAACGTTTCGTGCACTTCTGACAACGGTGCGAAAGGTGGGACGCGATCATGCGCTGCACCCCGATCGGCATCGCCATGCTTAACGACGAGCGCGAGCATGTGTGGAGCCAGAACAACCCGATGAACGAGCGCGTTGTCGCGCAGTGGGCGGAGCTCATCCGCAGCCGCCTGCGCAACATCGACGGGAGCGCGCCGGAGGTTGTCTGCGGGTCGAAGATCATCACCAGCGTGCGCCTTGCCCAAGAGGTGGGCGAGGAACTGGCCCGCGCCGGCTGCAAGCAAATTATCATGCTCTACAACGTGTGGAACTTCCCGTTCTTCGTCTGGCCGTTCATTCAGTCTGTGGGGCGGGACAAGCCCATCCTCTCCCTCTCTAACAACAACGGCGAGTTTCCCGGCAACGTCGGCTTGCTGGCTACCGACGGCGCCCTGCGCCAAGCGGGCGTGCGCACCCATCGCATCATCGGCGAGATCGACGACGAAAACACCGTAACCAAAGTGATTAACTGGCTCCGCGCGAGCGAGGCCCTGACCACCATCCGCAACGAGGTCTACGGCATCTACGGCGGCCACTCCATGGGCATGGAGACCGGCTACTTCCACCTCGTGCCCACGATTAAGGCGTTCGGCACAACCTGCCGGCAGATCGACCAGCTTTGGCTCGTCGAGGCAATGAAGCAGGTAGACGAGGCCGAGGTGGAAAAAGGCTTCGCCTGGTTTACCGAGATGCTCGGCGAGCGCATCCTCTACGACGGCAAAATGCTCACCCCGGACACGCTTAAGACGCAAATTCGCCTCTACTGCGCCATGCGCGCGGTGAACGAGGAGAAGGGGTTTGACTTCTGCGGGCTAAAGGGCCAGCGCGAGCTGACCGAGCACGTCTGCCTCGGCGACGTGCCCGAGATGCTCATGAACGACCCCTATGACTGGAACGGCCCGAAGGAGCCCACGGTGTGCGCCACGGAGGCCGACGCCTACGCCGCGGTTACCATGCAACTGCTCAAGTACATCACCGGCGGGCTCCCCGTGCTGTTCATGGACGTGCGCCTGTATCACCCGGACCTCGACCTGTGGGACTGGTGCAACTCGGGCAACCACGCCACGTGGTACGCCGCGCGCAGCGACGACCCGAGGGAGAACTACGCGAAGGTCACGTTCCACCCCGCGCTTGAGTTTTACTTTAAGGCGGGCGGGGCCTCGGTGGAGTTCGACGCCGCCCCGGGCGAGATGACATTCTGCCGCCTTGGCCTGTGGAACGACGAGCCGTATATGGTCATCGTTCGCGGCGAGGCGGTGGATCTGCCCCCCGAGGAGCGCAAGCGGCTTAACGCGATGACCAACCCCACCTGGCCCCACGTCCACGCCCGGCTGAAGTGCACGTTCGACGAGTTTGTCAGCGTCTTCCCTTGCAACCACGTGCTCGGCGTGGCCGGCGACGTCGTCCAGTCGCTCATTTACCTGTGCGAGATCGCCGGGATAACGCCGGTCGTCTTGGGCGAGGATCGCGAGCGGCGCATCGCGCCGGTGTGGGAGCGCGTGCGCAGCGGCTAGGGTGGGCGCGAGCGCGGGGAGCGGCTGCTTGCCGCGGGTTGGCTATTGCACACGGGGGTTTCTCCCGAGGAGCTCCGCCTGATAGGCCACCTGCGCCGCGGCCTCGATCATGTCCGCTAGCTCAAACGCCTCGCGGGGCGAGGCGCCGAGCGTGGTCAGCCCGTGGCCTTCCACCAAAAACGCCTCCGCTGCGGGATAGCTGCGCACGTAGGTAATGATCTCCTCCTGCAGCTTGGCCAAGCCACCGGCCTGCAGCGGAACGCGCTGGATCTCGGGCAGGCGAAACCCGGCGCTCCCCTCCGCGGGTATGTCGCGATGCAGCGCGGCAAATGTCGTGGCATAGGGCGGGTGCACGTGCATGACGCAGTTGATGTCCTCGCGCAAGCGGAGGATCTGCGCGTGGTAGACGTACTCGCGCGAGGGGAGCAGGCCCTTCCCCGCGCGCCACTCGAGCGTGTCCAGCGAGACGGTAATTAGGTTCTCCGGCGCGGTTTCCGCAAGCGAGATACCCGAGGCGGTAATGAGCATATTGCCGTCGCCGGTGCGCACGCTAACGTTGCCCCCGCTGCCGGCGACCAGCCGGCGCTCAAACGCCAGCCGCGCATATTTAACAATCTCCCGCTTAACGTGCTCCCAGGAGTGCCTCACCTAAGCAGTGCCTCCCCCCGTGCAAAGTAGCAATCGCAGGCGGGGCGTACCTGCCGCGAGTTACATTCCGCCTAGCAGCCGGCGCTCCTCCCCAGAGAGAAAGCCCAGGGAAACGAGCTCGTCGACCCATTGCCCAGCGCGAATCTCCGGCCGCAGGGGCCAGGCGGAGTAGCGTCCCGCGGGCAGCTCGCCCACGGGGCTTGCCGCAAGCAGCACCGAGTGCTCCTCCGCGCGGGCAAAGTGCCCCGTCTCGCGCAACAGTTCGCGGTAGCGGTCAAACGACACGCCCCCGCCGCCCGCCTCAAACGCCTTCGCCTGCTCTCCCGCGCAGTGGTAGCGGTTGTAGTCGAAAAGCAGCTTGCGGTTCTCCAGCGCCGCCTGAGTAAGCGAAACGCAGCGCGAAGCGACGCGGCAAAACACATTCCCCGCCACGCATAGCCCGACGATCGTATCTCGCCGCGCGCCCACGCGGCTGGGGAAGACATAGATCGCCGCGCCCAGCTCGCAGTCGCAAAACAGGTTTGCCAAAACGCGGCAGTTGCGCGCCGCCGGGCCCACACGAAAGCCGCGCGTGCAGCCAACAACCTCGTTAAACGCCGCCAACGCGTCGACAATGCCCAGCTCGAGGAAAAAGCCAAAGTTTTGCGCGCGCTCGAAGCGGTTGGCCAAGATATGCACGCCGGAATCCGCCTCCCCTCCGTCCACCCAAACCCCGCAGTTGGCCACATCGCGCACCACGTTGCCTGCGATAAGCACGTTGCACGCGTTTCCCGTGCCGATGCCCGTGCCGCGGCCGTGCGCCCAGCCCCCGCCCCAGGGGTGCGGGGCAATGTTGGCGATTGTGTTTTCGCGAATAACCGTGCGATAGGGCGAGCTCGGCCCCGCGCCCCACACGGTAATCCCCTTGCCAAACCCA
Source organism: uncultured Armatimonadia bacterium (assembly GCA_964565895.1). GTDB lineage: Bacteria > Armatimonadota > Zipacnadia > UBA1398 > CAZMGT01 > CAZMGT01. The sequence goes on from CAZMGT010000052.1 coordinate 17,511, forward strand.
TTGCGCACTACGCAGCGCTCAATGCGCACATCGCTCGTATGGCAGGAGATCCCCGCGCCATAGCCATAAAGGTGTTGCTTGCACGCGGCGGAGTAGTAGAACTTTCGCCCGCCGCCAAAGTGCTGTATCGTCAGCCCGCGCAGGACGATGTCCTCGCTGCGCAAAACGCTCACCGCGGTATGGTCGGCGCGCAGCAAAGTCAGCCCCTCCACACGGACATGCTTTGCGTTCTTAATCTCCACGAGCGTGCTTTTCACGGAGACGGCTAGGCGCACAGTGCGCGGCGTCTGGCTTTCGGGCAGGCGCACGAAAATGTGGTTTTGCAGTTCCTTGGGGTGCGCTACGGGCTGTGTGTCCTCGTCCGCGCCATCGGTTAGCCCGGCGTCATACCAAATCCACTGGTTGGGCTTTAAGAATTTCGGGCTTGTCGCCGTAATATACTCGTGCGACTGAGTCTCCTCGCTGTCCGCGTGAAATTTGTCGGCCATTTTGCCCGCGTCTGGCCTGTCCGGGACGAGGGTTAGCGGGGCGCCATTTTTAAACAGGAAAAACGTCCCATAGCGCACGTCCGGCCCGTGCCGCCACCCGCCGGGGTGGAGCTTATAGGGCCAGGCGTTAACGAGCAGCTCGCGCCCCGCGCACTCCTCCTCCGGCGCATGCCGCGCGCACCATACGTTGTGCTCCGCGCGCACGCCGAAGCGCGCCGAGACAAACCGCTGCCAACGCTCTGCGGGAATTTCGCGCGAGCCGTCGAGAACCACCGCGCCCGCCGGTGCGCGAGGGTCTGCGCGGACGACGAGCGGCGCCTGCTTCGCGCCGCTCTTGGCGATCGCTATCTGCTCGCGGTATACCCCGGCCCTAATGGTAACCGTGTCGCCGGGTTGTGCTGCCTCGATCGCTTGGGCGATCGTTTTAAACTGCTCCCCCGGCCCGACAAACAGCTCGCGGGCAACTCCCTGGCCTGCGCACAAAGCGGCGGCAAGCACAAGCAGCGGAGCGCGCATCGCGCCCCCTCCTCAACCCCTACCACATAAAGAACTTGTCCGGGTTATAGTAGGTGAGCACGGGCGTCTGGGGCAGGAGCAGCTTGGGATAGGTCATCAGCTTAACCGGCGTGTAGACGATTCCCCCGGCAGGGCTTTTGTTGACTACGCGCACGGAGAGCACGTTTATCTCGCCGTAGCGCAGGGCGTCGGGAGGCAGCTTATAGTCTCGCGGCTGAACGCCCCACGGCTCGTTCGACGTGCGCTTGTTAACCGTCTGGGCGACGAGCTTGCCGTTAACGTAGACCCAGTCGTCGTCGGCAATGGAGCCGAAGATAAGGTGGACTTCTTTGCCGCGCAGCTCCTCGGGGCAGTAAAAGCGCGTGCTAAACCACGCCGGGCCCTGATATGTCCTTCCGTTAAGCGTAATCTTCTCCCACAGGTAAACGGTGCGAATGTAGCCGTTGATCGGCGGGCCGGTGCGCCGGCCGTCGTCGTAGGGGACGGGGTAGCGCGGGGGCAGGCTGCGCAGCTCGGCCGTCAGCTCCTTGCCTTCGCCGAAAATGCGCACCTCGGCGACGCTTACCTGCTCATCGACCTTGTCGAACAAAAGGCGCAGCTTTTGCGTGGTAAGCGGGGCGAAGGTTAGCGAAAACTCCTTTCGGCCCTCTGCGTTGGCGACACGCAACACGTCGCGCCACTGCCCCTCAACGGGGCGCGCGCCGGCCTCCCAGCGCTGAACGCGAAACTCAAGCGGCGGCCGGCCGGAAAACTGCACCTCGGCGCGCTCTACCTGCCTGGGGCGCTCGAAGTCAAACTCCAGCCACTCCCCGCCGAAAACCCCCTCGCCGCGGCGCGAGAGCCAAGCGGTGTTCGTGTCCCCATCGTATGCCCAAGAGACAACCTTATGCATTCGCTGCCAGTGGCCGTTAGAGCTCGCGCTAACCTTGCCGAAGGGCACCTTCTCAAACCAGCGCTCGCGCACGCCGCGGTCGTCCGGGTCGAGCTGGAGGAACCACTGCCCGGCGAGGTCTACCTCAAGCGGCGGGGTGAGGGTAAGGGGGCAGGTAAACTTTACCCTGAGGTTTGTGAGTATGGTGCTGAAGATGCGCACGAACTTGGGATAGGCCCGCCAGCCGCGGAGAACTTCCGGGTCAACCTGGCACAGGATAACCCGCCCCGCGCCATAGGGAATTTCGGCGACAAGCCCCGAATCCAGCGCGCGGCTGCGCCCTGAGGTCTGCGCGACGACGTAGAACTTAAACTCCTCAGACGGCGCGAACCCCTTGGGGATGGCGCGGAAGTAAAAGTCCGCCCCGCACAGGCCGTCGAGCAGCGGCCAGCGCCGCTCCAGCGAGCTGCGGAACACGCCCCGCTGCTCTAAGCGCACGCTTACGGGAAAGTCCGGCAGCCACCCCTCCTCGCGCAGCACGCCGGGGAGATAGAGCACCGTCCCGCCCGCGCCGAGAAACTCGTGCAGCTTGGGCAAAATGCGCCGCCGCTCGCGCTCGGAAAGGTCGCCGATAAGAAGCACGGGCGCGACCTCCTCCGGGCGAATGTCCGGCGGGTTAACTACCTCGTGCCGCGCGACGAAAAACTCATCGAGCAGCTTCGCCCCCTGCGGCCCACCGATGTAATACGGCGTCAGGGGCAGGGGCTTGGGCGTGGCGATATACTCCAGCAGCCGGTTAAACAGCACGCCCGCGATGGGGTCGAACCCGTGGCGGTTGGTAATGTCGAGCTGGCAGAAAATGATCCGCCCCGCCCCGTGGATGATCTCCAAAAGAGGCGTATTCCGCCGGTCGTAGCCGCAGGTGAGCAACGTAATGTAGCTGCCATAGGTCGGCCGACGCAGGACATAGGTGGCCACGATGCCCTTGTTCCCCCACTTGGGGAACTTCAGGCCAATTTTCGTCTCCGGATAGCGCGCGTAGGGCTCGATCAGGTCGCTCTCCCCGCGCCAGTTGCGCATGTCGCGGTCCTCAAGCCCGGCGAGCACGGGGTGGTGCGGGGCAGCGATCCAACACCAGCGCTCGCTCACTTCGTCGAGCGCCGGGCCGATAAGCGAGCTCTTGTCCTGCTCGAAGCACAGCACGCGCAGCCCGGCGGCGATCCTGCGCGAAAGCTCCGCGCCGTCCAGCCGCGCGGTGAGCGACTGCCGCCCGACGACCAGCACTTGGTCCGTGGGCTGAAGCTCGGCGAGCGAGGAGATCCGCCGATAGGGCACGTTTGCCGCGCGGAACAGGTTCTCCGTTAGCCCCACCTCGTCGTAAAGCGCAAGCGGCGGCGTGCCCTCGGGGAAGCTCGGCGAGCTGCTCGGCGGGAAAAGCTCAATGTCGAGCTCATCCGTGGCAAGGACCTTGTCCTGCGTATCGCGCGCGATGAGCCGCAGTTTATACGGCGTGCGCTGCTCCACCCACGGCGTGCGGATGACGATTGGCTCGCGATAGATCTCCCCGGGTTGAAGCGTAATCGTCCGCCGGTCGGTGTGGGCCACGTTGCCGTCGAGGTCGACAAGGTCCCAGGAGACGGTAATCGTCAGCGGCTCCATGGTGTCGTTGATGGCCACCAGGCGCTTGAGCATCGTTTGCCCGCCGAAATACGCGTGGCCCTTGTCGGTAAACTCCGGATAGCCGCCGATGTAGATAAGAATGTCGCGCCAATTCTTCTGGGCCACGTCGTAGACGGGCGTTTTGCGAAACATGGGCAGGTCGGGGTGCAGCTTCTCCCACACGGGGTTGACGATGAAATAGAGCTTGCCCAACGGGATCTCCTCGGGAAACGCCCCCGGCTGCTGAATCTCCTCGTCTGTGTAGTTCGTGCGAATCGTCCCCTCATAGCCCTCGATCGACGACTCGGACCACTCCCCGCTGGCAAACCAGGGGGCCATATAGCTTACGCCGTAGCCGCGCCAGGCGCGCATAACCTCTTTTGCTTGCAGCGCGGTAATGTGCGTGAACACCTGGCTTAGCCGCGGTTGTTTGAACCCCTCGGCGACGTCCTCCACGGCGTCCACCGCGCTGGCGCTCGCCAGCGGCCGCCGCGCCAACTGATACATGTCGTCGCCCAGGTAGCGCGCCGCCTGCTCGAGCAGCTCCGACTCCGACTCCTGCCACGTGTCGTCCGCCCAGTCCATGCGCCGGTAGGCGTATTTGTGGACGAAGTCAAACTCCGGCAGGGCGAGCGGCTGGCGCTTCGTCGCCGCCCACTTAGAGGGCCAGTCGCACCGCTCCTGCAGCGGCATCCCGATGGGCAGATAGGGCAGGCAGCAGTAAATCTCCCCCGCGTTGCCGCAGCCATAGTGGATGACGAGACGCAGGGGATCGTATTTTTTAAACAGTTGCTCGCGCTGGGCGAGGCGCTGCGCTGTTCGCCGCCGGTCTACGGGCAGGCGCTCGGAGCTGCCGTCGAGCAGATCGGGGTGGATGTTGTTTAAGTCCAGGTTAACCCAGCGGTCGGTCCGCCAGAACATAATGCTCGGGTGGTTGCGGTAGCGCTCGAGCAGTTTGCGAATTTGCTCCTCGTTGGCCTCCTTGGGCACGGGGCAGCAGAGCATAAACCCCAGCTCGTCGCAAATGTCGCGGGCAAAGTCGTCGTCCAGCGCCCACGTCTGCGCCCCGTTAAACCCCTTGGCCATCTGGTCGCGGATGAACGCCTCGATCGCCTGCCGGTTGCCCATCCCATAAAGCCCGTTGGCCCAGTAGGGGTGGATGGACATGCGAAAGTGGATTTTCTTGCCGCCCAGGTAAAAGTCGCCGTTGCGCGCGACGAGCTTTCCGCGAAAGCCAAACCGCTGAACATGCTCGTCCACAAGCTGCCCGCGCGCGTCGAGCAGCGTTGTGCGCAGGCGATATAGGTAAGGCTTGCGGGGCAGCCACTCGCGAAAGTCGCGCCAGGTGGCCTGTGCCGTCGCCTGCGCCGTGCCCCGCGCGGGGACCGCTAGCTCCTGCGCGGGGAGCTGGAGCACGGCGCGCTCGCCGTCGAGCACCTCGCACGCCACGCGCACCCGCGCCGGAGCGTCCGTGGGATTGGCCACGCGCACGTGGACGGTTAGCGTGGAGCTGACCACCGAGGGGACGACGAACACGTCGTCTACGACAGGGCCGGAGGGGAGAACGTAAAGCCAGGTGTTGCGGTCGAGCCCAGGGCCGGGCTGCCAGCTCGGCGCCGGCTTGCCCTGGACAAGCACATCGAGTACGTTTACCCCGCCCAAGCGCACCGCAGGGGTAACCTCAACCAGCGGGTCGTAGATCGAATACTCGCCCATGAGCTGGCCGTTGAAAAACACCTTCCCCTTTGCTTGGACGAAAATGCGCTTGCCCGCCCACTCCACGGGAATGCGGATCTCGCGCCGATACCACGCCGAGCCATACTCGCAGCGCTTCTTGCCCCGCCACAGGCCGTCGCGGCCCTTAATGGGCTTCTTCTCCTCGTCGTAAACCCAAAACTGATAGCCGCTGAAAAAGCTTGGCACGCGAATATAGCCCCAGCCGTCGCGCGGGGGCCGCTCCTGTGGTGGCTCGGGAGCATACTGGAAGTACCACCAGCCGTTGAGGCAAATCTTCAGCCGCGTGGCTGTTTTCTCGCGATATGCCTGGGACAGGTCTGGGGTGGGGTTTGGCTCGGCCGATGCCGCGCCGGCAAGCGTGGCGAAAACGGCACAGGCGGCTAGCACGTTGCGCATGAAACATCTTCCTCTTCCCATGATTGCCTAAGGTTAATACCTCGCCCGAGGCCCATCTCCTTCCCGCGCCGCTGCCCCGCGCCACGCACGCCGGCTCGGCGTGTCGCTCCAGGCAAAGCTCGGTTATAATGGGTGGGCTGGCCGCCGCGCCTGCGGGCTCCGGCCGGCGGCTTTGGGGAAGGGAAAGCAACAGATGACCGACCGTGTGAAAAGGCTTCGCGAGCAGAGCATCGCCGCGCAGCCCTGGCTCTCTACCGAGCGCGCGGAGATCGTCACCGAGGTTTATGCAAACGCCCGCGGGCTATCCGCGCCCATGCTCCGGGCAACGGTCTTTCGCGAGCTAATGGAGCGAAAGACCATTTGCATCAATGACGGGGAGCTGATCGTCGGCGAGCGCGGGCCCGCGCCAAAGGCCGCGCCCACGTTTCCCGAGCTGTGCTGCCACAGCCTGGAGGACCTGGACATCCTAAACTCGCGCGAGAAAATCTCGTTTCGCGTATCCGATGAGGCGCGGCGGGTATATCGGGAAAAGATCATCCCGTTTTGGCGCGGGCGGACGATGCGCGACATGCTCTTTGCCCAAATGTCGCCCGCCTGGCGCGACGCTTACGATGCGGGGATCTTTACCGAGTTTATGGAGCAGCGCGCCCCCGGCCACACGGTAATGGACGACAAGATCTTCCGCAGGGGCTTTCTCGACTTCAAGGCGCAAATCGAGCGCCGCCTGGCCGCGCTGGACTATCTCAACGACCCCGAGGCCTACTATAAGCAGGAGCAACTGCGGGCCATGGCTGTCGTTTGCGACGCGCTCATTCGCTTCGCCCAGCGCCACGCAGACCTCGCCCTAAAGCTCGCCGCCGAGGAACAAGACGAGCAGCGGCGGCGCGAGCTGCTGAAGATCGCCGAAGTCTGCCACCACGTTCCCGCCCATGCTCCGCGCGACTTTTGGGAAGCGCTGCAGATGTACTGGTTCGTCCACCTCGGCGTGGTAACGGAGCTAAACACGTGGGATTCGTTTTCGCCCGGCCACCTGGACAGGCACCTCTTCCCCTTTTACCGCAAGGGCCTGGAGGAGGGGACGCTAACCCGCGAGCAGGCGCGCGAGCTGCTGCAATGCCTGTGGATCAAATTTAACAACCAGCCCGCCCCGCCCAAGGTCGGCGTTACCGCGGCGGAAAGCGGGACATATACCGACTTCGCGGCGATCAACAACGGGGGCATCATGCCCGATGGGAGCGACGGGGTAAACGAGGTAACCTACCTCATCCTCGACGTCGTAGACGAGATGCGCCTCGTCCAGCCCTCGGCGAACATTCAGCTCAGCGAGAAGAACCCAGACGAGTTCCTCCTTCGCGCGTGCCAGATTATCCGCAAGGGTTGGGGCCAGCCCTCGGTGTTTAACGCGGACATGGTCGTGCGCGAGCTTGTCCGCCAGGGGAAGACGGTTGAGGACGCGCGCTCCGGAGGAACGTCGGGCTGCGTGGAAACCGGCGCGTTTGGCAAAGAGGCGTATATCCTCACGGGCTATTTTAACCTCGTGAAGGTTCTTGAGCTTACGCTAAACAACGGCTTTGACCCGCGCACGCAAAAGCAGCTCGGCCCACGCACGGGCGACCCGCGCGCGTTCTCGACGTTCGACCGGTTCTTCGAGGCGTTCGCCCGCCAAGTGCGCTATTTCGTTGATGTTAAGATCCGCGGGAGCAACGTTATCGAGCGGCTCTATGCCGAGCACATGCCCGCGCCGTTTCTCTCCGTGCTCATCGACGATTGTATCGAAAAAGGGCGCGACTATCACAACGGCGGCCCGCGCTATAACACGTCGTACATCATGGCCACGGGCACGGGGACGCTCACGGACTGCCTCTCGGCAATTAAGTTTCACATTTACGACAACAAGAACCTCACCTGGGACGAGCTACTCGCCGCTCTGCGGGCAAACTTCGCCGGGCACGAAAAAACGCGCCAACTGCTTCTCAACCGCACGCCGCGGTTTGGCAACGACGACGATTATGCGGACAGCCTCATGCGCCGGCATTTCGACTTGGTGTTTGAGCTAATCGACGGTCGGCCGAACACTCGCGGGGGCACGTGGCGCGTGAACTATCTCTCCACCACGTGCCACGTTTACTTCGGCTCGGTAACCGGGGCCACGCCAGATGGCCGGCGCGCGCACGAGCCGATCTCCGACGGCGCTTCGCCCGCGCAGGGGGCGAGCCGCAACGGCCCCACAGCGGTCATCCGCTCCATGGCCAAAATGGATCATTCGCTCACGGGCGGGGTATTGCTAAACATGAAGTTTTCGCCCCAGGTGCTGGAGAGCGAGGAGGGGGTTGAGCGTCTCGCTCAGCTTATCCGCACATACTTTAAGCTCGGCGGCCACCACGTGCAGTTCAACGTTGTTAGCGCGCAAACCCTGCGCGCGGCGCAGGAGCGGCCCGAGGAGTTTCGCGACCTAATCGTCCGCGTCGCCGGGTATTCCGACTACTTCTGCGATCTCACGCGCGAGCTGCAGGACGAGATCATCGCGCGCACCGAGCACGGCGCCCTTTAGGCCCGCGCGCGCTCGGCCCTTGCCTGGCCGAGAAGGGCCGCCGCAAGCTGCGCATATTGCTCGTTTATCTCATAGCCCACCGCCCTGCGCCGAAGCCCGCGCGCGGCAATAAGCGTCGTCCCCGTGCCCGCGAACGGGTCGAGCACCAACTCGCCGGCAAACGAAAACAGGCGGATGAGCCGCTGGGGAAGAGCCAACGGAAACGGCGCCGGGTGGCCCTTCGTCAGGGAGACGGGCAGCTCCCACACGCTCCAAGCGACTTCTTTAATAAAGCTTTCCGAAAGCCTCTCGCGCGCAGGCGGGGCGAACTGCCCCTCGCGTTGGAAAACGAGGATCGTCTCGTGCTGAATGTTAATATTTACCTGGCAGGGAAAGGGCTTTTTCTTCAAAAACTGCGTCGTCCCCCGCTGCCACAGCCCCTGTGTCCCCTTGGGCTTAACCCAAATAAACTCCTTTTTCAGGACAAACCCCGCGCGCGTGAAAATGCCAATGCTGTCCGCGGGAATGTGCTTTAGGTCGCCGTCGGAGACGCGCGTGCCGATTACCCAGCACAAAAACCTGCCCGGGGCAAGCACGCGGCGAAACTCCTCCGCCACGCGGCCAAGCTCCGCCAGATACTCCTCATACGTCTGCCCCAGCCCCAGTTGGCCCGCGCTGCGGTAGTTCTTAATGTCCCAGTACGGCGGGCTGGTGACGATGAGCGCCGCGGAGCCATCCGCCACCTCGCCCATGCTCCGCGCGTCGCCGCAGTAAAGTTTCACCCAGTTGTCTTCGTAAACCGCTCGGGCCATCGCTCAACACCCGCAAAGCGCGCCAGCGCGGAAAAACCCCGCGCCACGCTAACTTTGCAAACACGCCCAAGCGGCAACGGTTCAACGCACCGCAGCGGAGGGAAGAGGCTTGGGGCCTCTCGCTCCTGGCGCTCGGGCAAGAGAGCTTTGCGCGGGGCAGTGAGGGGAGGTGCAACCCTATGCCCCGCGACCGTACCACGGGCGCTGCCCTCGCCCCAATCGCTCCAAGCGCAGGCTACGTCCCCAGCAACGCGTTAAGCGCGGCAAGGTTCTGCTCGGAGTATGGGATTACGCTGTATTCCTCGCTAATATCCTCCGCTCGATTACCGACGGGAGCTTGGGTCATTACAATAAGCTGATTGCCCGCGGCAAAGATGAGCGGGTCAACCCCCACGGCACCGTCGCTCCGCGCCTGACGCGCCCCGTTAACCAGGACGTGAGCAACGGTAATCGTGCTTCCGCTATAGCTTCCCTTAATCACGCTCGTCACGCCATAGGTAACCTCTTGCTCGGCGAGGGCGAACCCGCTCCATACGGGGGGCGCTTCGCCCAGGCTCTGCACGGTGCCCACGAAAATGAGCGCCGCGTCGGCGGCAATGTTTTGAATTTGCGTGGCGTTGGCGTTAAGCTCAGCGCTGTCAAACGCCGCTCCGGCGCGCCCGGCACCTGGGCACCCGCACAGCGCCGCCGCAGCGACCACTGCCAAGCCGGCACAGAGAGCGAGCTGCAATTTCACCTTCTCTTCCTCCCTACTCATAGGTAATCGCGGCGATATTCGTGTCTGCGTCGAGCGCCCAGGTTTCCGTGTGGCCGTCGTAGGTCATCTCGACAAACCAATTTCCGTCGCGCTTAACGAGCCGCCGTGTGCCCACGTTGCCCTGGCCATGTTCCCCGCGCACCTCGTTCTCGCCGGCAAGCCCCGCCTGATGGCATTCGCGATACGTCGCCGTGGGGTGGTTTGCCTTATACCAGTACTCCGCCCAAAAGTGCTTGATTACCTGGCAGCGGTCGGTCGCCCAAGCGCGGGGGCGTACGGTGGGGCAGGGGAGGGCCTCGCTGTCGTCTAGG
>CAZMGT010000053.1:0-27321 GCA_964565895.1 uncultured Armatimonadia bacterium
CATCACCGGGCTAACCCAAGCCTTGGGCAGCCCCACCCCCTCGCGGAAAAACAACGGCGTTAGCTGGTAATAAAAGGCGAGCTCTGTGGCCACGAAAAACGACACGATGGCGAGCACGGCAAAGTCGCGCTTGCGCATTAGCCGAATGGCTTCGAGAAACGCCCAGGGCTTCTCCACGCTTTTCGTGGGCGGGGTGTGCGGCAAGGTTGTGCTATAAAGCCCAAGGAGCAGGGAAAGACCGCCGGCCAAATGCAAGCAATTGCCCACCGTGGGCTGACCGAAAACCTCGCGCAGCGCAGCGACCGACTCCGCCAGCCGGGGGATAAACCTTTGGAAAAACGGGTCGAGCAGCCCCAGCCACATGCCAAACCCCCAGCCTACGACGACCCAGCCGATCGTCCCCCACAGGCGGATTTGGCCGAACGACTCCCGCGCCTCGCGCAGGTGCGCAAACGCCAGCGAGTTGCTCAGGGCCATCGTTGGCGTATAAAGCAAGCAGTAAAGGAGCATCGTCACGAACAGCGGGCGGAACGAAGTTAGCGTCGCCGCGTAGAAAAGCAGCCCCGCCCCGAGAAGGTGGACGATGGTCATGTAGCGCTCGGTGGCAAAGTAGCGGTCGGCGATTTGCCCCGCGATAAACGGGGCGACCATCGCCGAGAAGGCAATCGTGCTGTAGATCCACCCGATGCCCGCGCCGTCGATCCCCAGCTCGTCAAGATGCAGCGCGAGAATGGGCGACCACGCGCCCATTACCGCATATTGCAAAAACATCATCACCGACAGCCGCCAGCGCAAGCCGCGCGGGGCCGTCGGAAGGAACGCCTCGTCCACTGCCCTAAGCTCCCAGCGGCGCTCCGCGGCGCAAGTTGCGCGCCGCTGCGGCATGTCGTTTGGTTTGCCAAATACTGCCCTGCGCGGCGATTGTCCTGCACGCGGGGCAAAGCTGTTTTGCTTTGGGGCGGCCGCCTCGTTTCTCCGGCGGGGGAGAAAATGCTAACGCGCGCCGCGCCCGGTTCGTCTATAATACAGGTAGGAAGGCGCAACAAAAGCCGGGAACATCGCCACCATGGCCAGCGAAGCGCTTGCCAGAGCGGTTGCCGCGCCGCAGCTCGTCTCCGAGGAGGCGCTCCTTGCCGAGCGGGCGGCGGCGGGCGACCTCGACGCCTTCGACAAACTCGTCACCATTCACCAGGAGCGCGTGCTCAGCTTTGCCTTTCGCCTGGTTAACGACGTAAACGACGCTGAGGACATCGCCCAGGATGCTTTTTTAAAGGCGTTTCGCTCGCTTCCCCGGCTGCGCGACCGCACGCAGTTTTCCTCGTGGCTGCTGAAGATCACCATCAACGCGGCGCGCGACCATTTTCGGCGCAAGCGCCGCCACGATGAGCTCCCGCTCGAGGAGGGCGTCGTTCCCGCGCTGGGCGACACGACCTACGCCCAGTGCGCCCAGCGCAGCGCACACGAGACCCTTCTGCGCCTGCTCCGCGCCCTGCCCGAGCGGCACCGCCTGGTGCTCGTTCTGCGCGACATCGAGGGGCTGAGCTACCGGGAGATGGCCCAGGTCATGGGCTGCACGCTCTCGAGCGTGAAAAACAGGCTCCACCGCGCCCGCCGCGCGTTTCGCGACCGGCTGCGCCCCTACCTGGACGAGATCCTATGAGCAAAGAAACGAACCAGCGCGAAAAACCGTGCCCCCGCTGGTCGCGGGCGATCGACCTGTGGCTCGACGGCGAGCTTTCGCCGGAGCACAAGCGAGAGCTCCGCGAGCACCTGGCCCGCTGCCCCGCGTGCGCGAAGGAGGCGCGCGAGCTGCGCGCTGCGCGCCGCGCGCTGGCCAAGCTGCCTGGGCTAAGCCCGCGGGCGAGCTTTCGCCAGCGCCTGCGCGTGGCGCTCCTCGCCGAGGTCGATAAGCAGCGCCGCAGGCGATGGGTGCGCCTGGCGCTCGCTCCCGCGCTAGTTGGCGCGGCGTTTGCCCTGGTTTGGCTGCTTCCCGCGCGAGATGGGTTAGCGCCCAGCGCTCCGCGCAGCGAAGCGCCGCGGGCCGCTGCCGTGTCTGCCCCGCTGCAGGCCGTGGGCGCAGCGCAGAGGCCCTCGCCCGCGCAGGCAGTGGCTCAGCACATCGCGGCCGCCGAGGCGGCCGGTGGACGGCAGGCCCCTGCGCGCGGCTTGGCCCGCCGGCGTGCAGCCCCCGCGCGCGGCGCTGTGCGCGAGCGGGTGGTGGCTCGCCGAGCGCGGGGCGCTGGGCCCGCGCCTGACCGGCCGGCTGAGCTTCCCCCTTTGCCCGACGACCGGCTTGCGGCTGAGCCGAGCATGCCTGTGAGCACAGTTGTCCACGTCGCCGCCGCGCCGGCTGAGGGGGAGAGCGCGCCGCGGGCCCTGGGCTCGGCGTCGCCGGGCGAGGCCCCCGTCGCGCCGCAGGCCCCTGCGCCCACTGCCGTCGTCGGGACGTTCCTCGACGCCGTCGAAGCCTGAGCTCCGTTTACCGCCAAGCGTCACACTTGCGCGATCGCTCCGAGATCGTGAGAACATGGCGAGTCATTTTCGCGCGCTGCGGCGTCTAGTGAAAGGAAGACGGCCCAAGGGCCGCGGGAAAGCAAGATGAACGCAAACGGGCATAGTGCGCGTGCCGCGTGGCTGCTCGCTGGCTTGGCGGTGCTGGGCTGGGCGTTGTCGTCGCAAGCGGAGCAGCCCGCGCTGGCCGAGGTTGTCGCGGGCGTGGGGCGTTCCGTTGTCTCGGTGGTCGCCCTGCGCCGTCCTGCGCCCGCGCAGCAAGCGGCCGAGGGCGAGGCGCGCGTCAGGCGAGTAATAGGCAGCGGCTTTTTCTTCTCGCCCACGGATGTAGTCACAACGACGGACGTCGTCGCGGGTTGCGACACGTTTTACGTGGTCACCCCAAGCGGCTCGCGGCACCCCGCGGCGCTTGTCGGGGGAGACCTGCTCTCGCGTATCGCTCTTTTGCGCATCGCGGAGCCTGTCGGCGCGCCGGTGCGCTTTGCTCGCCAGCGCGATGTTCGCCCGGGCGACGACGTGCTTGTCGTCGGCAACAGCTTCGGCATGCCCGGGACCGTCTCGCGCGGGATCGTTTCCGCGGTGGGGCGGACGATCTCCACCGCGGGCCTGCCCTCGGTGAGCGACGCGTTTCAGGTAACCGCGGAGGTGCACCCGGGGGGCGCGGGGAGCCCGGTGTTCGACCTCCAGGGGCGGCTGGTCGGGGTGGTGGCTATCTCCGCCTGGCCGCTGGCCGACCGCGCGCCGGGCGGGCCGATTGAGGTGGAGAACCTGCTTGTCTCAGGCGAAGTCGCTCCGCCTGCGGGCTCCGGCCGCGCGGTGGTCTATCCGCTAACGTTCTGTCTCCCCGCGGACACGGTGCTTTTTGCGGCAAGGCAGCTTGCCGAGCGCGGGGTGGTTAGGCGCGGCCGGCTCGGGGTAACCGTGGCCTCCACTCCGCGAGACGTCTCCGCCTACCTCGGGCTTGAGGACTTTGCCTCGTGCACGGTCGTTGCCGTAAGCGCGGGCTCGCCCGCGGAGAAGGCCGGGCTGCGCGTGCACGACGTAATCGTCGCCTTAGATGGCGCGCAATTTGCGGGGACGAGGGAGTTTCTTAAGCATCTGCAGCAGCGGCCGGGCGAGCGCGTTACCCTTGACGTGATTAGGCAAGGCAGCCGACAGCGAGTGACGGTCACCCTGGGGGTGTCCTCGGCGCCGCTGAAGCCCGCGCCGGCGCCGGCGCGCTATGCCGTGTCGCCGGGCGAGGGGAGCTGGCTCGGCCTCGTTGCCGTCCCTGCGTCGGAGGCCTTGGCGGCGCAGGCAAACGTTCCTGCGGGGCGGGCGCTTGCTGTGCTTTGGGTTCAGCCCGGCGGCCCGGCGGACAGGGCCGGCCTGCGCCGCGGCGACGTAATCGTCTTCGGCCAGGCAAACGCCGCCGAGCAGCTCCCCGCCGCCGTAAGCAAGCTTTCCCCGGGTGCGGCGCTCGAGCTCGAGGTGCTCCGCCTGGACGGCGGGCGCAAGCGCCTGCGCTTGAGCATTATCCTGGGGCAAATGCCCGACCAAGCGCTGCCCCCCAGCTTGCGCCTTGCCCCGGAGGCGCTTGTGCTCTAGCCCCCGGCGCTCCAAAGCAGAGGATCGCCCTCGCTGCCCTGCGAACAACCCCGCGCGCTGGCGAAAACCAACATCCACGGAGGCGATTCGCTGTGGCGAGCGTGTTGCGCGTGGCGGGGAAAAGCTGCGCCGGGCTTGTGCTGATGCTTACCTTCTTTTGTCTGCTGTGGACCGCGCCGCGGGCGAGCGCTGTGGAGCACTTAGACCGCGGGCTTGTCGCCCTCCCCTTAGATGGGGGCAAGGTCTACCTCGGCTGGCGGCTGCTGCTGTCCGACCCTGAAGACGTGGCGTTTAACGTCTACCGCAGCGAGGGCCGCGGATATCGTTTGCTCACAAAAGGGCCCATTCGCCAAAGCACGAACTTCGTGGACGAGACAACCGCGCTGGGCAAGACATACTACTACCGCGTGGCGCCTGTAGTTGGCGGAAAAGAGGGCCCGCTTTCGCGCCGGGCGACGGTGCGCACCGCGGCCAAGGGCCGGCAGTACGTGTCCATCCCCTTTCGCGGAAAGTACCGCGCGCAGAAGGTGGCCATTGCCGACTTAGACGGCGACGGGCGGCTGGACTACGTTATTAAGCAGCCGGACTTTAACGTAGACCCCTATCAGGCCCCTGGCTATTGGAAGAAAAGCGAGGACACCTACAAAATCGAGGCCTATCGGCACGACGGCCGCCTGCTTTGGGTCTACGACATGGGCTGGGCCATTGAGGAAGGGATCTGGTACTCGCCGATCGTGGCCTTCGACTTCGACGGCGACGGCAAGGCGGAGGTGGTAACCAAAGCGGGCGAGGGCGACCCACGGGGGCCGGATTTCCGGGTAACCTCGGGGCCGGAGTATTGCGTTGTTCTCGACGGCGCGACGGGCAAGCTCAAGCACCGCTTTCCCTGGCCCAGCCGCGAGGGCTATGAGAGCTATAACTACTACTGCCGCAACTTCCTCGGCGTGGCCTATCTGGACGGCAAGTCGCCCTCGCTCATCGTTCAGCGCGGGACATATACGCTGATTAAAACCCTGGCCTACAACGGCCGGTGGGAGCTCATTTGGCGTTGGCGCGCGGAGGGGCAATACGCTGCGTACCGCGGCCAGGGGTTTCACGGGCTGCACGCCGCGGACCTCGACGGCGACGGACGCGACGAGCTGCTCATCGGCGCGGCGGCGCTTGACGACGACGGCAGCGGGCTGTGGACCCTGCGCATGGGCCACCCCGATGTGTGCTATGTCGCGGATATCGACCCCCAGCGCCCAGGGCTTGAGGTTTTCTACGGCTTTGAAACGCGGCAGAAGAAAAACGGCGTGTGCCTGGTAGACGCGGCCACGGGGAAGATCCTTTGGGGCTACGATGGCCCGACAAAGCACGTCCACGGCCAGGGGATGATCGGCGATATTGACCCCGCCCACCCGGGGATCGAGTGCTATGCCAGCGAGAAGGACGGGAGCAGGTCGTGGCTCTATAGCGCGCGGGGCGAGCTGCTCTCTTCCGAGCGCCGCGGCGGCTGCACCCCGCGCTGCGCCTGGTGGGACGCCGACGAACAGAAGGAGCTGATCATCGGCGGGGTCATCTCCGACTATGGCGGGGGCGAGGTCGGGCGCATCGAAGGCCGGCTCATCGCTATTGCCGACTGCTTGGGCGACTGGCGCGAGGAGCTGCTCTGCTCCGTTGATGGCGAGCTGCGCATTTACACAACGACCATCCCCGCGCGCACGCGGCGCGTGTGCCTAATGCAGGATCGGCAGTATCGCACCGACGTCGCGCACGAGGCGATGGGCTATTTCTTCCCGCCGCAGCTTGGCGGGCTGCCCCTGCCGCAATAGCGAGTGGGAGGCAAGCGCGGCGCTGCGCGGCTACGATGTCGCGCGCTCGAGCAGGCGGGCGATGTCGGCCACGTGCTCGGGGCGCTCGAAGCCAATGGCCATGGCGTCTATGCAGGCAAGCCCACCCACAAAGCGCAGCGACTCCTCGCGCTGCGCGGCGATCGTTCCCTCGCCGAGGATCTTGATTCCGATAACGCCCTTGCCCGCCTCGTGCATTTTGTTGACCACGGGGACGACTGCCGCGGGCGGCCCATCCATGTTTGCCCCGGCGTGGTTAATGCGCACCTCGACAACATCCGCCCAGTCTAGCTCCGCGGCAGCGGTAAGCGCGGGCATTCCGTGGCAGGAGACGCCCTTGGCCCGAATAATCCCCTTCTCCTTCGCCGCGCTCAGCGCCTCGAACAGCGGGCGAAGCTCGGTTACCCACTGCTCGCCGATGACGCAGTGCAGAAGGACGGCGTCGATATAGTCCACGCCGAGCTCGTTGCGGAAGCGGTCGAGCGTTTGGGGGACGTTTTTGTCGCGGCGAAACCAGATTTTGCTCACCACCGTATACTTGTCGCGCGGAACGCCGGCCAGAGCGCGGCGCAGAAACTCGTGCGAGCCATACCAGTCCGCGCAGTCGAAATAAAAGATGCCGTGGTCGAGCGCCGCGCGGACCATACGGGTAAAGTTCTTTTGTCCCAAGCGCGTTTGGTTAGAGGAGCGCCCGTAGCCCACCGTGCCCGTGCCCATGCCCACATAGGAGACCTCAATGCCCGTTTTCCCCAGCGTTACGCGGTCGGCAACGGTGCGCTTTTTTCGCTGCTGCGGCGCAGCGGGAAGCGAAAGCCCAAAGGCCATCGCTGTACTCGCAGCGAGGCAACCGCTGAGAAACCGGCGACGAGATACCCAGCTCATCTTCTCACCCCTCCGGCCGCGCGCAGGCGGCAAGCTACATTATATCCGACGCCCACGGGCGGAGGGAGTGCCGTTTTTGGCCCGAAACAGTATCGCGCGGCCCCTGCCGCGTGCACTCCCTCCGTGCGGAGATGAGCCGACCATGAGCTGCCTGGCAATTGCCGCCTTCGCCCTGCCCGCCCTGTGCGCCCTGGGGCAGGCCGCGCCCGAGGTGCCCTTGTATGGGGTTTACGAGCTGGCGTTCGATGGGCCGCAGGGCGTGCCGTTTCCCGCGCGCGACATAACTCTCGTTTGCACATGGGTCGGCCCCGCTGGCCAGCGCCTGCGCATCTTTGGCTTCTGGGACGGCGGGGCAACGTGGCGCTGCCGCTTTTGCCCCACAGCGGTGGGGCGGTGGCGCCTGGAGCGGGTGGAGGCCAACGATGCTAAGCTGCGCGGGCAGCACGAGGGGCTTGTTCTGCGCTGCAGCCCCTCGGCGCTGCATGGGTTCTGGGTCGCCCACGGCCGCTGGTGGAGGCGTTCGGACGGCACATATCAATACTTCGTCGGAAACACGCACTACACGTTCCTCACCAACCCGCCGGAGCAAATTGTCCGCGACCTTGAGGCCAACCGGCCATATTTCGGCAAGGTGCGCTTTAGCGTCTGCGGCGACCGCTACGAGGACCCCAACCTAAAGGCCTTCTTAAAGCCCAACGGCGAGCAAACGAACGAAGCGCAATACTCCTATTCCCCCAACCCGCGCTATTTTCAGGAGCGCGTAGACGTTGCCGTGCGCAAGGGCTTTGCCTTGGACCTTATCTGCGACCTCATCCTTAGCGGGCCGGACAAGCACCGCCGGCAGATTGAAAACGAGGCCTACCTGCGCTATGTCGCGGCGCGCTATGGCTCGTTTCCCAACGTGTGGTTTTGCCTGGCCAACGAGTGGGACGAAGTCTATCGCGCGGAGCAGATAAAAGCGTTCGGCGAGACCCTCCGCCGTTATCTTCCCTATCCCACGCCGGTGTCCGTCCACTCCACCTCGCGCGAGCTGTGGAATCCCGCGCTTAACGGCGACTGGTGCGACCACGCGACCATTCAAAAGAAGCTCAAGGACCTGTCCGACTCGGCGAACTACATTGCCCGCGCGTTTGCCGCGTTTCCCGGGCATCCGGTAATCAACGACGAGAACAGCTACCAGGGCCGCGGCGACGGCCACAGCGAGGCGGACACCATCGAGGCCATTTTCGGCAGCTTTATGGGCGGGGGCTATGCCACGACGGGCGAGAAGCCGAAAAACAAGCAGGGGCAATACTTCCACGGACACTTCGACCCTAAACAGCACAGCGCCGCGGACAACCTTAAGTTCCTCGTCGACTACATTAACGCAAACATTACCTTCTGGCAGCTCGCGCCCGGCGACCCGGAGGCGATCTTTCGCATCGCCCCCGGCTTTCGCGTGCTCTCCAACCCGGGGCACGAGTATGTCGTCGGCTGCGACGCGCCGGCGGAGATGTCCGTAAACTTGCCCGCGGGAGCGTGGCGGGTAACGAAGGTTAACCTGTTCGCCAAGACGGCGGAGGTTATCGCCAAGGCGGCGCGGGGAAGGTTTGCCTTCGCCGCAGATGACGTGCGCGCGGAGATGTTTCATTTCCTTAACGCAGAGAACCCGCCCGCGCGCTAGGCGGTTTTCAGCGCGCTTTTGCGGACAAGCTCGCGCAGCTTCGCCTCGTCCACCTCGATCCCCAGCCCCGGCCCCTCAGGCACCTCAAGCAAGCCGCCCTTTGGCTTAAACGGCCGCTTAATGACGCTTGCCCCGAGAAACTGCGGGCCGTTTAGCGCCGCGGGAAACTTCAGCCCATAGGCCCCGTAAAGCGCGAGGCTCGCCGCGAGGGAAATGTCCGGGTCGGTTAGCCCGCTGCCTAGGAAAAGCAGCCCTGCGGCCTCGAGGATCTCAATTTGCTGCCGCGCGGGGAGCAGCCCCCCGCAGCGCGCGGGCTTCATGGCCACGCCGTCGAGCATCCCCAGGCGGATGAACTCCAGCAGGTCCGTGGGCGAAATTACGCCCTCGTCCATGACAATGGGGATGGGCGACTTTTTGCGCAGCTCCTGATAGCCGGCGATGTGGTTCGGGCGCAGGGGCTCCTCGAGGACATCCACGCCGGCGTCGGCGAGCTTGGGGATAACCTCCAGCGCCGTGGCCAGGTCGTAGCCTCCGTTGGCGTCGGCCCACAAAAAGCCCTCGGGCACGCGCCGCTTGACAATGCGGCACATCTCTACGTCGAACTTGGGGTCTGGGGCAACCTTAACGTTAAAGTTGCGATAGCCCAGGTTCCACCCCTTTTCGATAAGCGGCTCTACCTCGTCCAGCGTTTTCGGGTTGAGCGTCCAGCTAATGGTTAGCGGGCCGCCGCGCGGCCGGCCCCAGCGCTGGGCAAGCGACTGCCCGGAGAGCTTGCCCGCGAGATCGTGCAGGGCAATGTCCAACCCCGCGCGGGTAATGGGCATTCCCGTGGTAAACCCGGGGGCCACGGCCTTGTTCATCGCCTCGTGCGCGCCGGCGAGGTCGAATGGATCGCGGCCGATGAGCGCCGGCGCGAGGTAGTGCTCGATGGTGCTCGTCGCCGCCTCGAGCGTCTCATAGGCCCACTTGGGGATAGGCACGCTCTCGCCCCAGCCCACTGTGCCGTCGTCGGCAGTGATTTTGACGATTACCGCGGGGCGGCCCGTGGCCCCTCCCGGGCCCTCGAAGAACTTAAAGCGCATAACCATGGGGTAGCGCACGGGAAACACTTCGACCCGCGCGATCTTCGGCGTGCGCGAGGCAGCCTCGGCGACGAGCCGGGGCAGGGCCATGCCCCCGACGAGCGTCGCCCCCAACGCCTTCAAGAACTTTCTGCGGCGAGCGCCACGCCGCCCGCCGCGCCCCTGGGCAGCAGCCATTGTCCCGTTCCCCCAGGCGCCCGCGCTCGCGGGCTGTGCTAGGCCTCGTGCACGAGGTTAATGCCTGCGAAGCGGCAGAACCGCTTGAGGTCGGCGACGAGGTCGCCGTAGCAGGTCACGCGGTGCAGCCCGCCCGTCCAGTTTTGCCACAACTTCTCCGCGTCGCCGTGCACCTTAACGGTGATCTTCGTGCGGCAGCCGCGCTCCGTCTCCGGCGTGTCTACGATCTCGCCGGTGAAGTAGACCATCGTGTCCAAGCCAAGAAGCTTCGCCTGGGTGACCACCTGCCCCACGCGCATGCGCACCTGGGGCACGGCGCCCTCCTGCCGCTCCATAATCGTGCGCAGCTTATACGGCGCCGCCGGCCCGTTCGGCCCGTCCATCTTCCGCGTCCCCAGGCAGTGCGCGAGGATAATGTTCTCGCCGTCCATCGTCGGGTCGCTGATGAACCCCGGCCGACCGACCAGCCCCTGGTAGATGATGAACGTTAGCGCGCTCTGCAGGTCGGACTCGCAGATCCCGGCAAGCCCCATGTCGTTCAGCCGCACAAACCCGATGCACGGAAACGCGGGCAGGCGGTGATACATCGTCCCGTAGCAGTCCACGGTGATGACCGTGGCCTGCTCCTCGTCGAGCAGCCGCTGAAAGGCCAGGGCGAGCTTGCACGAGCGGAAGATCTCCTCCTCCGAGGGCTCGACGACGGCCTCGGCGCCGGCGATCCACCGCCGCGCCTCCTCGCGCGCGGCATCGTCGGGCACGGCGTTATACGCGGCGAGCACCCGCTCGCGCCCAACCTGGACGACTTCCGTGCCGAACTTTTGCTTTATCCCGTCTAAGTAGCTGCGCGACAGCCTGCGCGAGGTAACGTTGAGGATCTTCGCCTCGCGCAGGTGGTGCAGCGCGCGGAACGGGCGCACCGCTGCGGCAAGCTGGCTCAGGTCGCTCGTGAGAATGCACTCCAGCTTCGCCCCCGCCTCCTGCTGGCGCAGGGCGCCGAAGCTCGTCCACTCGTGCCCCGAATATGGCGCGGCGAAGAGCACCGTGGGCCGGCCGACCTTAAGCAGCTCGCCGAGCATGCCCCTGATCCCCATGGACAGGTGAATGGCCAAAATCCCGTCCACCGCGGCGAGCTGGCCTGACAGCTCGCGGATATGGCTCGGGTTTGTCGCTAAGCGGTCCACGACGAAGTCGATGTCGCGAAACTCCTCGCGCATGCGCGTAAACTCGCGCTGGTAGCGCTGGACTTCCAAGGGCAGCTTAAGGTTGGGGTTGGGCCAGTGCGCCCCGGGTCGGCCCATGAAAATCCGCGCCACCTTAACCTTCGTCTTGCGGCACCCCGGGCTAATGAGCGCTGGTGGGGCAAACGCTCCCTCGCTGGCCAGCGCCCCCAATCCCCCCAAGCACATGGCGCAGCTTGCCGCGCCAAGCTTAAGAAACTCCCTCCGGCCGATGTTTTTCGCCATTTTCCTCGCCTCCCCAACTGCCTTTGCTGGCGCCGCGGGTAGCCAAGCCGGCGTCTGGCGGCCTAAATGTGCACCCACTCCAGCCCGAAGAGCTGGCAAAAGTCGCGCAACTGCTGGTAGTGGTCGCCGTAGAAGAGCAACTGATGGAACCCGCGGCAGTCGCGCACATTAGCGTGGCCGTAGATCCTGGCCACAACGTTGTTGCAGCAGCCGCCAATGGGCGGCGAAGCGCTGCCGATACCCGTGGTGAGGTTGCCCACCACGCGCCCCCGACCGATGAGCAGCCGCGACGGCCCCTCGAAGTCCACGATGGTAATCATCTGCCCCTCGCGCCAGAGGACCTGCACACCCACGCCAATACGCTTGTCCGTCTTGCGATACCAGTGGTGCGGGCGCAGGATGAACGGCTCCGACGGTTTATCGATCCCCCGCAGCTTCGTGGCGCACATGCAGTGCGAGCCGATAAACAGGTTCGTCTCCGTGTCCGGCACGGGGTCCTGTTGAAAGCCGGGGCGGTCGAACAGATACTCCACAAGCATGTGCGCGAGCATGGCGTTCATGTCCGCCTCGCACGCGGCAGGCACGCCCTCGTCCAGCAGCAGCGACCAGCCCACGCACGGCACGCCCCCCAGCGGCCCGATGTTCCCCAAGCAGTCCATGGTAATCGCGTTGCCGCCCTCGTCCTCGAGGATCTTGCGCGCAGTGACGTACGTGCGGTAGGCAAAAAGAATGTCGTCCTCGCTCACGAGAACGACCTCGCGCGCTCGCGCGGCATACTCTGCCGCCGCGCGCCGGATCTCCTCCGTGGGCTGAATCTTGTTGAACACCTCGACGAAGTATCCCCGGGGCAGCGTGCGCACCTTCGTTCCAAACCCGGGCATTTCGGAGTCACGCGTCTTCGTGCCCCGCAGGACAACGATCTTCGCCTCGCGCATCTGGCGCATGGCCTTGAGCATCTTTAGCCCAAAACGCACGGAGTTCATCCCCGCAATCGACGACACGCCGTATACGCCGACCAGGCGCGAGGGGGCGGAGAAGTTCGTGTGAAACGCCGTGCCCATCGGGGCATAGATAATCGTTGGGATACCCGAGGCGGTAAACGGCTCAACCGCGCCCCACACCCTGCGGTGAAGCAAAACAAGGACCGTGCCGTCGGGCCGCTGCGCGTTAAGCTTCTCCGCAACCTTCGCCGCGCCCGCCTTGTCATAGACCGGCTCCTGCTCGAAGGTAATGTTTATCCCGAGCTGGCGGGCGACGGCTTGAAGATCGGCGGTGTATTTCTTGCGATGGGCCTCAGGGTCCCAAAACCCGCCGGGCCAGGAGCGCGAGTCGCCCCTAAGCCTTAGGAAGACAACGCGAACCGAGGTATCGCGCGCCTGGGGAATAAGCGACTTGCGCTCTTGTGCGGCAAGAGCTTCCTCGAAAAACGCCTGCGCGGCAAGCTGCGCGGCGGCGGGAATAAGCGGCAGGCGCGCGAGAAAATCGCGCCGGCTCAGCCCCCCTCGCCCCGAGCAGCCACGGCATGGTCCACCCATTGCTGCGCCTCCTTCGCGAGCAAATGCCAGGCACTCTTTCCGCGCTCTTTTCAAGAACACCTTGTCATTCGATTACCAGGACGCCCTCGATAGGCACGAAGTAGTGGTAGATCGTCCAGAACAAAAGCACCATGGCGTTGCCCACAATAATCCCAAACGCCGCGGGGCGGAAGCGAAGGTAGGCCTTGATGCCTCCTAGGCGCAGCAGAACGTACTTCACCAGCCACCCCACGAAAATGGAAAAACCATAGCGGTCCATCATAAACTGCGGGCCGAGCGTCGCCGCGTAGGCCAACGGCTGAAACGGCCAGCGCAAAATGTGCAGGCGCAGCAGCCAAAGCATGCCCGCAATCGCCGCCCCGGAAAGCATGTTCGCGTACATCCCGCGGTCAAACGGCGTGCGCCGGGCGACGAGGGTGTCGATCTGCAGAGGGAGGTTGTCCGCCGCGTTGCGCGGCCACCAGCCGAGGTTCGGCACGGAGTAGGAGTAAATAGCATAAAGCGAGGGGAGATGACTGGAGAACAGCCCCACGACGAGCGCGGCAACCATGAGCCAAAACACCGTCCGCGCGCGCAACTGTCCCAGCTCGGCCATCTTGTAGCCCTGGAGGATATTGGCCATGGTGCACGAGGCCGAGTCTTGAATCTTCCACCCCATATAGCACACGGCGGTAATCGCCTGCGGGTTAAGCGCGTTCTCCGGCCAAGCGCGGACGACAAAGTCCTGCGGCCCGCCGATGGGCGTCCACACGGCAAACAGGCCGGACTCCGCGACGAGGCGCGACAGGGTAATGATCGCCGCGCAATACAGGGCAAGCATGGCCAAAGCCATGGGCACGTTTGCTCCGGCGCAGACACCCCAGCCCACAAACACCGCCGCGGATAAGAACAGGCCAAACACCGCCATGCGCGGGGAGACGGGCTGGCGCTCGGGGTCGTCCTCCGCCCTGCGCGCAACCGCCGCGCGAAACATCTCGGCAATCCGCCGGCGCGCCGCCCAAACGCAGAGCACGGCGAGGAACAGATATGCTCCAATCCCCTGCTGCGTGAAAAACTGGGGGTGGTCCGTGAGCCCGCGCGCGTCGCGAAAGACAAGAACAAAGCGGCGAAAAATCCAGAAAAACCACAGGCTAAAACCCGTGTCCACCGGGATAAGATAGGCCGTGCCCATGGTCTCGAAATAGACCATATAGGGCAGATAGTTAAAGTTCGCCCAGGGGCCCCCTTCGAAAATGCGCCCGATGTTTTTGTTTAGGTTTATCGGCCCGATAAATGGGTAGTAGTGGCTGAGGGCGTTTTTTGTGTGCACGATTACGGGAATGGCGAACATCAGCCAAAACCAGCGATCGCGAAACACGCTGGGGACGATCTCCTGCGGCGAGGAGTACCTTGTTACCTCAACGGGGACCTGGGAGAGGGGATAGGTCAGACGCTCGTCGTCCCAGCGGCGGCGGAGGAGGGCGCCGAGGAAAAGCTGCACGCCGAAGATGGCCAGCAAATACGGCGTCCAAGCGAGCAGCGGCTTTATCCAAGGCAGATAGGGATAGGGCTCGAAGTCCGGCACGCCGTGAAAGGCATAGCTGATCACCGGGCTTTCCCCGTCGAGCGAGGGGACCATCCAGGGCTTGATGTACGGCAAGACGTTTTCGGCAAACGTATTCTCCGGCGCCGCGTAATATTGCGAGCCGATCATTCCCAGGTAGAGGTAGGTCACGAGCTGCTGGCCGGGCAGGCCGGCCATGACGAGGATGGCCACGTAGATAAACGCAAGCTGGCCCCCTGAAAACGGCCGCTTGCGCCCCAACGCACTGCACACCGCGTTTACGATGATTAGCAAAACGACGCAAAAAACGGCCACCCGCGGCAGGTGCCCCAGGCCCACTAGGTCGTAGCGCACAAGCGCCGAAAACGCCCCGCCCGAGGCCACCGCAATAACCAGGATAATTGCCACAACGCCCGTGAGGACGTTCAGCCGGGCGCGCTGCTCGTCGCTCATGTGCATCCGTGCTTTCCCAGCGCCCACGGCGGAAAAACAAAGTCCCCCTGTCCCCCGCACTCTGTCTTCCGCTTGCGCTTACTTCTCCAGCTTTTGGTTTTCCGGCACGGCGACGTTAATGTTCCCGATGCGCCGCAGGGTTATCCCCTGGGTCTCGATGGGGTCGGGCAGGCCCGTCTCCTCGGCGCGCCGCGCGCACCACGCGCGCAGCTTGCGCTCCATCCGCTGCACAAGCTCCGGCCGCTCTTCGGCGAGGTTGTGCTGCTCTTCGGGGTCGGCCTTTAAGTCGTATAGCTCATACTCCGGCCGGCCGTGATAGTCCGGCTCGCGCGCGTGGATATACTTATAGCGTCGCGTGCGGATCCCCCGCTTGCGCATCCACGTGCACTCCGTCAGATACAGCTCGTCGCAGACGCGCACCTCGCCCGACCCGTCGATCCATGGCACGAGCGACTGGCCCTCCATCTGCGCTTCCTCGGCGGCGTCGGGCATGCCCAAAAGGTCGAGGATCGTCGGGGCAAGGTCCATGTGCCGGGCCATGCCCCGAATGCGTTTGCCCGCGGGCAGGCGCTCGCGGTGATACATAATCAGGGGCACGTGCAGGTTCGTGTCGTATAGCCCGTGGTGGTCGAACCACATCTCGTGCTCGTCTAGCTCCTCGCCGTGGTCCGCGGTAATGATGAGCAGCGTGTCGTTAAGCAGGCCGAGCTTCTCCATGCGCGTGAACACATGCCGCAGGCAGGCGTCGCAGTAGGCGATCTCCGCGTCGTATTGCGCCTTGGGGAATTCGATGTCCGTAACCCCGCCCATCCAAGCGCGGAAATAGTCCCTAAACGGCTCGCTCGCCCAAACCCCATCCATGCTCCGGTTTTTCGGATCGCGCTCGTTGCCGCAGTAGAACATGCGCGAAAACGGCGGCGGGGGAAGATACGGCGTATGCGGGTCCCAGTAATGGAGGAACGCGAACCACGGCCGGCGCCGGCGAGCGCAGGCCTCGAGCACCAAAAACGCGGCCTCGTTAACCGCTTCGCCCTTGCGCCAGGGCTGGCCTGGGTCGCGCTCCCAGCGGTAGCTCTGGCGCAGCTCAAACCCCCGGGCAAACCACCGGCCCATGTTGTCCGCGCAGGCGCAGAAGTATCCCCGCTTTTTCAGTATTTGCGCGAGCATGCGCACCCCGCGCGGGGGCTCGCGCTTGCCCCCTTGGGCCACCACCTGATGGCTGAACACGTCCTTGCCCGTGAACATCGTGGTAAACCCGGGGTGCGTGGGGATGTGCGGGGCAAAAAACTCCTCAAACAGCACCCCGCGGCTGGCGATCTCGTCGATGTGCGGCGACGTTAGCCGGCGGTAGCCGTAGCAACTCAAATGGTCCGCGCGCAGCGTGTCGATGGCGATCAAGCAAACGTTCACCCGCGCACCTCCCGCTACAGATCGGACAGGTTAACCACGGAGCGCGTCTGCCACGACTTAATCGCCGCTTCGATAACCTCCTGCGCCTCCAGGCCGTCCTCGCCGCTCGCCTCGATCTCCTCCGGCGAAGCCCCTCCGTCTACCTGCTCGATCCACCGGCTAATGCGCAGGCGAAATGTGTCGCCGAACCCCGACAGCCCGCCGAAGATCGAGTTGTGGATATAGCGGCATTCGTCTGAGTCGTGGGGGAAGTACCACAGCGTCTCGTAGACGTTTTCCAGGAGGATGCGGCCCTTCGTTCCCCCCAGCTCGCAGCGCTCCATGGGGTGCCGGGTGGTCATGTCGTAGCTCCCCACGAGGTGCCCCACGACGCCGTTTTTGAAGAGAATGTTCATCTGCACGTTAGACCAACAGGTGCGCCCCGCGGAGCGCTTGCAAAACGCGGAGACGCTCTCCACCGACCCGGCAAAATAGCGCATGACGTCGATGCTGTGCGGGTGCAGGGCGCGCAGGTGGAACCACTCGCTGTCCTTCGGGTTGCCGATCCACAGCGCCATGTTAACGAAGCACAGCTCGCCGATATCCCCGGCGTCGAGCCACTCCTTAGCCTTCGCCGTCTGCGGGGTAAACCGGTGGTTAAGGTTAATCCCGAAGCACAGCCCTTTTTCCTTGGCCTTGGCGACCATCTCGCGCGCCTCTTGAATGTTGTTCGAGATCGGTTTTTCGCACAGCACGTGCAGCCCGGCCTCGAAGCACTGCATCGTCGGCTCGTAGTGGTCGCTTCCGTTCTCCTCGCCGCCGGTGCACACGTCGGCGGCGTCGAGCTCTTCGTTGGCGAGCATGTCGGCCACGGTGTAGTAGGCCTTGCAGCCGAACCGTTCCGCGGCCTTGTCCGCCCGCTCTTTGATAATGTCGCACACGGCGACGAGCTCGGCCTGAGGATGGTTGTAATACACCTCGGCGTGCCGGTTGCCAATCGCGCGCATCCCGATAACGCCAACGCGGAGCATCGCTTCGCCCTCCTTAGAACACCTTTTTCATATATTCCATCGTTTCCTGGATTACGCGCTGGACTTCCTCCAGGGGAAAGTCCTTCGCGCCAACCATCTCCACGGTAACGAACTCCACGGGTACCTCTTTCATCGCAGCGACGATCTCATCCAGCGGCATAACCCCCTTGCCCGGGATCTGCCCCTCCACGCTGCCGATGGCCAGCTCGGTA
The DNA here is from genome assembly GCA_964565895.1 of uncultured Armatimonadia bacterium. Lineage (GTDB taxonomy): Bacteria > Armatimonadota > Zipacnadia > UBA1398 > CAZMGT01 > CAZMGT01. Next base: position 17,361 of record CAZMGT010000053.1, read on the forward strand.
GACTCGGTGTCGCGGAAGCGCAGGGTAAAGATATGGTCTTTGAGCTTGCGGCACGCTTCGTGCGGGGGCTCGCCCACGCGGAACACGTGCGTGGGGTCGAAGTTAATCCCGACCCACTCGGGGTCCACCTCCTGGCGCAGGCGCAGGGCGGTCGCCGAGTTATACACTGCCTGGCGCACGTGGGGCTTAATGCTCATTTTCACCCCTGTCGCGCGGCAGGTTTTGGTAATCTCGTTAATCGTCTGTACGACGGCGCGAAAGCTCTCCTCGTCGTCGGATCGCCCCCCGGGCCCCGTGGTGACATAGGGCGCGCCGAGCTTCTCCGCGGCGCGGAGCAAGGCCTCAAACCTTCGCCGCCCCTCCTCCGTGAGAATATTCCCGCTCCCCCCAAGGGACTCGATCTCCAGCCCGCGGTCGGCGATCTTCTGCTTAATCTCCGCGTAGTAGGAGTCGGGCTTGTCCGGCTCCACGTGCAGCCCCATGTTGGGGATGGCGCAGAGCTCGATCCCCTGGTAGCCCGCGGCGCTAATCCCTTCCAGGGCGGTGTCCAGGTCGTAGCCGCCGAAGAGCAGCGTGCTGCATCCGAGCTTCATCGTCGTGCCTCCCGTTCCTAACCGGTTGCTCGCAGTTGCTTTGGGCAGGCTTTTCACTGGCTTGCGCGCCAGTCCCTCCCGCGCAGTGGCGAAAAAAACAGGGCGTGGCTTAAACTCCTAAAAGGTTGCCCTGCGCCGCGCGCCGAACAGACCGCGGACAAAAGCGGCGCCCCGGCGCCCTTCGCCTTGCTTTCGGGAGGGAAACCGATGGCCAAAATAAACACCTTGCTCTTCTGCGGCGGTGCCATCCACGACTGGAAGGGCTGCGGCGATGTTATCGAAGCGGCCATGCGCCAGTGGGAGGAGTTTCAGCTTACCCGCGTGGACGATGACCTAAACTGCCTCGTCGCCCCCAACCTCGAGCCCTACGACCTGCTCGTCTTTTACTACACCGTGGGCGAGATTACCGATGCCCAGAAAAACGGCCTGTTGAACTGGGTCGCCTCGGGCAAGGGCTACGTGGGCATCCACTCTGCCGCAGACTCGTTTCGCGATTGCCCGGAATATCGCGCCATGGTCGGCGGGCACTTTGTCACCCATCCCCAATATCGGCAGTATCAGGTGAGCATCGTCGACCCCGAGCATCCGATAACCGAGGGCATCGAGGAGTTCATGGTCGAGGACGAGCAGTATATCACGGACTACGATCCGCGGGTGCAGGTGCTCGCCTCGGCGCTGTGGCGGGGGCAAGCGGTGCCCGTGGCGTGGATCAAGCGCTGGGGCAAGGGCCGCGTGTTTTATCTCGCCCTGGGCCACGACCCCAAGGCATGTGAGCACGAGATGTTTAAGCTGCTCTTGCGCCGCGGAGCGAACTGGGCCGCGGCCGCCGAGGAGCAGTAGCGCCCCAGCACCCCCCTACAGCCCCTGCGACTGCTGCCGCAGTTGCACCTCGATGCGCCAGTCGACGATGTCGATCGCCCCGGGGCTGGCGTCGCCGGATTGCTCCGGCCGCGCGCGCTGGGCGTTGGTAAACGTTTGGTTCGTCGTGAGGCGGATCGTGGCGTAGTCTGAGCCAAACTCGCCCAGCGCGTCGTAGATCTGAGGCGTGTCTACCTCGGGGTTCGTCTCCGGGCGCAAAACGGCGATGAAGTTTATCTGGATTTGCTCCTCCGGGTCGCCCACTTGGGCGAGGTCGAGCTGAAAGCGCAGGGTGCGGCTCTCCAGCGGCGCTCCGCCCACCGCGGGCGCGGGCGCCGGCTCCCACGACTGAAACGGCGGGCCGAGAGGGTCTGCCGTCTGGTCGTACTGCGTGATGATGTCCACCGTCGTTCCCGCGACGAGCGTCGTTGTCGTAAAGCGCAGCCCGGGGATGACGGGCGTCGGCCCCTGCTCCTCGGAGTTCGCCCTAAGCACCCCTTGGCGCACGTAGTCGTTGCCCCCGAAAAACGCTTGGAAGCGGTCGGTCACCTGGGCCGTGGTCGGCTCGACGACGATCTGCTGCGTGCCGGCCTGCGGCGGGCCGAGGGTTAGGCGCAGGCCGAGCGCGGCAAACGTGTCCTCGGCCAGCGGCCCGCCGGAGTTTATTTGCGCAAGCGCGTTTTCCTCTTGCAGGGTAAGCGGCCGCCCGCCCGGCTCCGCCGGCGTAAACGACACGCTCCCCGCGACGATATTCCCCGCGCTGTCCGTGGAGATGGTGTACGTTCCTGCGTTTTGGCTCGACTCGTTGGTAACCCCAATGATCATCCCGCTCCCCTCGACGCGCGCCTGGCCCAACGTCACGCTGTCGATGGAGATGCGGTGCTCGCCGGTGTCGCGCGTGGTGGGCGTTCCGGAAATGCGTGCGATGCCCCCGCTGGGGTTAATCAGGTTGGCCACCAGCCGCACGCGGTTAACCTCGTACTGCCTGTTGTGATAGCTCACGTAGTAGCTCATCGAGCCCGTGCCCCAGCCGTTGCCCCAATACGGCCCTTGCACGACGGGCAGCGGGCCGTTCGTCTCGTCCTCGTCGGTGTCGATGGCGAAAAAGTAGTAGTAATCGTCGCGCACGGCGTCGTAGAACACAACGGTGACATCGAGCATGCGCTCGGGAACGTCCACCGGCCTTTCCTCCGGCGGATAGCGGATGCACCCCGCGGCGAGGGCCGCTGCCGCCGCGGAGATGAGCAGAGCACGACGCACGGCGTCCTCCCTTTCCCAGCGCTTGCTCCCCGTGAGTACTACGCCCGGGCAAGGCGAGCGGTTTCGCCTCGGGCAAGCAGCGGCATAATACCTTCGCCTTGCCCACGGGGCAAGCGCGGCAGGGAAAACGCCGGCGTACTCGAACCTTCGCCGCGACGGGAGGTGCCCATGGCCCAGGCAACGCAGGCAACGTCGCGCGCTCCGTTGTCGCTGCTCGCCCTGCTTGCCGCGCTCTCCGGGGCCCTGTTCTCGCTCGCCCACCCGCCGGTGGACGCCGGCTGGCTGGCCTGGGGGGCGCTCGTCCCGTTTTTCCTCGCCCTTTTACGCGCGGGCGGCTTGGGCCGCGCGGCGCTGTGCGGCCTGTGCTTCGGCTGGCCGCTAAGCGCGCTGGCGTTTCGCTTTCTCGACGTGTTCGGAATCGCCGCCTGGCTCGCCGCGGCGACGATCCACGCTTTGTTTTACGCGCTCTGCGGCGGGCTTGCCTGGGCTGCTTTGCGCGGGGCTGGCCCGTGGCGCGCTGCGCTGGCGCTCGTCTGCGCGTGGATGCTTGCGGACTGGCTGCGCGCCCAAGGCCCCCTCGGCTTTACCTGGATCGATCTCGCCTATACCCAACACGCCGAGCTGCTGGTCGTTCAAGCTGCTGCGCTGGGCGGCGTATATGGGCTATCGGCGGTGCTCGCCACGGCCAACGCCGCGCTCGCTGTGCTGTTGGGCGCTGCGTGGAAAAAGGAGCGCCTGCGCTGCGCTGTGGGGCCGGCGCTTTGCGCCGCGCTGCTCGTCGGGGCGACGCTCGGCTACGGGGCATATCGCTTGGCCAAGCCGCCCTCCGGTCCGCGGCTGCGCGTCGCCGCGGTGCAGTGCGAAACGCGCTTTCTCGCGCCCACGGCGTTCCAGCAGGTGCGCCCATATCCCGAGGTAATCGCGCGCTACGAGGAGACGATCGCCCAAAGCGGCGAGCGGGGGCTGGACTTTGTCGTCTGGCCGGAGTCCGCCATTCCCGCGGACATCCCCGGCTCCGCCCATGCCACGGCGTTGCTCGGCGCGCTTTGTCGCCGCTGGGGTTTTGCCCTGCTTGCCGGCTGCGGGCATCTTGAGCCGCCCGCGCGGACGTATAACGCCTGCGCGCTGTTCGACGCCCGCGGCGAATATCGCGGGATGTACTGCAAAAATCGCCTGGTTATCGTGGGCGAGTATGTGCCTTTTCGCAAGGGGTTGGCTTGGCTCTGGGCGCGCTATCCCGTGCGGCCGGTAGATGTCACCCCGGGCGAGGGCTACGTAGCGCTTGTCGCGGACGGGTTTCGCGTGGGGCCGGTAATCTGCTTCGAGTCTATCTTTCCCGGCCCGTGCCGCGCCGCGACGCGCGCCGGCGCGGACGTGCTTGTGGTAATCACCAACGACGGCTGGTTTCCGCGCGAAATGGCCGCGGAGCGCCACGCGCAAATCGCCGTGCTCCGCGCCGTGGAAAACGGCCGGCCGCTCGTGCGCGCGGCGCTGACTGGCATCTCCGAGGTGATTGACGCGCGGGGGAGGGTCCTCGCGCGGCGCGGGGTGCTCGAGCGCGGCGTGGCCGCGGCAGAGGTGCCGCTCGAGCGCGGGCGGACGATATATTCCCGCATCGGCGACGTTGTGATACTCTTGAGCGCGGTGGGCTGGCTAGCGTTGGCCGGTGTCGGCTGGTGTTCGGGGAGGAGGGAGCGCGGTGAGCCGCGGGCTTAAGATTTTCTCGGGGACTTCTAACCCCGCCCTGGCCCAGGAAATCTGCGAATACGTCGGCGTGCCCCTCGGCCGCTGCGAGATCACCCGCTTTGCCAACGACAATATCTTCGTGCGCATCTTAGAAAACGTGCGCGAGCGCGACGTATTCGTTGTCCAGACCTCCTGCCCGCCGGTGAACGACCGGCTGATGGAGCTTTTGCTGATGATCGACGCCTTGCGCAGCGCCTCGGCCGCGCGGATAACCGCGGTTATGCCCTATTACCCCTATGCCCGCTCGGACAAGAAAGACCAGCCGCGCATTTCCATCGCCGCGCGGCTCGTGGGCGATCTTGTGGCCACCGCGGGGGCGGACCGCATTTTGACGATGAACCTACACTCCGACCAAACACACGGCTTTTTCTCTATTCCCGCGGACCACCTCACCGCGGCGCCCATCCTCGCCGAGTATTACAAGGAGAAGGGAATCGAAAACTTCGTTGTCGTGGCTCCCGATGCGGGCAGCGCCAAGCGCGCGGGAATTTACGCCAGCTTAATGAACGCTCCCTTGGCCATCGGCGACAAGCGGCGCATCGGCAACACCGACCAGACGAAAATCGTGAGCATCGTGGGCGATGTGAAAGGCAAAAACGCCATTGTTTTCGATGACGAAATCGACACCGCCGGCTCGCTGATGGAGATCGTAAACATGCTTAAGGCGGAGGGGGCGGAGAACGTTTACGCCGCGGCCTGCCACGGGGTGTTCTCCGACCCAGCGATCGAGCGCATTCGCAAAATGCCCGTGGAGGAGGTCGCGGTAACGAACACCGTGCCCCTCGGGCCCACGAAGAAGATCGGCAAGATAACCGTGCTCTCCGTGGCGCAACTGTTCGGCGAGGCGATCAAGCGTATCCACCTCGGGGAGTCCGTGGGCGCGCTCTTTCCCAGCTAGGGGACAATTTGCCCAAAAGGAAGGAACATCGCCCACAATGACGAACAGCGCAGACGGAGAAGCAGTGCGTGGCGGCCGCAGTGCGGCCGTCGGCTTGCCTTCTGTCGCTAGCCTCGCCTTGCGCCGCAGAAAAGGCCGCTGGAGGCGCGTAACGCAGACGTACGCAAAACCCGATTCGCGCGGGGTTTTTGCTTGCCAGGGGAGCTAGCGTGCGTCTGCCGGGCGGGCCCTGCCTGGGGCCTCTCTGCTGCCTGGCGGGGCACACGAGGGAGGTCAACGATGGCACAGATGACCGAAATTCGCTGGCATGGCCGAGGCGGCCAGGGGTGTAAGACGGCAGCCTACCTCCTCGCCGAAGCGGCCATGGGCGGCGGAAAGTACATTCAGGCGTTCCCAGAGTACGGCCCGGAGCGCATGGGCGCCCCCGTGCGCGCGTTCGTGCGCATTAGCGACCGGCCCATTCGCCTGCACGCGCCGGTCACCTCGCCCAACGTCGTCGTCGTCCTCGACCCCACGCTCATCGGCAAGGTGGACATCCTCGAGGGCGTGCCCGAGGACGGCACGGTGGTCATTAACACCACGGAATCTCCCCAGGAGATCGCCCAGCGCGTCGGGGCCCAGGGGCGCAAGGTGTTTACCGTTCCTGCGACGCAAATCGCCCTGGAGACGATCAAGCGGCCCATTCCCAACACGGTAATGCTCGGGGCGCTGGCCAAGGCCACGGGGCTGATGTCCGTGGACAGCTTAAAGGAGCAGGTGAAAAAGCAGCTGGGCAAAAAGCTTCGCCCCGAGGTGTTGCAGGGCAACCTCGATGCCATCGACCGAGCGTATCAGGAGGTGCAGTCCAGTTGAGCGCAAAGATCCCCAGCGATGCCGGCTGGCGTGAGCTGCCCGAGGCGGGCATTATTCCCTACGCGGGCAATGCCGAAGAATATAACACCGGCGACTGGCGCACTCACCGCCCGGTGCACGACCCGGAAAAATGCACCAATTGCCTCATCTGCTGGATCAACTGCCCCGACAGCGCGATCATCGTCGAGGACGGCAAGTTCAAGGAGTTCGACTACGAGCACTGTAAGGGGTGCGGGATCTGCGCCGAGGTCTGCCCGGATAAGGTGAAAGCGATTACCATGGTCGTCGAGCGAGGGGAGTAGCGATGGGCGAACGGATACTGATCGAAGGCAACGCCGCGGTAGCCTACGCGCTAAAACAGATAAACCCCGACGTCGTGGCCGCCTATCCCATTACCCCGGCCACGGAGGTCGTTCAGGTATTCTCGGAATACGTGGCCAACGGCGAGGTGGACACGGAGTTCGTCGCCGTGGAGAGCGAGCACTCGGCGATGAGCGCGTGCATCGGGGCCTCGGTAGCCGGCGGTCGCGTGATGACCGCGACCTCGGCCCAGGGCCTGGCCCTGATGTGGGAGATGCTCTACATCGCCTCCGCCCTCCGTTGCCCCATTGTTATGACCGTGGCCAACCGCGCGCTTTCCGCGAACATTAACATCCACTGCGACCACAGCGACTCCATGGGCGCGCGCGACTCGGGCTGGGTTCAGCTCTACTCGGAAAACACCCAGGAAATCTACGACAACATGATCCAGGGAATCCGCATCGCCGAGCACGAGGACGTGCGCATTCCGGTAATGGTTTGCTACGACGGGTTTGTCCTAAGCCACGCCTTGGAGGTTATCGAGACGAACACCGACGAGCAGGTGCAGCAGTTCATCGGCGAGTTTCACCGCGAAGACTCCCTTCTCGATGTAGACAACCCGAAAACGTTCGGCCCGCTGGACCTGCAGGATTTTTACTTCGAGCACAAGCGGCAGCAGGCGGAGGTTTACGAGCACATTCAGCCCGTGGTGGAGCAAGTGGGCAAGGAGTATGGGGAGCTTTCCGGGCGGAGCTATGGGCCGTATGAGTTGTACCGCATGGACGACGCCGAGGTGGCCCTCGTCGCCCTGGGCTCCACCGCGGGGACGATAAAGGATGTGGTAGACGAGCTGCGCGAGCAGGGGCGGAAGGTGGGCTTGGTTAAGCTGCGCATGTTCCGCCCGTTCCCCGCGGCCGACCTGGTAGACATCCTCGGCGGGCTGAAAGCCGTCGGGGTCATGGACCGCTCCACCTCGCTCGGCGGGTTCGGCGCCCAACTGTGGACCGAGATCCGCTCCGCGCTCTACGGCAAGAGCGAGGTCCCCGTGCTGGACTACATCTATGGCCTCGGCGGCCGCGAGATCCAGCTCGCGGAGATCGTCAACATCTTCGACGACGTGGAGCGTGCCGCGCGCGACGGCAAGGTGGAGGATGCCCAGCTTATCAAATACGTCGGAGTGCGAGAGTGAGGTTTAAGCGATGGCCCTGAGACTAAAAGATCTCGCCCAAAAGCCAGAACTGCTCAGCGGAGGACACCGCCTGTGCGCCGGCTGTGGCGCGTCCATCGCCGTGCGCCAGATCTTGCTTGCCGCCGACGTCCCCGTGGTTGCCGCTAACGCCACGGGGTGCCTCGAGGTGGCCACGACGATCTTCCCCTATACCGCGTGGAAGATCCCTTGGATCCACAGCGCGTTTGAAAACGCGGCCTCGACGATCGCCGGCGTGGAGGCCTGCTACCGCGCGCTTAAGCGCCGAGGGAAGTACGACCGCGAGGTTAAGTTCATCGCCTTCGGCGGCGACGGGGGGACGTATGACATCGGCCTGCAGGCGCTCTCCGGCGCGCTTGAGCGCGGCCACGACTTCGTCTACATCTGCTACGACAACCAGGCGTATATGAACACGGGGATCCAGCGCTCAAGCGCCACGCCGCTCGGCGCGGCGACGACGACCAGCCCCTGCGGAACGGTCATTCCGGGCAAGACGCAGCGGCGCAAGGACCTCACCCAAATCTGCGCCGCGCACGGCATTCCCTACGCGGCGCAGGTGAGCATCCACCGCTGGCGCGACCTGATCAGCAAGGTGCAAAAGGCGCTTGCCGTGGAGGGGCCGGCGTTTATCAACGTTCTCGCCCCCTGCCCCCGCGGCTGGCGGCACCCGGAGAACAAGACGATCGAGATCGCCCAGCTCGCGGTGGACACCTGCGTGTGGCCGCTGTATGAGGTCGAAAACGGGATAACGCGGGTCACGTATAAGCCGCGGGAGAAGCGGCCGCTCGCCGATTGGTTCGCCGCCCAGGGGCGGTTTGCGCACATGCTCCGGCCGGAGAACGCGGAGCTTCTCCAGCGGGCGCAGGAGGAAGTCGATCGCGAGTGGGAGCGCCTCCTGCGCCGGGAAGAGTGCGACAAGGCGTTCGTTGAGCAGACGGAGGCCCAGGGCCAGTAGCCCGCGCGCCGCGGGTCTGCCCAGCGGAGGCGGCGTGCCCCGGGCCGTGCCTGAGCAATGCACTCGGGGCCACGGCGATGAGTGGCGATCGCCAGCAACGCGCTGCGGGGAGCAGACGCCAGCTCGCCCTTGTCCTGCGCTATGGGGCGCTGTGCGCCGCGTGGCTTGCGCTCCTCCCCTGTGCCGCGCGGGCGCGGGGGAAGCTCGTCGTCGAAGCCCCGGACAGGCCGGGGCTGGAGTGTACGGTTACGTTCTTCGATTCCCTCACCCGCGACGTGCAAAGCGCCGGCGGCCGGCGGTTTAGCGTAATTAACGTTATCTACGACACGATCTCCGTCGAGGAGCCCGTGCACGAGGCGCGGGTCATTTTGCGCGACCCAAAGACGGGCGAGGTGGCCATTACCCGGGTAAAGTTCGACCAGCAGGGAAATGGCCGGGCGAAAATTAGCTCCGCGGACTTTTTCCTCCCCAAAACGCTAGAGCTTGTCCTTGTGAGCAGCGGCCAGCCCTCGGAGGAAGTATACCAGGTGCAGGTCACCTCCTCCGACGGCAACGTCTACACCCAGCGCGTGACCAACGTCGAGCTCGAGCGCGTGAAATTCGACACCCTGCGCGCGGGCGAGACAAAGGTCTCCGTCTCCGGCGAGGGCTCAACGATTTTCGAAAAAACGTTGGAGATCCCCAGCGACTATACCACCCTGCGCATTCCCGTGCTCTTAGACTTTCCGTTCGAGGAGAGCTATTCCCCGGCGAGCATCCTCTTCGCGCCCCCCGAGCACCCCGAGCGCCGGGTTTTCCTTGGCGTGTCCGTAATGCTCTTCGTGCTCGCCGCGATCCTGTGGATCATCAGCGGGCTGATTATTGCCCTGCTCCCGCACGTGTTCGACATCGACCGGCGCTCGCACATGCGCCGCGCGGCCGTGCCCACGCTTGCCGTATGCGGGTTAATCCTCCTCGGCAACGGCGTGGGGCTGGTCATCCTCGGCGAGGCGGAATACCTCGCCGTGGTCGCCTCGATTTGCTGCGTGCAGCTTGCCCTGCTGTTCTGGCTCATTCTCGCCGTGCAGGGGCGGAGTAGCTTTATGATCTCCATGGCCACGCTCGGCGTGATCGCCGGGCTGTGCGCTTCGATTTTGTTCGTGCCCGCGCTTGTCGTCCGGCGCGAGGCGGGCGGCGCGGTGTTCTTCCTCTCGCTCGTGCAAATCGCCCTCGTTGTCGCGGCGATCGCCGTGCTCACCGTGACGCGGGTGCGCGAGCGCCTGCTCGAGGGGCGGCAGGCGGCGGGGGCAGAC
>CAZMGT010000054.1:0-27299 GCA_964565895.1 uncultured Armatimonadia bacterium
CGCATGGTGCGCGCGGAGCTCGTCGGCCCGGCGCAAGACCGGGGCAAGGGGCGCACGTTTGCCCTCGCTGCGGAGCTAATCTCGCCCATCGCCCGCCAGCGCGGCCTCGGGCTGGAGCACGAGCCCGAGGGGCGATTCATTCCCCTCGTCCTCGCCCGCGGCGCGGATGAGCTGAGCGAGGGCTATCTCTGCTCTGCCTTCCTCTCGCTTGAGGGAAAAACGGCGGGCGCCTGCTGGGGGCTGATCGGCCTTCCCGCGCAGCGCATCGTCTCCTCGCCCTGGCTGCTTTCCGCCCTAAAGCGGCTGAGCGAAACGATGCTCCAGCCCGTGCTTTTAGCCACCGGCGGGACAACGCAGTTTAACTTTTTGGACACGGAGCAGGTCGTCGCCGGCGCCGAGGTCATCGTGCGTGACGTGTGCGCCGAGCAGTTTTCCGTGCGCGTGGCCGTTTGCGACGAGCAGGGCGGAGCGACCTATGCCGGGCGCACGTTCGCCTTCCGCCCGCGCTGGCCTCGCCGGCAGGTCGTCGGGCGGATCGTCCTCGCTCCGGGCGCGCTGCGCCCGGGTTTTTACCGCTGCGTGTGCTCGCTCCTGCGCGGGGGCACGGTGGTGGACGAAATCTCCCAGCCGTTTACGATAAGCGCGAGCAAGCCGCGGGCAGGGGCGGAATTCGTGCGCGTAGAGCGCGGGGACTTTATCGTTGGCCAAAGGCCGTGGCACCCGCATGGGGTGAACTTCTGGCCGGGCTATGTCGCCGGGCAGGAGCCAGGGCGCTACCGGGGCCACTGGCTCAGGCCCATGAGCTACGACCCGGAGCTTGTCGAGCGCGACCTGCAGCGCTTGCAACGCTGCGGGGCAAACCTCGTGTCCATTCAGTTGCTCGACCTGGTAATGCTTCCCTGCGCGCGAGATTTTCTCCTGCGCTGCCGGCGGCATGGGATTCGCGCGAACATTTTCATCCCCGGCGCCCATCCCCTGCGCCCTCGGCCGGAGCAATTCCTCCCCCTCGTCCGCGCGCTGGCCGGCGACGATGCGGTGTTCGCCTGGGATCTCGCCTGGGAGCCGCGCGTGGGGGGCTATGAGCGCCGCCGCGCGCTCGACCGCGACTGGGAGCGCTGGCTGAACAGCCGCTATGGGAGCGTTGCCGCGGCGGAGCGCGACTTTCGCTTCCCCCTCCCGCGCGATGCTCGGGGGCGAGTCACCGCGCCCTCGCGCGAGCAGATCCTCAACGACGGGCCGTGGCGGATAATGGTCGCCGCATATCGCAGGTTTCTCGACGATGCGATAAGCAAGGGCTACAACACCGTGGTCCGCGCGCTGCGCAAGGTCGACCCGAACCACCTTCTCGGTGCGCGCACGGGCTACGGGGGCACGGGCGGAATGGGCGCGGACTGGCAGATGCCGTTCGACCTCGCCGCAGGAGCCAAGCACTTGGACTTTATCTCGCCTGAGGGCTACAACCTAACCGGCCCCTGGGAGGAGTTTCGCAGCGGGGGGTTTACCACCGCCTACGCGCGCTGGGCGGGCAACGGCAAGCCCGTGTTTTGGGCGGAGTTCGGCCGCAGCGTCCACCCCCAGCCCGACCCAAGGCGCATCGAGCTTCAGCGCGAGCTGTTTGAGAATATGTATCGCATGGTCGTCGAGTCGCGCGCCAACGGCTCCGCGGCGTGGTGGTTCCCCGGGGGCTTTCGGGTAAACGAAAACAGCGACTTTGGCATTTTTAACCCCGACGGAACCCCGCGGCCCGCCGCGCTTGAGCTAAAGCGGTTTGCCCCTCTCGTCGCCGCCGTGCGCCCCGTGCGCGAGCCGGAGGTGTGGATCGAAGTCGACCGCGACGCACATCCCCGGGGCTATTCCATGGTCCTCGCGCGGCACAGGGAGCAGTATGCGCAGGCCGTGCGCGCGGGAAAGACGGTGGGCGTGCGCACGGCGGGCACGGGGAAGACCTCGGCCAATGTGCCGCTAGTCGCCGTGGGCAATGTTCCCTGCACCGGCGAAAATCCGCCGAAATACCTCAACGCGGAGTTTAACTGGCTCCGCCTGCGCGCCGACGGCGGGCAGTGGGTTGAGGTGCGCGCTGGCGATACCCTGCGCCTGCGCCGGGGAGCTGCGGTATATGCCTGGGCCTCGCTGGGAAACACGGGCGAGGCGATGTGGCTTTCGCCGGCCTCTGCCCAGGGCGAGCAGGGGGCGGTGTTTCTTGTCGCGCAGGTTGACGGGCAGCAGGCCGGCCGCCGGCCGGCGCCGCGCGATGTGCCGCGGTTTGCCGATGTTGAGTTTGCCCCGTTTGTCGTCCTGCCTGCGCTTAACGAGGGGCGCACGCTGCGCTTTTTCCTGCGCGCCGAGGGGCGCACGCGGTTCGGCGAGGCGATCACCTTGCGCGTTGAGCCCGGCTAGGCGCGGGGCAGAGGTCCCCCACAAGCTAAGTTAGAAAAAGCGCTGTGCACAGTTGTCCTATCAGAGGGTGGTTTGCCAATGGAGAACATTCTGGCGCATCACCGGGCGTGCTTTGTCTGGTTTGGGCTGGGGCTGGCCTGCGCGGCGCAGGCGATGGACGCGGCGACGCTGCGCGCGCGGATGGAGGCGGCGTATTATCGCGTCCCGCGGAAGGTGCTCGCTTTTTATTACCCGTGGTATGGGCTGGCCAGCTTTAGCGGGCGAAACCGGCACTTCGGCAAGATCGACACCGAAAAACACGACATCGCCGCCATGCGCCACTACCCGGCCATCGGCCCGTTCGACTCCCACGACCCCCAGGTCGTCGCCTACCACATGCGCCTCGCGCGGGAGGCGGGGGTCGATGGGTTTATCGTCTCCTGGTGGGGCCAGGGCGACTTCACCGACCGCGCCATGCCTATCATCCTCAGCGAGGCCGCCAAGGCCGGGCGCGAGATTACTGTTTACCTAGAGGTTGTGAAAAAACCTATCTCCCCGCAGTCCGCCGCAGAAGACCTTGTCTACATCGTGCGCACCTACGGCGACCATCCCGCGTTTCTCAAGGTCGAGGGCCGCCCGGTAATCTTCGCCTACGGCAGGACCATCGCTCAGCTTGGGGTGTTTGAGTGGGCCAAGGCCATCGAGCTCGCGCAGCAGCGCCTGGGGCGCAAGATCTGCGTCATCGGCGACCAGTTGAGCAAGGTGGCCGCGGCGGTATTCGACGGCATCCACACCTACAACGTAGCCGGCCTGTGTCGCGGGCGCACGCCCGAGGAGGCTGCCCGGGCGACCGCTGCGCTCTATCGGCCAGCGAGCGAGGCCGCGCGGCGCTTTCGCCGCATCTTCGCCGCTACGGTAATCCCCGGCTACGACGACACGAAGGTGCGCAGCCCGGGCCTCGCCGTGGACCGCCACGGGGGAAAGCTCTACGACTGCCTGTGGCGCGCGGCGATGGAGCTTGACCCGGACTGGATACTCATTACCTCGTGGAACGAGTGGCACGAGGGGAGCGAGATTGAGCCCTCGCTGGAGCTGGGCGACTATTACATCAAGGCGACGGCGCGGCTGGCGCGCGAGTTTAAGGCGCGCCCGCGCAAGGCCCATCCGCGCCCTGCGCCCTCGGCGTTTACCGAGCTCGAGCTCGCCTCGCTGCGCCGGGCGCTCGCCCGCTTGCGCATCGGTTTGCTCCCCGGAGCGAGCTCCCCCGCGGCGTTTTGGCTCATCGAAAACGGCATTGAGTTCGACACGTTATCCTGGGAGGAGCTCGTGCGCAAGCAGCCCACAGGGGAGGACTTCGACCTCCTCGTCTACGCCGCTGGCGAGCGCTACACGAACACGGTGAACGAGCCGGGCGACGTTGACCGCGCCCTGCAACGCTACCTGCGCTCGGGGGGAATTTTGTTCGTCCTCCCCGACGGCCCGCTGCCGTTTTATTACGACGCACAAGGGCGGACGGTAAACGCCGCGCGGAAGTTCGGCATGCCGCTGACCGTCAGCTCCCCGCGCGGGGCGGAGCCCGTGCAGGACGGCCGGCCGCGCGGCTGGGAGGAGCCGCCGCCGGGGCTGGGCGAGCTGCACTTTGAGGTAAACACCGAGCTCTTGCCCCACCTCCCGCGGCGCTTCCCGTTTCCCACCGTGGGCGATCTGCGCTGGCGGCCGTGGGTCGCCGCGGACGTTCCCCCGCGGGTAAACGCGGCCTCGCTGATCAAGCTTAAGGGCGGCCGTGGGCGCTACCTTGGCGACGCCGTCGCCGCCGCGGCGATCGACGACAGCGAAGGGGCGGGCGGCGTGCTTTACGTGTGGTTTCGCCTGCTCGACGGCCCATATGCCGAGCAGTTGCTTTACGACCTATTCTCGCTCGTTGCCCGACGCTGAGGTGCAGCGTTTGCGTTGAGGAGGCGGACTGCCCTGCGCAAGTCGGGGATTGTTTTGGCGTTAGCCGCGGCGCTGCTCGTGGCGCTTGTTGGGGGCGTGGCGTTTCAGCTCTTCGCCCCACGCAAGCTGCGCTATCGCTGGCGCGAAGGCCGCGCGCTGACATACGAGATCGCCAGCCAAGCGACAGTGCACGCGCAAACGGAGTTTTCCGACGAGGCGCTGGCGGACAAACTTTCGCAAATGCTGGACAAAATCGCCGGCCAGCGCCGCGGGGCGACGGGGCAGTGGCTGAAGCAGCTCGAGAACCTCTCCGCCGAAGTAACGCACCGCTGCACAGTGACCCTTCGCCCGCGCGAGGTAACCGCTGCGGGGGCGACGCTCGAGGCCACGGTGGAGAGGCTGGAGTTTAGGCTTACCCCGCGGGCGCCGGACAGCGCAGCGCAGGTTCCCGCGGCAGCGGTGGCCATTACCTGGGACGGCCAGCAGGCGAGCGTTACCGCGCCGCCCGGGCGCTGGCTGGGCGGGCTGAGCTCGCAGCGCATCGCCGAGGAGCTAAAGCGCCCGTTTCGCCTCTCCGTCTCCCCACGCGGCGAGGCGAACGAGGCCCAACTCGGCGCTTGGGCCGCGCTTGTCGCGCTGCTCAGCGGATTTCCCCAGGAGGGCCTGGCCGACGTGTTCTTCGTCCTCCCCGAGCAGGCAGTACGCGGCGGTGATTCGTGGTCGGCGAAGTTTGCTCCGGAAAAGGCCCTCCCCACGCCCCTGCGGGCGATTGTCTCCGCGCGCCAAGGGGCCATCTGCCAGTCGCGGCTGACCTCCCTGCGCTTGCGCGCCCTGCACCGCATGGCGGAAATCGAGTATACCTGCCGCTACGACGGCGAACTGGCGCCGAACCTCCTGGGCATCGGCCTATTCGGCCCGATGCGCACGGAGCTGGCCATCGCCGCCGAGGGCCGAGGGACGTTCGACGCCACGGCGGGGCGCCTGCTCGCCAGCGAGCAGCGGCAAACGCTTGCCCTGCGGCTAAAGCTCGACCTTTCCGCAGCGGCCGGCGCCGCGCAAGACGGAAGCGCCTCCGTCCAGTTCACCCTCGACGGCCAGCGCACGGTGACCCTTGTGCGCAGCGAGTAAGCGGCGACCGCCGGCCTGCGCCGTTTGACTTTCCCCAAGCTATTGGATAGCATGTGTGGCGCACCGAGCATGGCGGCCGAGGCGCTGGAGTGCGGCGCATCCGCGCTCCGTTTTTGGTATTGAGGGAGGAGCAATGCGGTTTAAGGCCCCTCGCGGAACAAGGGATGTCCTCCCGCCGGAGTCTAACCTGTGGCTGTTTGTCGAGGACACGTTTCGGCGGGTGTGCGCGCGCTACGGCTATCAGGAGATCCGCACGCCGACGTTCGAGGACACGGAGCTGTTCACCCGCGGCTTGGGCGAGGGGTCCGACGTGGTGTCCAAGGAGATGTATACGTTTGTCGACCGCGGAGGCCGCAGCCTAACGCTGCGCCCGGAGGGCACGGCGCCCGTCGTGCGCGCGTATATCGAGCACGGCTTGGCGCGGCAAAATACCGTGCACAAGTTCTCCTATATCATTAGCTTTTTCCGCTATGAGCGGCCGCAGGCGGGCCGCCTGCGCGAGCCGCACCAGGTGGGCGTCGAGGCCCTCGGCTCGCCCTCGCCCCTGCTCGATGCCGAGGTTGTTGCCCTGGGCATGGACTACTGCGCGGAGCTGGGCATGTCCGGCCACGTCCTTTCGCTTAACTCCATCGGCTGCCCGGCCTGCCGCCCGCGCTACCGCGAGGAGCTGCAGCGGTTTATCGAGCCCATCCTCGCCGAGCTGTGCCCGGACTGCCAGCGGCGATATGCGACCAACCCGCTGCGCGTGCTCGACTGCAAGGAGGAGCGCTGTAAGCAGCTTACCGCCGAGGCGCCGACGACGCTCGACTTCCTCTGCGACGAGTGCCGCGATCATTTTGACGAGGTCCTTCGCCTGCTCGACGCCGCGCAAGTGCCCTATGAGATCGACCGCCGCCTCGTGCGCGGGCTGGATTACTATACGAGGACGGCGTTTGAGATAAAGCACCCGAGCCTGGGCGCGCAGGACGCCGTGCTGGGCGGGGGCCGCTACGATGGGCTTGTCGAGGCCTGCGGGGGCAAACCGACCCCGGGGATCGGCTTCGGCTCGGGGATCGAGCGCTGCCTTCTCGCGCTGGGCGAGGAGGCCGCGCGACGCGCGCCAGCGCCCCCTCGGCCGGTGTTCGTCGCCCCCCTCGGGGCGCAGGCCCGCCCGCAGGCGTTTGCGTTGATCTCCGCCCTGCGCCAGGCAGGGATCGCCGTGGAAACCGACTACTTCGAGCGCAGCCTTAAGGCCCAGCTTAAGGCCGCGGACCGCCTGGGCGCCCCCCTCGCCGTGATCCTCGGCGAGGACGAGCTGCGCGAAAACAAAGTTCTCCTGCGCGACCTGGCCAGCGGCGAGCAGACGCTTGTTCCTTGGGACGAGGCCGTGCAGGCGATTGCCGGCCGGTTGGGCGAAGACCACGCCTGCTGCAGCTAGCGGGCGCTGCCCCGCGCAACGCGCCGCCGAGCGACACTGCCTGCCCTACGGAGGGGACGGAGATGGCTGAGCAGCGCACGATACCGCGCCGAACGCACTACTGCGGCGAGCTGCGCCGCGAGCACATCGGCCAGCGCGTCGCGGTTATGGGCTGGGTGCACTCCGCGCGCGACCACGGCGGGGTAATTTTTATCGACCTCCGCGACCGCACGGGCATCGTCCAGGTCGTGGCCAACCCCCAGACTTCGGCCGAGGCCCATGCCGTGGCGGACACCGTGCGCAGCGAGTGGGTTGTTGCCGCGGTGGGCGAGGTCCGCGCGCGCTCCGAAGAGACGCTTAACCCGAAGATCCCCACGGGGGAGATCGAGGTCTTTGCCGAAGAGATCAAGGTGCTTAACAAGGCCAAGCCTCCCCCGTTCCCCGTCGAGGACGACATCGACACCCAGGAGGAGGTGCGCCTGCGCTACCGCTACATCGACCTGCGCCGGCCGAAGATGACGCGCATGCTGCGCGAGCGGGCGCGCTTTGTCCGCGAGACACGGGCTTACTTGGACGCGCACGGGTTCTGGGAGATCGAGACGCCCCTGCTCATTGCGAGCAGCCCCGAGGGCGCGCGGGATTTTCTCGTCCCCAGCCGGCTCATGCACGGCCACTTCTACGCCCTCCCTCAGTCGCCGCAACTGCTCAAGCAGACGCTCATGGTCGCCGGGGTGGACCGCTACTATCAGATCGCGCGCTGCCTGCGCGACGAGGACACGCGCGCCGACCGCCAGCCCGAGCACACGCAAATTGACATCGAGATGTCGTTTGTCGAGCGCGACGACGTGCTCGAGCTCGTCGAGGGTCTGATGGCGCACCTGTTTGAGGTGATGATCGGGGTCGAGGTTCCCCGGCCCATGCCGCGGTTGACCTACGACGAGGCGATGGAGCGCTATGGCAGCGACCGGCCAGATCTGCGCTTTGGCATGGAGCTTGTGGACCTTACGGACATCGCCGCCAACTGCCAGTTTCGCGTGTTCACCCAGGCCGTCGAGGCCGGGGGGATCGTCAAGGGCATGGCCGTGCCCGGGGGCGCGGAGCTCTCGCGCAAGGAGCTCGACGACCTCCAGGGCGTAGCGCAGAAGTTCGGGGCCAAGGGCGCGGCGTATATCGTCGTGGAACGCGACGGCACGCTGCGCTCGCCTCTAGTCAAGTTCTTCACCGAGGAGCAGTTGCGCGAGATGCAGCAGCGCCTCGGCGCCAAGCCCGGCGACCTGATGGTCTTCGGCGCGGACGAACGGCAGATCGTTTTGGAGAGCATGGGCCGGCTGCGCCTGTGGTTTGGCCAGCGCATGAACCTCATCGACCCCAACGACTGGAAGTTCGTGTGGATCGTCGACTTTCCCCTGTTCGAGTGGGACGACGACGTGGGCCACTACGTCCCCATGCACCACCCGTTTAGCATGCCCAAGGCGGAATATCTGGACTGCTTGGAGGACGACCCGGGGGCGGTACGCGGCGACCTTTACGACTTCGTCGCCAACGGCATCGAGATGGGCGGGGGAAGCATCCGTATCCACCGGCGCGACATTCAAGAGCGCGTGTTTCGCATCATCCACATTGACGAGCAAGAGGCGCGGGAGAAGTTCGGCTACCTGCTCGACGCGTTCGAATATGGCGCGCCGCCGCACGGGGGCATCGCCATGGGGGTGGACCGGATCGTCGCGGCGATGCTCGGGTTCAACACGATTCGCGATGTAATCGCTTTTCCCAAGACGCAGAGCGCGCAGTGCCTGCTCACCGGCGCGCCGAGCAGGGTGCGCCCGGAGCAGCTCGAGGAGCTGGGCATCCGCATCGTGGAGTAGCGCACCACAAGCCCGTGGCAAAGCGTGGGCCACCTTGCCTGGGGCGCGGGGGTGTGCTAGGATCACACTGTCCATACAGGCCTGGGGTTATCATCCCTGCTGTGCGCGTGATGCCATCTGTGTCTGTCGAGCCAACACCCAATAATCAGGGAGCTAACCTCCGGGCGTGGCGTGGCAGCCCCCGCGAGGGGGAATCGCAAAGCGTCCGGGGCGCACCCACCTTGATATTGGGTTCGAACAGAACAGGGCACACGGCACCGCGGGGATTTTTGTTTGGCCAATAGCCTTGCCGGGGCCCGCTGGCGCAAACTGTGCCCCGTGGGATAAACAAATGGACCTTTTCGAGCGCGCAACCCGGCCTGAGACCCTCTCCCACGCCCCCCTGGCCACCCGTATGCGCCCGCGCGACCTGGACGAATTCCTCGGCCAGGAGCATCTCCTCGGCCCGGGCACGCCCCTGCGCCGGGCGATCGAGCGCGACGAGCTAACTTCGCTCATCCTCCACGGCCCCGCGGGCTGCGGCAAAAGCACCCTCGCCCGGATAATCGCCAACCGCACGCGCTGCCAGTTTATCCAGTTCTCCGCGGTAAACTCGGGCGTCGCCGACATCCGCCGCGCGGCAGACAAAGCGCGCGAGGCGCGCAAGCTCTACGACCGCGGAACGATCCTCTTCGTCGACGAGATCCACCGCCTTAACAAAGCGCAGCAAGACGCATTTTTGCCCTATGTCGAGGACGGTACGATAATCCTCATCGGCGCGACGACGGAAAACCCCTACTTTGAGGTTAACCCCCCGCTGATTTCGCGCTGCACCGTGCTCGAGCTCCACCCGCTGAGCAAGGAGCACCTGCGCACGCTAATCGAGCGCGCGCTCGCCGACGAACAGCGCGGGCTGGGGCGGATGAAAATCGAGCTTACCCCGGAGGCCCTGGAGCACCTGCTGAACATGGCCAACGGCGACGCGCGCCGCGCGCTGAACACCCTAGAAGCGGCGGTAATGAGCGTTCGCCCGCGCGAGGACGGCGTGCGCGTGGTTGACCTTGCTGCCGCCGAGGCGGCAACCCAGCGCCGCGCGGTGACCTATGACAAAAGTGGCTCGGCGCACTACGACGTAATCTCCGCGTTTATCAAAAGCCTGCGCGGGTCAGACCCCGACGCGGCGATCTATTGGCTGGCGCGGATGATCTACGCCGGCGAGGACCCGCGGTTTATCGCGCGGCGGATGGTCATTTTCGCCGCCGAGGACGTGGGCAACGCCGACCCCATGGCCCTCCTCGTGGCCAACGCCGCAGCGCACGCGGTGGAATATGTGGGCATGCCCGAGGCGCAGATCCCCCTCGCCCAGGCGGCGATCTATCTCGCTTGCGCTGAGAAAAGCAACGCCAGCTATATCGCGATTAGCCGGGCGCTCGCCGACATTCAGAACGAACCTCCGGGGCCCGTTCCCCTGCACCTGCAAAACGCCACGTTTGAGGCCGAGCGGCAGGCGGGCGTGGGCGCGGGCTACAAATATCCCCATGACTACCCCGAGGGCTACGTCCCCCAGCAGTATTTCCCCGACGGCGTCGCTCCGAGGCAATACTATCGGCCGACCAACCGCGGGCGCGAAGCGCAGTTTGCCGAGCGCCTGCGTCGGCTGCGCGAGATCGACAAACAGCAGCGCGAGGGCAACAAGGGCGCCCGCGAAGGCGACGCCGAGGAGAAGCGTTGATATAATGGCGGTGTGATTTTCCCCAGCGGAGGTGCGGGCCATGCGCCGCGCGGCAATTTTGGCGGGGTTGTGCGCTGTTGTTTTGCTGGTTGTCTGGCAGGTTCTGGGGTGCGGCTCGACGGCGGAGTCGCGCCGCCAACCGTATAGCACGGTGGGCCAGCCCGGGGCCGCGCCCATCGCCGGGCCACCCGGGGTAGGCCCCGTGGGCCCCGCCGGCCAGCCCGCCGCCCAGCCCATCGTCGGCCTGCGCATGTCGCCCGAGGAGGCCGTCGGGGCGGGGTCGCCCTACTCCGGCGACTGGGCGGCGTTTGTCGTGGCCATGGTCCAGCGTGGGTTTAACCTCATTGTCATCGAGGCCGTGGAGCCGACCACCGACGCCTCCGCCCCGGCGAAGTTCTATTTCCCCGACGTCGCGTTTTCCGACGGGAGCAAGCTCTCCGAGCACGGCTTCGTGCACGCCGACCAGCCCCAAGTAAGCGGGCTCCTCGCCGCGGTGGCCGAGCAGGAGAGGCAAAGCGGCCGGCAGATTACCGTTTACGCGGACATCAGCCGCCTTGCCCTGTCGAGCAGCAAGTGCCCGCTCGTGGACCAGCCCCTGCCGGGCGACGAGCTGACCAGCGAGCAGGTGGCCGACGTTGTGCGCGCGCTGTGCGCGGCGGGGTTTGACGGCGTAATGGCGCGCGGGTTTCCCGAGGAATGGGTGGCGCGGTGCACCGAAGCCGCGGAGACCGCGCAGCGGCGATTTCTCACCGCCGAGGGCTTCGTCGGCGAATCGCCGCGGCTTGCCGGGACAACAGGCTATGCCTTGCTCGACTACGACGCGCTGGACATCGGCCCGCGCACCTTAGCGTTCTCCGGCGCGGCGCAGGCGGGGCGCGAGGCCCTTGCGCTAATGTCCTACGCGCGCGATGTGACGCGGCCCTCGCCGCTTGAGGCGGCGTGGGACTCCCTGAAAAAGGCGCAAAACGCACTGCGCTTTCGCGCCCTTGTCTCGCAGCCGGCAGGGTTTATCCTCGACCTTTCCGTGCAGGAGCTGCAGGAGATCGACTCCAGCCTAATCGAGGACGTGCGCAGCTACTTGCGCCTTCCCCCGCCTGCTGCCGAAGATACGCCGAAGGTGTGCAATGTGATTATCGTGGGCAAGATAGCCAACCGCTCGCTTTTGCGCGGGATAACGGCGATAGTTAACGGGATTACCTCGGCGGGCTTCCGGGCCGCGTTTACGCAGCAGCCGCTCGAGCGCGCCGACGCTTACTATGTCCTGGCCCTGCCCCAGGGGAAGGACGGCTCTCTCGCCCCGCTCCCTCCCGAGATAGGGAAGGTCTTCCAAATGTCCTCGCGGGTGTTTCTTCAGGTTGGCGGGCCGCTACCCGATGTTGCGGGGAGCGAGGCACAAGGCACCGCGGGCGACGGGGAAAAGACGCGCGAGCAGGAGCAAGGCTCGGAAAAAGCCTCAGGCGCGGGCTCTGCTCCGCCGCGCGGGGCGGCGTGGAACGTCGTCCGTGTGGCGTTTGGGCTTAACAACGACCACGTCGAGCCTCTGGAGAGCGTGCCCGAGCGTGCCGCATTTGGCAAGGTCTCGTTTAAGTTCGGCGCGGATGCAGGCGGCGTGCCCTTCGGCAGCAAGCTCACCCGAGAGCACCTGGTCGACGCCGAGCCTTTGTGCCTGGGCCAGGGCGAGCTGAGCGACGTCGTCCTCGTGTGCGCCCTGCGCCAGGGCGACCTGGGGCAAAAGGTGCTCATCAACGGCGCGGCGTTGGATATTGAGGCGGCGTTCGTTATCTCGCAGCTTCTCGCCGACGGCGGCGGCCTGCAGGAGCCGACGACCGCGCTTTGCATGACAAAGCCCGTTCTCGCGCTGTTTGCGGCAAACGGGCCGGCCACGGTAAAAATCAAGCTCGGCGATGCCGAGGCGAAGACCGAGAGCTTTGACCTCAAAGACGGTGAGCTTAAGGTCGTTATGCCCCCACCGCGCGCAGGCGCGCGGGCGACGCACACGCCTTAGTGCCGTCGCCGCGGTCCCCTCCCCTACTCAGCGCTTGTGCCATGTTTCGGAAACAACACCAGCGCCGGCGGCTCGTCGCTGAAAATGAACGAATACGGGTCGCGCCTGTCGGCGAGCGGGAAGGCGACAAGCTCCGCGGCCCTGCCTACCTCGAGCGAGCCAAGCGTTTGCCCCATGCCCAGCGCCTGCGCCGGAGCGAGCGTGGCGAGCTTCAGCGCCTGCCCCGGCTTAAGCTCGGGAAACTGCTCCAGCGCCGCGGCGGTCTCCGCGCGCATGTCCAGCGACTCGTTGCTCGCCAGGCTGTCCGTGCCCAAGCACACACGCACGCCCGCGCGGAGCATGGCGGGCAGCGGGTGCGCCGTGTGGCCGAAGAAGCGGTGGCTGCGGGGGCAGAAGACGACGCTTGCCCCGCGGCGGGCGATAAGGGCGATGTCCTCGTCGTCGGCATAGTTGCAGTGAAAAAGCAGCGCGCGCGGCCCAAGGCAGCCGAGCTGGTCGAGGTAAGCAATCGCGGACACCCCCGGCGGCTGCCAGTCGCGCGGGCGGCCGCCGAGACGCTCTAAAATGGGCGAGAAAAAGCTCGTGCCCGAGCGCGTAAGCTCGTTTTCCTGGGGCACCTCGGCAACGTGCGTGCCGAAAATAACCCCGCGCCGCGCGGCGAGCTCGGCGCAGCCGCGGTAAAGCTCAGCGCAGGTGGTGTAAACGGCATGGGGCGAAACGCCCACAAGCCGACCCGCGGCAAGCGCTTGCTCCGCGGCGCGGTCCAGCTCGGCCAGCCTAGTCTGCGCCCGCGCTGGGGCAAGGCCGAGAACCTCAAACAGCGAGATTACCCGCGCGCGTCCCTCGGGAACGACCCAGGCGTTTGTTACGTCTACGATCGTCGTCGTCCCCGCGCCCTCGGCGAGGAGAAGGCCGCGCCGGGCGCTTTCCTCCGGGCGATGCGTGAGGCGCGCGCGCTCCGCAGCGACCCGCAAAAGCCAGCTCGCAAAGTTCCCCCAATAGGGCGCGCGCCCGCGCAGATCCGTAAGCTCCAGGTGGCAGTGGGCGTTGATTAGCCCGGGGACGATCGCGCAGCCGTCGAGCTCGCGCAGCTCCGCGCCCGCGGGGAGCGAAAGCTCGCGCCTTCTTCCCAGCGCGGAAATCCTCCCCTTGTCCACGCAGACCACGGCGTTTTCCAGCGGCGGCCCGCTGACGGGGAGTACCCAGGGCGCGGCTAATGCGAGGGGGCGACCCACGTGTGCCAGTCCTCCGAAACGCGGCCTTCGCGAATATAGCGGTCCATGGAATGGGGGCACGGGCAGCGGGGCTGTTTGCCGTAAACCTCGCGGGCGACGGCGGAGACGATCTCCGCAAGCCCGGCCACGGCGGCGCGCACCGCCTTGGCCTCGCCTTGCTCAAGCAGGCCCTCGAACAGCTCGCCCGCGCGATATGGCCTGGGGCGCAGGCCCTCGGCGAAGTTGGAAATGTAGCAGACCATGGCATAGCACATGGCCAGCTCGCGGGCGAGGAACAGTTCCGGGGCAAGGGTCATTCCCACCACATCCGCGCCAAGCAGCTTGAGCTTGCGCACCTCCGCGGGGGTCTCCAGCCGCGGCCCCTCGGTGCACGCATATGTCGCGCGCTCGGCCACGGGCCGGCCGGTGGCGCGGGCCGCAGCGATGAGCGCCTCGCGCAGCTCGGGGCAAAACACGGGGTTTTGCCTAACAAACCCCAGTCCCGTGCCCTCGAAAAAGGTGCGCGGGCGGGCGGTGGTTTCGTCCAGGCAATCGTCCGGGACAACGTATTGGCCGACGGCGAGGTTTTCGGCGATCGCCCCGGGGCCGCTCCAGGCGATGATCCTTCGTGCGCCGAGCTCGCGCAACGCGTAGATATTCGCCCTGTAGTTGACAAACGGCGCCGCCAGCTCATAGCCGCGCTCGCCGTGCCGCGGCAAAAAAAGCGCCTGCGCCTGGCCGAAAGTTACCTGGAACACGGGTTGCGACCGCCCAAACGGGGTATCCACCGGCCCCAGGCGCACGGCCTCTGGGCAAAGCTCTGGCAGAAGTTTGTGCGCCTCGCTGCCGCCGATGATCGCAAGCACCGTCGCAGCACCTCGCTCCCCGGCCCGCGTTGCAGCGCGCAGGGCCGCTTCGCCCGCGCGAAAAACCTTTCCTTCGCCGAGCTTGTCCGCGCGTCGCGGGGCAGGAGCGCGGGCGAACCGCCCGAAGAATACGATAGTTGCAAACAAAACTTTGCGCCCCACCGCGGGCGAGGCTCAGCGTAAAAAATCCGCTGTCCCGCGGGCCGGCGGAGCGCGGGGGTGACGGTGTGAGCAGAAAAGCAAACATCGCCCTTTCCATTGCCCTTGCCGCACTGCTTGTCGCCGGGGGCATTGCCATTTACCTCGTCTGGAAGACCCCCGGGCTGAGGCGCGCCCCGCAACCCACGCCAAGCCCAACGCCCACCGGCCCGCAGCCCGAGGAGCCCATCGCCACCGTTCGCGGGCGCGAGATCTCCTATGAGCAGTTCTGGGACAAGCTGGAGCAGGCCCGGCAGCGCCTCGCCGCCCTCGACCCCACGGAGCTGCTTGGGCTGAAGTATACCGTGCTCCGCAGGATGATGGAGGACCTCGCCGTGGAGCTCGAGGCCGAGGAGCGCGGGATTACCGTTACCGAGGAGGAAGTGGACAAGCACATTACGGAGCTTGTCGACCAGTCCATCGCCCAGCAGTTCGGCGGCGACCCCCAGCGCCTGGAGCAATTTCTCAAGGCCCGCGGGCAGAGCGAGGCGGAATATCGCGCGGAAGAGCGCGCGCGCATCGCCAAGGACCGCGACGCCGTTAGGCGCTCGGCGCTGAGGAAGAAGCTCGCCGAGCGGGTGGCTCAGGTAAAAGTCAGCGACGACGACGTGCGCAAGTTCTGGCGCGAGATTCGCATCCGGCGCATCGTCTTCCGCGCGGGCGATGTCGAGCCGGGCAAGCCCCCGCGGCCTGTGAGCGAGGCGAAAAAGCGCGCCGAGCAAGCTCTCGCCGAGCTCGACGCCGGCAAGGACTTCGCCGAAGTGGCCAAAGCGTTCTCCGAGGAGCCCGAGGAGGCCGCCCGCGGCGGCTTGTTTACCCTCCCGGGCTCCAAAGAAGAGTGGATTCCCAGGCTCCGCGCCGTCCCCGCGCGCGAAAACGAAGTTGTCCTTTACCCCGTGTTCGACTATGACTTCGAGCGCTTTGTCTTCCGCCTGAAAAAGGGCGAGGTAAGCAAAATTTTCCAAACCGAGCGCCCCAAGCCCGACGGTGGCCTGGAGATCCGCCTGCACATCGTAAAGGTTATCGACGAGCGGCTTAACCCCCCGCGCGACCTCGCCCGGCGCATGGACGACTATCGCCAGGTTATCGAGCAAATCGAAAAGCGGGTGCGCTTTTTGGACTGGCTGGACAAGCTGCCCGAGGAGATGGAGTTTGTTGTTCTCGATCCCGAGCTCGAGGGCTACCGCCTGCAGCTCGAGGGAAAGTTTAACCAGGCGCTTGCCAAATACGACCAGGCGCTTGCGCTTTACCCGGAAGACCGCCTGCCCATCCTCCACGCCATGGCCGTTTGCCACAACGCCGAGCTGGAGTACGACGAGGCGGAAAAGCTTCTTGAGCAGCTCGTCGAAGAAGCGCCGGATGAGGTTAGCTTTCGCGTAGAGTACGCCCTGTTTTTGCACCAGCGGGCGCGGCTGGACGACGCGCAAAAGCAGCTCGCGCAGGCGGCAAAAGCCGCGGGCGACGACGAACAGAAGCACCTACTCATCCTCGCCGTTGCTCGGCGCATTGGGGCGAGCGAAGTGGCCACCGAGGAACAGAAGAAGCTCGCCGAGCTCCTCGGCGTTACCCCAACGCCTGAGGCAAAGACGCCCGCCCCGCGGGGAACCCCGCGCCGCGCGCCTGCGGCGCGGGCTGCGCCCCAGCGCCCGGCGCCTCGGCCGACACCGGCGCGGCCCGCAGTGCCCACCCCTGTTCCGCCGGCGAGCACCGAGCCTGGGGGATGGATCCCCTCAGGCTAGCGGGCGCCCGCCGCCCCGCGCGGCAGGAGTACGCCCGCGCCTTGCCGAACCTCGCCTCAGCAAAAACATCTGATAGCGCCGCTGAGCGGCGCGCTGCTTTGCCAAGGAGGCCTAGCGTTGACGAGCAAGGCTGCGGTGCTCGAACGGTTTGACGAGCCGCTTGTCGTCCGCGAATACCCCATCTCGCCGCTTGCCGAAGGCGAGGTGCTCGTGCGCGTGCGCGCCGCGGGGGTGTGCGGCTCGGACGTGCACATGTGGCGGGGCAAGGACCCGCGCACGCCGCTGCCCATTATCCTCGGGCACGAGGGCGTGGGCGAGGTCGCCGAGGTCGGCGGGGAGAAGCGCGACGTGTTCGGCGGCAAGGTAAAGCCCGGCGACCTCGTCGTGTGGGAGCGCGGGATAATGTGCGGCCGGTGTTATTACTGCGTAATTAAAAAACAGCCCGCGCTCTGCCCCGAGCGCCAAACCTATGGCATTTCTGTGGGCTGCGCCGACCCCCCGCACTTGCGCGGCGCATATGCCGAGTACATCCACCTTCTTCCCAACGCCCATCTGATTACCATTGACGAGCAGGTGGACCCCGCGGTGCTCGTCTCGGCCACGTGCTCGGGGGCTACCGCGGCGCATACCGTGGAGCTGTGCGGAGTTAAGCCTGGGGACACGGTGGTCGTCCTCGGCCCGGGGCCGGTGGGGCTGTGGGTGCTTGCCTTTTGCCTTGCCCGCGGGGCGACGCAAGCGATTGTTCTGGGGACCGCTGCGGATAAAGAGCGGCTAGCCATGGCGCGCGAGCTGGGCGCCACGGAGACGATTAACATAGACGAGCTTTCGCCCGACGAGCGCCTAGCGCGCATTAAAGACGCCACCCATGGCCTGGGGGCAAACGTCGTTGTAGAATGCACCGGCTCGCCCAAGGCGGTGGAGGAAGGCATTCGCTACGTCGCCCCCTATGGCGTGTTCGCCATCCCAGGCATTGCCACACCGGTGGGCACGGTGCCCTTTGCGCTTTACGAGGACCTCAGCCGCAAGTCGGTGCGCGTGCAGGGAGTTTGGGTGAGCGACACCTCGCACCTGTATCAGGCGCTACAGCTCGTGCTTAGCGGAAGATTTGCCTTCGATCGCCTGGTCACCCATCGCCTGCCGTTAGAGCAGGCGACGGAGGCCCTAGAGGCTGTGGAGCGGCGCGAGGCGGTAAAGGCCGTCCTCGTGCCCTAGCCTGCGGCAAACCACGCCCTGCGGAGGGAGAGCAATGCGCCGCACGTGGTTTTACCTCGACGAGAAGGTGCGCATTCCCGTGTATAGCGTGGGCACGCTGGTCATCGGCTCGGGCGCGGCGAGCCTAAACTGCGCCGAGCACCTGTGGGACCTCGGCCAGCGGGACATCGTTATCGTCACGGACAAGCTCGGCGCGGGAACGTCGAACAACTCCGGCTCGGACAAGCAGACCTATTACAAAATCGGCATTTGCGGCGACGAGCCGGACAGCCCGATGGAGTTTGCGCGCACGCTTACCGCGGGGGGCATGATGCACGGAGACATCGCCTATGTCGAGGGAGTGGGTTCGGCGACGGAGTTTTTCCACCTTGTGAAAAACGGCGTGCCCTTTCCGTTCAACAAGTTCGGCGCCTACGTGGGGTATAAGACCGACCACGATCCGCGCCAGCGGGCGACGTCCGCGGGCCCGAAGACCTCGATGTATATGGTGCAGTGCTCGCTCGCCCAAGTGCGGCGCAACGGGACGCCGATTTTCGACCGCTGCGAGGTCATTCGCCTGCTTACCGTGGGCGAAGGCGAGGAGAAGCGCGTTGTCGGCGCGGTGGCCATCGATCACACCCGCCTGTGGGACCCCGAGACGCGCGGGCTGGTTTTGTTTAACGCGCAGAACGTGGTTATGGGCACGGGCGGCCCGGGGGAGATGTATAAGATCTCCGTCTATCCCCCAGGGCAGATCGGCAACCACGGCATTGCCCTAGAGATCGGCGCGGTGGCCAACAACCTGAGCGAATCGCAGTTCGGCTTGGCCTCGGTGGGCTTCCGCTGGAACCTCTCCGGGACATACCAACAGGTCATCCCCTGCTATTTCAGCACCGACGCCGGCGGGGGCGACAAACGCTATTTCCTCAACGACTACTTCTACACGATGGAGCAAGAGGCGACGAACATTTTCTTAAAGGGCTACCAGTGGCCGTTTCACGCGGAGCGCCTGCAGAACATGGGCTCGTCGATCATCGACATTGCCGTGCACAATGAGATCGCCCAGGGGCGGCGGGTGTTTTTGGACTTTACCCAAAACCCGCAAGCGACAGGCGGGCTAGAGGAGTTTAGCCTGGACAACTTGGGCGAGGAGGCGCGGCGCTATCTTGAGCGCTCCGGCGCGCTTCAGGCCACGCCCTACGAGCGCCTGGCCCACATGAACCTTCCCAGCATCGAGCTCTATGCGGAGCACGGCGTTGACCTGCGCGAGCCGCTTGAGGTCGCCGTGTGCGCGCAGCACTGCAACGGCGGCCTGCGCGGGACGATTTGGTGGGAGTCGAACATTAAGCATCTGTTTCCCATCGGCGAGCTTAACGGCTCGCACGGGGTGCGCCCGGGGGGCAGCGCGCTCAACGCGGGGCAGGTGGGCGGGCTGCGCGCGGCGCAGCGCATCGCCAACGTATACAACGAGCCGCCGCTCCCCGCGGAGCGGTTTTGCGAGCTCGTCGCCGACCAGGTGCGCGAGGAGCTAGAGAACATCCGCCGCTACGAGCGCGCGGCGGCAAGCGCCCCCACCGTGGCCCAGGTGCGCGATGAGATCCAGTGCCGGATGAGCGAGCACGCGGCGTTTATCCGCAGTTTGGAGGGCGTTACCCAGGCGTTAAACGAGGCGAAGATCCTCTGGGGACGGATCCGCCGCGAGGGAATGAGCATCGCCAACCCGGGCGAAATACTAACGGCGATACAAAACGAGCACTTGTGTCTGACGCACATTGCCTTTTTGCAAACGATTAAGACATATATCGAGCGAGGCGGGGGGAGCCGCGGGGCGTATATGGTGCTCGACGCCCAGGGCGAGCGCAGGGTGCGCACGAAGCGCGGCGAGGAGCTGCCCCATCGCGCGGAAAACATGGACATGCGCAACGAGATCCTCGAAACGTGGCTTTGCGGCGACGGGGAGTTTGAGGTGAAACCGGTTCCCGTGCGCCCCCTGCCCGAGGACGACTCGTGGTATGAGACAACGTGGCGCGACTGGCTGGAGGGGGAGATCTTTCGCTCCTAGCGCCCGCTCTCGCGCCCCGGCGGAGGTCTGCCGATGACCGCGCACCGCGTGCGCATTATTGGTTTGCTGCTTTTGCTTGTCCTCATCTTCGGGACAACGGGCTACCGCCTGATTAGCGCCGGCGAGGCGAGCTGGGTAGATTGCCTCTACATGACGGTAATTACCGTCACCTCGGTGGGCTACGCCGAGGTTGTCGATCTTTCCAACAATCCTGTGGGGCGTATTTTTACCGTGCTGTTGATCATCGGCGGGATGAGCGTTGTGCTTTATGCGTTTGGGACGTTCGTCGCCTTTCTCGTGGAGGGCGAGCTGGCGGAGATTTTGAGGAGGCGCAAGATGAGCAAGGACATTGCCCGACTGCACGGCCACTTCATCGTCTGCGGCGCCGGCGACACGGGATATCACGCAATTTGCGAGCTGGCGCGCACGCGCCGGCCGTTTGTGGCTATTGACCGCGACCCGGAGCGCCTGCGCCGCCTGCCCGAGTGCGAGGAGACGCACTTTATCGAGGGCGACGCCACCGAGGAGGAGACCCTAATCGAGGCGGGGATTGAGCGCGCGGCAGGGATTTTGTGCGCGCTTTCCTCGGACCAGGACAACCTCTTCGTTACAATGACCGCGCGCGAGCTTAACCCCAACCTGCGCATCGTCACGCGGGCGATCGACCTTAAAGCGCGGGACAAAATGCTTAAGGCGGGGGCGGACTCCGTGGTTTCCCCCAATCACATCGGCGGGCTACGCATGGTTTCGGAGATGGTCCGCCCGAGCGTGGTGAGCTTTTTGGACATTATGCTGCGCGACCACGAGCGCGCCCTGCGCATTGAGGAAGTGCCCATCGAACAGGGCTCGGAGCTCGCCGGCAAGACGTTGAGCACCGCGCCCATCCGCGACGAGGTCGACGCCCTCGTCCTTGCCGTGCGCACGGGCGATGGGGAGTCGTATATCTTCAACCCCACTGCCGACCAACAGCTGCGCCCGGGGATGATCCTCGTCGTGATGGCCGATGTGGACGCCGTGCAGAGGCTGCGCGAGATGGCCCGCGCGCGGCCCAAGCCGAGCTCCGCGGCTACCTGATTACCGTGCGCACGGCGCTTGCCCGCTCGCGATCCTCGGGGCTTGTCGCTTTAAGCTCAATGGTATACAGCCCCGGCGGGACGAGCGTCCCCGCGTCGCTTCGGCCGTCCCAGCGCAAAGCGTTTGGGCCCGCCTGGGCCTCGCGCGCAGGCAACGTGCGCACTACGCGCCCCGCCGCGTTAAGCACGCGCGCTTGCACCACGGCCTCGCGGGTGAGCGTATAGGCCACCGTTGCGCTCCACGCCGCCCCCCGCGCGCGCACCGCGACAGCGCCGGGGATAATGCGCAGGCCGCCCACTGCCGGCTCGGCGATTACCTCAAACTCCCGCTGCCCGTCCTCGGCTACGCGGAACACATAGCACGGCGCGCTGCGCATGCTCGTCCGCCGGCCGGTGTGCTGGTCTACGAGAACGAGGCGAAACTCGCGCGGAAGCTGGCGCAGGTCGCCCCAGGATAGGCGCACCGCGCCGCGCACCCCGCGCGTGCTGACCACCAGCCGCCAGGACATCCGCCGCGCATGCCTCGGACGCACATCGGCGGCGAGCGCCGCGCCGCTGCGCTCGTCCACGATGCTCAGGCGCACCTGGGCCGCGCGGCCCACCGCCGCCGCGGGTGGGTCGAGCACGCGCAGCCCCGCGCCGCCGGGCGAGGCTGTGGTTACGCCAATGTAGTTTTGGCTGTCCTCCAACCCCGCGGCGCGGGCGGAGATGGCCACCGCCCAGTCCTTCCCCCCGCGCACGGCAGCGCGCGCAGCGGTCTCCTCCGGCCCAGGCCAGACGATCTCCAGCCCATCGCTGTGCGCCAGGAGCCAAATTCCCTCCCACGGCTCCACGGTGCCCTTAACGCCGGGGATAATCGCCGGGTCGAAGATAAAGCGGTACTCCTGCGCCTGCGCGTTCCACGCCCAGGCATATGGCTCGAGAAGGCCGGCGCGCGCGGCGTCCTCCAGCGTGCCCACGTCCTCGCCGTTGCGGCGCACGCGAATGGCGCTTAGGTTCCAAGGCACGCTGCGCGCGAAGGGCAGGCCGATGTGCACCCAGCCCCCGCCGGGCCCGCAGGGCAAGCGCACCGCGCGCCTCTCCTGCGCGCCGCGGCCGGGGATGCGGATTTCCGTTTGCTCCTCGCAGCGCACCCACAGCGCCGCGCCCGCGCTCAGCGCGGCATCGCCTGGGACATCCTCATACTGTTCCGCGCTGCTGTTCCAGCGCATCGCGGCAAGGCCCAGGTCGGCAAAGCTCCACCACGGCGCGGGCTGGACGGGAAACGCGAGCAGGTGCACGCCAGCGGCCAGCGTGCAGCTCGCCGCGCGCGCTGCCTCGAAGTCCACGCCTGCGGCGTCCGGCCCTACTTCGACCGTGCGCTCCTCCGGGTGGAACAGCCACCCTTGCGCTTCGGGGCGCACGACGTACGTTCCCGCGGGCAGGCCCCCCAGGCGGAACTTGCCCTGAGCGTTAGTTGTCGCCTCGGCTTCGCCTGCACGCACGACAACGCCGCTAACCCCCGCGCCCTCGCACGTTATCGTGCCGCTGATGTAAAACGTCGTGGGCTCGACGGTAATCTCCCAGCTTTGCTCGTCAAATGCCCCCGCGGGGTCCTCCACGCGAACGGCGACGGCAACCGGGCTGGCGTCGGCGTCGCTGCGCGCGGGCGTCCAGGTGATTGTTCCGCTGCGAGCATCAATGGTCATGCCCTGCGGTGCGGCGGTGAGCGAGAACGTGAGCGGGTCGCCGTCGGGGTCGTCGGCGACGACCGTGTAGCGATACTCCTCGCCCTCGCGTGCGGAAGTCGGCGGCGAGCTGGTTATCTGCGGGGGATGGTTCCCCGGTGCGGCGGGCGCCGCCGTGGTAAACCTCCACGTAAACGCCTCGGCGAGAGCGTGCCCCGCGCGGTCTTTCGCCGCCGTGCTCACCGTCCCCAAGTACTCGGTTGCTGGAGCGAGCGGCTGGGTGGGGCTAAACGTCATTGTCTTTCCGTCGGCCGACCAGGAGAAAGCGCCAGCAACCGCTTCCCCGCTCTGCGCCGGGCGCAGGGAGAACGCGGCCTCGCTCGCCGCGGCGTCCATCGCCTGGCTAAATTGCACGACAACGTCGCTGTCGCAGGGGACGTTTTCCGCGCCGTCTTCGGGCGAAACGCCGAGCACGGTGGGCGGCTGCGCCTCGCCCGCGGTGGTAAACCGCCAGGAGTATTCCGCAACAAGCGGCTTGCCCATCGCATCGTGC
Organism: uncultured Armatimonadia bacterium; assembly: GCA_964565895.1. Lineage (GTDB taxonomy): Bacteria > Armatimonadota > Zipacnadia > UBA1398 > CAZMGT01 > CAZMGT01. Next base: position 22,980 of record CAZMGT010000054.1, read on the forward strand.
GCCGCAGTGGAAACGACGACCAGATAGACCGTCCCCGGGGCGAGCGGAGCGCTGGGCCGAAACTTCATCGCCGTGTCGTGCAGCGACCAGGAGAACGTGCCCTCCACCGCGCTGCTCGAGCCCAGCGGGCGAACGACCAGCGCGCCTTCCGCCGCGGCGCGGCTCATTGGCTCGCTAAAGTGCACGGTAACAAACGTATCGCAGGGAACGTCCGTCGCGTCGCGTTCGGGCACGTGGGCGATAACGCTTGGCTGGTCGGTGTCGTCGGAGACGATGGCGTAGAAGTCGTCGGCCCACGGCCCGCCGTTTGTCGCGCGAATGTCTACGTTAAAGTGCAGGTGCGTGCCGGGCGTTGCTGTTGGGGGGACGGCGAAATCGTAGTCGTACTCCGAGCGCTTCACTTCGCCGGGGGCGATGTCGCCGAAGTTCTCCGTGCGGTCCATGAGCTCCGGGATCTCCGGGGCCTCGACCACGGCGCGCACGCCACTTGCCACAACGGCCCCGTCCTCGTTGCGCAGGTAGACGACAAGCTCAATGCGCTCGCCAGGCTCGATAATCCCATCGCCGTCGCCGCTGCTCGCCCCTTGCGAGTCGTCGTCTACCACAAAGTGGTCGAAGCGGAGAGGCCCCGCCACGCGGTCGTAGCGGGTAACGCTAATGTCGTAGCGGCCGGTGGCCGCGACGCCCATGTTCAGCACCTGGCAGAACAGCCACTGGCTGCGCTCGGCCTGCCAGTCGATGCGCGAGTTAAGCCCGTCCGCGCTGCCCAAGTCGAGGGCGAGCATTTGGCCCGAGGCGTCGTAGAGCACAAGCAGAGGCTCGAGGTCGGCCTGTGCCGCGCGGGCCTCGCGCCGGCCTACGGCAAGCGATTGCTCCAGGTTCTCCAGCGCTTGGGAGTGCGCGGCCTGCGCGCCGCCGAGGTTGTGCGTGCAAATGCTGTAGACGTTGCCCGCCTCGGCCCAGAACTTAATCCAGTCCTCGTCGCTGTCGGAGTTAAACCGCCGCTGATATAGCGTGCCATCGCTGCGCACGAGCGCCGCTTGGGCCATGTTGTTGTCCGGCTCGCCGTATTGGTCGCGCACGGGCAGGCCCAGGGGAACATCCCACGGGCCGCCGTTTTGCGCGACAATGTGCAGGGAAAGCTGGGCCACCGTCCCCGCGCTCGCCCCGGCGAGCGAGAGGACAAACGGCCCGCTTCCCGCCGCCCGCTCGCCGCTAGCCAGCGTTCCATAGGCCACCGTGTCGTTGACGACCGTTATCCCCGGCTCCGAGGTGCTCAGCGTTGCCTGAACGCCCTGCGCGGCAAGCGAGCCGGAGTTATAAAGCTCCAGGGCAAGCTCCACCGTCTCGCCCGGCTCCGCCGCGCCATCGCCGTCGCCGCTGCTTGCCCCGCTGGAGTCGTCGTCGACGTCATACGAGGCCGCTTCCACCGGCCCGCAGCCAGAAGCGCCCACGACGAGCTGCACCGTGTCGCGCCACGGGCCCCCGTTAAGCGCGGAAAACTGCAGCTCAAGCTCGATCGTCTGTCCCGGAGCAAGCGAGGGGCTGATGTAAAGATCGTAATCATACTCCGGCGGGGCAACAGCCCCGGGGGCAATGTCGAAGTAGCGCTCCTGTGGGTCGCGCACCTCAACGCCCGGCGTGGCGCACGTCAGATGTCCCACAACGCCCACAGCGCTTGCTGTGGGGTCGTTGTTGCGCGCGGAGATAATCAGCTCCACCGTCTCGCCCGGGTCAAGCAGGCCATCGCCGTCGCCCATGCTCTCCTCGCTTGTGTCGTCGTCCACGAGGCACGCTGCAATGGAAACTGGCCCCTGCGCGGGCTCTACTTGGAGCACGGAGATGTCGTACGCCGCCTGGTCGCCGAGCGGGTGGTAGGCCTCGACATAGAGCCACTCGCTTTTCTCCGCCGTCCACTCAATACGCGAGGCGAGGTTCTCGCCGCCGTCGTCGTCCTCGGCAAGCACTACGCCCTGCGAGTCGTAGAGCGTAAGCGCGGTGTCCTCCCAGAGCAGGGTCTTGGGCTGCGCCCCTTGGGCTTTTAGCTGCTCGATCTTTTCCGCGCCGCGCGCCGAGATGCCCCCGCCGCTGCCGTAAGGGGCGAGGTTAGACGTTTGGATAACGTACGACTGGCCGGCAGTGGCATAGAACTTGATAAAGTCGCGGTCGCCCATAGTCTCAAACCGGCGGTGATAAAGCGTGCCGTCGGTGGTCACTTCGGCGGCCTGGGCCATGGAGTCGTCCGGCTCGCCATAGGCGTCGCGGCCCACAACAAGCGCGAACTGCTCGTCCCACGGGCCGCCGTTTTGCGCGACAATGTGCACGTCGAAGGCCAGCGACGTCCCCGGAACAACGCCCCCGAAGGCCACGACGAACTTCTGCCCGGGGCCGACGGGTTCGCCGGGGGCAATATCGCCGTATGATGCGCTTCCCTCGACGATCGTGACCCCTGACGCCGACGTGCTTAGCGTCGCCTGCACACCGCCGGCCGTCGAGCCGCGCGTGGCCAAGCGCACATCGAGCTCCACAGTCTCCCCGGGCTCGGCCAGCCCGTTGCCGTTGCCGCTGCTTGCGCCGGCGGAGTCGTCGTCTACGTGCACCTCCGCGACAACCACCGGCCCCGCCCCGCACACGGGCACGGAGAACTGCACGGTCCACGGGCCGCCGTTGGCTGCCTCAAGCGACAGGGTAAATTCGGCCTCCGTGCCCGGGCTCACGGTGGGGGCCACGGAGAATACGAACGGGGCAGCATTTTCGCCGAGCGACAGGCCGGCGATCTCGCCGAACGCCGCCTGCGCCTGGGCTACGGTTACGCCGGCCGTAGGGCAAGAAAGCGTCCCCTGTGCCGCGGCGATGGCTTCCGTGCCCACGTTTTGCACCTGGACGTAAAGCTCAACCGTCTCCCCAGGGTCGAGCACGCCGTTTCCGTTGCCCGCGCTCTGGCCGCTCTGGTCGTCGTCTAGCCGATGGTTGGCGTAGATGGCCGGGCCGGGCTGCAGGGGCGAGATGGCCCGCCGCGCGTTAACCTTTCCCCGCCCGAGCTTGCCCGAGTACATCTCGCGATACCCACCCAGGAGTTCCCCCAAATCGCCCAGGAGATCGCCCCAGTCCACTCCCTCGGGCATGGAGAGGTTGCCGTCGAGATAGTCCGCTGTGTCGCGAATACGCGCGATTACCTGCGCCGCTGTAGACCGCGGCCACATGGAGCGCACAAGCGCCGCCACGCCCGAGACGAACGGCGCGGACATGGACGTCCCGTCGAACGTGTCGTAGCTCGGCCCCGCGGCCCACCACGTGCTGTAAATGCCCACCCCGGGCGCGGAAACGTCGGCGAACGAATACGCTGAGCTATAGTTGGTAAACTCCGCCGGGTTGTCGGACTGATCGATGGCCACTACGCCGAGGACCTTGTTCTCCACAGCGGGGTTCTCGCCGTCGTTGCACGCAGGCGAGGTCCACGTCGCGGGCGAGGTGGTAATCTCCGAGTATTCGTTTCCCAGCGCGGCGACGATCACACAGCCCCGGTCGTAGGCGTAATCGATCGCTGCCTGAACCATGGGCGAATAAGGCCCGCCCAGACTCAGGTTAATCACGTCGGCGCCGTTGTCCGCGGCGTAGACGATGGCCGCCATAATCGCCGAGAAGCTACCCACGCCTTGGGCGTCAAGCGCGCGCACGGACATGATCTTCACGTTCCAGCACACGCCCGCGACGCCCAGGCCGTTGTTCCCCACAGCGCCGATAATCCCCGCGACGTGTGTCCCGTGGCCGTGGCCGTTGCCCGAGGAGTCCTCTACGTCGGGGTTGGGGTCCTGCTCGGCGAAGTCCCAGCCATAGTAGTCGTCCACAAAGCCGTTTCCGTCGTCGTCTAGGCCGTTGCCCGGGATCTCGTCGTCGTTGGTCCAAATATTGGGCGCGAGGTCTGGGTGGTCGAGGTCCACGCCGGTGTCCACCACGGCAACGACGACGTCCGGGCTGCCCGTGGTCAGCTCCCACGCCTCGGGGCAGTGGATACTGCGCAGGCCATATTGCTCGCCATAGCCCGGGTCGTTGGGCATCGCGGCAAGCTCCGCGCCTTTTATCTCGGCCACATAGTCCGGCTCGACGCGCAAAACACCGGGCAGTTTGCGGTAGGCGGCGAGCGCCCGCTCCACGGTTAGCCCGGGCGGAAGCTGGACCACCTGGACGCCAAACCTGGGGAAAGTGCGCAAAGCGCGCGCGCCGAGCTTGGCGTGGGCGCGGGAGACAAGCGCGGGGGCTACTCCGGGGCGCAACTGGACGAGCAAGCGGCTACGTACGGCGCGCACGAGCCGGCCGCTT
>CAZMGT010000055.1:0-24859 GCA_964565895.1 uncultured Armatimonadia bacterium
CCCAACAGTCGCACAGCGGGGTTATGGCAAGCAAAACGTTGATAAACGCCACCGTGCCCGGTTCGAACGTGTCAAGCACGGCCTTCGTGGCCAGGGCCATTCCCTTCTGAAAGTCCGGGTAGGTGCTCTGGTCGATCTTCAGCGCGTCGTTGGGGCAGGCGGCGACGCAGTGCATGCAATAGCGGCAGTGATGGTCGAACACGTGAAGCTTGTCCTCTTTAAAGCTAATCGCCCCCGTGGGGCAGTTCTCGATGCACAGTTCGCAGCGCTCGCACGCCTCCTCGTTCCACTCAAACGGGTTCTCCATTAGCCGGTGAATGTCGCCCCGCGTCTTCCCCGTAACACAGCCCATGGCGAGGTTTTTAATCGCCCCGCCAAAGCCACAATGGCCGTGGCCCTTGCCGTGGCTGAGGACAACCATCCCCTCGGCGTCGACGATGTTTCCCGAAAGCTGAACGGTTTGCAGCGTCTTAAAGCCAATGTGCACTTCCGTGAAATACTTGTCGCCCACGCCGCCGGCAAGCACGATGGGCGCGCCGAGAACCTCCGCAGTATACCCCCGCGCCGTTGCATTCTCCAGCGCTCCCGGGCCATCCGTAATAAATGGCTTGCCCCCGGCCTCGCGCACCGCCTGGACCACTTGGCGCACGAACACGGGGTGGATCGTGGTATAGCCGATCCCCGTTCCCAGGTGCATCTTAATGGCCACCGTTTTGTCCTTAAACCGCGCGGGGAAATCTAGCTTGGCGAGCAGGCGCTCGAACTTCGCGGGCAACGTGGCATCGCGCGAAATGCGCTTAACATGAGCCGAAGCGAAGTATACCGTGGCCATCGCCCACCCTCCTTGTCGCGCTGCTTTGGCCGGTGCGCCAGCCGGTCAGTAGGGAGCGATTCTCGGCGGCAGATCATCGTCCACGCGCAGGAGCACGTCAAGCAAAAGCTCGCGCATCTCGCACAGCTTCCCCTCATAGTCCCCGTCTACGGCGAGGTTTGTAAACTCGCTCGGGTCGGCCTCGAGGTCCACGAGGATCTCCTCGCCCGTGCTATAGCGCCAATATTTCCAGCGCTTGGTGCGCAGGGTTTTCACCGAGCGCCCGTGGGGCACGCGGTGCTCGATAAGCACGGCCTCCTTCGTCCCCGGCCCCGTGCCACAGATCGCCGCCCACTGCGACTCCCCCTTAACCCCGTCCGGCACGGGGACGCCCACAGCGTCGAGGATCGTGGGCATAAGGTCCACACCCTCGACGAGATCGCTCACCCGCCGACCCGCGGGGATGTACTCGGGCAGGCGAAAGATGCACGGGACGCGCACGACCTCCTCGTAGTTCGTCTGGTTCTTGGCCACCAGCCCGTGGTCGCCGAGGAGGTCGCCGTGGTCGCTCACGAACACGACGAGGGTCCGGTCTAACAGCGCCAGCTCGCGCAGGCAGTCCAGTATCCGCCCCACGTGGTGGTCGACAAAGCTGCAGCAGGCATAGTAATAGGCTTTCATCTCGCGCCACTCGTCGTCTGAGACCTCGCGCCAGGGGCGGGCCAAGGCGTGGAACAGGTCCGGCTTGTCGTCCAGCTCCCCCGCGCAGCGCTTGGGCAGGGGCATGTTCTTCGGCGGGTAGAGCTCGAGCCAGCGCTGGGGGGGGTTCCAGGGCGAGTGGGGAAGGTAGAACCCGGCCACGGCGAAAAACGGCCGGTCGCGGTTTTCGCGGATAAACTCCATCGTCCGCTCTGCGACCCAGGCCGTGTGGCTCAGCTCCTCCGGCGCGCCAAACACCCAGCGCCGCGCCCAACCCCGCGGCTCTACCCCGGGCACGGGGACGCGCACCGCCTGCTCCATCTCCGGCGCGACCTCGCGCACCCAGCGGATATACGGGTCGGGGTAGCACCCGGGCTCGTCGGAGACCAAAACGGTGTGGAAGCCATAGGAGGGGTGCTCCTTGGTGTGATCGCGGCCGGAGTGTGGCAGAAAGTGCAGCTTGCCCAAAATGCCTGTGCGATACCCCGCCTCGCGCAGCACCTGGGCCAGGGTTAGCTCCGTCTCCGGCAGGGGAATGCCGTTTGTCCGCACGCCGTGGTTCTGGCAATAGCGGCCGGTGAAAAAGCACGCCCGGCTGGGCATGCACACCGGGTTGTTGGCGAAGAAATATTCCAGCGATGCCCCCTCCGCGGCAAGTTGGTCCAACGCCGGCGTTTTGATCATTGGGTTTCCGTTTGCCCCCACGCAGTCGTAGCGCTGCTGGTCGGTGGTGATCAGCAAAATATTCGGCCGGTTTTGCATGGGCAGGTCCTGGCGCATCGCTTCGCTCCTTTCCCTAGCGCTGGCCCCCTAGCTGCTCAATCGCCTCGGCGATCTTCCGCCGCGCCTCATAAAGCCGCGCGGGATCGGTTTCAAACTCGGTTAGCGAAGTGACCAAGCTGTCAACGAGCTTCGCAAGCACCCTCCGCGCACGCGACCCCCGCGCCCCGCCCGCGCGCTCCGCGGCCTGCTCGAGCAGCCACATATACTCGCGGTCCTCAAGCCCCTCGCGCAACAGCTCCCAGCGGATAGAGTCCACCGGGCCGGAGATCACCGGCTTGTCGCTGGGCTGGCGCGTTGGGGGATAGAGGAGCATGCCGTCGCCGTTGCCCCAGCGGCCGCCCGTGGGCGAGATGCTCATCGGGCTCTCCCACGGGTTGCGCCTCTTGCGCTGCGCCTGGCGGTAGTATGTCGTCGACCAATACAGCGAGCCCGAAACCCCGTACTTCTGCATCATCCAAAACCGAATGCGGTGGTTTATCGCCGGGTGGTCGATAAAGTTGTTGGGGTAGGGCGCGTGCGGCCCGCAGCAGACGTACCACCACACCTCCTCGCCCGCGCGCTGGCGCGCGTGGGCGCGCTCGGGGTCGTAGCGATAGAGCACGGGGACCCACAGGTCAACGTGGCCGTAAAGCGGCGGCTCGGGCTGCTCGGTAAGCAGGCGCTTTAGCCCCGGGCAGCTCTCGGCGAGCAGCTTCATCCCCTCGATTACATAGGGATACTCCTCCTCCGTGGGCTCGTCGAACCAATAGCAATAGGCCTTGGCCAACCAGCCGCGCTGGCGCAGGTGCTCGACCATCGGCCCGAAAATCGCCTTGTGCAGGGCGTTATAGCCCGGGGTAAACCGCTTGTAGCCGGCGATCGACCCGGGCATGCAGCGGAAGTTAAACGAGGTAAAGCGAAACTCGTCTAAATAGCGCTGCGCGGCGCGGTCGAACTCCGAGAAGTCGTAGCGTACGCCAATCTCCTCCGGCTTTTCCGCCGCCGTTTTCGCCCCGCTAACGATCTCCCACTTAATGGGGTGCAAGCTCATCGGGGAATAAGGCGAGATGCGGTGCGCGGCGCAGTCTTGCATGTAAAGGTCGAAAATGCGCTCGCGCTCTGCGTCGCCCTTCGCCCCGTGCCAGGAGTAGTCAGGGCTTACGCCATAGGCCGTGCGCGTGTGCGTGTCGCGGGGAAGGGTAAAGTCCCACACGTGCAGGCGGAGGGGCACCTGGGCCTCGCCGCCGTCCCAGGCGACGGTAATCCGCCCCAGATACTCCCCCGCGCGCACCTGCGGGGGAACGTAAACGGTAAACCAAATTGGCTGGTTTTCCCCCGCGCGGCAGGCCAACGCCCGCGGCAAGGGAGGCAGGGGGTCGGGATAGTCGTCCGGCGCGCCCAGAGTGTCCGTGGGCGTCGTAACCGGCACGTATTCCACAAGCCGCGCGGTAATTTTTCGCGCGGCGATGCGCGCCCCGCCGGGGCCGACAAGGTCGGTCCACGACAGGCGAACGTTATTAAGCTGCGCTTCCGGCCGCAGGACCAGTTGAAACGGCTCATATTCGTTGCGCGCGGCTTCGATGCGTATCGCTTGCGCCTTTCGCTGCGGCGCCGGGCGCTGCCGCGAGACCTTATGCGTCGCCCGCGCCCACCAAATGCTCACGCCGCCCTCGCGCGCAAGGAGCTCGCCATAGCGCGCAGCGTGCAGCCAGTGCACGGCCACGGGCAGGGCCAGAGCGCAAAGCACGCGCCCTGCGGAGTCGCTCACGGCCGCGGTAAGCTGGCCCTCGCCCGCGGCAAGCGCGGGGCAGGGCGCGGCGACCTCGCGCTTCTCCCCCGGCTCTAAAACAACCGTCTGCTGCGGCGCGCGCAGGCGACCCCGGCTGGTCGTTACCTCCACGTTAAGCGTAAGCTCAAACCGCCGGCGGGCGCGGTTTTCCAGGGCCAGGCGCACTTCCTGCGGCGCGCCCGTGGACAGGTCGCCCAGCCCGACGAGCTTCGCCCCAAGCTCCGGCGAGCGCGCGCCGACCTGGGCGAAAACCGTGCGCCCGACAGCCGCGCGAGCGCGCTCGGCAAGGTCCGCGGAAACCCTTAGCGTAGTAATCTGAAACGCGCCCTCAGATCTCACCCTAAAGAGAAGCTCGCGCGTGGGGAACAGAGCCTCGGGGAACGTCATTTCCTGCGTGCCGTCGGCGGCGGCGCGGGCGAGCTCCACCCACGTTTTGCCGTCGCGGCTGGCCTCAAACACTGCCTCCCCGCGCTGGTGGTAGTGCACCGTGGCCCACGCCTGCGCCCCGCGCAGAGCCCTCCCGCAGCCCAGGCGATAGCACAGTTCCTCACCGGGCCCGAACGTCCAGCGGTTGGTGTTAAACCGCGCCGTCGCTCGCACCAGCGTGCGCGAGTAGTTGGAGGTTTCGCTGCTCCACGCGGGCTCGAAAACATAGCGCTGGTCTACGACGCGCTCGCCCTCGCCGAGGGCAACGCCCTCATGCTCGGCGACCAGCGGCAGCACCTGCTGCACGGAGATGTCGTCGAACCACACACGTCCGCGCCTGCGCCACTGCCCGAGGCGAAAGTACTCGCCCTCGAGCTTAGCGGGCGTGACGAAGACAAAGCTATACTTCGTCCACTTTGGGCCAACGTTTATGTCGCGGTTGCAAAAGCTCGTGCCCACGAGAATGCACCCGCCGCCCGGGGCCTGCTCCGCGCGCACCCAAACGGTTAGCCGATAGGTCGCCCGGGGCTTAAGCCACTCCGCCGAGCTGCGCCAGAAGTTCGAGTCCTCGCCCGTGCCCCAAACGCTAACGCACCGCGCACCGGTGTGCCCCTCGTTCTCCCACGCTCCGCGGCCCCCGCTGAGCGTCCAGCCCGCGGGCTGCTCGCGACCTTCCTCAAACGAGGGGTTAGCGACCTCCCCCGTGCAAGCGGTGCAGCACAGGCCCAAAGCGGCCAGAACGACCGTTACCCGCCAGGTCATGCTCCCTCGCCCCCTCGCAAGTTTCTGCGCGGCAGTGTTTCTGGCCCACGGCCGAGGCTCCCTTGCCCAGGCTTCAATTGCGAGCGCTGCGTGCCGCTTCCTGCTCCCCGTGCGGCGCGTCACGCTTTTGCTTCGGAGATGGCGCACCGCGCCGAGAAATTCCCCCTCGCGCAAGGGGCAGGGCAGGCGACAAGCGAACGAACCTACGGGCAACAATTCGGGCTGGACGGGTTAGCTCCGCCCAGACGGGAGCTGGGGAGACTGATAGCGATGCGCCACAGATTTTTCGCCGCAGCCGCGGTCGCGGCAGTGCTTGTGCTTTTCCTTGCCCAGGTACAGACGAGGCCGGCGAAGGCCAGCGCCGCCATGCGCCGCGTGCTTTATAGCACGTGCTCCATGGGTTTTCGCCACCGCGTGCTGCCGCTGTCGCGCGAGGTCATGCAGTTTCTCGCTCGGCGCAGCGGCTATTTCCGCGTAACGCTCACCGAGGACGTGCGCCAAATCAATCGCCGCGACCTAAGGCGGTTTGATTGCGTAGTGTTCTACACCAGCGGCGAGCTGCCGCTTTCCGACGAGCAAAAGCAGGCGCTGCTCGACTTCGTGCGCTCCGGCCATGGCTTCGTGGGCATCCACAGCGCGAGCGACACATGCTATAACTGGCCGGAGTACGGCGAGATGCTCGGCGGCTACTTCGACGGCCACCCTTGGCACCAGTGGGTCAAGATTAACGTCGAGGACACGACCCACCCCGCGACACGGCACTTTGGCCAAAGCTTTTGGATCAACGACGAGATCTATCAATACAAAAATTTCTCCCGCGCCCGCGTGCACGTGTTGCTCAGCTTGGACAACAGCTCCGTCGACGTAAACCGCAGCAACCACCCGGTTAAGGACTTTCCCATCTCTTGGTGCCGAAGGTATGGCAAGGGCCGCGTGTTTTACACCGGCCTGGGGCACGACCGCGACGTGTGGCTTAACCCGCGGTTTCAGCGCCACCTGGTAAACGGCATCTGCTGGGCAATGGGCGACCTGCCCGGCGAGGCGACGCCCAGCGCGGGCTAGCCTTGTTGCGCGCGTTTGGGCCGCGCTGTGCGGAGCGGGCGACGAGCGATGAGCAGAGCACTTGCCCTTGGCCTCGCCGTGTTGGCAGCCGTCCTGTGGGCGGGGCCAGGCAGCGCCGCGCAGACGGTTTCCCTGGCGGTGGACTTCGCCGGGGCGCAACCCGAGCAGCCCTATCCCGTGCGCTGCGGGGTGCCCTTTCCCCGTGGCGCCGTTCCCGCGGTGGACAATATCGAGCTTCTTAACGCCTCGGGAAAGCCCGTCCCGGCGCAGGTCGAGCGTCTTGCCGTATGGCCTGAGGGAAGCGTGAAGTGGGCGCTGCTTAACTTCTTCGCCCGCCCGGGCGATAAGCTCGTCCTGCGTTTTGGCCGCGATGTTTCCGCACGGCCCGCGGGCAAACTGATCGCTCAGCGCCGGGCCGATGGCACGGTGGTCGTGAATACCGGCCCCGTGCGCTTTGCCGTTCGCCCCAACGGCTCGGGGTTTATCGACGAGCTGGCGTTTGACGCCAACGCCAACGGCAAGTTTGAGCCGGAGGAGGAGCTTGTGCGCGCCGGCGGCGCGGCGCAGCGAAGCTTTTTGGACTTCGTCCACCTTTCCTCCGCGGAGAGCTTTCTCGCGGGCGACTTTTGCCTCTCCGGCGAGCCCGACCCCTCGCAAGCGGTCGTGGAAAGCGTGGAGCTGGAGGCCGCCGGGCCGGTGTTCGCTTCGGTGGTCATCCGCGGGCACTATCGCTACCGGCTCTTAGGCTCGACGATCGAGGGGGCGAAGACAAAGGGCCGTTGCCCGTTTATCCTGCGCCTGCGCGCGTTTTACGGCTGGCCTGGGGTGTTTGTCCAGCATACGTTTGTGTTCGACGGCGACCCGGACTACGACATCGCTCGCGCGGCGGGCCTGCGCCTGCCCCTCGCTCGCCCGCTGAGCGGCCCGGTAGTCACCCCGGGCGGGGTGACGACCTCATTGCCCACCGCCGGGCTGTCCATCGAGGGGCCAGACGCCCATCGCGTTTGGGGCGTGCCCCAAGGCGGGGCGAGCGATCTTACCATTGCCCGCGGCGGGCGAACGCTGACCTGGCTCGACGCGCGCGGCGACGGGTTTGGCGTGTTGCTCTCCGTCCGCCGCGGCTGGCAGAACCACCCCAAGGGGCTGGTGGTCGACCGCGCGCAGGGCGCGCTTACGCTCTACTTCTGGCCTCCGGAGGCCGGCCCGCTGGACTTCCGCCGCTATAGCCGCGAGTGGGGCGTGGGCGAGACAGGCGCGGGGTCGCGCGATATAAAGAGATATTCGCGCTTTGCGGCAAAGGGCGCGGCAAAGACGCACGAGGCCCTGCTCTATTTCCACCGGCCAGAGGCGACGGAGCGGGCGCTTGCCGAACTTGCCCGCGCGTTCGACGAGCGCCCCTTGGCCGTGGCCTCGCCGCAGTACTACGCGCAGACGGAGGCCCTGGGGCGCTATCACATCGCCGACGAGCAGCTTTTCCCAGAGGCCGAGGCGCTGTTGCGCAACCTCGCCGACTATTGGCTCGACTCGCGCGAGAAGTTCCGCTGGTATGGGTTTTTCGACTACGGCGACGTTCAGCAGTGGTTCAACAAAGGGCCGGCGCGCACGCGTTGGGCGCGGGACTTCGGACGCTGGGGCTGGGCGGCGAACGATGGCGCGGGGCGGGTTAGCTGGATGTATGCCCTGCAATTCCTGCGCACGCTCGACCGCCGCTATTTTGAAATGGCCGAGGCCAACGCCATGCACATTTACGACGCGTGCATGGTTAACTCCAAAGAGTATCCCTGGGACTGGGGCGAGTTCCGCGATGTCTCCGGCTGCGTGCACCGGCACAACGTTCAGCCGTGGGGCTGCCCCTATGTCGGCGCCCGCGGCGCCTGCCCCACGGGGGCGAAAATCGTCTACTTTCTCACCGGCGACGGCCGGCTGAAGGACGCGCTTGACCTCGTCCTGCGCATGTCCGAGGAGCGGCTGGCGGGCGACGTGCAGCGCACGGGCCACTCCGGCGGGCTAGGCGCGCCCGACGGCGCGGGAACCATGGCCCAGGCGTTTATCTATGCCTGGGAGGTCACCGGCGGCGATAGCTACCGCGAGAAGGCGCTGCGCACCATTCGCAGTTGCAAAATGCCTCCGAAAAGCGCCTGGGACGCTCTAATGACCGGCGCGTTTGGCCTCTATCATGGAGCCGCTGAGATCTACGACCTTACCGGCGACCCCTGGTGCCGCGAGTGCATACGCGTTGTCGCCGAGGTTATCTCCGATCCCAAGCTGGAGAAGCACTGGAGCTATCCCAACGGCTACTTCCGCATGTTCGCCGACGCCGCGCGGGTGTCCCACGAGCCTAAATATCGCCGGGCGCTCGCCCGCGCGCTGGCCGCGCTGCTCAAGAAGGCGGGCTCGTGCGCGGAGATGGCCCTGCCCCGCGAGCTTTGGCCGGGGCGGCCGCTTGACCCGCCGCCGATGACCGACGCCAACGTGGGCCGCGATCTGCCCTATGCTCTTGAGGCCATTGCCCTCACCGGCGGGCCGCAGGCGTATCGCGTGGAGGAAGAGAAGTGATGGACAAGCCAACCCCGCTTGCCACAAAGCTCCTGCCCGCAGCCGCGCCGGGCGCCCCCCAGCGCGTTGCGTGCGCTGCACGGTGGGCGGCGGCCGCTGTTCTTTTCGCGCTTGTCTTTTGCGCTCGGTGTTCCTCGTCTGCCGCGGAGAGCGTGCGCTCCGGGCCGTTTGAGCTGTTCGTTAGACCGGACGGCGCGGGGTTTATCGACGAAATTCGCCTGGACGGGAAAACGATCGGCAGCCTCGACCGGCCAGTAGGCGAAGCCTCGCCTGGCTTTTACCTCTCGGCCGCGGCAAAGCGCGCTGAGCAAAAGCTCCTCGCTCTCGCTTCCTCGCAGGAGGCGCAGCGCGCTTGGGCCGCCCCCTGCCGCGTTACCCAGCGCAAAAACGCCCGCGGGCACCGCGAGATCGTCCTGGAAAACGGGTTCTTGAGGGTCGTCTGCGTGCTCGACATTGGGGGGCGGATAACGGAGCTGCGCAGCAAGCTTACCGGCGACAACTTTCTCAACGACCGCTACTCCTCGGGCAAGCTGCCGGATCTTTCCAAGCGCGTCTACCTCGGCGGCTGGGAGGACGCCATTGACCGGAGCGAGGGCGACAAGCTGTGGAAGCTGCCCTACGAGGCGCGCGTGCAAAGCGCCGGGCCGGACGAGGCGCGAGTAACGCTCGCCTGCGAGGCGGAAAACCCCCTCGCCAAGGGCCTGCGCCTGCGCGTAGAGCGCACGCTTACCCTGCGCCGCGGCCTCCCCGCGCTGTCGATCGACGTCTCCTACACCGCGCTGGACAAGCGGCAAAGCGTGAAGATTATGCCCCACCCGGAGCCTCTCGCCGGCCACGCGGTAGACGACGGCGACGTGTTTTATCTCTCAAGCTGCGGCGAGCTGCGTCGCGCCCCATATGCTGCGCTGAAGGGCAAGGACCTGTTCTTCCGCCTTAAGCCCGAACAAGACCATTGGGCCGCGGTCGTTGACGTCGAGGAGCGCGTGGGGCTGGTGCACGTGTTTCGCGGGCCGGTGGCCACGCTCGACGTCTACCTCGGGAAGGTCGGCTATACCCTGGAGCCCTATACCCGGCGCGTGGGGGGCGTGGACCCTGGGGGGAGCGTGACGCTGAGCAACCTCTACATTCCCTGTGCAAACTTAGACGGCGTGGCGTTTGCCGACGAGCAAACCGTGGTGCAGGCGCTCCTGGAGAAGGAGGTCCTGGGGCGCAACGACCCGCTGAAGCTAAAGCTCGCCGCCCTAAGCACTGCACGCACAAGCCCGCAGATTACGCTTAGGCCGCGCGTCGTGAGCCCGTCCGGCGAGGCGCTGGACTTGGGCCAGGTGTCCTTCCGCGGGCAGGCGCTCGTCGCTCAACCGCAGGTTAAGCAGTGGGACGTCTCCCAGCTTGCCGGCGGGGCATACCTGCTCGAGATAGACATTGTCCGCGACGGCAAAACCGTCGGCCAGGCGCGCGTTCCATTTTCCAAAACGGTGAGCAGAGGGACGTTTTGCGACTTCTTCCTGCCCCGCGACCCAGGCGATCTCTTCTCAGCCTTGGGGATAACGGTGCGCTGCAAAACAACGGTAAGTGCCGTGCGGCGGGCGGGCCAGGGCGTGGTTGTCGCCGGCGTTTACGACTGCCGCGGGCAGCGCTCGCCATTTGAGACGACGATCGCCCCAGGAGCCGAGGAAGGGGAGTTTGTGATCGGCCACCGGGCGACGCTTAACCCGCCAGCAGGGGCGCGGCTGCGCGCGTTGGGGTTTAACGTTCCCCTGTTCGTGTCGGACGACGACCACAAGGTATACACCGCGGTGGGCTGCCCGCGGCGCGTGGAGCGCTGGCGGCTAGATCAGAACGATGAGTATTACTGGACCTGGCTTATTTCCGACAACCGCGCGCGCTGGCCCCTGTGGCGGTTTGGCGGGCTGTTGATCGAGGGCCCGCAGCGCGCGGTGGTCTGGAAGGCCGGCGGGACGAACGTTAAGCCGCTGATTATGGACGAGGCCCCAAGCACCCCGGGCTGGCTGGACTTCTCCGGCCCGGACTTTGGGCTAACGGTCCTCCTCGACGAGTGCGCGAGCAAGCCCCCGAAAGGGATCGTGGCCCATGGGCAGGAGCGGCTGGTGTCCGTTTATCTCTACCCCCCGCAGGTGCGCCCGTTGCCCCTCGCCTCGGGTGCGCGGGGGCTGAGGTCGCCGGCGGAGGAGGCGGGGCTTGTCGCGGGCAGGGAGGTTGTCCATCGCTTCCGCTTGCACTTTCACCGCGGGCTGCGGCCCGCGCCGATAAAGCCCGAGCTGCCCGACGACAAATATCGTCGGCTGCTGCGCGCCGCGGCGCAGTACTTCCCGCGGCGCCTGCCGGGAATGGGCATCCCCGTGCACATTGGCACGGTGGAGGAGCAGATCGAGAAGGTCATCGCCAGCGGAATTAGCCCCACGGACTTCCTCCGCGACCACTCGTGGTGGGAGATGAAGAACATTGTAAAAAACCTCGGCCCGGGCTATAGCTACGACCGCGACGACCACGAGGGCTCCGTGCGGCGGATAATCGAGCGCCTGCGCAGCGAATAGTACAAACAAAACGGCTCGGGAGGAGAGCCCTCCCGAGCCGTTTTCCGCTTGTGCTTGGCGTGCTGAAAGGCCTAACGCTTGTTGCCGGTGATCGGATCGTACTCGATGTCCGGCACGCCCCACCAGCTCCAGGGCGCGCTTTGCCCGGGGTAGCCATACCAATAGCCGTTGCCGATGGTCTGCTCGAACGTAACCCACTTCGCGTGCCCGTCCATCAGGGCCACGTTAAACCCATCGTTGTGCCTGCCCCAGGCAAGCTGCGCGCTCTGCCACGGAGTTCTCTTCCTCACGTCCATGTGCGGCACGGTGGGCTGGCGATGGTTCAGGTGGTGGTTGGTCGAGTTGCTCTTGCCGTCGCAGAACGTAATAAGCTGCGACGGGTTGGGACACTCGCTGAGCTTGGGATAACGACCCGTGCCCGGGTCGCCCATGACCCACCCGCTATCGTTGATCTGGTAGTTGTGGTAGTATCCCGCGCCGCACTTCTTGTTCGCCGTCCCGCTCGGGCAGACGTAGATGCCTTCGTTTTTGATATACGGCTGAAGTTTCTCGCACCACGACCCGCTGGGGCACGTGCCGTCGTAGTCCTCGACGTACATGAGATAGGCCGTTTGCAGTTGCCGCACGTTACTCAGGCACTGCGTCTGCCGGGCCTTCTCCCGCGCCTTAGCGAAGACGGGGAAGAGGATCGCGGCCAAAATGGCAATAATTGCGATAACAACAAGTAGCTCGATGAGCGTAAACCCTTTACGCATCAGACGCCTCCCTCCTCGTTGTCAAAGATCATTGCGCCGGAAATAACTTGCGGCTAACTCGCTCGGCCTCCCTCCCTTCGCGCCGATGTAGCACGCTTGGTGATAGGGCCCAGCTCCCTAGAGCGCTGCGCCCCTGCCCGCTCGATATTTACACGACACGAACGATTTTCTCACCTTGCGCACACATTCCTCCGCAAATAATAAACAATTCAGCGCTGAGCTTTCCCAGGAGAAACGGAGCGAGGTGGTGCCCAGGGCGGGACTCGAACCCGCACGGCCCCACAGGGGCCCAGGGATTTTAAGTCCCTTGTGTCTGCCGATTCCACCACCTGGGCACACACGGTGTGGGCCGCGTTAAAGCCGGCGTTTGAACCTTATTTTCGGCGCCCGCCGCGAGGCCTCCTTTTCCCGAGCCGCGCCTAGCGCGTTGACGGCGCGCAGGGGTTTTGCGATAATCCCTTGGCCAAACGCTCAAACTGCCAACATGCGGAGTCTTCTTCGATGGCGCTACGTTTCTCCCGTGTCGTGCGCACACCGTACTCTGAAGTATATCACATCTGGAATGGCGAGCAGCGCGTCGGGCAGTTCGACGTCCACTACGGCACGTCTACCGCTTATGGGACACTTATCTTGGAGGTCGAGCTGGACGAGGAGGCGGAGCAGCAGCTCGTCGCCCAGCTCGACGCCGAGGTCGTCTCGAGCTGTATGCCCGACGTCGTGCGCGAGGATTTTCAGGTAACCGTTTTTCGAGGCCGGGAGATCTCCTCGTATAACGACGACGAGGACATTCTCCCCGATCTCGAGGACGAATTTTAGCCTCCGCGACCATCGCCGCGCACCGCCCCCGCGCCACAGCGCCGCATAGTACGTCGCCTGGCGAGCGAGGCCGCGGAGGGTGCTCCTGGAGGCAGGAGGGGTGGAGCGAACCGCTGCAGCCGACCGCCCGCGCGGCCGCCGCGCGCAGTGGGCCGACTGGCTCGGCTCTCAAGTGTTTATTCTCCCCAACTTCCTGGGCTTTTTGACGTTTACCCTCCTCCCCGTCCTCGCCTCGCTCTGCCTAAGCTTTGTCAAGTGGGACGTTGTGCGCCCGGTAAACACGGCGCAGTTTGTCGGCCTGGGAAACTTCAAACACCTGCTTGGCTTTCACCTGGAAAACGGCCTTATCGTGGCCAACGATACGGAGTTTTGGTACTACGTTTACAACACGCTGTTTTTAATGCTCGGCATCCCCGTGTCCATCTTCTCCTCGCTTTTTTTGGCGCTGGTCATGAACCAGCGGCTGCGCGGAATTGTCTTTTACCGCGCCGTGTTCTTCCTCCCCACGGTCTGCCCGGCAATCGCCGTGTGCCTGCTTTGGCAGTGGATCTATAACGGCGAGTGGGGGCTGCTCAATCAGGCGCTGGCGCCCGTTTACAACTTCGTTAACTCCCTGTTCGGGACGCACTGGCGGCCGCCGCAGTGGCTAACCAACCCGCAGACGGCCAAGCCCGCGTTTATTCTGCTTGGCCTGTGGGCGGGCATCGGGGGGTATAACTGCATTCTCTACCTCGCTGGCCTGCAGCAAATCCCCCAGGAGCTTTACGAAGCGGCCGACCTCGACGGCGCAAACTGGTGGCACAAGCTGCGCCACGTTACCTGGCCCATGCTCTCCCCAACGACGTTTTTCATCGCCATTATGAGCGTCATCCACGGCTTTCAGGGCGGGTTTACCACGGCGTATATCATGACCCAGGGCGGCCCCGCGGGTGCGACGACGACCATCGTCTACTACATCTACAACCAGGGCTTTCGCTATTTCCACATGGGCTACGCGGCATCCATTGCTTGGGTGTTGTTCGTCGTCGTGTTCGTGGCCACGCTCATTAACTGGAAGTACGGCGGCCGGCGGGTGACCTATCTCTAGGAGGTTGCGGGAGGGCGATGCGCGAGCTTGTCCGATTTCTCGAGCGGCGTGAGGAAGCGCGGCGTCCCCGCACGCGAGCGAGCGCCATCGCTGCCCTGGTAACCTATGTCCTGCTCTCGCTGGGCGGGTTTACCATGCTCATCCCCCTGGCGTGGATGGTTTCCACCTCGCTTAAGCTCCCTGGCGCGGTGTTTACCATTCCCCCGGAGTGGATCCCCAGGCGCCAGGTGCGCCAGTTTGTCCTCGGCGAGGAGCGGCCCATCTTTGAGGTATACATCAACGGCCGGCTGCGTCGCGTGGCCTTGCTCGAGCACAAGCGCGACCTAAGCCGCGTCGTCCCCGTGGACGAAGTGTTCCGCCGCAAACGGGGCGACGGCGCAGGCGAGGGGAAGCTGGAGATAAACGAGTTCGTCGTTAAGCGCAAGGAGCTCAAGCCGGTAAAAGAGATCCACCTGGAGTGGTCCAACTACTACAAGGCGTGGACCGCGGTGGAGATCGACCACTACTTAATTAACTTCCAGCTCGGCAAGCGGCACATCCGCTGGCTGCACATTACCCACGGTTTTGTCATGTTTTACATCAACAGCGTGCTCGTCGCCGTAGTGGTAACCTTCGGCCAGGTGTTCACCAGCTCCCTCGCGGGCTATGCCTTCGCTCGGCTAAACTTCCCCGCGCGCGACAAAATCTTCCTTGGCTACCTGGCGACGATGATGATCCCCTACACGGTAATCATGATCCCAAACTTCATTCTCATGCGCAGCCTGCGGCTGATCGACACCTATTGGGCGCTCATGCTTCCCCCGCTGTTTTCCGCCTACGGAACGTTTATGTTGCGGCAGTTTTTCATGGGCATTCCCCAGGAGCTAGAGGACGCCGCGCGCATCGACGGGTGCAGCAAGTTCGGGGTATATCTAAACGTCATCCTCCCCCTCTCCAAGCCCGCCCTGGCCACCCTGGCCACGTTTACGTTTATCGGCTCGTGGAACAGCTTTATGTGGCCGCTCATCGTCACCAACCGCCCGGAGATGAAAACCCTGCCCATCGGCATCGCCCACTTCCAGGGACTGTATAACACAGAGTGGACGCTGCTCATGGCGGCCTCGGTAATCGTTATTGCGCCGGTGATTTTGGTGTTTGTCTTTAACCAGCGCTTCTTCCAGCAGGGGATTCACCTTGCCGGCCTAGGCGGGCGCTAGCGCGAGGCCACTTCCCGCTGAGGAAGGGATCTCTTCCCCCGCGGAAAACAGGTTATCCTGAGCTGCGCGCCTGGCGAGCATCAGCGCAGCAGAGGAGAGGTGTCCCGGATGCGACACGAGTTCTTCATCGAGCGGGCGCGGTTGGGAAACCCGTTCGTCGCGCGGCTCATGGCGGGCGACGACCTGCTTCAGCGCATGGAGGAGATCGCCGCGTTAAAGGAAGCCCGCCGCCTCGTTGTCCTTTCCGCGGTGGGCGCGCTGTGCAACGTTAAACTGCGAAACTATAAGGAGGGAGCGACCCTCCCCGTCTCTTCGGAATCATATATGGTCGCCGAGGCCCCGGGCCCGTTTAAGCTCATCTCGCTCGAGGGCAACGTCTTTCCCGAAAAAGGAAAGCCCACACCCCACCTCCACGTTATGCTCGGAACGAGCAACGGCGTGGTTATCGGCGGCCACCTCGTCGCCGCGCAAGTGTTTACCTCGGTGGAGATGGTCTGCGCGGAGATCGAGCGCAGTTGGTCCGTGCGCACGCTGGACGAAAACACGGGCCAGCCCGAGCTGGTCATCGCCGAGTAGCCGCCCGGCGCGTGCCGCCGCGCGCTAGAACTTCTTGTCCGCGGGGTTTATCGGGTTGTTCTTCTCCTCGGGCACGGTCGCCGTGACCTTCGCCGTAGCCTGGTTTCCCGCGGCGTCGAACACGGCGACCTCGATCTCGTGCTCCCCCGCCTCCAGCCCGGGCACGACAAACTCCAGCTCCTCGCGCAGCGAATCAAATGCGCGGTCGGCCGCGCCAAACGGCGTCCACTCGCCGCCGTCTACGCGGTATTGCGCGGTGGAGATGGGCGAGGTGCTGTCGCGCGCGTAACCCTTGACGTGCACCGCGCCGCGCTCGTCAACAACCACCGCCCCGCGGCCCAGGCGCACCCGGGGCGGGGTGTTGTCTACGGTAATCGGCTGGCTGATGGCCTCGTCCTGCAGCGGCTGCTTGGGGTTCGCCCGCCGGTCGGAGGCCACGACCTTAATGATATACAGCCCGTCGTCAACAGTCGTGGTGTCCCAGGTATAGGGGCTATCGCGAACGTCTTTCTCGATCTCCACCCACGTTTCGCCACCGTCGGCGGAATAGTAAAGGTCGTAGACAAGGGTATCCTCGTCTGGGTCTTCTGCGGAAAACTGCACCTCGTACTCGCCGCGCGCCCAGCGCTCCATGTCCTCGTCGAACTTAACCTGGGGCGCGCCGTTGTGCGGGAGGTAGTGCAGGCGCATGGCGCAGAACTTCGGCGGGGGATCGCCCGGCTCGGCGACCATGACCACGCGATATTGAAAATAGCGCGCGGGCGGGCTGTATACCCGCTGCAGGCGGCCGTCGTTGTCCAGGCATATGGACCACTCGCTCCACGTATCGTCCGGGGCGGCGGTATTGCCGCTGCGCGTGTAAACCATTACCGCGCCCCGCTTGCCCGAGGCCGTCCAGGAAATGCCCGTCCAGTCCGCCGTTCTCCCCGCGTCTAACACTTGGCTGACAAACTCGCCCCGCCGCGCCTCGTCCAGCGGGGCGCGATAGAGCGCGGCGGGGTTGCACGTGCACGCCCAAAGCACCTTGCGCTTGTCGTCTACGGCGAGCCCGAGGAACTGCCCCTCAGGCTCGCTCGACTCGCCGAGGAGCGAGACAGACTCGCCGCTTCGTACAGCAAACACGCGCGCCCAGGCGCTTGTCCCGGCAAACGCCACATCGTCGGCGCTGCTCGCCATGGCGAGCAGGCCGCCATCGCTCGACTGCAGCAACTGGCGCACATCGCCACGCGTGGTTAGCTTAAACAGCGCCGCTTTGTCGAAATCTCCTCCGCCGAAAAGCACCGAGCCATCGCGGCGCACGGCGAGCGCGTGCACCGCGCCCAAGGGCGACTCGCACAGGGTCTTAGCGAACCCATCCGGCGAGACGCAAACAACCATGCCCTTGTCCGCCGTGCCCAAGTATAGCCGGCCGCTTGGCCCGGGAACGACCGCGGCGATGTGCCCCGCGGAGCTGTCGTATACCGTGCGCACCTCGCCCCTGAATGAGATCGCCAGCAGCTTGCCGTTGGGCCCTGTGCCGGCGTAGATCGTGTCCCCCATGACGCACAGGTCCCAAACGTAGTTTTCGCCCGTGCGCGCGAGCAGCCGCCCCTTGCCCTCAGGGGCGATGAGATAGACGAGGCCTCGGGGCCCCGTTCCGGCGACAACGCGGCCGTCGGGCAAAACGGTGACCGAGAAAACCTCGGGATCGTCCGCCCGGAAAAACACCGAGCATTTGCCTTGGGGGGAGACGCGGAGCACCTGCCCCTTGTTTCCCGTGCCCACATAGGCCTCGCCGCCGGGCCCTACGGCGATGTCCCACATGTAAAGGCAGCCGGCGTCTACGGCGATCCGCTCCAGGGGCGAAGCGAGCACGAGCTCGCCCTGATCGGTAATCGCCAGGCCGCTTGGCTCGCCGAGGAGGAAGTCGGCAGAGGTTCCCTGGCTCCACACCTTGGGCTTGCGCACGGCGACGACGCTAACCTCTCCCTCCGCCTCCGCTTCTTCCACGGTGGGCTCCTCTTCGCTGGCCTCTCTCTTCTCGGGCGCCCGCTCCACACGGATCTCGCCTTCGCTGAAGTCCGCGTTGGCCGGCAACGGCTGCGGGCGAAAGGCAGGCCAGGCCCGCCGCTGCGCCACCGGCCGGGGAACGTCGAACGGCCCAAGGATCGCCGGGTCGGCGAGGGTCGCGAGAGCGCGCCGCGCGTTGCTCCCGAGCTCCAAATATGCCCGCCAGGGAAAGTGCAGGTAGCGGTCGGTCTGCGCGCCCAAGTCCCGCTCATAGCGAATTTCCGAGCGCGCGCCTTGCGGGGCAGCCCCGCGCCGCTCGCGAAACGCTTCGCTTGTCCGGTCCTCCGGCCGGACGACGATAATCGGGTGCGAGGCCGAGCCGGAGAGCACGCGATCCTGCACCTTTGTTTTCCGGACAACAGTTTGCCCCTGCATCATGTCCGTCGTCCCCGCCGAGCCGAGCACGGCGAGGATCATTTTGGGCAGGTTGGGCAGCTCCGTGCCCGCAGTTGCCGCGCCGGAAAACGGCGAGGAGAGCATAATCACCAGCTCGTTCTCCGCGGGGACGCTACCGTAGAGCTTGAGCAGGTCGCGCAGGCTGCGCGGGACGGGCCGCAGGGCATCCATCTGCGACTCCATCATCATCGCTTCCATTCCCGCGCTAACGCCCAGCGCAAGCGGGCCCGTCGGGGTGTCCTCGGGAACGGTTATCGAAAACGGTTCGGCGACGCGCGTGCCGTCCTCGAGCCGGAGGATAACGCTGCCCCGCACTTCTTGCCCGGGGGCAACGAAGTAGTCGGGGAGGACGAGGTCCTCGATATAGGCCACGGTCTTTTTCTCAATAAGCTGGCAGCGCACGCGAATGGACTTTATCTCCGCGTGCTCAAACTCGCTTTGTGTAAGCAAGAGCACCGGCTCGAGCACCTCGCGGAGGATCATCGCCGACAGGCGCTCGGGGTGGTAGACCATATTTTTGCGCACAAACTTGCCCGCGCTAGACTCGATCTCCAAGCTAATGCGCGCCGTGCTCTCCACACCTTGGGGGGCGCTGTCGGAAATTACCGAGAGCACGGCCAGGCCAATGGCCATCCAGGTATACACGCGGTTGCGGCAGATGTTTAAGCGCAGCGTGCGGCTTTTGCTCTGGCTGCTGTTCTCGACGACCATCTCCATGGGCATCGTCTCTGCCTGTTGGCCGAGCACGCCGGCGACCGCCGCCGCGCGGTCCTCGGTCATCGTTCCCACGGTCTTCAGCGGCGAGCTTATCTTGTGGCTCATGGCCAGGCTGGTCACGAACGTGTGCGTTAGCGCGCTGCACACGGGGAAGTTCGTATGGCCGGAGTTCATCATCGGGTGGCCAAAGGCGACGAAGCGCTTGCCCAGGGTATAGGTCAGCGTCCCTACGCCCACGATGGACAGGTCGCCGGAGATGATTTGAATACCCAGCGCCGAGCCCGGCTCCATAGGCACGTCGATCGCCGGCCCAATGCCCCCGCCGAGCACGGCCATCATGTCAAACGGCTTAACGTACTCGTTAAACGCCTCGATCGCCGGCTGGCACAGCCCGCTCACCTGCCAGAGCAGCCCCGCGGGCAAAAACAGCCCGCGCTTGCGCTCCCCGCCAACCTCGGCCAGGCTCTGCGCAAGAACGACCTCGCGCACCGTCCGCCCGCCGATCACCACGGGCTCGGGAAGAGGCACGCGCACCGGCCCACGCGCCTGCGCGCTTTCCTGCGGCTCGCTCTCCCACGCGTGGAGCATGTCGTTTATCGGGGTAATCAGCCCCACGGGCTCGCGCGAGTAGCCGTAGGCCATGGACACCGCGCCCACAAGCCGCCCGTCAACGTAAACTGGGCTGCCGCTCATCCCCTGCACGATCCCCGACTCGCGCTCGACGATCGGGCCGTCGGTAACGCGGAACAAGATCATGTCGCGCCCGCGGTACTCGCGCGGGAGCACGCCGAGGATCTCCACGCCAAACTCTTGGGGCCGCACCCCGCGGAGGACGGTTTTGCACGTCCCACGCATCCCGGGCTTAAGCTCGTCCGGGGTAATCATCGTCGCCGGGTCGAAAAAGCGCGAAAGCGTCTGCCCCGCCCTCGCGGAGCCCGCCCAGGCCAGGGCCAGGGCAAGCCCCAGGGCAGCGCATGTTGCTCTTCGGCCAAAAACGCAAGCCATTGGCAAATCCCTTTCCCCTTCCGCGGCGCGCGGAAGAAAATGCCCGCGGGCAACCTCTCGCCGCTCGCCCGCCTTGCGCTACGCAGCACGGTCTTGCCAGTTTCTTCGCTCAGCGCAAGAGCTGTCCTTCCGCGCTCAGTCAGGGCAAGGGGGCGCAGGCCAAAGGGGTTCATTCGCCGGCCGCGAAATGTGTCACTAGCCGAAGGACGGGCAACCACGGAGGGGCCGCTCGTGGTGTTTCGGACACAAGCCGCGGTCGGCGCAGTTTTCGTCCTTCTGGGGGCGCTGCCCGCGCGCTGCGCTAGCCTGCGCTTGGCACAGTGCGCAGTCGAGCCGCTGGCCGAAGGCGCGGTGCGCGTGGGCGAGATGACGTTTGCCGCGCCGGCCGCGAACGCGCCGGGGGCCACGCTCCGCTTCGACCAGGGGCAGTGGGCCGAGGAAGCCCTCCGCCTGCCGCACTACGCGCTGCTCACATATCGCGCCCAAGCGCGTGCCGGAGCCCTGCGCCTGCGCCGCCATGTGGAGGTTACGCCCCACGCCGTTTACATAACAGACGTCATCTCGGCCGCGGAGCACGTTGCGCTCGACGGTGTGCGCCTGGCGCAAGTCGTCGGGGCGCGGGCCCTGAGCCGCGGGGGGACGAGCGCGGGGCTGCGCTGGGTGCCCATTGTGCTTAACGGAGAGCAGCGGGCGACTCTCCTTTGCGACAGCTTTGCCCTGCGCCTCGCGCCGTTGGGCCAGGGGCTATGGCGTCGGGCAAGCTTGGCTTGGCAGGCGCGGCGCGCTGCGGGGGCAATCGCCCTGGACTGCCCCAGCGGGCCGCTCGAGCGCGGCGAGGACCTGTTCTTCTCGCTCGCGATCGTCCTCTCGCCGGCCGAGGCAGCGCTGCAGAGCGCGGCGAAGCAGCCGCCCCTCGGCGCGGGTTACGTGCCCTTCGATCCGTTGCGCGGCCCGATCGTTGCCGCGACGGAGGTGAATACGCCGGGGGCGACGTGGATCGGCCCGGCCTGGCTTTCGCCGCTGGCCCTCGCCCACGGCGAGTCGCAGGATCCGACCCAGCCGCAGGACCCCCTTGCCGCGGACCTTATCCTCCGCCTGGCAAACGTCCTTATCGCGCAGGACCAGGGCGACCTTGCGCCGCGCGTGCTGAGCGGGGGCAAGCCGACGATCGTCGTTCGGCGGTGCGATGTCGTTCTCGCGCTTGCCTGCGCCTATGCCTGGACGGGGGTCGAGATTTATCGCGAGCATCTGCAGCACTACCTGCGCCTTTTCTCGGGCAATACGGTTGGGCCGGGATGTATCGCCCAGCGGAGCGCCAACGGCCTGGCGGTCTTCCCCTCCGACGGGGCCGCCCAAGGCGCGGGCTACCGCTTGGCCGACCACCTCATCGCGCTCGACCAAGCGCGGGCGATCGGCGAGACGCTGGGCGAAGCGGGCGGCGAGGCATGGTGGGAGGTTGTCCGGCAGGGGCTGCGCCGGCTGCGCAGCGACATGCCGCAGTTTCGCCGGGGAGCGCGGCTGCTGGCCAGCGCAGGCGGCGCGGAGGAGCTTTCCCACGCCGACGCCGTCCGTGCGCTCGTTAGCGCGGCGAACCTCCTCCGGGCAACGGGCGACGCCTTGCTCCGCGGGTTGCTGCGCGAGCTTGCGCGGCTATCCCTTGCCGCAGTACGCAGCAACAACGCCCTCGCCGACGACCCTTGGCTGTGGGGCGCGGCAATCGCTGCCGCGCGCGCGGGCGAGCCGCGACTGCTCTTCTCCCTGCTTCGGGAAAAGGGGCAGTTTGTGCGCTTTCCCCCGGGCTCGCACTATGTCTCGCAGCTCGGCCAGCCGCTGTTGCGCGCGCCACAGGCGACGGCCGCGGGCAGCGACTGGATCCTCTCCCGCGGCGGTCGCGTTTACCTCGGCGGGCGGACGATCGTCGACAGCTCGGGTGCGACGTTTACCTATAACGCGTTCGACCCCATTCTCTTGCCCTTGGAGCTCGAGGTCCTCGCGGACGAAGGGCAAACACAGGCGGAGATTTTCGTGGAGATCTTCGGCCCCAACGGCCTTGGGGCGCACCTGCGCACGGAGAGCGAAACGGTGGTTACCGTGAAGAATCTCCTCGCCGGCGAGCCCTATGTGCTTTCTGCGACGTGGGAGCTTGAGGGGATGATCCTCGTCGCCGACGCCCAGGGCCGCGTGCGGATCATGCTCCCGGGCCAGGAGGAGCTCGACTTTTGGGTCGAGCGGGCGGGAATTTAGCGCGTCGCGTTAGCGCCCGAGAATGCGAATGTAATAGCGTATTCCCCCGCCGCCGCGCTCGCCGCCGTAGCCCCCAGCAACAGGCCTTATCCGCGAGGCGACTCGGTCGCCGGAGTTGCCCTCGATCGTCGTAATCGTCCCGTCGCCGTTGTATTTCTCCACGAAGCCGATGTGATAGGCGGTTTGGAAATTGATGCACGGGCCCACGCAGAACAGGTCGCCCGCGCGGGGGAGAAAGCCATAGGCGCTGTGCAGGTAGCCGTTGCGCCGCGCCCAGCGCACCCAGGTGATCACCGCGGCGAAACCGTCCGGCTTGAGCTTAAGCCCCGCCTGAGTAAAGCACTGCCAAACGAACATCGCGCACCACGGCTGGCCCGCCTCGGGAAAGAACGGCCGCTGAATGGCGGTTACGCTATACTTCTCGTCCACGCCCTTTTTCGGCCCCCCGCGGTTAGAGCCCGGCGGCCGCTCACGCACATCGGCGGCGTGATACTCGAAGGCCACGAGCAGCGCGCGAAGAGCAAGGGCGCTGTCTCGCGCGTCGTCCACGTCGGGCATAGCGCTGCGCGTGCGGTGGGTAAGCGCCCACCACGTCTTAGCGCCGACGATCCCGTCTACTTCCAGAGGCAGGCCGTCTTCGTCCACATGGCGCGCCTGAAAATGCTTTACCGCGCGCTCGGTGAGCGGGCCGAAGATCCCGTCCACGACGAGCCGGGGATGGCAGCCGGCTGCGTTGAGCAGCCGCTGCAGCCGGCGCACCTCGTTGCTCGTGGAGTTAATCCGCAAGAGCATCGCCGCCTAGGCCCCCTTGCTTGCGCGCCCTGCGCGCACGCTGTGCTTCGCTCTCCAACACGTTCACGCTGGCCTGCGCGGAGACCTCCGCTGCGCGCCTTTTGTGCAGTTTGTGCAGGCAACAAAAAAAGAGCTGCCGGGCAACCCCGGCAGCTCCGATTACCCTACCCGTTAGGGTGAGGTAAAACCGACTACCACGGCCGGCCATC
Organism: uncultured Armatimonadia bacterium; assembly: GCA_964565895.1. GTDB lineage: Bacteria > Armatimonadota > Zipacnadia > UBA1398 > CAZMGT01 > CAZMGT01. The sequence goes on from CAZMGT010000055.1 coordinate 23,265, forward strand.
CGGCTCGTAGTATTCGCGGTGGTCGCCGCGGTTCATGGGCTGGTCGAGCGACCAGCGGGCGTGGCCGTCGGCAAAGGCGAAGTTGCGGCCCTCGTTGTGCCGCGGGAACCAGTCCCGAAACGGCCGAGGGTCGCAGCCGCCCCCCGTGCCGCCGGTGTCTCTCCACCTGTTGGGGTCCCAAGAGCCGCGGCCTCCGCGCCAGCCGGAGATCTCCGCGCGACGGCAGTTCTTACCCGTGCAGTAGAAGAGGATCTGGATTGCCGGCTTTTGGATCGCCCCGAGCATCACCGCGGAAGTCTGAGCCGGGCTGCCGTGGCCGTCGCCGAGGTGGCTCATGTAGACGTAGCTAATGCCGTTCTTTTCGTTTGCGGGATACCAGCTCGCCTGGCCCGAGGGGCACTGGTAAATGCCCACGTCCTTCACGTAGGGCATGAGCAAATAAGCCCAACAGGTGGACTCCCGCCGCTGCTTCGGGCTGAGCGTCGGCCCCACCGGCGCCGTGGCCCAACCATAGTTTACCCCGTCCGGGTCCGGCGTGTCCGCCACGGAACCCGAGGGCCAGGAGGCCCACCAGTTCTTCACGATCCGGCAGGGGCACGCCCGCTCGCCCCAGTCTTCCGTGTACAGGTGCCACGCGGTGGCCAACTGCCGAATGTTAGAAAGACACGTCGCGGCGCGCGCCTTCTCACGAGCCTTCGCGAACACAGGGAACAGTATCGCCGCGAGGATCGCGATAATCGCGATCACCACAAGCAATTCAATGAGCGTGAAACCGCGCTTGCGCATTATCCTCGCCTCCCAAAGCGTTTTCGGTCTGCCGCCTACGCACCAGCTATTTCGCCTTTTCCCCGCGTACACCTCCCTCCCCGCGGCTTGTTCTCGCACTTTCGTCTGTTTTTGTTTCTGCCTGCGTTTGCGCCGTTCCTTCCTGCGCGACAAGGCGAGCTGCTTTTAGGCAGGTCACCCGCTTTACGCGCCAGAATAGCCTCAGAGCGCTCGCGCGGTTTGCGAGAGGAGGAGCGATGATGCGACAGCGTATCGCTGCAGGCCACGTTGCCATATCGCTTGCCGCGGCAGCCCTAACCTTGGCGCTGCTCTGCGGCGCGGGAGGGCCCGCCATGTCCCAGGCCCGGGGAAAGGGCGAGTGGATCGACCTGTTTAATGGCAAGAATTTCGACGGCTGGCACACGCGCAAGGGCGGGGGCCATCAGTGGTTCGTCTGCGGCAAGGTGGCCCTCGACCCGAACAACTCCCAGCGCTTTGCCACCGAGCCAGGCACGGGGATTATGGTCAACGGCAAAACGGGGCGCACGGACAACCTGCTCACAGACCTAGAGCACGGCGACTGCGAGCTGCACATCGAGTTCTGCATCCCCAAGGGCTCAAACTCCGGCGTATACTTCATGGGGCACTACGAAATTCAAATTCTCGACAGTTGGGGCAAGAAGGACGAGGAGCTAAAGTATTCCGACTGCGGCGGCATCTACTGCCAGTGGATCAACAAGCGCGCCGTGGGAGGAACGCCTCCGCGGACAAACGCCTGCAAGGCGCCCGGACAGTGGCAGAGCTATGACGTGATCTTCCGCGCCCCGCGG